>JBGSUN010000259.1:0-34483 GCA_041753475.1 Planctomycetaceae bacterium | reverse complement strand
CGTGCCCACACCCTGAGCGGCCAGCGCGACCGCCTCGCGTCGCACCCGCTCTAACTCCTGAGGACTTCCCTGTCGTCGCATGGCAGAACATCTAACGCTTCCCCGCGTCGACGTCTATATCATCCTGAGAGTCAATAAGATGCACCCTCGCGAGTTGCTCGAGACGGTCGTCATCGGGCAGCCCACGATCCGCACGCGTCTTGTTCCGGCGCCGAGCTGGCCGCGGCAGAGTCCCTTCTCCCGGCATAAGCATGGCAGCGTGTTCGGCGGGCTGAACTGTGCTACCTGTTCCGTTAACACTCTTCAGTTGATGGACGATTTGCATCGTAATGAGCCTGTGGCCGGTCCCTACTGTGGACCGAGCAAGGCGCTGACAGCGAATCCATTCCATGCGCTAGTCGCAGGTCGCTGCGAGCGAATGGAACTCTTCTGCCGTGAATTCATACACTTGCGACAATGCCGCGTGCAGGAATCCATGAACCGTCAGGTCGTTACGAAATGTTAATCGCCGGCCAGCCCGACTTAACTGGATTGAAGGCCGTTTGGCGAGTTCGTCAAACGGCTTTCTCTTTTCCAGGTCGAGAGTTACGTCGCCGAGCACTCGGTTCAAAGATACGACTTCGAGAATCCGCCGTTTTTCGAGCATCTTTGAACCTCGCCAGATTTCCGGGACTTTTTGCGAGAACTCGAAGATCGCCAACGCGGCCCGGACGTCGGTAGGCTCAACCGTGAACACCTTGCCGAGCGAGGCCTCGATCACGGCCAACTCGTCGCGAAGTGTGGCCAGTTTCGCGTTGAACGTGGCCTCGTCGATCGATCCGGCCAGGAACGCGTTGAGCAGTCGGTCGTTCATCGTGATCAACTCGGCCCGACGTTTGGTTTGGGCGCTGCGCTGGTTCCGCTGCAGGTCGGTGATGTCGGTGAACGCGTTCTGCAGCGAGACCCGAAACCAGTCAATCACCTCGTCATCGGGCAGCCGGAAACTGGCGAGGTCCGCGATGATCGCATCTTCCAGATCGTCCGCGCGCCACCGCACGCTGGGGTGATCGTCGTCCGGGTAATTGTTGGCGCAGCGGTAATAGTCGTGGACCCGCACGCCGCCCCCTTTGAGCTTGCGCTTGATCCGTTCGCCCGTGATGAACGATCCGCAGTGCCGGCAGGTCAGAAGTCCCCCGGACAGCGGCATGTTGACCTGCGGCGTGGCACGGCGGTTCTTTCCGTTGAGCACATCCTGACACGATAAGAATGTGGTTCGATCGATCAGTGGCTGGTGCCGGCCCTGATAGTAGGCACCGCCGCGCCGCAGCTCGCCGACGTAGAATCGGTTGTTGAGGATGTACGACACCGCTGTCCGGTGGAACTTCGGGTGGGTCTTTTGGTATGTGAACCCCTCGTCGTGCAGTGCCTGACAGACCGAATCAAACGTGTGCAGGCCGGAGGAATACAGTTCGAAGAGCCGCATCACCGCCTTGGAGTTGATGGGATGCGGCTTGATCGGTTCATTCCGATCTTCCTTCACGTTCATGTAGCCGTAGGGTGCCCGGCTGTGCTGCCACCCCTGTTTGGCCCGCTCATCGATTCCCTTGAGCACCTCGGTGCGCAGATTGTCGCTGTAGTACTGCGCGACGGCCGCCATCACGTTGAAGGACAACGCCCCCGCCGGGCCGGGACCGAACTGGTTCTCGACGAACGCCAGCGAGACTCCGTGTTTGTCCTCCAACTCCTGCATCCGCACGGCGTCCCGCATGTTGCGGCAGACGCGGTCGAGCTTGTGGCTGAGGATCGCCCGCAGGTTCTCGCGATTGGCGTTGGCCTTCACCCAATCCACCATCTGGTTGAAGACGGTCCGCTCGGCACCACGTTTGGCGGATTCCGCCACCATGAACTCACGGACGATCGACCAACCGTTCTTCTGCGCCCGCTCGCGGTTGGCCCGCAGTTGGGCGTCGATCGAATATCCTTCCCGCTGCTCGCGTGACAACACGCGTGCCCAGATCACCACGTTCATGCTTCGCTCCTTTCCAATAGCATCTCGGCAAACCGTTTGACGTTGCTGAGAATCTCGATGGCTTCGTCCAGCGAGACCTCGCGCCCGTACCGGGCCGACCAGAGTCGCTGCGTTTCGGCGATCAACTCGTCCGAAACCCACGCCAGCGACAACGGTCGGCGGATCGGCACGGGCTCACACAGTCCTGGCTCATCTGGCGACGAGAATCCAGTCATGTCATCGCGCTATGCGGGCACATTCCGCGATTCTTCGGGGGTCTGCATCCGGTTCATGCCAACTCCTCAGCGCCGATCCTGTTGCTGTATGGTTGTGGTCTGCGGACCCACGAGTTGTGTGCGCTGCAGGTTCCCGACGTCTTCAGCAGGTTAAATGCTGCGTCTGACGTCGGTGGTCTGCGGAAAATAATCCAGCAGTCGTACGATTGCCGAGAGGGGAATCGCAGCCCAGGCGGGGCGACGAATGAGATCGTGTTCTGCTTCTTGCAGCGCGCGTTCCAGCAGCGACAGCGCGAGCAATTGCTGACTGGCCGCTTCCGTTTGTGGGAGCAGCTTCGTCGGTTGAATGACCGCGCGATACGCGTGCCAGCATTCGAAGCCGAGCCGGTCAAACCACGCGACCGCAAATGGTTTGACCGCGGCTCGATCTTCCGCTCGAACAATGCCGGGGGTTTGGCCGGGTCCGTCGATCAAATCGAGATAGACCACCCCTGCGATGTAATCCAGCGAACGAATGAGCGACGCAACATCTCGCAACGGACTCCGCTTGATGCGCCGTTCACTGATGGGCCGCGACGGATCGCCTTCAAAATCGGACAGGATCAAATCGCGACCGTTGACCAGAAAATGACCGAGATGAAGATCGCCGTGACAGCGAATGCGTTGCCCCTGGGCCAGCCGTGAATCGAGTGCCATGCGCAGGCACGCCTGCAATTCTTGCTCGCGGGTGGCAACGACCTCCGCCAGTTCCACGACCGTCGCTGGCCAGGTGGATCGCGGGGCGACCACCAGTTCCCTTACCCGTCCCACAAGATTCCGCAACGATTGATACCATGACCGTTGATACGACGTGGACATGGGCATCGGAGCCAGATCGGCTTCCAACGTCTCATCGGCCAGGGCGAGATGCAGGCGACCGGCAAAAGTTCCGAGCGTGCGGGCACTGTCCACATAGGGGCTGATGCCCTGCTCCCAATCGACGAAGTCCGGCCCGCGCAGGAAGCCCACACCGGGGCAATTCAGTTCCTCACTCACTGCTTCGGCGGATTTCGCCGCAGCACTTTCAAAGAACCGGCTCGCCTGATCGAGCATCCATTGCCACGCGGTTCCCTGGTTCGGCATGTAACGATGAATTGCCACCACCGCACTTGGTTCATGGCCGGGGCGACGATGTTCGATGTAGCCGACGACTGGGGCAAAGCCCTCGAACCCGGCTCGTTCATGCAGATAGCGCCCGATTTCCACATCGGGATTCATACCCTCTTCGAGGCGACGAAACGGGCGGAACATCAACCGCTGCCCGACCAGCGCTGTGAGGATTTGGTGCTCACCAAGAAAGACCGTGGGGGCCGGTTCGCCGAGAATGGGTTGCGAAACGTCCGGCCATTCTTTCAGCGGGATGCCGACCAGTTCGGCTCCGCCAGTGAGTCGCAGCACCTGTTCGGTGGAGATGGCATCCATGATCGCCGTGCGGTACTCGGGCAGGATCAGGGGTTCGCAGAAGAGGTGTGGATTCGGCCCCGCAGTTCGCGCCACGGTGGCCAGTTCCGCGTAGTTCTCCCCCGGAATCACGCGATCTTCAGGGATCAGAGCCAAGGGTTGAATCACATTCTCTCCCGCGCCGGAAGCGTATTCGATGCGGATCGAAAGCAGCCGCGCATCGAGACCTTCGACCGGAATGCGGAACCATTCCTGCAAGCGAATATCGAGGATGTCGGTCGGTGCGCCGGTGTACCGGTCCCGCAAGTACGTCCCCAGTGCCCGGCGGCCGGCCCCCTGCATCAACGCCCGCCAATCGGCGATCGGCAACACCGCGGTCTTATCGACCGACACCAGCGTGCGGGCCGGGACGATGGAGAACCAGTAGAAGCCGTAGGGTGCGAGCGTGAGGGAATAGGGTGTGTCGGAAATCGGCGGGAACTTTGTCCGGCCGAACAGTTCATCCGGAATCAAACCGGCATATTCGCGCAGATCAAGCAGCACGGGTTGTACGAAGCGAGAGAGATTGGCGACTACGAGAATACATTCGGATTCATCCCGCCGGATGTACGCCAGCACCTTGGAATTGTCCGGTCGCAGGAATTCGATTGTGCCACGACCGAAGGCGCGATGCTGCTTGCGGAGCGCGATCAACCGCTTGGTCCACCACAGCAGCGACGACGAATTGCTTTGCTGCGCTTCGACATTCACCGCTTCGTAGTGATACTCCGAATCGCTGATGATCGGCAGATAGAGTTTCTGCGAACTCGCGCGACTGAAACCGGCGTTCCGGTCTCCGGACCATTGCATCGGGGTTCGCACGCCGTTGCGATCACCCAGATAGATGTTATCCCCCATACCAATCTCATCGCCGTAATAAACGACAGGCGTCCCCGGCAGCGAGAACAACAGGGCGTTCATCAACTCAATGCGGCGGCGGTCATTCTTCAGCAAGGGTGCCAGTCGGTGACGAATGCCGAGGAATAGTCGGGCCTGACGGTCCTGCGTGTACGCGCTGTACAGCGAATCACGCTCCTCATCGGTCACCATGGCGAGCGTCAGCTCATCGTGATTCCGCAGGAAAAGACACCACTGGCAGTTGTCCGGCAGCGCGGGAGTCTGTGCGAAGATGTCGAGAATCGGGAAGCGGTCCTCCTGATGGAGTGCCATGAACAACCGGGGCATGAGCGGGAAATGAAACGCCATCTGGCATTCATCTCCGTCGCCGAAGTACGCCACCATGTCTTCCGGCCAGGCGTTGGCCTCGGCGAGAAACATCCGGTTGGAATACCGTTCGTCTGTGTGTTTGCGAAGTAATTTGAGGAAAGCATGCGTCTCGGGCAGATGTTCGCAGGAAGTCCCTTCCCGCTCGAACAGATACGGAACGGCATCCAATCGCAGGCCGTCCACACCCAGGTCGAACCAGAAGTCGACTACTGGCAGCATCGCCTGCTGGACCGCGGGGTTGTCGTAGTTCAGGTCGGGTTGATGGCTGTAGAACCGATGCCAGTAGTACTGCTTGGCGAGCGGATCCCAAGTCCAGTTGCTGGTCTCGAAGTCCGGGAACATCAGCGGCACACCCACATATTGTTCGGGATTGTCACTCCAGACATAGAAGTTGCGAAACACGCTGCCGGCCGGGGCACGCCGCGCCCGCTGAAACCACGGGTGTTGGTCGGATGTGTGATTGAGAACGAGTTCCGTGATGACGCGCATGTCGCGCGCGTGAGCTTCCTTCAGGAGCTGCCGCACGTCAGTCAACGTGCCGTAACGGGGATGAACCGCTGTGAAATTGCTCGTGTCGTATCCGTCATCGCGCAACGGCGACGGCATGAACGGCAGCAACCAGATCGCCGTAATACCGAGGTCGGCAAGGTAATCCAGCTTCTGCGTCAGCCCGACGAAATCACCGACGCCATCACCGTCGCTGTCATGAAACGCGCGGACATGCAGTTCGTAGATGATCGCATCTTTGTACCACAGCGGATCGTCGCTCATGCCGCACATTCCTTCCTTGAGTGCGGCGGCTGCGAATTGCCCGTGGTTTCAGGCAATGTAGAATGAAAAATGAAAAATGAAGAGTGCAAATTGAAAAGACGATGCAGTGGGGAATGACCACTTCTTTGATTCACCATTTTGCATTTTTTATTCTTCATTTTGCACTGCCCTCTTTCACGTATGGTCTCAATCCTCGAGTCGGGCCGTCTTCACCCAACTCCGAAGCACTTCTGCCACGCTCCAGGCCTGCGCCGCACAACCGCGCGCGGTGTAGGGTGCTTCGGCGTCGAAGATTTCGGAGATCGTGCCGATACAGGCTTCCTCCAGATGGGCATCAAAACCGCTGAGAAACTGTCGACATTCTTCGCGGCGTTCGGGATAGACGCGGCACCAGGCATCAATCAACGGACCGATGAGCCACGCCCAGACGGTGCCCTGATGGTACGCCGCATCGCGCGAACGAAGATCCCCCGAGTACTTCGCTTTGTAATCAGGATGACCCGGTGCCAACGTTCGCAGACCGACCGGCGTGAGCAATCGCTCGCAGACGGTGTTCAAGACCGTCTCCCAGCGACTGCGTTCGAGGATGGGATAATCCAACGACAGCGAAAAGATCTGGTTCGGTCGGCACGCCGCGTCATTGCCGTGTTCACCGTCGACGAGATCGAATAGCCCGCTTTCAGCAGGACACCAGAAACGTCGGTTGAAGGATTCGGCAACCCGCGCGGCGGCACGACCGATCTCATCGGCTTCGACGTCTTCCGCTTCGCGCAGCCAGGATTCCAGCAATCGCAGCGCGTTGTACCACAGGGCGTTGATTTCCACCGCTTTGCCCCGTCGCGGGGTAACCACCCAATCGCCGACTTTGGCGTCCATCCACGTGAGTTGGTAACCCGCGGCACCTTGTCGCAGCAGGCCATCCGCGGGGTCGACACCGATGCCGAAGCGCGTGCCGCGCAGGTGTGCTGCCACGCACTCTTTCAGGACCGGCAGCAGCGATTGCAAGATTTTGTCATCGTCGGTGACCTGCAAATATCGATGCAAAGCGTGAAAGTACCACAGTGTCGCGTCGGCTGTGTGATAGACCCCTTCGGTGGCATGATCGGGGAAGTAGTTGGGAATCAAACCGTCGCGTACGTGGCTGGCGAAGGTCCGCAAGATGTAACCCGCTTCCGCATGCCGGCCCGTCGTCAGCGTCAGTCCTTCGAGACTGATCATCGTGTCGCGACCCCAGTCGGTGAACCAATGGTAACCTGCGATCATCGTCCGGGCTTCTTCGCCGGTGGCCTGCGCGCGTGCCGAATCCTGCACGCGGCTGGCCGGCACGATGATGAACTGATCGGCCGCCAGAGTGAGTTCCGCCCCGAGCCCCGTTCGCGCCGCCGGTGATGCGGCTTCCAGTAATCGCTGTCGCCTTTCACACTCCACCACCCACGCCGCATGGGGATCGAGTGCCGCCACGCGCTCCCACGATTCGGTCGACGCTGTCAGGGTGACTTCCTGATCCGAAGTGAGCAGCACGCGGAAGAGACCGGGACTCCACATCGTGCCGATATTGTCGTAGCCGCGGCCTTCTTCGATGCGATAGAGCACGTTCTGCAACGTGGCATCTTCCAGGGTTAGTGCGGGTGAGGTGCCATTCAATCGCAGCCGCAGCTTGGGAAAGCCCTGACGTTCGCTTTGAATCTCATATTGTCCGGACCGAGCGGTGAGGGTGTAAGGCCCGTTGTCGGGTGTGGTCACATGTTCGTCGTGGCCACGAAAATGAGCGGAAACGCGGAGTTTCAACCGCACGGGGCCATCACCACTCACCAGTCGATACGTGATATGGACCGTGTTCTGTCGATGAGGCATGAAGATCCGTTTCTCGATGACATGCCCACACGTGGCGTAGCGCCAGACAGGCAAACCCATCTCCAACCGGAACTCTTCAAGAACGTCCGCTCCGTGAACATCGAGTGTTCCGCCAGCGCGTTCCACACCACCGACATTGACTCGTGACCAATCGGGTAAGCGAAACTGTTCGGTCAAATGATTGAGCAGCATCACGCGCCCCAGCGGGGCTGGATGCGCGGCAATCAACAGGCCGTGATACCGCCGGGTTGCCACCCCGGCGAGTGTGCCCGAGGAATAGCCACCGAGGCCGTTCGTCACGAGCCATTCGCGATCCACCAGTGCAACCGCGTCACCTCCGGGAATGTGCCGCACTGTCGCCGCAATACGGGGTAACTTCAACGAAGAATCCCCGGCAGGAGATCGTGTTACAACAGCCTCCATCATTTTTGTCTCCTATCCGCGACTGGCCTGTCAGTCCGTTGACGACTGCGATTGTGGTTGCCTCAACAGTGGCAACCAGAATCAATCCACGGACTGTTAGCTCAACGGGCTGCCGTCTTCGATGATCTCGTTGTCGGGCACTGGTTCCGCATGGAGAAAGGTGGCCGCTTTTCCTGGGAATCGCCAACCATGGTCTTTGACTTCGACCGGGCAGCTTCCGGGGCCGCCATACGGAGCGTCATCCGTGGAGAAAGCGACCTGCCAACGCGTTCCCCTGGGTGGTGCCAGCAAGGGCTCTGGTGCAGTCAACCAATGAATCTCGTGGCCCCAGTTGACTAGCAGGAGTCGATCGCAACCGTCATGCAGGAAGTAGCGCAGCAACAGCGCCTGGGGGCCCAGCACGGCTCCATCTAAAGCGAGCCGGGTTTCCATGCGAAAGGCGGGATCGCGTTGCCGCAAGTTCAGCAAATCTCGGGTGAGTTGGTACTGCGGCGCGTTTGTCTGCCGCTCCGTGAAGTTGAGTTTACAGGATTCAAACGTCTGCCGATCTCCCGGTACCGAAAGGGCATTCTTGCGGATCGATTCATGCAAACTAGGAAACTGCGACAAAAACGCGCGACGGCCGGCGTCCACCAGCCTATTCAATTCTGGATTGTGATCGGCGAAGTACAGGAACGGTGTCGATGCCGCAAATTCCTGGCCCTGAAACAGCATCGGCGTGCTCGGACCTAACAGGATCATGGTTGACAGGGCGCGGTACTGACCATCGTCGGCCAATTGATGAACACGCTCACCTTTTCCCGAGTTGGCAATCTGATCGTGATTCTGCAGGAACGCCACAAAGGCGGTTGATGGGAGCGCAAAGCACGGTGTTCCTCGGCGATTCTTCTGCCAGGAATACCATTGACCTTGATACAAGTATCCATACTTCGCCGCGGAGACGAACTCCTGCGGTTCGCCCCGATAATCCGTGTAATACGCTTCGCGCTGCTCGGTCAGGGCAACCATCGCCGAGTGATGAACGTCGTCGTTCCACAACGCATCCAGCCCATATCCTCCCTCGCTCACGGGCAGGCTGAGGTCGGAGTGTTGTGTCTCGTTCTCGGCAATCAACACGATGATCCGATTTTGCGCCGCTGCCCGTGCCCGCTGCCCAATCCGTGTGATGATATGCCGGGCGGGGGGGGCGGAATCGTAGATGGCTTGTGTCGCATCGAGTCGCAAACCATCCAAGTGAAATTCCTGAATCCAATATGCGGCGTTGGTGACAAAGAATTCCTGAACCGGGCCGCTATCGGGACCGTCAAAATTGATCGGCTCGCCCCATTCCGTTTTGTATCGATCCGTGAAATAGGCTTTGGCGAACTTGCTGAGGTAATTGCCATCAGGGCCGAGGTGGTTGTAGACGACGTCGAGAATGACGCACAAACCGAGGCTGTGAGCGACATCGACAAAACGTCGAAAGTCGTCCGGTGAACCATAAAGTCGTGTGGGTGCAAACATGCAGACGCCGTCATATCCCCAACCGAACTCTCCGGGAAAATCAGCCACGGGCATGACTTCGATGCACGTGATTCCCGCCGCCGCGAGTTCCGACAATTCGCGCGTGGCCGCGGCCCAGGTTCCCTCTTGTGTGAACGTGCCCACATGCAGTTCATACACCGCAAACTCGTCCAACGGTCGTCCCTTCCATTCCGCGTCGGTCCAAGGGAACAGGGTCGGGTCAACAATGATGGACGGTCCATGCGGTCCGTCGGGCTGAAAACGTGAGGCGGGATCGGGTACCAAATCTCCATTGCTCAACGCCAGTTGATATCGCTGCCCCACAGCGAGGTCGTCCACCCAGCCTTCGTGATAGCCTTCCGCGTCGCGATCGAGCTTGACGCGATGAGTTCCTTCCAGCACGACATGCAGGGAGTCTTGATCCGGCGCCCACACTCGAAAGTGGACTCCGAGGGTTTTTACTTCCGCTCCAATCGGAAACCGTCGTTGAGTCATGATCGTCAATATCCGTTGCTAAACCAGTGATCGGGTTCCAACTTGCAAGTGGTATGCCGCCGGGCCGGAGAACAAGCCTGTGCACCGTTCTTATGCCGTTCTTGGCAATGAGGAGACCTGACAACGAACAGTCTGATCGCTGAGCGACCATGCCGTGATCGCTGAACTTCCATTCTCTGCCAGTTGATTACACCTGAACGATGAGGCGTTTGACTCCGCACAAGAAGTGTGAGTCTCAATCGAGCATTTTTTGTGAGGTACGAGACTTGCGATGGGTCAGCAACGCAACCAATTCCTCGTTGAAAGGGAATCCGATGCGCGACTGGCCGGGCCGACCGTATCCGTTGGGAGCCACGTGGGATGGGGGCGGAGTGAATTTTGCCCTCTTCTCGGAAAACGCGACGGGAGTGATCCTCTGCCTGTTTGATTCCCCCGATTCAATGGTGGAAAGCCAACAGATTCGGTTGAAAGAAGTCACCGATCAAGTTTGGCATACGTACCTGCCGGGAATCCTACCGGGACAACTATACGGTTACCGCGTGGAAGGTCCGTACCAGCCCGAGGAAGGACACCGCTTTAATCCCCACAAAATCGTGCTTGATCCGTATGCCAAGCTGATCGGCCGCGATGTCCGCTGGGACGATTCCCTCTTCGGCTACATCGTCGGCCAAGAAGACACGACCTTCGATGAGCGCGACAGCGCCCCGTTTGCTCCGCTGGCAATGGTGGTGGACACGTCATTCACCTGGGATGACGACCGTCCGCCACACACACCCTGGCACAAGACGCTGATCTATGAAGCACACGTCAAAGGACTGACGATGCGGCATCCCGGTGTCCCCGAATCCCTGCGCGGCACATATGCCGGGCTCGCCAGCGAAGCCGTGATTTCGCACCTGCATGATTTGAATGTAACCGCGATTGAGCTGTTGCCAATCCACCATTTTCTGACCGATCGGCATCTCGTCGAGCGCAAGCTGACGAACTATTGGGGCTACAACACGCTGAGCTTTTTTGCCCCATTTTCAGGATACGATGCGACATCGAACACGCTCAGTCCGGTGCACGAATTCAAGATGATGGTGCGCTCGCTGCATCTTGCGGGAATCGAGGTCATTCTCGATGTTGTTTACAACCACACGGCTGAAGGGAATCAGTTCGGGCCGACACTTTCCTGGCGGGGCATCGACAATTCTTCGTACTACCGGGTCGCACCGGAGAAACGCTATTACATGGATTTTACCGGCTGCGGCAACACGCTCAACATGCAGCATCCAAAAGTGTTGCAACTCGCGATGGATTCACTGCGGTACTACGTGACCGAGATGCATGTCGATGGTTTTCGCTTTGACCTCGCCAGCACATTGGCCCGCGAGTTGTATGAAGTCAACAAGCTGGGAGCCTTCTTCGACATCATCCACCAAGACCCGGTGCTCTCCCGTGTGAAGCTGATCGCAGAGCCGTGGGATGTCGGTCCCGGCGGTTATCAGGTCGGAAACTTTCCACCGGGCTGGACCGAATGGAACGGCAAATATCGTGACTGCGTCCGCCGGTTCTGGAAGGGTGACGGCGGCACGACCTCGGAGTTCGCCACGCGGCTGTGCGGATCAAGCGATCTGTACGAACGAAGCGGTCGCCGGCCCTATGCCAGCATCAATTTCGTCACCTGTCACGATGGTTTCACGCTGGGTGACCTCGTCAGCTATCAGGAGAAACATAATGAAGCCAACGGCGAAGAGAATCGCGACGGGAACTCCGACAACGATTCCTGGAACTGCGGCTGCGAAGGTCCGACGGATGACGCGGGCATCAAGGCGCTCCGTCTTCGGCAGATGAAGAATTTCGTGGCCACGATGCTGCTGTCGCAAGGCGTGCCGATGCTGCGGGCTGGTGACGAGTTCAGTCAGTCACAGGGAGGAAACAACAACGCCTATTGCCAGGACAACGAAATCAGTTGGCTTGATTGGGAACTCGACGACGAACAACGTGAATTATTCGAATTTGTGAAACTCGCCACGCGGATGTGGTGTGAGCAACCCGTACTGCAACGCCGCAAGTTTTTCCAGGGGCGTTCGATTCGTGGCGAAGGAGTGCAGGACGTCACGTGGTTTATGCCTTCGGCGCAAGAGATGACCGATCAGGACTGGGCCGGCTTCGTCCGGTGCCTCGGTATGCGGCTGGCGGGGGATTTGGTGGACGAAGTCGATGAACGTGGTGAACCGATCATGGGGGACACGCTGCTGGTGCTCTTAAACAGCCATCACGAGCCGATTTCTTTCACATTACCGGTCACCTCGAATGAACAACATTGGGAACTGCTGTGGGATACTGCAGGAACGGTTGCAGAGAACCACTACACGGCCGGCGCTGTCTTTCCACTGCGTGATCGAGCGCTGGCGCTATTCCGGACACACACGCCATCCATCGAGATGGAAGCCTCGCCATTGCAGGTCGATGCTCTACGACAGGAACTGCGACGGCGCGTGCCGGCCCGTGCAGGAGAAACGCTCCAATGAGTATGCCAACGGTCATTGAACAGCTCATCAACAACACGGTACGGGAAGCGTACTCCCGTCGTGTCACGCCGCGCGCGACGTATCGCTTGCAATTGCATGCCGGTTTTACACTGCGAGATGCGCTCGAGATCACGCCGTATCTCCATCGCCTGGGCGTGTCGCACCTCTACTTATCGTCACTGGCAATGGCCCGGCCCGGCAGTCTGCACGGCTATGACGTCATCGATCATCAGCGGCTAAACCCAGAATTGGGAACCACGGAAGATCTCGTCGCCCTCGTTGCTGAGTTACGACAGCGCGGCATGGGCATCCTGCTCGACTTCGTGCCTAACCACATGTACGTCGGGCCGGAAAATGCGTGGTGGAACGATGTCTTGGAGAACGGGCCATCGTCACCGTTCGCCACGTACTTTGATATCGCGTGGCATGACCATCCGCGCGAACGTCTGCGCGGCAAAGTCCTGCTACCGATTCTCGATGAGCCATACGGTAAATCGCTGGAAGCTGGCCGTTTCCAGTTGCAGTATGAACACGAGGGCTGGTTCTTGCGGGTCCATTCCACCCGGTTGCCGATCGATCCGCGCACGTATGGGCTGCTACTCGGGCCAGTCTTGGATGCACTCAAGATCACATTGCCGGCGGATGATCCGACGGTGCTGGAATTGCAAAGCATTCTGGCGGCGATTCGACATTTACCAGGGCGCGAAGAAACCAACCGGGCGCGCGTACAAGAGGGATTAGCGGAAATCAGCGTCGTCAAACGCCGCTTGCAGGAGCTGGCGGATAAACACCCGCTTTTCGCTGAGACGTTGGTGCAGATCGCACAGCAGGTCGCAGGCCAACCGGGTGATGAAGTGAGTTTTGCCGGTCTGGCGCAATTGCTGGACGCCCAAGCGTACCGGCCGTGTTTCTGGCGCGTCGCGCTCGACGAAATCAACTACCGACGGTTCTTCGATATCAATGAATTGGCCGCGGTCAGCACCGAGCGTGAGGAAGTGTTTGCAGCCATTCATGCCCAACCATTTGCGTGGATTCAGCAAGGACTCGTCGATGGCCTACGCATCGATCATGTGGATGGCTTGCTCGATCCGGATGAGTACCTGCAGCGCCTGCAGCACCACCGCATTCTCCTGGATGTCCGATGCCAACTGGAAGCTGATCCCGCGCCTCATGAACACATCGTATGGGAGGACCTCCCGTCGCTGGTCGAAACTGCGCTGCAAGACGCGGCAGCCGAAAGAACTCCGTTGTACGTGGTCGTCGAGAAGATTCTCGGCTCGGGGGAATCGCTGCCCCCTCACTGGAAATGTGACGGAACCACCGGATACGACGTGTTGAACGAGATCAACGGGATTTTCATCAATCCGATGCAGGGTGATGCGCTAGAAGTCGTGTATCACCACTTCATTCAGCGGTCGATGCAGTTCGATCAGTTGGTGCATGACGCCAAGATCCAGGTGATGCAGTCCCTGCTGGCAAGCGAGTTGCATATGCTGGCCCACCGGTTGGATCGACTCGCTCAACAGAACTGGTCGTCGCAGGATTTCACGCTCAACGGACTGCGGCATGCCCTGCGGGAAGTCATTGCGTGCTTTCCAGTCTATCGCAGTTACGTCGCCCAAGAAGCGAGCGCTTCAGATCGTGCCGCGGTGTTGCTGGCCGTCTACCAGGCTCGCGGACGCGATCCGTTGCTGGGTCATGAAGTGTTCCAGTTCATCGCCGAAACGTTATTGCTGCAAGACCCGCACTGCGGTTCGATTCCCGATGATTATCGTACCGCACAACGGGAAGTGGCCGGGAAGTTTCAGCAATTGACCGCTCCTGTCATGGCGAAAGGGGCGGAAGACACCGCGATCTATCGCTTCAACCGGTTGCTCTCGGTCAATGAAGTCGGTGGCGATCCCACGCACTTCGGACGCTCGCCAGGCGAAGTGCACGACTTCCTGCGCCGCCGCGCCAACGATCAACCCGGTGCGTTGTCACCTCTCACCACTCACGATACGAAACGCAGTGAGGATGTTCGCGCACGCCTCAACATTCTCTCGGAATGGCCCGATGAATGGGGCCAGCGGGTTTCCATGTGGAGCCGGCTCAATCGCCCGCACATCGTCACACTGGAGGATGGCACCCACGCTCCCGACGCCAACGAAGAGTATCTGCTCTACCAAACCTTGGTGGGGGCCTGGTTGCCGGAACTGACTGAAGCCGGGCTGGACGACTTCGTTAAACGCATTCAGGCCTACATGACCAAAGCCCTGCGCGAAGCCAAGGTCCATTCGAGTTGGATCAATCCGGTAACGACTTACGATGCCGCCGTTTCAACCTTCGTCACCCGCATTCTTGATCCATCATTCTCCGCCGAGTTCCTCGACGAGTTTCGAAACTTCGTACGGCACGTGCATCGTCACGGTTCATTGAATTCGCTGGCACAGACGCTGATTCGATGCACGGCTCCCGGCATTCCCGATACGTACCAGGGAACGGAGTTCTTCGATTACAGTCTGGTTGATCCGGATAACCGCCGTCCTGTCGACTATTTGAGCCGCGCAGCGGTGCTCGATGAACTTGATCGTTGTGAGATTGGCATCCCGCCTCGCGTGTCCGATGAGTTGGGCAGTACCGGCACATGGGATGCGGCGAAACTGTTCGTCGTCTCACGGAGTTTGCGATTGCGGGCGGAGTTGCCGGATGTATTTGCGTGCGGTGAATACATGGCCGTCGAAGTTCAGGGGCCGCAGGCGTTGCATCTGTATGCCTATCTGCGCATGGCGAATGACACGGCGGTGCTGGTGGTGGTGCCGCGGTTGACCAGTACGCTTCCCGACTTCGACATCGCACCGGAACGGGCTTCACTCGATGCACACATCAAACTGCCCACCCCGTGGTCTGAACGGAACTGGCGCGATGTCTTCACAGGACGGGATTGGGGTCCGCAACCGGACATCATTCCGGCGGAAGCGATGCGAAGAGAGTTTCCCATTGCATTGTGGGTTACGCATCGGTGCGATACGTGACCGTGTTCTTGAGTGTAACCCACATCCAGCTTCGATGCGGAGGCTTCTCCCCGTCCGCGGGGGAGAACTGGGCCGATACACCGGATCAGAGGGCTGAACATCTCAAGACGCTCTCCTGCAGATGGAGACGAGGGGACTGGAGATTCGGCTCGAAGAAGAAGACCGGGGTTTGGCCACTCAGGCCGGCAATGTGTAGCGCTGCTCCACCGCCTTGCGAATGAGTTCCCGACTTTCGGCAGCGGACAGTTTGGCATCGTGTTCAATGGCTTCCGCGGCGTCGGCAAGACCGTCGTCTTTGATGCAAACACGGAACCATTCCGACACATCGGCCTGCCGGAGATGAAACTTCCAGGTGTCATCATCCACGCCGTCCGCCAACTGCATGAAGACGATGAGATTTTGGGCCCGCAGGTTCATTTTCCCCTCTGGACCACGGAAGAAGAAACTCCGTTCAGGTGGAAGCTCCCCTTCCGAATACTTGCGACTGTGGCGATGCCGCTCTGTGCGCGTCGGGGAGATCCGCACGCGGCGGGGTGCAACTTTGTCTAACCGCGGCCAGACCAGCACCTCGCCGGTATCGAGTTCGATGTTTGCGCCGGACGGAGGTTGTTCCTGTTGTGTCTGACAAAACAGGCGCAAGGTTTCCTCTGGACCTTTGCCGACAGCAATCACCGTTCCCACGGAAGCCAGCACCGCCGGATGAACTTCATCCGGGTGAACCGTCACAAAAATCGTGCGCTGCAAATCGACGGCAAACGACGATGAACCCGGCTCCCACGTGGGAGGCAGCAGATGGTGAGCTTCGTCCACGATCAACCAGTGCGGCCGGCCGGTTCGTTCGCGAAACTCCAATAGCTGCGGCAAGAGCTTCGAAAAGAACGCGGGGCGATCCGCCAGCCGCAGGCCAATCAGATTGACGACCACGTTCTGGTCGGGCTGAGCCAGGACTTGCAGCACTTCTTCGGCGCTCGGACCGCGTTCTCCGGTACCGACCGCGATGGCGAATTCCAGTGATTCGTAATCCCCTTCCGGGTCGATGATGCAAAACTGATAGCCCTGTTCAGCCAGTCTTTCCAGCACACTTGTGGTGGTGGTGGACTTTCCACTGCCTGACGGACCGGCGATCAGAACGCCCGCGCCGAACGCACGAATCGTCATTTCGTGTCCGATCGGATCCGTGCCGATGAACAAGTCGTGCCGCGTCAATCGGGGCTCAAAACGGGAGAGATCATTGTCGATAATCTCTCCAATGAGTTCGGCCACGCCGATGCCGTGATCGCCCTGCGTGACGATATCAGCTCGATCTCTCAAAGCCGGTAGTGCATTCGCGACGGCGACTGAACACTCGCAGAGACTAAGGAACGCATGGTCATTTTCTGCATCGCCCACGCCAATGGTTTCGTGGGGCGATAGTCCCATTTCTTTCAGCGCGGCTCGCAGTCCGGTGGCCTTGTTGATGCTCGCGGGCAAGACCATCACCGCCCCTTTGTTGAAGATCACCTGCAATTCGAGGCCCAGTTCGCGAATGGTGTCGAGCACGGTCACATGGTGCGGTGCCCAAGTGGCCACAATCACGCGTCCTACGGACATCGGTGCCACACCGCGTGTATGCAGTGCTTGGACAAACGCTTCGGACGGCGGGTCTCCCAGGGCTTTCACATCATGGTTGGATGGGTTGTAGAGCAACGCCCCATTCTCAGCGACGACTCGTTCAAACAGATTCACTTGCGGGAAGATTTCCAGGAGTTCATCCAATTCGCGACCGGTGACCAGCACGAGTTTCCGTCCCGACGCACGAATCCTCTCCAAAGCAGCGACTGTCGCCGTGGAAACATGACCGTCCTGAGCGATCGTGCCGTCATAGTCGCAGGCAAGGATGTGGTAGCGCATGAGATCAGTCGTGTGAATTCAGAGGGCCGTCAGTGATTCGGTTTCTCGAAGGCATCTTCAATTGGGAGGGCGAGGCTCCCGTCGAGCCGCGATCGCATCAACACGTTGGGACAACCAGCGGCTCAGCAGGAGTTTCGCCCTCTCCAACACCGCTTCCATCGTGATCTGAAAATCACGTTTTAAGCAACGGTTCGATCAGTGCTGACTCACCAGAGAGCGCTGGCTGTTCTTCCGTGGCTTCGATTTCGCTAACCAGTGTGGTGTCGATGCCGTCACGGATGTGAGCGACAACCGCGGTGATATTGTCCCGTCCGCCACGATGGAGTGCGCCTTGAACCAGGCACTGGCACGTTTCCGTCGCGCTGGTCTCGCTGTCGAGGCACGTCGCGATTTCCTCTTCCGAGAGTTCGAGTGTTAACCCGTCGGTACACAACAACAACGTATCGTCAGCCTGCAGCGATTCCTGATAGAACGACGGCAGCATTTCGTCGACGCCAAGGCAACTCCACAGGGGATGTTTCGCCACAACCCGCTGGAACCGGTCAACGTCCAGTGTTTGAATCGTTTGATCGTCTGTCAGGCGCCGGAGCCGGTGATGGCGGTGGAGATAAGCCCGACTGTCGCCCACGTGGATCACATGCAGTTCCAATCGCGTGATCCAGGCCATGGTGAGTGTGGTTGCCATCGCTTCCAGATCAGGAACAAACGTGCTTTCCCGCTGAATGGCTTCCTGACAGCGATTCAGCGCCTGCCGTAGCTCTTCATCAATTTCTTCGGCCGGCATTTGATCTGGATGAAAGAACCAGGGCAGCACATCAGTGAAATACTCAGCCATCGTATCGATCGCCAGGCGACTGGCACGCTCCCCATTCGGTCGGCCGCCCAAGCCATCGGCCACCATCAGGATCTGTCCCTGGGTCGACCCGTTCAGCGTCTCGCCGTCATCCATTGAAAGGCTGCTGAAATGGACGTGGAGAGAGCGAGTCAGATCGGCGATCAGAAACTGATCTTCATTCGATGGACGCCTCATTCCCTGGTGCGTCATTCCAAAACAGTCGAGCTTCAACGGCATAACCGAACTCCCCCATCGTGGATCCAACAGCAGATTTGTTCACAATCCAGCGGCTCTGAATCCTCTGCTGCACAGGGGAATGCAAGTCGCATTCCATATCGATCATTCCTCGGATGTGGTCTTCTAAGTTCACCGGGACGAGTGTCGAGCCAGACGAATCGCGGGCTCGCCTCCAACAACCGAGGGAACCCGCGCGCTGAGCCGACAGGGTGACCGTTCACCAGACAGGGGTGGAGGCCCAGGAATTCAACAAGTGACCGTGGGGACTGCGTTGTCACGAGTTGGCATGCCGTTTGCCTGACATTCTCGCAACAACGCGATTGGTTGGCCAACACCAGCCGGAAGCCGCAGCAAGAGATGAAGAGCCCCCACCAGAACAGACAATTCCGGGCCCGGAATCATCGGGGGCCGAAAGCTCTTCAACTGTTCCGGCTTGGGGCTCATTCGATGAAGGAGAGAAGAGAATGATAACTCGTGAACAAGCAGAAGAACGTGTGACCATCGGGTTCTGGATTCACCTTGCCGCGTATTTGGCCGTGAATGTTGGCTTGGCCGCGCTGAACTACTCGCGCAATCCCGATAACCTCTGGTTCTTATGGGTCGTGGGCGGATGGGGCATTGGCATCGCTGCCCATGCAGCGGCTTTCTTCATCCCCGAGAGTCGTGAGCGGATGATCGAGCGAACAACGGCGCGTGCTGAGCGCCGGGAACAACGACAGTCATCGCATCACGACACCACCAACATGACTGACCGCATGAGCCAGGCAAGTCGCTAACTGACGGCTGGGCGATCGAGCAGCGCGGTCCTCGATCATGCTGCAGCGAGTCACAAACGGCTGTCGTGATGTGTCCGGATTGATTTCGGACTTGGATGAGATCGAGGTTCAACACATTCTTGTGTGGCGTCTAGGAGTTTTTTGAATCATGTCCAACCAAAAGAACAACGAAAATGGGCCTGCGAAACGGGAACAGCAGGTTCGAAAGGACGCCACGGAGGCGGCACAGTTGGCAGCAACGAAGCGAAAACAGCCTCATGAGGTGAGGCAACGGACCTTGGCGCAACGGCAAGCGAAGGGGATGCACCAGCAGGACGGGAAGTAGCACTCCTCACAGAGGAAGGGACGTGAAATGGATCTTGAATCCGGGCGCCCCTTCTGGCCTGTCCAAAACGGGTTGATTCGCAACTATCCACGCTTGCGTGGCTCCATAAAGACGGATGTGCTGATCGTCGGAGCCGGGATCACCGGAGCGATTATTGCTGACGAACTGACTCGTCACGGCTTCCGTGTTGCTGTGGTCGACCGGCGCGATGTCGGCGGAGGGAGCACTGCAGCAAGCACAGCCTTGTTGCAGTACGAGATGGATAGTTCGCTTCAGCAACTGGAACAGTGGTACGGTCCTGAAATCGCGCGAGGACTCTATCATTCCGGTGTGCAGGCCATCAATGTATTGAAGGCGATCTGCGGACAGCTTCCCGACAGTGGCGGATTTCAGGCGCGACCGAGTTGGTACCTTGCTTCCTCTCCGGAGGATGTGGATGAGTTACAGCGAGAGTACGCTCTTCGTCAGGCCGCGGGATTGCCGGTCGAATACCGCGATGAAACCGCGATTCGCTCGTCCTTCGATTTCATAGCTCCCGGTGCTCTCTATACCTCGGTAGCGGGCGAAGTCGATCCTTACCGGCTAACGCATGCCTTGCTGCACCGAGTAACCTCGTCTGGAGGGCAGGTGTTTGATCGATGTGCAGTCCACGAATGGGAAACGGCACACGGGCTCGTCCGGTTTGAGACGGAAGGCGGAGAAATCACCGCGCGATGCGCCGTGATTGCCGCCGGATTTGAAAGCGAAGCCTTCTTGCCGCAAGCTGTCGCATCCCTCCGCAGCACCTATGCTTTTGTCAGTGAGCCGTTAACCGCGTTTCCCGGTTGGCCCGAGCGCAGCCTGCTCTGGGAGACCGCGCGCCCCTACTTGTATCTCCGGACGACCACGGAGGGTCGCATTCTGGCGGGGGGCGAAGACTCACTCTTTCGGAATTCCCCGCTTCGAGATCGTGTGCTCAAGACGAAAGTCGCTCAGATTGAGGCCCGTGTGCGGGGCATGTTCCCACGCATCGACTTTGCGATCGATTATGCCTGGGCCGGCACTTTTGCCGAAACCAAAGACGGCTTGCCCTTTATTGGGCCCCATCCGGACCGTCCCGGGTTGCTCTTCGCTCTCTGTTATGGAGGCAATGGCATCACCTACAGCATGTTGGCCGCCGCGACTTTACGAGCGCATCTTGAAGGCGACTCACATCCGCTGGCGAGCGCTGTGGCGTTTGAGCGTCATCCTTTGAAAGCACGTGATGGCGAGTAATGCAGGGTCTTCAATCGCCCTGGCCGTGCCTTGGTAGCGACGGGAATGCCGATGCGGTGGCATGGGGTTTGCCCTGCTGTGGATTCGATGCGCGAGAATGGGATCAGGAGAATCAATCGTGAAACAGTACTCCGAAGAAACGACGTCTGTCTGGGCAGCAACCACGTCGATTCCCGATCAACCAGTGTTGCACCAGGACCTTTCGGCCGATGTCTGCATTGTGGGTGCGGGAATGGCAGGACTCACAACCGGTTACCTTCTCAGTCGGGAAGGACTGCGAGTGGCCATTCTGGAAAGCCGCCATGTGGCAGCCGGTCAATCACAGCGAACGACGGCGCACCTGACGAATGCTCACGACAATCTCTACAGCGAAGTCGAGAAGATTCACGGTCCCAGCGGAATTCGCATTGCCGCGGAAAGCCATACGACCGCAATCGACTGCATCGAACGGATCGCTTTGCAGGAGCAGATGGATTGCGACTTCTACCGGGTTCCCGGTTACTTGTTCTGCGCTCCGGGGCACTCCACAGACATCCTTGTCCGTGAGTTCGCCGCCGCCGAGCGTGCCGGTCTGAGGGGCATACAAATCTGTGATCGCGCCCCCCTGACGGGTTTCGACACGGGACCGTGTATCCGGTACCCCCGTCAGGCACAGTTTCATCCATTGAAGTACATGATTCATTTAGCACATGCCATTCGCAGCATGGGCGGGCAGATTTTTGATCGGACCGCCGTTGAGCGTGTGGTCGGTGGCCCCAACGCGCACGTTGTCGCGACCGGCGGGAAAGTCGTTCACGCAGACGCGATCGTTGTCGCCACCAACACTCCGATTAATGACCTGTTCGCGATCCATACGAAGCAGGCGCCATACCTCACGTATGCGATTGGGCTCCCCGTTCCGCGCGGGTCCGTCACGAAGGCGCTGTACTGGGACACGGAAGAGAACTACCACTATGTTCGGCTCCAGCCTTTGAGTGATGCGATTGACATTCTGATTGTTGGTGGCGAGGACCATAAAGCCGGCCAGGTAACCGATCAGAATGAACGTCATGCCCGTCTGGAAGCCTGGGCGCGCAATCGCTTCAATGCCCTTGAAGGGGTGGCGTTCAAATGGTCCGGCATGGTCATGGAAACCGTGGATGGCGGCGCCTTCATCGGCCGTAATCCGGGCGATGAATCGAATATCTACATCGCGACCGGCGACTCCGGCATGGGGATGACGCACGGAACCATCGCCGGATTATTGCTCACCGATCTCATTCAAGGTCGGTCCAATCCCTGGGCGGAGTTCTATGATCCGTCACGAAAACCGATCGCGGGAATGGCCTGGCGAAACTTTCTCTCCGAGAATGCGAACGTCGCCAAAGAATATGCTCAGGACTGGTTATCGGGCGATGACTCTCCTGACGTGCCCCATCTCAGCCGTGATGAGGGAACGGTCGTTCGGAATGGACTGACAAAAGAAGCGGTCTATCGCGATCAACTCGGAGTCTTGCATCGATGTTCCGCGACATGTCCACACCTCGGTTGCATCGTCTATTGGAACAATCTGGAAAAGGTCTGGGATTGTCCGTGCCATGGTTCGCGGTTTGATGCGTATGGACACGTCATTGCCGGTCCTGCGATTTCAGATCTGGCCAATCTCGATGATGCCCCACGCTCCGCAGAACTGGTGCTGTCGAACGAAGGGAATTTTTGACCATGCACGCCCAGGTCCTCAGCGAAGACAACGCGGCAAAAACGTTTGCGCTGGTTTTTGACTCCGGCGAAGAGGTGTCTGCGGGACTGCTCACATTTGTCCGTGAACAGCACCTCTCAGCAGCGCGCTTCACCGCGATTGGGGCACTGAGCTCCGCCATGCTTGGCTGGTACAACTGCGAGTCAAAGGTGTATGAGCACATCCCCATCCGCGAGCAAACGGAAGTCCTTTCCCTTGTCGGCAACGTATCGACCGAGAACGGAGAGGCCAAAGTCCATGCCCACCTCGTTGTCGGCAAGCGGAACGGTCAGGCACTCGGCGGGCACTTGCTGCAAGCGTATGTTCGTCCGACCGTGGAAGTCATGCTCGTCGAGACACCGGCCCATTTGCGGCGGGTGTTCGATCGGGAAGCGGGCTTGCCGCTGCTGCGACTGGAGTAACAGCTCAACCCCAGAATCACCTCAGCGAGAGGACGCAAAGTTCCAGATGACTTCGGCCGGGGTGGTGACGACAGCAACTCGAGCAGCAGCGACTTCTACAACTAACGGGGCTTTGTCCAATACTCGACCTGCTCGAACGAATCTCCAGCCGCTTCCCGGTGTGGGAGATTCCTCTCGGCTTCGAGATGACGAAGCTTGTTTCTGAGAAACATTCGCAGCCGCGCATCGCCCTTTAGTCTTCCCTGCTGCTCGGCATCGGCAAGCTGGTCGCGCAGTTGCTGAATCTCTCGATCGACTTCGATCACCGAGGGTTCCGGCATGATGACATCCGTTGAGTCGGGCCTCGCCGAGAGTGGCTGACACGTGTTCCCGATGATGAGTCTCAAGTTGCATGGCTGTTGGCCGACCGGCAGTCACGCTGCACGACTACCGGCCAGTGAATGCGACCTCTGCTTGCAACTCACGAATGCGATGTTTCAGCAAGCGGCGAATCCGCAGACTGGTGATGTCCGCATGCAGACGAGTGACATCAACGAGTCTCTGTTTCAGGATTTGACTGCGAAATTCGTGACCGGAGTTTCGGTGTTCCTGGACAATCATGGGCGTTGCATCCTGGACGAGACGGACGAGGCTCGGCGTTGAAAATCGTCGCCGAGACGAAGGTTTCTCCGTAATGGGCAAACTCTATGCCCGATTCGCGAGAATCGTTTCTGCTTTGAGACCAGACGGCAACGGAAGTCAACAAACCGAACTGAGCGTCTCCAGCGGTTCCGTATCAACAAATCGGCATCGACTTTGCACTGTTCAGCACACGGACTGTGCCCCGTCAACTGAAGCATCTCTCCACCAAAGCAACACACCATGATGACCACCTTCGATGCGATCAATACTTGTGAAGCGACATTCGCGCAAGGCCTGGGTTTCGAGAGTTTTGATGATCTCATCGAAGCGTCGGAACCGCTGCTTTCCTCCTACGGCGAGTTGTGGTTCATCCTGGAATTGCCGGAAGGGCATTGGTTGGCTTGGCCATTTCCAGAATGGGATGACACGCACCGCTTCTCGACGCGCGAGGATGCGATCGAGTTCGTTCAGCCATCCCGGGTGGCGGTCGAGAACTCTGCTGTCTGACGGCGACGAGCGGATTCAGCGAAATGTTTTCGAGTCGGACTCGGTATTGGCCTGACATCGGCGTTACTTTTCACGAAAGCCATCGATGCACAACAGCGCACAGGAAGCTTCAGCGTTGACCCCCGAGTGTGGAGAGTTCGTCACACGGTTGGAACAAGCGGTTCAGGAGCGAACCGAAACGTTGCGTGCCGACATACAACGATTGGAAAGCGAACTTCTCCAATGCAAAGCGACCGAGGGTAGTCTGCGGCAAGTGCAAGAACGAGAACAGGCGTTCCTCGCCGTTTTAGGCCACGAACTGCGGAACCCGTTGGGGCCGCTGCGCAATTCAGCGGCCATTTGTGCGATGGTCGGCGAGCACAATCCCGAATTGATAGCCGTCAGTGAGATCATTGAGCGACAGGTGCGTACCCTGGCTCAAATGGTTGATGACCTGATTGATGTGTCGCACATCGCTCAGGGACGAATCAAGATTCAAAAGGAACCGGTCTGCCTGTCGCAGTTGCTCGAACAGGTGGTGGCAGACTCGCGGCTCTCGTCTCATGAACAAAGTCGCGAACTGCATCTGGAATCTCCGTCAAACGCTGTCTGGGTGGAGGGAGATGCGGTACGCCTCAAGCAGGTCGTCGTGAATCTGCTTCGCTATTTGTCAAAGTCATCGACTGTCATCGAAGCGAGGTCCGGCATCGCCCTTTCGCTGGTCAGTCTTCCGCAACTTCAAGAGGTCGTATTGAAATTCAGAGACCCGGGAGCCACTCGCTCAGGCGCGGCACCAGCCCCCTCAACAACAAATGTATCCACAGGCGGTGCGTCACGTTTCCGTGAAAAAGGGCTCAGCATCACCCTGGTGCAAGGGCTCGTCGATCTCCACGGCGGAACAATCGACTTTTCGACGCCCATTCCTGGCCGCGGGGAAGTGATTACGGTCCGGCTACCGTGGATCCAATCTCCGGGCCACGTCTGTGAAGCGGAATCTTCTGGCGGTCTTCCCACCAATGGCCAGTCCCGCCGGATCGTGATTATTGACGAGCATGCGGATTTCCTGGCGACGATGGAACGTCTGCTGGAACATCTGGGACACCATGTCATCACGACGACCACCGTTGAAAACGGACTGATCCTGGTCAAGCAGACCCGTCCTGATGTGATTGTGTCGGCGATCGGACTTCAAGAGACCAACGGCTACGAATTGGCCCGGCAGGTCCGTGCTGAACCGACTCTGGAGTCGACGTTTCTCGTGGCTGTGACAGGTTTCGGGCAGGAGGACGACCACCGTCGCGCGCTTGCGGCGGGATTTGATCGGCATCTCATTAAACCCGTTGCGGTCGAGCAATTGGTGCAACTGCTCAATGCCCTCGGCGATCAATGAATCGCTGATGAGCTTCGTTTCATGACCAGATGCATTGATCGTTGAACGACGACACAAAGCGTGTCGCCAAACGGCTGACTATGATCGAGCTCGCTTCGCTCTCTTCTTGGCCGTCGCCATTGGAGTGGAAGCGGTCTTCCTCTTTGCCTTCTTCGCTGGTGTTTTCAGACCCGCTTTGGCGAGTGTCCTTTTGACCGTCGTCTTGGTTGAATGTGCCATCTGCTTTACTGGCTGCGAGCCGGTGATCTCATCGACCTTGGCACCAGCGATCCCTCCCACAACCGCACCGACAGCCGCACCGATGGGACCCATGAGAGAGCCTGCCGCTGCGCCGGCGGCCACTCCTCCGACCATTTTTAGTCCCGACATGGCATCCGATTTCTTACCGTTCTTTTTCATCGTCCTATCCTTTCACTCGGCGAATTCAAGGTCCATCGAGATCTCGATATAGCCAGCGGAAGCTGCCCCGCAAGCGTTGTGCCGAGAGAATCAGTTCACTGACTTCAATCGCGCTGGCGCGCAGTTCAGATCCGAATTCGATGAGTCCCAACTTGCCACCGCCCCGCACCTTAAGAAATCGTAAGCTTCCTTCGCCGAGGCCCGTACCTCCTTTGCAAACCGTCTGGATGGGGGATAAATTGCCCGTCGTTGTCTCCCCACATTTCATCCGGGCCAGAATTGTGAACAGTGGCAACCCATCTGATGTCGCGCTCCGCGCTGCCGAACGTATTATTTTGGTCGATCCAGCCCAGCCCGGTTGGTATCGACCTCTCTTTTCGCGACTGCATGTCAGCCCGACGGGGACGCTGGAAATTCCGGTGGACTCGACTGATCGAGCAGCCATCCAGCAGTGGCAAGACCGCATCCGCGCGATGAATCTCAGTGACTGACGGTAGAATCGCCGGGGTTTGACCATCGCTCGAAAAACAATACGAACGAATCCACCGGCTCACGGATCACCGGCGCAGTCCCTCGATGAAACCGAGAAGCTCCGCGTTGACCTGATCCTTGTGAGTCGCGCAGAGACCGTGGGAGGCCCCTGCAGAGACTTTCAACGTTGAACCTGGGATCAGCTTTGATGAGAGCATCGCCGAGGCTCCGATGGGAACGACTTGGTCGTCATCGCCGTGAAGAATCAGTGTCGGTTTGTCGAACCGAGTGAGGTCTTCTGTGTGGTCGGTTTCCGAGAAGACCCGGATGCAATCAAAGACATTCTTGAATCCCGCTTGCATCCCCTGCATCCAGAAAGAATCGATCAGCCCTTGCGACGCTTTTGCGCCCGGTCGGTTGAAACCATAGAACGGGCCGGCGGCGAGATCCTTGAAGAACTGCGACCGGTCGGCCAAGACGTTCTGACGAATCTCATCGAAGACGGTCATGGGCAGGCCGCCGGGATTCGCAGCGGTCTTCAGCATCAACGGCGGAATGGCGGCGATCAGCACGGCCGCGGCGACGCGCTTCGTGCCATGCCGACCGATGTAGCGCGCGACTTCCCCACCTCCGGTGGAATGTCCAACATGAATCACATCCTTGAGAGCGAGTGTTTCCACCAGTGCTGCCAAATCATCGGCGTAGGTATCCATGTCGTTTCCCGTCCAAGGCTGGTCTGATCGACCATGGCCGCGACGGTCGTGTGCAATCACGCGATAGCCACGCTGGCCCAGAAAAAACATCTGATCTTCCCAGGCATCGGCACTCAGTGGCCAACCATGACTAAAGACCACAGGCTGTCCGGTCCCCCAGTCTTTGTAGTAAATCCGCGTGCCGTCTGGAGTCTCAAAAGTGGCCATGAAAGTCATCCTCTTTATGAGCAAGGTCATTCGGAACTGTCGCCCGGATCATTGTGGGAAGTTCCTTTTGCTCTGAATATCAATTTCTGTTCCCACACCAATGAAATTCAACAGTCGTGTTCTCAGCTCAGGGAAAGTGAGACTGGCTCTGAACGATCATCGGCCACACTGGCAGCACATGTTTCAGGTCCGCAGTCGGCATCCCTGATGGCAGGACGAGCCCGGTTTGGTGCGGTTCGAGGTGGTTCAGCATGGATTGTGCCAGACGAACTGGCAGACGCAAAAGACCACCAACGATTGTGCAGAAGGAGGCGCGGACTCGGTGATCGGATCGTCAACTGATCGCCAGGAACGATCCCAATGGTTCATTGCTGGAACAGCAGTGTGGATCGCCACATCCGTCGCAGTTCTGATTTCCGCGTCTTGTTCGGCATACTGCTTGCTCTGACAGCTTTGAGCCTGGAACTCTCGGCGGCTCGCATGTCGTCGTGTGCCGGTGTGGCCTCGGAGTCGGCAGAAAGCGATCATGTCAAATGTGCAAGCGGAGGCACTGCCGCCCTCGGGCTTTTTTCACTCCTGCCGCATTTTCATCGAGCGCATTCTTCAGGCGTTGCGGCTGGTTCCCGCTCGTTATGAATGGGAACTTGCCGTTGCAGCGTTAATCATGACCGCCACCAGTGCCGGCAATACCGTCGTGGCACTTCAGTTGGGGCGACTCATCGACCGGATTCAAACCGGCCTTCAGGAGCAAGCACCGCGCGCGGCAATGTATGCCTCCGTCACGCAGGTTCTGGCCGTTATTGCCGCCATCTATGTGACTCGGGAAGCATTGAATGTCCTGCGCCGCTACTTGATCGAAGACAGTTGCACTTCGGTCAACCGGCACATGCAGAACAAAGTGGTCGAGCACATTCTGAAAACGAATCTCAATGTCCTCGCGCGGGAGAAAGTTGGCGCACTGCATGGCAAAATTTTCCGCAGTGTGGATGGCCTCGTCCGCTTTCTCCGACTGCTGTGTCTCGACTGCCTCCCGGCGTTCTTTACCGGTCTCTTCGCGCTTTCAGCCGCAGTGTATAAGCATCACTGGCTCGGCGTCGTGATGATGGGCGTGATCCCTGTATCTGTCCTGATCACGCTGCGACAGCTCGCTTCCCAGAAAGGCATCCGGCTGGAATTGATGCGCGACTGTGAGGCCATTGATGGAACGGTCGTCGAGCAATTGAGTGGGACTGAGTACATCCGGGTCGCCAATACTCTGCCGCTGGAAATGGCACGGCTCTCGAGTGCGACCGAAAACCGCCGCCAGAAAGAAATGCGGCATCACTTTCAAATGTCGCTGTTCGGCTGTGCCAAGGCATTGAATGAAGGCTTGTTCCACATTCTGGTGCTCGCCTTAGCCACGTACCTGGCAATCAATCAACAGATCACTTTCGGCGACATTTTGACATTCTCGGTGCTGTTCCTGAGTGTGATGACGCCACTCAATGAGATCCATCGAGTGATTGATGAAGGACAAGAATCAAGTCTGCGCGTGGCCGAACTGCTGGAACTGCTCAAGCTCCCGATAGATCAATCCTTCGATGTTTCGCATCCTGCGCCGATGTCACTGCAATTGGGGCAGCCGATTATCGAGACGAGCAATCTAGTTCTCGACTACACGACTCCGGAAGGGGGATCCAAACGCAGCCTGGATGGGATCACGCTACGAATCGATCATGGGCAAACGATCGGCGTTGCCGGGCCATCAGGGTCCGGCAAATCGACCCTCATCAAGGCCCTGCTGCGATTGATTCATCCCAGTAGTGGTGGCTTTCGCCTGGGGAACGCCGACTTGGAAAAGATCTCTCGACAACAACTCGCCGAGCTGGTGTCCTATGTCGGACAGGCTCCGTTTGTTTTCAGTGGCTCCATCCGCGAGAACATCGCCTACGGGAATGGAGACATCCCGGAGGAACGCATTCGTGAAGCCGCGGACCGCGCCTACCTGCAACACGAAATCGACCACATGCCGCAGGGATTTGATACGCAGGTTCTGGAACGGGGTCAAAACGTGTCGGGCGGGCAACGGCAACGATTGGCAATCGCCCGGATTCTGATCAAGAACGCACCGATCCTCATCCTTGATGAAGCCACGAGTGCCCTGGATAACATCAGCGAACGGTACGTGCAAGACGCGCTGGGTGTCCATCGCGGAACTCGGACGACCATCATCATCGCGCATCGGCTTTCGACGTTGAAAGACTGCGATCAAATCCTCGTGTTTGACGAAGGCAAGGTTGTGGAGGTCGGTCCGTACGACGAATTAATTGCGCGGAACGGTCTCTTCGCAAGTCTCGTCGCTTCCGGTAAACACGATCATGCAAGTGAATCCGTGTCAAAAACCTCATGATGAAGGCGTTGCCTCGATTGTGTATCGTTGAAAATGCGTGCTGAATGACGCGCAACGGACCCTACGTTGCCCACAACAACCTCCCAAGGCAATGCTTCCATGTGGCAAGAGATCGGCGGGATGATTGTTGCCGAGTTCAGTGATCTCTCGAAACCAGCAGAGATTGCACGCGTGATCGTGCGGTTGTTCATCGCGGCAATCCTGGGAGGCATCCTGGGATTCGAGCGCGAAAAGCAGGGCAAAGCCGCCGGCGTGCGGACGCATATGCTGGTGGCGATTGGCGCTGCGTTGTTCGTGCTGATTCCGCAGCAAGGAGGCCTGTCCGACGGTGAACTCTCGCGGGTGCTGCAAGGCCTGATTGCCGGCGTGGGTTTCCTGGGTGCGGGGACTATCGTCAAGGGAAATGGCGAAGATCGCATCCATGGACTGACAACAGCCGCAGGAATCTGGCTGACCGCAGCGATTGGTGTCGCCGCGGGATTGGGACGCGAATCCACCGCGATCCTGAGCACGCTCTTCGCCTTGCTCATCCTGGCGATGGTGCCGAAGATCACGCGCTGATTCAGTGGCATCGTGATGTCCGAATCGACGTTTCGCCGTCGGCATCATAACCGACGCGGACTGCCGGTTTCCGCTGAACCACGATCGGCTTTCCGGATCGCGAATCTGAGCCGCCACGGATCGACCGAACGCACCATCAATCCCTAAAAGGAGCGATCGGCAGCGGGTACGAAACTTGCAATTGGGTCGTGGGGAAGTGGTTCCAATTCCATTGTCGTCGAGATCGCCCTTGTAACCTTGCGAAGTGATGGTCGTTCATCGCGCACCCTGGCTGATCGGCAACCACATCCACGGTGTCAGCCTTAATCCCCCGAATGACAGTGAGAGAAGGATGCATTCATCACTTCGGCGTAAAGGCTTTACTCTCATTGAGTTGCTTGTGGTGATCGCCATTATCGCCATCCTGATTGCCTTGTTGCTTCCCGCCGTTCAGCACGCACGGGAAGCCGCTCGAAGGCTCCATTGTCGGAGCAACCTCAAGCAGATCGCGCTGGGATTGCATAACTATCATGGATCGTTCGGCATTTTCCCGTCGGGTCAGTATTGGTGTCGACCCAACACACCCTGCAACAGCGGCCCCTATTATTCACACGGGTGGGGCTGGTCTTCATCACTGCTTCCTTATGTCGATCAGGCACCGCTGTTCAACAGCTTCGATTTCACCGTCGGCCTCCGCGATGCCCCCAATGTCGCCCTCCTGCCGACACCGTTGCCTCTCTTCCAGTGTCCCAGCGACGCGACCCGGAAGAACACTCTTCCGCCTTCCGCGCTGGCTTTTCGCCCCGAACGGATTGCTACCTCAAACTACTGCGGAAACGGCGGCTCGTTCAGTGTCAGCTTTGAAGCACCGCTGGTTGCCAGGGATGAAAACTGGACGAACGGAATTCTCGGCCGCGATTCAGCCCGGCGGTTGTCGGACATCACGGATGGCGCGTCCAATACCATTCTGCTGGGAGAAGTCATCCACTACAATTTCCCCTGGGATCCGACGCTCTACGGACACTGGGATCCCCCCACACGCACAGCCTGTTGCACATTGACGCAGGCTCGACATGGGAACCGTCGATTGAATCCTGGTCCGCAAGGAACCGTTGATGAACGTCGAGAAGGATTCTCCAGTCTGCATGTGGGCGGAGCACACTTTGCACTGTGCGACGGAAGCGTCCGCTTTCTCAGTGAAAACATTGATAATTCATCCCGGCAACGGGATCCCACCACGATACCGGACTTGTTCGACCGCGCGCATGACGGTGCCGATTACCGCACCTACCAGCGGCTGTTTTCACGCAACGATGGTTTTCCGCTAGGGGAATTCTGAGAAAGTGGAAAGCGGTCCCGAAATCGGCATCAAGGGACCGGTATTCCGTCTCATTCGGGCCAATCAGTCAGTTGGGAACCATCATGTCTCGAGCGCTCCGCGACACGCTGGTGCGCGGGGCCGTCAGCCTCGCGACGGTCGCAGCGGCGTTCCTGATCATTCCGCGGACGCCGTTGGACGGCCCCGTCGGCGGCGTGATTGCCATGTTGACGGTGCTTGCGTGCAGTTGGTACGGCGGAGCCATCCCCGCCGTGCTGCTTCCTTCGGTGGTGCTGATCATTTCCCGCTTGGGCGGCCCCGAGCCCAAACCTTTGGCACCAACGAGTCGTGAACTTCTCACGTTTACCATGCTCACGATTCTGACGACGGCGGTCGGGATGGCGGGACAGTATCGTCGCCATCTGCAAAAGATGCTGCATCGCCATGAGTCTCGAATGCGCGAACAGGCCCGCGCGCTCGCCGCAGCCCGGATCCTGTCGTGTGATCTCACAGACCGTGTCGAGACATGGTCCGAAGGCGTCGAACAACTGTACGGTTGGACGGCTCTTGAAGCGCAGGGCCGGATCATTCACGATCTGCTCAGCACCCAGTTCCCGATACCGATCGACCAGATTCGAGCAGAACTGCAGGCGAACGGCCAATGGCAAGGAGAAGTGCGTCAACGTCATAAGAACGGGAAAGAACTCATGGTGTTTACCCATTGGATTCTGACCCACGGCGACGAGGGGCTGCCGACCGGAATCGTGCAGGTTCAGAGTGACGTCACCGACCTCCGCGCCGCCGAAGCCGCTGCCCGTGAAAACGATCGCCGCAAGGATATTTTCCTTGCCACACTGGCCCATGAGCTCCGCAATCCTCTCGCGCCCCTGAGCAGCGGGCTCGAATTATTGTCGTTAACCCACGGTGAAACTCCGAGCGATCAGGAAGTCCTGGGAATTATGCACCGTCAGCTTGGGCAGATGGTGCGATTGATCGACGACTTGCTCGATGTGAGCCGCATCAACTCCGGCAAGATCAATCTACGGCGCGGACCGGTTCTGCTCTCAGAAGTCATCGGCGATGCAGTTGAAGGAGTGAAGCCACTGATTGAAGCTTCACAGCATGAACTCACGGTCCGTGTGGCTGAAGAACCATTGCTGCTCGATGCCGACCGGGCACGTCTGACCCAAGTGGTCGTCAACCTCTTGAATAATGCCGCCAAATTCACGGCTCCGCACGGCCAGATTGCGCTGACTGCCGAACGGGAAAGCAGTGAGGCCGTGGTCCGCATTCGCGACACAGGCATTGGGATTCGAGCGGAGTTGCTGCCCCGCGTCTTCGACCTCTACAGCCAGGAAGACGATTTGCACAGGCGCACACACGGTGGCCTGGGAATCGGCCTCTGTATTGTGAGATCACTCGTCGAAATGCATGGAGGATCGGTCGCAGTGCGCAGTGAGGGGGCCGGTCAAGGGAGCGAATTTACCGTCCGGCTTCCTCTCGTAGCGGCCGCTCAGCCCGACACATCGCCGCTGTGTGTGTCTCCGCTCGCCGATTCACCAGCACAAAGACGCATCTTGATCGTGGACGATAATCAGGACGCAGCCTCCACCCTCGCACGGCTATTGCAGACTGTCGGATGTGAAACACGGGCCGTCTTCGATGGCCCGTCGGCCTTGGATGTTGCGGCCTCGTTCAGACCGCATGTTTTTGTGCTGGACTTGGGTATGCCTGGAATGAGCGGGCTGGAACTGGCACAACGGCTTCGCGCCGCGCCGGCATTTCGAGACTCGGTCCTCATTGCTGTCACGGGGTGGGGAAAGGATGAAGACCGGCGGCAAACCAATGCCGCCGGATTCGATCACCACCTGGTGAAACCCATCGACCTTGGTGAGTTGCGGAAGCTGGTCATGAATCCGACGGTTGAGGAACCCCTCGGTGCTGTCAACGGACAAGCCGGGCAAGGCTGATCTGTGTCCGTGGCTCACAACCTTGGCGTTGACCGTCTCGCCGGCGTCCAGTCCGGCTCTCAAGTAGGAGGGCGAGGCGACTGCCGAACCGTCCGGCTGCGTGATTTCGAGCGTGCTTTTGCAGCAGACGACAGGGGAGGCTGGATTTCCTTCCGCCTTCTTTACCGAAACCTCGCCGCCCGCTTCGATCAGCAAGCTGCTACTGATGGTGAATTTCGTCGATCAAGCGGAAATAATCCAGGCGCTCATTGATTCCCCGCAACACATCTGTTTGCGGCAAATCATGACTCCATGCCACTACTGACACACCCGTATACCATGCGGGTATTTTCCAGCGAAACATGAAATCATGTAGGTTTCAGCGTGAAATGCTCATGCAACTCGTGTACGCTTCGCGACTTCACATTCCTTCAGAAAGGGAAGTCATGCCGAAGAAGACCACCAAGAAGGTCGCCGTCCGCGTTAATGTTTCAAAAGCCATTCGCGATGCTCTGGAAACGCTCGGGGTGGATGCCCCGGCCCGCGATGTGTCTGATGCGGTCTCGAAGATGTCGCCCGAACATGCCGAAAAAGTCCGCGCTACCGGTAAGCTGTGGGACAACTACGTCTCGATGCAGCGGAGTCGGATCCGTGGCGGTGCGAAGCGCCGTCGTGGTCCTGCCGGCTTTGCGGGAGTCGAAGACAGCAACGTCACCGTCGCCAATCTGCGCGACCTGATGAAGATTGCCACGCTGCTGAAAAGCTCCACCGAACTGACGAATCTGTTCGCACTGATTTCGAGTCTCGGATCGCCGCGGAAGGTCCAACTCATCGTCAGCAAGCTGGCCGAACTGCAAGCCCGCTATGAAGACATGAAGAAGATCGACGCTTTTCTGAGCGACGTCGAAGCCCTCGGCATCCGCCTGTAACACTAATCGCAGGAATTGTCTGCGCGTGGGAGGGCGAAGCTCCTGCTGAGCCGCGAGCGCTTCTACACGCTGTGACAATCAGCGGCTCAGCGGGAGCTTCGCCCTCCCAG
>JBGSUN010000258.1:0-12953 GCA_041753475.1 Planctomycetaceae bacterium | reverse complement strand
CACAACCTGCAATGGAGCCTGCCGACGAAGACCTTTCCGACACAGCGAGCCGTGGCTTGGCTGAAGGAACTGGTGTTGCCAGAGATCGACCGGATGGAGATGACGTTTCTGGTGTCGGACCTGGAGCGTGCTCAGCAGCGCATGGATGAACTGGAAGGGGTCATCATCCAGCGGTCGGAACGCAATGAGGATGAGAAGCTGCTGCGGTCGATCCCTGGGGTGAGTTATTTCACAGCGACCTCTCTGGTCTGCCGCGTGGGGAATGTGCAGCGGTTCCCCCGGGCGCGCAGCCTGGCGAACTACTGGGGCTTAACACCGGGGTGTCGTAACAGCAGCGAACACAGCCAGCGGCTGGGGCACATCACCAAATCCGGCAGCAATACCGCCCGCTGGTTGCTAGCCCAGGTAAGAGTCAGTGCGGATTTGGGCGCTCTGCGCGAGAATTTCTTCTTGTAGACCCATGGGTGCGTGCCAGAAATCGCCATGGGAATGAAACCACCGACCGAGCCTCCACGGCGATGAGGCGTCAGAGTGGTATGAGTTGCAGCGTGGTAGAGCCAGAATGGCATATAGGTTCTCCATGGACCCATGAAGGCTTTCCTGAGCCAAGGAGGCACAGCAGCTTTATACTCTGTCGGATGGCCTTCGGTTCCGTAGACCGATGCTCTATCCAGTTGAGCTAGGGGTGTTGCGAGGGCTTGGGAACTCCACGGACCGGACTTTTAGAATGTGGGCCCTCGAGATCCGTATGTCGAAGTGCAGTCGATGTTCCCGTTCAAAAAGGACCGTGGTGAAGTCGTTCGATTTCAACTCGCGCGGCAACAGCGACTGCTTGACATCCTCGTACTGGCGCGGTTCCGTCGATCGATGATCGAGATGGAAACCATGAAAACGTGATCAAGGTATGGCAACGGTTCGCTGACGCCAACATTTGCCATACCTTGATTCCATTTCACCGCCCCGAAAATGGCGCAATCTATTGCAATGTATGTGGTTGCGCCGCACTGCGACCCTGGTAATGGTTTCCGAAACTGCAGGTCGCGTGTTCGAACCACGCCGGGAACATTTGTTTTCAAGGCTCAAGCGCCAGTCGATGCGCGGCGCGCGAGCTTGTAGACAAGCAGCTTCAATGGGGCAAACGCCTTAAGTGCCGTTAGGGCGGAATCGATCTCGCAGGTAAAGACGGGATTCGACTTCGGAACCTCCGACGGCGCGAACCGCATGCTATCCCCGCGTGTCCCCACCGCACAGTCTGGTCCGGATTTGCCGAGACGATGGCACCCGGCAGGATCTCTTCAACTGACAAGGGAGGTGCCCCATGTTTACGAATAACGTCTCCGAATCGGCCTCCTTTTGAAACCATGAGCAAGCGGCGACGGGGTTATCCATCTGAAACGCAGGTCAAACGGGGCATGCGCATCGTCCACGGCGACAAACTGCTCGAAGAGAAACTCGGCCGCAACGATCTCTGTCCGTGCGGATCCGGCAAGCGCTTCAAAAAATGCTGCCTCGCAGGGGGCTGGTTTTGATGGTGTGAACCGGGACTCCTTTCTTCCGCGAGTGAAGAGCGAAGACCCGTCCGGGACGAACAACCCGGACGGGGTTCTGTGCATTCTTGAACGACGGTAGCCTGCAACGGGTAGTTGTTCGTAAACAGGCACAAAAACAGCCTGCCGATTACAACGATGCGGTAAGTCCGAGCCGCCGACATGGCTGGAGTGTCATCGTCTGACGATCAGTGAGGGGGCCCCGATATGAATGATGAACCACAGCGAATCAAGCAGATGATCGTGGTGCGGCACGACTTGAAAATGCGGCGGGGGAAACAGATTGCCCAAGGAGCCCACGCGGCGATGTCGTTTCTCTGCCGCCGCTTGCAGAATCAAGGATCGGTTTCGTTGGATGATTTTTCCGAAGTCGAACGGACATGGCTGACAGGGGCATTTGCCAAGGTCTGCTGTCGGGTCAACAGTGAAGACGAACTGATGAACATCCACGACAGAGCGAAGGCCGCCGGGCTTGAAGTCCACTTGATTACCGACAGCGGCAAAACGGAGTTTCACGGACAACCCACTCGCACCTGTCTGGCCATCGGCCCCGACGTGGCGGACAAAATCGACCCCATCACCGGACAATTAGAATTGCTGTAAGCCAATCCACGGACGAGATTCATGCTCCTCACCATCACCACGACGCATCAGCCCGCCACCGATCTCGGTTTCCTGCTGCACAAGCATCCGGACCGTTGTCAGAGCTTTGAGTTGAGCTTCGGGCAGGCTCACGTGTTCTATCCGGAAGTCTCGGACGAATGCACTTCGGCGGCGTTGCTGTTGGATGTCGACCCGGTGGGTATGGTCCGGGGCAAGGGACGGGATTCGCATTTCGCTTTGGGCCAGTATGTCAACGACCGGCCCTATGTGGCGTCCTCGTTCCTCAGCGTGGCGATCTCGCAGGTGTTCGGATCGGCCATGTCCGGTCGCTGCAAGGATCGTGAGGAATTGGCCAAGACCCCCATCTCGCTGGTGGCCCGAATCGACGTATTGCCGGTGCGGGGTGGCGAGGGATTGGTGCAACGGATGTTTGAACCGTTGGGCTACACCGTCGAAACCACCCGACATCCGCTCGATGAAACCTTTCCCGAATGGGGGGAGAGTCCGTACTTTTCCGTGACGATTAGCGGCACCAAGCGGCTGTCGGAATTGTTGACGCATCTCTACGTGTTGATTCCGGTGTTCGATAACCAGAAGCACTATTTCGTCGGCGATGACGAGCTGGAAAAGCTGCTGGAAAAAGGAGCGGGGTGGCTGGCCACGCATCCGGAGAAAGACCAGATCACCCGGCGTTATCTCCGACATCGTTCCAACCTATATCGAGAAGCTCTGGCCCGGTTGGTCGAAGAAGAACCCGTTGTCGAAGCTGAGGAAGGAACGGCGGTTGTGGGACCGGAAGAGTCTCTCGAACAGACGGTCAGCCTCAACGAACAACGACTCGGCACCGTTTTGGCCGCTTTGCGGGCCAGCGGTGCTCACAGTGTGGTGGACCTCGGTTGCGGTGAAGGCAAACTGCTGCGGGATCTGTTCGCCGACCGGCAATTCGAGCGAATCGTCGGTATGGATGCCTCGATCCGGTCGCTGGAGATTGCCCAACGGCGACTCAACATTGAACGGCTGCCGGAACGTCAGGCGGAACGGATCAAGCTGATTCATGGATCGCTGATCTATCGAGATCAACGCTTGGCGAACTTTGATGTGGCGGCGGTTGTCGAAGTCATCGAACACCTTGATCCGCCGAGATTGTCAGCCTTCGAACGGGTGGTGTTCGAGTTCGCCCGTCCGCAGACGGTTGTGCTGACCACGCCCAACAGTGAATACAACGTGATGTGGGAGTCGCTCCCCGCCGGTCAATTCCGCCATACGGATCACCGCTTCGAGTGGACCCGGCTGGAGTTTCAGGATTGGGCCAACCGGGTCGCTGGTCATCACGGCTACACGGTACGATTCGTGCCGGTTGGCCCGGTGGATGAGAAAGTCGGTTCGCCGACGCAAATGGGGGTGTTTGACAGGAAAGGGGTGGAAGGATGAAACGACAACGGAAGAATCTACTCGGGCAAAACACCGAAGTCATCTGGAACAAACTTCAATCACACGTTGGGACGAGACAGAAAATTCGTGTGGAAACTCAATGCTCATGTCAGAAAAGGCTCAACGGATACCTGCTGGGGTTATCCGACCAACTTGGCCTCCTGCACTGTTTCCACGACTTCATGCCGGACGGCTACATCGTGTTTCGACTCGCCTATGTCGAGACCGTTCGCTCCAATGAATATGAGCGGTTTTGGGACCGAATGCTGGCTGCCGAGGGACTGTTGAGTGGAGTTGACGAGAAGCCTGAAGTCGATTTGACCTCCTTCGGAAGTGCCATTCGTTCCATCAGCAACCACTTTCAGATGATGATCATCGAGTCGCAGTTTCCCGGTGAAGAATCGCAAGATTTTTATATCGGCCAAGTCGTTTCGCTGAAGAAAGACGAGGTCGTATTTGATCACTTCGACGGTCTTGGACGATGGGAGTCCGAACCATCGGTGATTCCATTGCGTGAAATCAGCTTCGTGCAGTTCGCTACACCGTACATCGAGATCTTCGGCAAATACCTCGATGGTCCTCGTCCATCTCGTGAGAAGTAGCTTCGCAAGGAATGCAACACGATGACCGAACGAGTACATCAAAATCCGAATTTGATCTTCTCCGAAGGGACCCAAGTTGTGTCACTTCGAGAGATCATTGGTCAAGGGGGACGGACGCTGCATCCACGGGGTGCCGTGGGCGTGATTGTCCGCTCGCCTGGAGACCTCGATCACTCCTATCGAGTCCGTTTTCCGGATGGCGTCGAAGAGGCCCTGCGACGGGACGATGTGGTGATGCTCGCTCATTTCAAGGAAGGCGAAATCGGCGACGTGCAGGTTTCGGCGGCTCGCAGCAATCTCTACGACCGGGTGATCTTCCGCTGTGTGATTGGTTCACGGGCGTATGGCCTCGACGATGACCAGTCCGATACGGATTATCGGGGCATCTTCCTGCCACCAGCGGAATTGCACTGGTCGCTGTACGGCGTGCCCGACCAACTGGAGTGTTACGAAACACAGGAGCATTACTGGGAGTTGCAGCGGTTTCTGGTCTTGGCCCTCAAGGCGAACCCGAATGTGCTGGAATGTCTCTACACGCCCCTTGTCGAGAAAACGACTCCCTTGGCGGACGAGTTGCTCAACATGCGGTCGCTATTTCTGTCCCGGCTGGTGTACCAGACCTACAACGGCTACGTGATGTCGCAATTCAAGAAGATGCAGTCCGATCTTCGCAACCAGGGACAAGTGAAATGGAAGCACGTCATGCACCTGATTCGATTGCTGATTTCTGGCATCAGCGTGCTGCGTCATGGTTTCGTGCCGGTGCGGGTCGATGAACATCGAGACCAATTGCTGGCGATCAAGCGGGGCATAATGCCGTGGGAAGACACCGAGAAGTGGCGACTGAGCCTGCACACCGAATTCGACCGGGCCTTGTCGGAATCCAAACTGCCGGAACGCCCCGACTATGGCCAAGCGAACACCCTGCTGGTGAAAGCCCGACGACTGGCGTTATCGGAAGAACTCCCATGAACATCGATGTGAGACTGCATCGGCAAGTCGCCGCTCATCCGTACCCGCTGTTGTTCGCCACGATCAGTGGTGCCCATCTCTATGGTTTTCCGTCGCCTGATTCCGACTTCGACTTGCGAGGCGTGCATCTGCTGCCTTTGCGTGATGTCGTGGGGATGGCGGAAGCCGAGGAGACGGTGGAGAAATCCGGCATTCATGATGGGCTGGAGATCGATCTGGTGACGCATGATGCCAAGAAGTTCTTTGGCTTGATGTTGAAGAAGAATGGCTACGTGCTGGAACAACTTTTGTCCCCGCTGGTCGTCCTGACCACGCCGGAACACGAAGAACTGAAGGCCATCGCCCCCGATTGCATCACCAAGCATCATGCCCATCATTATTTCGGCTTCGCAGAGACGCAGTGGAAGCTGTTCCAGAAGGCAGACCCGCCTCACGTCAAGCCGTTGTTGTACGTGTACCGGGTACTGCTGACGGGCATTCATCTCATGCGGACGGGGCAGATTGAAGCCAACCTCGTGCAGCTCAACGAAGAAGCCCATTTGCCATACATCCCGGACCTAATCGCTCGCAAAACTGATGGTCCTGAAAAGGGAACTCTGGAAGCGGCTGACCTCGCGTTCTATGCGGCCGAATACGAACGACTGCGATCCGTGTTGCAGACGGCTTTCGACGAAAGCCGTCTGCCGGAAGCACCGGCCGCTGCGACGGCATTGAATGATTTGCTGGTGCGAGTGCGATTGAAAACGAACTGAATGGTAAATCGTGACGGACGTCAAACTCTCCATCCCCAAGCTCTCCCTCGTCGTGCTCATCGGCCCCAGCGGGTCGGGTAAGAGTACGTTCGCACGGCAGCATTTCTTGCCGAGCGAAGTGCTGTCGTCGGACTATTGTCGGGGACTGGTCAGCGATAATGAAAATGATCAGGCGGCGACGACCGATGCGTTCGAGGTGCTGCACTATGTGGCGGCGAAGCGACTGGCCCGTGGACGGCTGACGGTCGTTGATGCGACCAATGTCCAACCGGAGGCCCGAGCCCCGTTGGTCGCTCTCGCCCGGAAGTATCACTGTCTCCCGGTGGCCATCGTGCTGAATCTGCCCGAAGACCTCTGTCACGAACGGAACCGGGATCGGCAAGACCGGGCGTTCGGACCGCACGTCATCCGCCAACAGACGACCCAACTTCGCCGGGCCTTGAGAGGACTCAAGCGGGAAGGCTTTCGGCACATCTTCGTGCTGGAGAGCGTGGCCGAAGTCGAGGCGGCTGTCATCGAACGGGTGCCGTTGTGGAACGACCGGAGCGATGAGCACGGCCCGTTCGACATCATCGGTGATGTTCATGGCTGTGCCGATGAGCTGGAGGAATTACTCAGCCGGTTGGGCTATTCCAAAATGACAGTGGCGGAATCGGAGCCGGGATGCCTAGCGACCGCTTATCAACATCACGCCGGTCGCAAAGCCGTCTTTGTCGGCGATCTCGTGGACCGCGGTCCACGAGTGCTCGACACACTCAGCATCGTGCGAAACATGGTGAAGAGCGGGGCAGCCCTGTGTGTCCCCGGCAACCACGACATGAAGCTGTTCAAGAAACTGAGTGGCCGCGATGTTCAGATCACGCACGGCCTGGCCCAGACGATGGCGGAGATCGACGCCTTGCCGGACGAGGTGCGAGGTTCCTATTGCCAATCCCTGGCGGCCTTCCTGGACGGCCTCGTGAGCCACTACGTCCTCGACAACGGCAAGCTGGTGGTCGCCCATGCCGGGATGAAAGAAGAAATGCAGGGCCGGGGTTCCGGCAAGGTCCGGGACTTCGCTCTGTATGGCGAGACCACCGGCGAGACGGACGAATTCGGACTTCCCGTGCGGCACAACTGGGCGGCGGAGTACCGTGGCCCGGCAATGGTCGTCTATGGTCACACACCCGTACCGGAACCCGAATGGCTCAATCGCACGGTGAATGTCGATACCGGCTGTGTCTTCGGCGGCAAACTCACGGCCTTGCGATATCCCGAGAAGGAGTTCGTCTCCGTTCCGGCCCGGCAGACCTACTGCGAAGCAGCCCGTCCGTTCCTGCCGGTGGAACAGTTGGCTCCGGCTCTTTCCGCCCAGCAGCTTCATGATGATCTGCTCGATGCAGACGACGTCATCGGCAAGCGGATCGTCACGACGCGACTGCACCACACCGTCACCATCCGGGAAGAGAATGCCACGGCAGCCTTGGAAGTGATGAGCCGATTCGCGGCGAATCCGAAGTGGCTCATCTACCTTCCCCCGACAATGTCGCCGAGCGAGACGACCAAGCAGCCCGGATTGCTGGAGCATCCCGTGGAAGCGTTTGCGTACTTCCGCAATCAGGGTGTGCCGCAGGTCATCTGCGAAGAGAAGCACATGGGGTCACGAGCGGTGGTCGTCGTCTGTCGGGATGAAGCCGCGGCTCGGGAACGGTTTGGTGTGATGGAGGACGAGTTTGGAATTGTCTACACCCGGACTGGTCGACGGTTTTTCAATGACGCCGCACTCGAACGGCAGTTCCTCGACCGGTTGCGGACGTCACTCACGGCATCGAACTTCTGGGAGGAAATGAATACGACGTGGGCGTGCCTCGATTGCGAACTGATGCCGTGGTCGGCCAAGGCCCAGGAACTGTTACGGTCGCAGTATGCGGCGGTGGGAGCCGCGGGAAAGGCATCGTTGCCCCAGGTGGTGTCTGCCCTCGAACAAGCGGCTAGTCGTTCGACCAATGATGCTGCCGAAATGATCAATGGCTTGCTCACGAAGTACCGAGACATCGGCAGCAACGTCGATAAATTCGTAGCCGCTTATCGTCAATACTGTTGGTCGGTGGAATCGCTGGACGATCTCCGGCTGGCTCCGTTCCATCTGTTGGCAACCGATGGCAAGGTGCATACGCACCAGAATCACCTCTGGCACATGGAACGCTTGGCCAAGGTTTGTCAGCCAGACCCGCAGTTCCTGCTGGCAACCCAATTCCAAGTTGTGGATGTGACGAACCCGGACAACGAACAGGCGGGAATGGAATGGTGGGAGAACCTCACTTCCCGTGGCGGCGAGGGGATGGTCATCAAGCCGATGGACTTCATCATGCGTGGCAAGAAGGGACTGGTGCAGCCCGCCGTGAAGTGCCGGGGTCGGGAATACCTGCGAATCATCTATGGCCCGGATTACACGGCGGATGAACATCTCACGCGACTGCGGAATCGGGGACTCGGGGCCAAGCGATCACTCGCTCTCCGGGAATTCGCCCTCGGCATCGAAGGCTTGGTACGCTTCGTCCGCCACGAACCGCTACGTCGAGTCCACGAGTGCGTCTTCGGCGTGCTGGCGTTGGAGAGTGAACCGGTCGACCCGAGGTTGTAACATCCGGGTGTCAGCGCACGACAAGGCTGGTTACGAAACCCTCGGCCGGCGTGTGGCGGAAGCGATTGCCCAAGTGCTGGAATAATATTCCGTGAAATTCGCGACGAACCATTTTCCTATGCGTCCTTTGCTGTTATTCGTTTCGTTCACCTCATTTCAAGTAGCCGACATTGATGCAGAATCTGCCGGGCGTACTCCGCTTGCGACACCATCGGTGGTGGATTACCCCTCGATTCAGGCGGCGATTGATGCCAACCCCGGCCGGAGGCTTTACGTTCCTGCGGGTGACCACGAAATCTCCGCGAAGATCCGTCTGCAGGGCGACCGCTCGGGGCTTCACGGTCCCGGCCGGATCATCCAGAACAATCCTGAACAACCGATCGTGGAGATTGAAAACGTCGCCGGCATCGAACTCCGTGACGTGACATTCACTCGGCCCGAGGGAAAGCGGGAAACGTCAAACGAGGGCATCCTGGCGATCGGCTGCCGTGACTTGGTGATCGAGAATGTGCGTGTAATCGACAACCAGACTCGCGCCGCGGCGATTTCCCTGCGTGAATGTCGTGGAGCCCGCATCAGTCGCTGTCTCGTGCGCAACTACATGCGAGTCACGATTGATGACCGTACGGCCGACGCGAACTGGGGTTATGCCTTCAACTGCACTGACGGAACGGGGATCAGTGTCAATCGCTCTCAAGGGACGCTGATCGATAGCAATCAGGTGATCGAAGAGAATCTGCGCCCCACACGGGAAATCAAAGCGCAATTCAAACTGGGAGAATGGGTCAAAAAGAATCCCTCAAAAGGCCGGCTCATGAACCAGCAGGCATGGGACGCGGCCTACACCGACACCTGGCAGCAAGGTTCGGCGATCATCGTGACGGGGCCGGAAGTCAGTGATCTCACCCGCATCCTGGGAAACCACGTCGAGAACGCCGCCCAAGGGATCGATCTGCACTGCGATCACGTGATCGTGTCCAACAATATAATCGTCAATTCGTTCATAGGCATGAAAGCGATGCACGGCTCGCGGAATGTCCTGATCACGGGCAATCAGTTCGTCAAAAACAGTTTGTGGGCTATCGGACTGATGCCGGGGGTGGCATCACACGCTGGGAACACCGATGGTGGCTCGATCATCGCGAACAACATCATTTCCGACTTCGGATACGGAGACGCCAATTGGATCTGGGGATCGGAACGGTCACCGATCCGGTTCGATCACGGCCAGGAGCCCGATGATCCGCCTCTGACTGATGTGATCATTCAGGGAAACATACTGCACACCACCGGTGAACCACGATATCGGTACGCAGTGCGTATTGAAGGGGAACCGAATGCCCCGCGCGGTCTGCATTTTCTTGGCAATCTCTTGCCCGCGGGAAGTGGTGGCGTGGCCAATATCGAATTGAAGCCCTGAGTGGTCTTCAGGAGAATGTGGACGGGAACACAAAACAATCCCCGCTGTATTGCGGCACTTTCGGCGATCGATCACGATACCCCACAATCCAACGTCACCTCTCCACTTGTGGGCATTCATGATGCGATCGATAGGCTTCGCCGCCGTGTATCTCGGGATCGTATGGGGAACCAACGTCTCAGCCGCAGGAACTCTGATTCACGCCGGGCGACTCATTTACGGTCGTAGCCCTGAACCGCGCAGCAAGGTCTCGATCTACGTCGACGGCGGCAAAATCGTGCGGATTGAAGACGGCTTCGTGAAGCCCGGCGACGGTGACCGTTTGACTTCGCTGACGGATCGCACGGTCATGCCGGGCCTCATGGACATGCACACGCATTTGATGTCCCAGCACTCGAAGGACTCCTACACCGAGCGGTTCTTCATGGAGCAGGCCGATTATGCCTTGCGTTCGACGGTTTATGCCCGGGCCACGCTCATGGCAGGATTCACGACAGTGCGCGAGCTGGGGGATAACGGCGTCAACTCGGTCGCGCTGCGGAGCGCGATCGAAAAGGGCTGGGTCGTGGGCCCCCGAATTTTCACCGCAGGAAAATCACTGGCAACGACTGGTGGACATGCCGATCCGACGAATTCCTTGCGCGGAGATTATCGGCGCGACGGCGGCCCCGTTGAAGGGGTGATCAACGGCGTCGATGATGCCCGGAAGGCGGTGCGACAGCGTTATAAAGATGGTGCCAATCTGATCAAGCTCACCGCTACTGGCGGCGTTTTGAGTCTGGCAGCAAACGGTCAGAATCCGCAGTTTACCGAGGCAGAACTTTTGGCCGTGGTCGAAACCGCTCGCGACTATGACATGACGGTCGCCGTGCATGCTCACGGCACGGAGGGAATTCGGCGGGCCGTCTTGGCGGGCGTGACCTCCATCGAGCATGGCACGTTCCTGACCGACGAAGTCATCACGCTGATGAAAGAGAAAGGCACCTATTGGGTTCCCACCAATATGGCCGGGGAATGGGTGGCGAAAAAAGCGGAAGAACCCGGCTATTTTCCGGAAATTGTCCGTCCCAAAGCCGCCGCGATCGGGCCACAAATGAAAGCGACATTCGCCAAGGGTTACGCCGCGGGATTGAAGATTGCGTTTGGGACGGATTCCGGCGTGTCACCGCACGGCGAGAATGCTCATGAATTCGAGTTGATGGTGGAAGGGGGCATGCCGCCGATGGTCGCCATTCAATCGGCCACGTTGGTGGCCGCGCAGCTCCTCAAGATCGACGACCGCCTGGGAACGATTGAACCGGGGAAAGTCGCCGACATCGTCGCCGTGGACGGCAATCCCCTCGAAGACATCCGCGCGATGCGGAAAGTAATCTTCGTCATGAAGGATGGAACGATCCATCGACAATAGTCGCCGTCAATAGCGTGCGGTTGACTCGACTACTCACTCTCAATAAGGTCCGTTGCGAAGAGTAAGCCCATCGCACCGCCGCGGTCATCGCGACCATTGATCGCAGGGCGGTCAAAGTAGTCTTGGAGCGTTTTCTGTTTGCCGGTGCCTGAGCAGACATTGATCAGCTTCCCATCGGCGCTGGTCCGCTCCTGCATGGCCCTCCACGCTTGATCGACGCAGGACTGGTATTCGACCTTCGGTAGCCAGCCGTGACGGATCCCGCGCTGCATGGCGAAGCCGATCATGCAAGTGCAGGAGTATTCGTCGTAACTCTCAGGATGATCGATGACCTGATGCCAGCAGCCGGTTTTGGCATCCTGATAAGGCTTGAGGGCCGCCATGTGCTTTTGAAACTCCTTGATGAGGTCTGCCCGAGCAGGGTGGTCCTCGGGCCAGTCGCTCAAGGCGAGTGCCAAGCCCAGCGCCGGAAAACCGTTTCCGCGTCCCCATGCCGCTTCGCACAGGGGCGAATGGCGATAGAGGCCGTCGGGGCGCACGCACAACGTGCGCATGGATGCAAAGTGCGTCACCGCGGCATCGAAGTATTTCCGCTCCTTGGTCAGATTGCCGGTCGCCGCCAAAATGGGCCCCGCCATGAACACGGCATCGCTCATTTCATTGTGAAAGGGCATGATTGGCAGAGCTGTGCCGTCCTTATTAAAAATTTGGTCGGCGGCGTTGCGGCACAACTGAGTCCAGCGTTCTCGATCCTGACCCTTGGTCCGCTTGGCTAACTCGGCGAAGATCGGATGCCCCGCCTGCTCGCTCCCCGATTTCGGGATCGGCGATTTGTCACCATTGAGATACGGGGCGACGATCGCTTCCACCTCGGCTGCATACTTCGGTTCGTGCAGGAGTGCACTCAGTCGAAGTTTCGCGACAAGCGGCAGCGCCGGGATGTAGGCGACTTGTTCGAGCTTCCTCCCATAAGTCACGGACAGTCGCTGGGCGACCCATTGCGGCGAACGAGTCGCGTTCTCAGGAGCCGAACTCAACGGCGGTCGTTCTTGTGCGCTGACTGAAAAGGTCAGTACCAAGAGCGTCGTGAGCGTAATTCTCAATCTCACATTCTGCACAAATCGCCTCAACATCATCGATCCTTTGATTCCAAGACGTACACTGGGTGGTCGCACTGACCGGACAGCGCACTTCTTTCCCGTGGTCACATCCGCTGGCGTTCTGTGCAGAGCGTACCTCACCCACACGACCGGGTGCGCCTTCATCAGCTCTTCCACGAACCCCACCGACAGCGTGAAGCCGATCCAGCGACCCAGCCAGGCCATGGCAAGCGATCGGCGGAGCGTTCAGCCGTCGCAGTTGATCGCGGAAGTGGAACGGCAGCGCTGACCGTCGGTCTGGTTTCCGCGTTCCTGGTGGGTCTGTTGGATTCGGCGGGTGGAACCGTGGTGAGTTTCGCTAAATCCACGTCATTTCACGGGCATAAACTCTGACCGCGACCCCTGTGCAATCAGCGCGAGGCGTGGTGGGTCCGTGGTCCGGGGACGCATCGAGAAACCGTGTCGCTCGGCATCGGACGCTGGCTCCGTTGGATG
>JBGSUN010000257.1:0-48790 GCA_041753475.1 Planctomycetaceae bacterium | reverse complement strand
GGCCGTGTCGGCCGTGCGAATTTGCGGGGCGTTTCGCCACTTTGCACGGCCGACACGGCCGTGGCACACAATCAATCTACAGGCTGTTAATCCCTTATCCTTTTTTGTCTTTCCTTTGCGCCCTTGCGTGAGGTTCCTCTTCGTCTTTTGAATTCAGCGCACAGGTTTCAACGTTACGCTCTTCAAATCCATCAGCGCGGGCAAGGGGCGCGAGGCGGGTTTGAACGTTAGCGGTTGCATGCCGGCTTGGAGGTGGATGGTGCCAATGGGGGTTTTGCGGTAGTCGTCCCAGGCGGCGGTGGCGGTGATTTTGTGGGTGACCGAACTGCCGCGCGAGGTGGCAATGAGACGGTGTCCAGCCGCTTGGGGATCACACGCCCATTCGATTTCGATCGCGTACTTGCCGGACTTGGGCACATCGAGCGTCCAGACGACGAAATCGTCCGCACTGCTCCACCAGCCGAGGTTGCCGTGCTCGGATTCGAGGACGATGGTGGGGCCGTAGATTTCACACGTCGCCGGGGTGAGGACGAACTCGCCGTTTTCGTTGGCGGCGATCCGTTTTGGTTCGTTGCCGGGGAATGTCTTGCGGGTGGGCAGGGGGACGTTGCCACGGATAAACGCGATCAGGTCCGCCATAGCCGCGGGCGACAATTCCTTTTCGAGGCCTTCCGGCATCAGGGATTTGTTGACTGCGAAGAGTTCGTCGATCTCGGTCCGCAGCAGCGTGGTCGCTTTGGCTTCCGCGGCGAGCAACGTCACGCTGGTGGCGGTTTCGTTGGTGAGCAGGCCCGTGACCACGAGGCCGTTGTTGGTTGCCGCGTTGAATTGCAGGAACTTCGTTTCGACAGCGCGGTTCGGATCGAGCACCGCGGTCATCAGCGCGGCGACACTCTTATCGGACAGCGATGCCAAGTCCGGCCCGACCGCATGGCCGATCTCGCCGAGCTTGTGACACTGCGCACACCGTTTCGCGAACATTTCCCGGCCCGCGGTTGCATCGCCCGCTTCCGGCATCGTGCGCAGATAAGTCGCGACGACTTCGGCTCGGTTGGCAGTGTCGGTCCGCTTCAATACGCGCTCCGCTTCCTGCCGGATTTTTTCGTCCCGATGAGATCGCAGAAATTGTTCGGTCTCGGGATCGATGTCCGCGGGCGTGAGTTCCTTCGCCGCCACCGCTTTCAACAACGCCGCCGCCACCGGTGCGCGTCCCAGCAACTGTTCCCGCGCCGTCGGTCGCAACGCCGGTGACAACTTCGGCCACCCAACCACAATCTGCTCCGCGGTTTCCGTCGACTTCAACCGCCCCGCGAGTTCCATCGCCAAGCGTTGGACTTCGATGCGTTGACTCGGTTTCAACCAGTCCGGCGAGAATTCAGGATTTCTCGCTGTCATCCAATAGAAACGAATCCAATACGCATATTCTTCGCCCGTTTGCGTATTTTGGTCATCGAGCTGTTTTCGCATCCTCCTGTTAAGCGAGTCCCAATAAGTCGCGATCGTCAGATCTTGCTTTGTGGTCTTGTCCAGCCACTCCGACCACGTCATCCCTCGACGTGCAACAGCCGACGAAAACTCCGGAACAGCCCAGAGGCTTATTACGTTAGATTCAGTCGCCGTAAAAACCGTCAGTGCATGCACTGCCAGATCGTGATCGGTCGCGATCGCGAATTGAATTATCGGTCCCACGAGCCGACGCTCTCTTTCCAGCGACCACTTGGAAACTTGCAGGTAAGCGATAACCCTGACGATGTTATCTCGCGTGAGCGAGCTGGCCACCATCGTACAAATGTCAGGATCCTCCATTCCGACAGTCATTTTCCCGAACAGTTCATCAATGTCCTTTCGGCCGGGGATTTCGCCGAAAACCGCTGCCAACTGCAAGATAACCCAAGGACTCTTGTCCTCAATCAGCTCCTTGAAGTGCTGCGCCACACTGTCGTCGGTCTTCGCCAGCGCTGGAGATAGCCGCACGGCATTGGCGCGCACTCCCGGGTGGGGATCCTTCAATCCGGCTATTAAGACGTCGGCAGTCAGCCTGCCCATACCATTGAGTGTGTACAGCGCCTGCACGCGGGCTTCCGGATGCTTTGAGTTCTTGATGAGCGCCGTCAGTGCATCGAAGCATCCCGGCTGCTTCGGAGCAGCCGGGATGCTGGCGAGTCGTTCGATCAACAACTGTTGCGCTGTATCGCGCTGCCAACGATTCGGTGAATCCATCGCGGCGACGAGTTCCACATCGCTCAGCTTGTCCAACCGTGGCGGCTTCGACAGTTTCGCTCCGGTCGGAAACACGCGCCACAGGCGGCCTTTGTCGTCGCCGGCGCGGACGTTGAGTTTTTCCTGCCATTCCTGCGGGATCCATTGCGGGTGTTCGATCACCAGCCGATACATGTCCGCGATCCACAAAGCTCCGTCGGGACCGACCCGCAACTGCGTCGGCCGGAACCAGTTGTCGGTCGATGCGAGAAACTCCGACTGCTGCTCGTCGGAGAGACGCTGGCTTCGGAACGTGACTCCATTGGGACGCATGATTTCACAATGCACGAGGTTATGCACTGGCTCACTGACGAAGGAGAACATGGGGCCGATTCCTCCGGTCCCCTCGCCCCCGTCTTCGGGGGAGAGGGTTAGGGTGAGGGGGCCTTGGGAAGCGTTCACCCCCTCACCCCGGCCCTCTCCCCCGCGGACGGGGGCGAGGGGGCGAAGACCGAAGACCTCGCCACTATCGACAATCGCACTACACGCCGACGTGAACCGGTTCGCGGTGTGGAAATCGTTGAACCTTGTCAGCGTTTTACTCGCGGGGAACACCGGGGCGTTGCCGGGTTGGTTGGAGACGTCGCGGCGGGTGTCGGGGGGGGCGAGGTGCGGGTTGCGACTAAGGTAGCGGTCTTCGAGGACATAGTGCCACAACGGACGGCTGTTGTTGTTGCCGAACCAGTGGCCCCAGTCGTCCCGATTGCGGCCGAACTGCGTCTGCCCTTCGATGGCTTCCATGTCGCCGGTTTCGGGGTGAATCCGCAGATCGCGGCCGCGGATGTCGAGTTTTTTGCCCGTCTTCGTCGACGTGATCGCCCCGCCGGAATCGCCGTTGGCGAGGTACAGCCAGCCGTCGAGTCCCCAGGTGAAGCCGTTCACGCGGTGCTGCTGGTTCCCCTCGGTGAAGCCCGTGTAAAGCACCTCACGGACATCGGCTTTGCCGTCGCCGTCTGTGTCCGCAGCAAAAAAGATGTCCGGGGCGGCGGAGATGAGGACGCCGTTTTTCCACGGATGGACGCCGTTGGGGAACGCCACCTGATCGAGGAGCAGCGTCGACTGGTCGTACTCGCCGTCGTCGTTGGTGTCTTCGAGGAACCGCACGCGGCCACCCGGTGCGCCGCGGCCATCCATGCCGTTGGGATAGTCGGCCATCTCGGCGACCCACAGCTTGCCGTCCGGTCCCCATTGGAAGGCGACGGGGTCCATGACCATCGGCTCGTGGGCCATCAGTTCGATGGAGAACCCCGGCCGCACGCGCATCGACTCCACCGCCGCCCGCGGCGTCTTCCCGGCGGGCAGGCGGTCGCCGAGCAACTTGTCGAAGTCCCAGCTCACCGCGAGATTCGGCCGATCCGCGGTGTCCTCATTGATCCAGTGCAACCCGCGATCACGCACGAAGAACCCGTTGTCGGTCCCATCGGCGCGGACAATCGGCGGTAATTCTTGATCAGCGGGTTTCTTGCCGTGCCATCCGAACAGGAGTTCCGTAGACCATCCTTTCTCTCGCGATTCAAATAGCCAAACGCCATACGTTTCCGAATCCGACTTGATGAAGTCGAGGTCTCCATCACTGTCGATATCGATCAGTCGTGTGCCGTTGTCATGTCCCCAAAGATAACGCTTGGGAAAAGTGATCTTCTGAATGGAATTAGTTTGCGTACCGCCGAAGTGGACTTCATCAGGACCAAGAGTCGTGCGTTTGATTTCCTCAGTAATGCCATCTCCATCGATGTCGTAGCGTCGTAGTGGGCTATAGACCTGAATCCCATCCGCTGTCGTCAGATCGCGTCGGAACTTCTCCACAACAACCTTTGTGCCGTGTAAATTATGTGTCCCTTGTTGAAGAAGATGTTTTTCCCATCGGGATTCCGTTGACTCCCAGAACCAAACGTTGGCCGCTCCACCATGGTTCTCAATAACATCAAGGAAGCCGTCAGCATTCAGGTCAGCCATATTGAAGTTATACGCGACGTGTATTTGGAGTGGCTTCTTGTCAGATGCAAGTTGGGCAAATTCATTACGCCATTTCGAATTCGGATCGAGATTTTTATCCAACCGTTCCAACGCTTCCTTGAACGTTAGAAACTTCACCTTCTTGCCGTGTTTAGTGACGGCGTGGTCGATGAGGTCGTTGATTTGCTCGGCCTGGATCCAGCCGTGCGGGTGGAAGACGAGGTTGAGGACGCCCTGCTTCAGGACCGTGATGTCGAGGGCCGCCTTCATGTCCTCGACCGTCTGCGGATTGTTCGGCTGATGCAGGAAGTTGGCTTCCCAGTCCGACGGCGTCATGCACGGGAACTCCCAGCAGAGCCGGTCGATGACGTAGGGGTACGGATAGTTCTCGACGTAGTTGAGGAACCGGTCATGCGTGGTGTCGCCGCGCTTCAGCCCCTTGGGAAAATATTTGCGGAAGCGTTCCTTGCCATCGGCGTCGAAGAGCAGTTCGCGCGGGATGTCGGGGTCATCGGCGGTGTAGACCTGAAACACTGACGAACTCACTTGCAGGAATTTCCCGCCGGGCGAGGTCTTGTTGAAAATCTCCTTGTAGAACCGCGGGCTGACGGTATTGAGCGAGTCGCAGCACGGCATGCGATACGCCACCGGAGTGTTGTTGGGGATGCTGAACAGCAGGTCGACGCACTTGTCGTACGTCCCCTTGGCCTTCGCGAGATCGCCCTGCAACAACGGGCAGGGATGATCGAACGTATGAACTTCGAGGCTCACACCTTCCTGCAACCACGTCTGCAACTGCGGGTCGTTCGGATCGACCTTGCACGTCATGATGCTGACCGGCGCGCGGCCGTCGATCTGTTTCAGCCGCTGCAGAATCGGCCGCAGATACGCCTCATACTTCGCCGTGTCGCGCATGTCGTCAATGGCGAGAATCACCACCGCTTCGACACCCTCTTCCCCCACCCACTGCGGCGTGATGAGCTTCGGGAACTTCGTGTGCGGATAGTAGATGTCATGGCCATCGAGATAGGCGAGCCTATTGCCATCGACCGGGTTCGCCGCCAACGCCGCACACAGACAGAAAGAAAGCCAGGACGACATCCACACGCTCCTGAAAAGAGGTTGCGAGTATCATCGCGTGGATAGAACGCATCGGCAACACAGCCCGGAGCGCGAGCGACGGTGGTTATCCCGAAGGGATTGTGTCATATAGCCCAGGGTAGCTCGTTTCACTCGCAACCCTGGGCTATGACGCAACTCCTTCGGAGTACAGACACGCCGGGCTAACGCCTCGACGCTCGCCAGGGGTGTCAAAGCCCGGCATCTGCCTTGGATGCCGGGCTTTTGGGTTCGATGAAAGGCAGAAGCCCGGCATTTGGGAAAATGCCGGGCTTCGTCACTCACCGATGCAGAGCACATTCTCCGCTGTGCGGATGTAGAGGCGGCCATCCAACACTGCGGGGGTGGTGAGGACACCTTCACCGAGGGCATGTTCGTCGACCGCTTCAAACGCTTTGCCAGTGCGGAAGACGGTGATCTGGCCGTCTTCGCTGATGACGAGGAGCTTGTCACCGAAGATCAGTGGGGACATTGAGAAGCGGCCGCGGAGACGATATTGCCAGACGGTTTCGCCGGTGGTGGCGTCGAGGCAGGTGGCGATGCCGGTGTCGTTGACGATGTAGAGGCGGCCATCGACATACGCCGGTGACGGAACGTGCGGGCCGCCGCGTTCGTTGCGCCAGGCGACGTGCGATGCGGTGACATCACCGTTGCCACTGGGCCGGATGGCCAAGATGGGGCCGTTGCGACCGGACGCCGAGAACAGCATCCCGCCGCCGGTGACAATCATGGGGATCGATTCCTCCGACGAGCCGTTGACGCGCCAGAGTTCTTTGCCGGTGGCGGGATCGTAGCTGATGACGATGTTCGCTCCGTTGTAGATCAGTTCGTCGCGGTCGCCGATTCGCAGCAGCACGGGGTTCGACCAGCCCGCTTGATTGGGGCGTTCGTTCTTCCACCGCGGTTCGCCGGTCCGCTTGTCATATGCGGCGCACAGCGACGTTCCTTTCGTCTGATCCTGCACAACGATCACGAGATCGCGGTACAATACTGGCGTGGTGCCGGGGCCGTGCATGGTGGGGAAGACGCCGAGGTCGGTGTGCCAGAGACGGTTTCCCGCGAGATCGCAGCAAACCAAACCGCTGTTGCCGAGGAACGCAATCACGCGTTCGCCGTCGGTCACCATCGTCGACGAGGCGAACGTGTTCTTCCAGTAGAGTTTTTCGGTTTCCTTCGGCACGGGGGCGGTGTGTTTCCACAAGATGTGGCCATCACCACGATCGAGTGCAAGCAGAAAGCGGTCAGGGCTGGCATCCGCGGTTTCGGGACGTGGGCCTTCGGATGTCAGAAAGATGGCGTTGTTCCACACAATCGGCGAACTGTTGCCACGGCCGGGCAGCGGTGTCTTCCAAAGTGTGTTCCATGCTTTTGGCAAATCACCACGCAGAACGACACCTTGCTGCATCGGCCCACGAAAGCTTGGCCAGTGATTTTCGGCATCCGTCGCCGGAGAGATTGGTGTGATGCTGACTTTCGGCGCGGCATCACCAAGACCGCGTTTGTCGGCGTTCTCCAGCACCTTGATGAGCAATCCCTCATCCGCAAACGGCGGCTTCTGTTTTTTGGTAGCGTAGGCATCAGCCATCAGTTTCAGAAAACGATCGGCAATCTCCTTGCGGTGTTCGTAAGCGCGTTGCAGCGTCGGATCGCTTTCTAGCTTTTCGACGCCGAGTCGTTTTTCAAAGAGCCGATAGTTGTCCGGCGTCGCCACGCGCTGCCATTCCGCGCGGAGGTCCGTCGGAATCATGGTGGCCAGCACGGCGTGATAATCGCTGTCGGTGAGGTCGCGCTCCAGCGTCTGCAGCGCCAGACTGAACGGCTCCGGTTCCGCCGCCGTCCATGACAACACAACGACACACGCGACTTGTAAACTCAACGACATCAACAGGCCCCCGGCTTCAGGACGATAATCGCGTCATCGTACGGCGAGAGGAGTCCGTGTGCCATCAATGCGTTATGGGTGTTGCCGAGGTCTTTGGTGCCTGAAGCCGACCAGATTTCACTGTTTGTGGACTCCGCGACCCGGTAGAATTCGACGGAGAAAGTTGCATTTGAGAGTCGCGTGAGATGCCCTTTTACTTTGTAATCTGGACACCAAAGGGCTCGCTATGGCCGAGGAGATCCGACTTCATCGAATCTACCGGGACTTGACCCCCGAAGAGCGCGAACGATTTCAGCGAAGTCTGGCCGCTGCCGAAGTCGAAAACACTCCGGAATCGTCTGTGCGGGCACAACGGATGATGGCTGCCGCGAATGAGCCGACTTTCAGCGGAGCGCTGCGTCGCGCGTTTCATGGCTGCATCCGCGTGCCGGGCATTCTGCCGCACGCCCTGGTGAAGCGGGCGGAGGTCGACTGGAACGAGTTGCAGCCGTTCCTGTTGGGGGAAGCCCCGCTGACGTCTGACCAGATCGACCGGTTGGCAGGGGCGCTTGGGATGGAACTTGTGCATCATGACCAGACCGTTGAGAATGCGGGTGAATGAGAGTCGGCTCACCCATCAGCACTGTTTCTCCGTGGACTGTTGTCTCCAGTCTATACAGCGGACTCCGAAACAGTAGGACGGAGTTGTTCCCAATAATGCGCCCCGATGGCAATGCTCCCGGCCTGCATTGGATCGCAGTTCATCGTGAGTCCACAACGGCCGAGAATCACTTACCGGCTTTTTTGCGTGCGTTGGTCACGCCCTGCTTCATCGCAGTGACCTGCTTGGGTAAGTCGGCGATGCGGGAACGCTTAGCATTCCCGGCGGCTAGTTCCAGCAATTCGTCGGCGACATCGAACTGCTGGAGGGCCAGTGCCTCGCGGGCTCCCATCATGGCGACTTCAAATGTGGTGCGACTATCTCCAGGCGACCGCGACGCGGACGAACTGATACTCAAGGCCTCATTGAGAACACTGAGAGTATCAATCTGATACGCCTGACCGCAGATTTCTGTCGCATTGAGAACGGTGGCGGAATCGCCACTCTTGGCCGCCAGGTCGCGGGCTTCGGTCAGAATGGCATAGCACTCCGTTGAATCATCAGCGTTGTTGACGCGCGCGAGCAACTTGCGGGCCAGTTCTTTGGCGATCGTGGCATTCCACGGTCTGATCCGGCGGTAGTCGGCATCCAGCTCCGCTTGAAGAGTGGTCCGCTGCTTCGCCACCTCTTCTTCGTCAGGGACGGGGAAGCGGATTCCCTTGGCAAGGGCCGGGACTCCGAACATCCCCGAGGTGACCAGTCGTGTCGGCGCCCCGCGCAAATGCCAGTTGAGCATGACGGGAAACAGCCAGAAATCTTTCTTGTGAAACGGTTCGACCATGACGATCGTGACACGACCATCGCCGAAGGGAGTTGTCGCCGCACCCGGGTTGCCATCGCTCATTTCAATGAGCACGACATGCGGTCGTTTGACGGCGAATCGGCCCATAAATTCGGGACCGTTGTCCTTGGGGAGAAATTTCTCGCTTCCCGCAAAGAAGGCATCGGACACCACGGGAACTCGCAGGAAACCCCGATGCTCGCTGTCACCAGTGCTGATATCGAAGCGCTCCATGTGTTCCATATTCCGACCGTGATAGGTCGCGAACATGATCAGGTGACCGCCGCCGACGACGAAGTCCACGACCGGTTGAAAGGCCTGAGGGACTTTCGTCTCCGGTCGGCCGAAGAAGTCCATGATATTGGAACCGACAATCATCACATGGTAATTGCGATAATCCCGGCGGTTCGCATCAAAATCACCCAAAGTGTCGAGAGGCAACCGCAACTGTTGGCAGAGCGGCTTTAAGATATCGCGTTCCTCATCCGGGACAATGGCCAGCGCTTTTTGCCCCGGGCCCGGGGCAGCCAGCGGGACCATCGGCACGTTCGTCTCTTTGGTCTGATCCTGCGCGAATGCCGTCGGCAGCCCTGCCGGACCTAAAAGGATCGCACCGCACACGATCCAGCAACTCAGGGAGGAACTCGTGCGCCAAGCCGTCTGCCGCACTGGACTGGCATGTTGAATCAGCCTGAGATGCGGTAACAAGTTTGCGAGCACAGGACGCTTCCTCATCGAACCCAGCCGGGAAAATCAGGTGACGATTGTCCAGGACTCGTGGATGTGATGCAACCCGTCAATGAGTCCAAGATCGCATATGACCTCTATTCGTCAGCGAGGGAAACGCTGACAAGTTCCTTATCATTCCGCACATACACATTCTTGTGCGCGAACGCCGGGTGCACCCAGACCACTTCGCGGCGTTGGGCGGGGCCGGTGGCGTCGACGAGGTGGGCGCGGCTGATTTCCTTGTAGCCTTCGGGGGTGAGGTTCGCGAGGATCAGGTCGCCCTGTTCGCTGAAGAGGACGTAGCGGTCGCCGTTCTTGACGAGGAATGCGGAACCCCAACGGGCGTTTTTGCCGCTGGTTGGCTGAAACGTTTCCCACTTTCGATCGCCGGTTTTCAGGTCGAGGCACCGCAGTTCGCCGTGGCTGTCGACCCCGTAGATGTGGCCGTTGTCGATCATCGGCGTCGAGATCACGCAATGGAGCGCATCGGTGATCTTCTCGTTCTGACCATGCCGTCGCCACGCCACTGTGGTCGTTGGTTCTTTGTCATTCAGATTGAGCAGCATCGAACCGTTGTAGAACGCGCTGACGAACAACTGATCGCCGTTGAGCCGCGGCGTGGCGCAGGACATGCCGGATTGCAACGTCATCGGCTGCGTCCAGTAGGGTTTGCCGGTTTCGGGATCGAGACCGCTCAACCCCGCGGGATGCCAGACAATGAGCTGCCGTTTGCCGCCGGCTTCGATGATGATCGGCGAACTGTAGCCGGGGCCGTGTTCCGTCACGGCGTCCAGCGAGCGCCAGAGTTCCTTGCCGGTGCCCTTGTGGAACGCCATCACCGCGGAGCCTTTGCCGCCGACGTAGACGATGAGCTTGTCGCCATCCAGCATCGGGTTGCATGAAAAGCCCCACACGGGAGTTTGCGTGCCGAGGTCGGTTGCGAAATGCTTCTTCCAGATGACGTCACCGGTCTCGGCTTCAAAGCAGAACAAGTGCCCTTCCGCCCCGAGTGTGTAGACCCGGCCGTCGCGCACCAGCGGCGTGGTCCGCGGCCCGGCGGGATAGCTGACGGTGTACGGACAGTCGTATTCATGCTTCCAGACGATGCTGCCATCGGCGTCGTTCAGGCAGAGGACACGCTCTGTGGCTTGCTGTCGATCGCGCGCGAACGGATTTGCGGGGTCCTTGACTCCTGTCGGCAATTGCTTGTCGGTGACGAAGACGTACTTCCCTGCGACTGCCGGGCCGGAGTATCCGCCGCCGACTTTCACCCGCCACCGCACCGGCGGCCCCCCTGCGGGAAATTCTTTGACGAGGCCCGTTTCCCGCCACACGCCATCCCGTTGGGTTCCCAACCATTCGGGCCATTCGTCAGCCACAACAGTGACAGTCAGGCTGCAAAACATCACGCCAACAGCGAACCAACGGCCAGGGTGGAGAGCGATCATGAAGCATCCATTCACATTCGAGGAAAAATGCCGACCCTATGCGGATCGTGCCGTTATTCTTTCCGGTCACCCCTGCATCGGCAAGACCCTGGCTGGAATTCAAGGCGAGGAATGCAACACAATACCGTTCTTCGGTCGACCGATTTTCGGATTTCTTGTGCGTTCTGGCAGTGGAATCCGTTTCACCGGGAGACCGACAGATTTTCTCAATGGAATAGGATTCTGGACATGACTTTCGTTACCAAAACCCGCGTTGTGGGTTTGGCCGTACTCTTGTGCAGCGCGACCACCCTCGTCGGCTGGACGGCGGAGGACCCCGCAACGGTCGAACAAGCCGCGGCGGTCTGGAACGGCATGACCTGGGCTGTGCCGAAAGGGGCCGAGCCGCAACGGCGGGTTGCGGGAATCACTTACGAAACCGATGGCGATGCGAAATCGGCGTTCGCATTTCAGCAGAAACAATTGCTCGATGCCCAATGGACCGAGCTGCCCGATGCTTACATCAGCGACCAATCGGCGAGCGGAACGTTCCGGAAAGGGGCCTTCACACTCTCGTTGATGACGTTCAGTACTGGCAAGGAAAATCAGGTCAATGTCGCGCTCTCCCAGCATGGGAATGTGGACCTCAGCAAGCTGCCCGTTCCCCAAGGAGCAAAGCTGCTCTACAGCGGTCCGGTGAGCATCATGTACGTCACCGAAACCGCCGCGGACAAGGCAGCCGACGCCGTCGCAGCCGGGTTGACGAAGCTCGGCTGGCAACCTTATGGCGAGGCGGGAGAACAGCGGTTCTACAAACGAAATGCCGTGCGGCTGTCCGCGTACGTGTCGGTCGCTCCGGCACAGATGAACAAGACGATGATGACCTACAGCGCCGAGTTAATGTCGGCCGATCTCCCTGCCCCGCGCGTGACCAACCAGTTGCAATATGCGGATACCACAAAGCAAATCAGCTTCGACACCGCCGAGACCGAAGCGGAGATCGAAAAGTTCTACCGTGAAACCTTGGCCAAGGCCGGTTGGAAGCCCAACATCGACAAAGTTACCAAGATCGGTTTCCGTAACACCATGTTCTTTGGCAACGCCGCGAAGGACTTGCTGACGCTCGAAATGCACAACTTCGAGGGCAAGACCCGCGTCCAGTTGAAACACCAGACCGCCGCCGAAGTGCGGGAACAGATGGACCGAGAAGACGCCGCCGCCAAAGCCAGGGCCGCGGCGAATAAACCGATGCTGTCCGACAAACTGGGGGTGACACTTCCTGCCGCTGCGAAAGAGGTGAAGGTCTCCGCCAGTGAAATCGAATTCACGACCGCGGCCGGTCAAGCCAAAGCCGCAGCGCTGTCTGTTGCCGCTACACTCAAGAAAGGGGGCTGGAAAGCGGGCGAACAGGCGACGGAAGACATGGCCGGCACACTGATTTTCAACAAACAGAAACAGACCATCACCATTCTCTACGTCGGTACCGGGTTTCTCCCGGCGGAAGTCACCATTACGGGGATTGGTGTGGAGTTGGAACGGGCGGTGGAGAAGTAAGTCGCAACAGGGAGTGTGAGCCGGCAACCATCGTTTTCGACAAGGCTACCTTTACACGCACCGGCTGGGCTAAGATTCACGGCGAACACTCTGACCAGTCTCTCGCCGGATCGGTGACAATGACAGATGCCCTCGAAGAGCCACGATTCGGAGCGATTGTTGTTGGCGCGGGGGCGGCGGGCGGCTGGGCTGCGAAAATTCTGACCGAAGGCGGCCTGCGGGTCTTGCTCCTGGACGCCGGCCGAAACGTTGACCCCGTCACCGATTTCCCCCCGCCGCAACGTGGAAATGCGATTCGATCCCGACTGGCGGCACTGGTACACGGCCAGCACATTCAGGCCCGCTGCATCAGTTTTGGTGAGGCGACCAAGCATTTCTATGTCAACGACCGCGAATGCCCTTATGTGTCGCCCAGGAAGTCACCGTTCTTATGGTTCCGCGGACGGCAAGTCGGCGGACGAATGCACACCTGGGCGCGGTCGGCTCTACGGATGTCGGACCACGAGTTTCACGGGGACGGCACGCGCGGCGACGGGCAATGGCCGCTGCGGTACGATGAGCTGGCACCGTTTTATGACCTCGTCGAACGAACACTCGGCGTTCACGGCACGTGCTCGGGACTGGACTCGGTCCCTGATGGTCAATTCATCGCGCCGCCGGAGATGAGTCCGGCCGAATTGCTGCTGAAGCAACGACTCCAGGAACAGACCGGATTGACGTTGATGCACAATCGAGTGGTGCAACACAATCCCGATCGCATCCCCATTCCGTTGCAACACGCCTTGAAGACCGGTCGCCTGACGATTCAGTCTAACTCGGTGGTCAGCCATCTGATCTTCGACCAACAGTCGGGCTCTGCCAGCGGCGTGGCGTACATTGACCGTTTGACAAAGCGCCCGGCGGAAGTGCAAGCCCCGGTGATTGTCCTCTGTGCCTCGGCATTGGAGAGCGTGCGACTCTTGTTGAACTCCGCGAACAAGCAGCATCCGCAGGGCGTCGGCGGCTCTTCCGGAGTTCTCGGCCACTACGTGTGTGACCACGTCTCGTTTGGAAAGGGAGGACGTTTATCGGACGACTATCGTCAGGTGCAGCAGGGCTTTGAGCCACCGAAGCGTGATCCCTATGACTTCGGAGTCTACTCGATGTACCTGCCCAATTTCTGCGGCTACTGGGGAGCACCGCCGGACTTTGCGGGGGGGTATGGGTTCCAGATCGGTTGCACGCCGACCCATTGGTGGGCACTCGGCTTTGGGGAAATGCAGCCCCGGTTCGAGAACCGCCTTGTCCTGTCCAAACGCAAGAAAGATGCCTGGGGCATTCCTGTCGCAGACATTGATGTGCGACATTCCGATAACGAAGAGCGGATGGTCAAGCACATCGCGAACTCCATTGAGACTCTGTGCAAAGAGGTCGGTCTCGCAGCACAACTGGGCGGTCACAAAGCGCCGCGGTTTTATCAGCGTTGGATCATCTCGATGCTCAAAAGCCTGGTGTTCACCCCGAGCGGTGCCTTCTGGCCCGGGGCCGCGATTCACGAAACCGGCGGGGCCCGCATGGGGAATGATGCCCGTTCCTCTGTGGTGAACCGATACGGACAAGTCTGGGATGTGCCGAACGTGTTTGTCACCGACGGGGCTTGTTTCCCTTCGGCGGGTTATCAAAACCACACGTTAACCATCATGGCTCTCACCGCGCGGGCTTGTGATTACATTGTGCGCCAGTACGCAAACCGTGTTGATGCACGGTAATCTCGTGATTATCGATTCTAGTGACCAAAGCCACGCATCCATGCGACACCAAGATCACGGCGGCTTCATTAAAAAACGGCTCCCTTCCTCATGACTGCATCCCTGCAACTTCCGTCTGGAAAGATCGTCTCGCGGATCATCTTTGGCGGCGACCGGCTCCGCGCCCGACGATTCCTGTTCTTTCCTGACCCGGCCAAAGAGCGGCAACTGTTTGAATTACTCGACGCAGCTGTTGAACTGGGGGTCACAACGTTTGATACCGCGCGCGCTTATGGACAAAGCGAACAGATCCTCGGAGCATGGATGGCGTCGCGCGGAAACCGCGATCAGATTGTCATCAGCACGAAACTGGCCTGTCCCGGTCCCGGACAGCGGTCGCGGCTCAGCCCGCAAGAGATCCGCAGCGATTTCGAGACTTCATTGCGAGAACTGAAAACCGATCAGGTCGACATTCTGTTCGTGCATTACGACGATCGCAGCCTTCCGGTCGAGCCGATCATGAACGAACTCGCTCGCTTCGTCGAACGGGGCCAGGTCGGCACCCTCGGAGCATCGAACTGGCAGCATGACCGTGTGATGGCGGCGAATCACTATGCGGCACAAGCCGGTCAACCTGGGTTTTCGATCATCAGCGCTCATCTCGGGTTGGTGCCGTGGGTCCATCCCCCCTGGCCGGGCGCGTGTCAGCTTTCGGGCCCCGAAGGGGCTGCGGCCAGGAATTCCTATGCCCAGGCGCAGATGCCCGTGTTTGTCTGGTCGAGCCTTTCATTTGGCTTCTTTGCGGACGAATATGATCCGCAAGTGCCAAGAGCCTCGTTTCGCAGCCGCTGGATTTCCCGCAACTTTGGCTCAGCGGAGAATCACGCCCGCCTGGAACGTGTCCGGCGCTATGCCCGTGAGCACAACGTGCCAACACCACAACTGGCCTTGGCCTCCACATTGAACCAGCGTTTTCCGACGCATTGCATCGTTGGTTGCAGCTCGCGCCACAAGCTCGAAGATTGCGTCGCCGCACTGAGTGTCCCAAAAGAAATCGTGGCCGGCATCCCATCCTGAGACAAACGCCCAAACCCCACGCTGTGCGGTTTCGCGTCCCGCGCTGATTCCGCGGAGTGCTCACCTACCGCGGGAACTCGCGCAGAATCGGCTGGAGTTCTTCCACGAAGTCGTTCACATCTTTGAACTCGCGATACACCGACGCGAAGCGGACGAAGGCGACGTGGTCGACGGCGCGGAGAGCTTCCATGACCCGTTCGCCGATATCGCGGGACGGGACTTCACGGTCGAAGTTTTCGTAGAGATCGGATTCGATTTCCGCGACGATCGATTCAATGATCTCGGCGGAAATCGGCCGTTTGTAGCAGGCTTTTTCGAGACCGGCCTTGATCTTTTCGCGGTCGAAGGGAATCCGCGTGCCATCTTTCTTGATGACTTTCAGCGGGGATTCCTCAATCTTTTCATACGTGGTGTAACGGCGTTCGCAGCGCAGACACTCGCGTCGCCGACGGATTACATAATCCTGGCTCGTCCGTGAATCGATGACCTTCGTTTCGTCGTGCTTGCAAAACGGACACATCATGGCAGTGCGCTCCGCGCGGGGAGAAAGACCTTTGGGTCATGGTGACGAAAGCGACTTCCTGTGCTTCCGTCGTCGCACTCAGCATCCTCCTTTGTGCTCGATTTCCCGCAGACAGCGTAACTTTGCCAGACGGAAAAAGCTACATCCATTCGCGCGGACACATCGGAATTTCGTTATCATTCCGGACACTGGGAAGGTTCCGTGCGGGGCGCGAAACCGCACAGCGGGGTGGGTGAACGTGAGGAAGCAGCCAATGATGTCACGATGGTGGATGATCGTTTTTGTGGTTTGGACCTCGTTCATCGGAACTGTCGAGGCGAAAGGACCGAAGACGTTGGACATCGTCATTCGTCAGGCCCGCGTGATGGACGGCACCGGGGCACCGTGGTTTATTGCTGATATCGGTGTGAAAGCCGGGAAGATCGTCGAGATCGGCCGCATCAATGGTGCGACCGCCGAGCGTGTCATCGACGGTAGCGGGTTGGTCCTCGCGCCGGGCTTCATCGACATGATGGGCCAGACCGCTACGCCAATGCTGGAAGACCCCGCCACGGCGATCAACCTGTTGACCCAGGGGATCACTACGATCAACGCCGGGGAAGGCGTGTCCGCGGCTCCGCTGAGTGCCGCGGATGAAAAACGCTACGGCTGGACCACGTTCGCAGAATACTTCCAGCTCATCGACCTGCGCGGCTTGCCGGTGAATGTGGCGCAAACGGTTGGCCAAACGCAGATCCGGGAACTCGTGCTCGGCGATGTGAACCGCCGTCCTACGGCTGAGGAACTCGCGCGGATGCAGGGCCTCGTCAAAGAAGCGATGGAAGCGGGAGCCATCGGACTCTCGACGGCGCTGATTTATCCCCCGGCTGTGTATGCCGAGACGGAAGAACTCATCGCGCTAGCCAAAGTTGCCGGGGAATCGGGCGGCCGCTATTTCACCCACATGCGTAACGAAGGAGACAAGCTCCTCGATGCGATTGACGAAGCGTTGCAGATCGGTCGCGAAGGCCAACTGCCGGTGCACATCTTCCATCTCAAAGCCGCGGGGAGGCACAACTGGGGCAAGATGCCGCTGGCGATCGCCCGCATCAAAGCCGCACGCGGGGCTGGGCAACAGGTCACGGCGGACATTTATCCGTACATCAACAACGGCCTCGGCATCGCCGCCTTCATTCATCCGAAACACTTCGGCGAGGGCTACGACAAACTGATCCGCCAATTGGATGACGTCGAACTGCGGGCCACGATCCGCAAGGAAATACTGGAAACCGACGGCTGGGAAAACTGGTTCCGCCATGTCCGGCATGACTGGAACAAGGTCGTCATTGGTCAGGCATCCTCGAAGAAATATGCTCCGCATGTGGGACAATCGGTGGCAGCCATCGCGAAAGCCGTGGAGGAAGACCCGTGGGAGACGTTCTTTGAACTCGTGAAAACCGGTGCGTTCGCGCTGCCGCAGAGCATGAGCGAAGCCAACGTGATCGCCGCGATTCAGGAAGAGTTCATCTCGTTCTGCACCGATGTCGGCCCGGCGGGGGGATCGAGCATTGCGTCTCATCCGCGGGCTTTTGGGGCGTTGCCACGGGTGATGTCGCGGTATGTGCGGGACCTCGGAGCCGTCTCATGGGAACAGGCGATCTCGCAGGCCTCGTCGAATGCCGCGAATGAACTGATGGCGTACGACCGCGGCCGCATTGCGATCGGTCAAGCGGCCGACCTGGTGCTGTTTGATGCCGACGCCCTCGCCGACAAAGCCAGTTTTTCAAAGCCGCATGATCTCGCGGAGGGTGTGAAGACCGTTCTGGTGAACGGCGTGGTGGTGCTCGACGACGGGAAATTCACGGGGAAGACGCCCGGCCGTGTGCTCCGCGGGCCGGGGTATCGCAAGGATCTTGCACCGCAGACGGTGAAGTCGGGCTCGGATAAAATTTCGATTCCGCAAATTGACCGCGTGATGGCCTCGTTTCTCGAACGGCATCGCGTCCCCGGTGTGTCCGTCGCCATCACCGATCACGGTCGGCTGGTGCACGCCAGTGGTTACGGCTACGCCGATCTCGCGCAACGCGCGCCGGTCACCACCGACAGTTTGTTCCGCATTGCGAGCATCTCAAAACCTGTCACGGCGGTGGCCATCGTGAAGCTCATCGAAGAGGGCAAGCTGAAACTCGACGACAAAGTGTTCGACATCCTGCCGTTTGAGCCGCATCTCGAACCGGAAGCCAAAGTCGATGAACGACAGCGAGAGATCACCATTCGGCATCTGCTCGAACATCGCGGCGGTTGGGACCGCGACCTTTCGCATGACGCCATGTTCAAAGCCGTCGAGTTTGCTCAACTCCTCGGGAAAGCCCCGCCCGCCGGTCCCGCCGAAGTCATCAAAGTGATGAGCGGTGCGCCGCTCGATTTCACACCCGGGGAACGCTACGCCTATTCCAACTATGGATACTGCTTGCTCGGCCGGGTCATCGAAAAACTGACGGGAAAACCGTACGGCGATTACATGACGGAAGAGGTCTTGAAGCCGATGGGGATTCATGAAATGAAGCTCGGCCGCACGCGACTGGACCAGCGGCAACCGAACGAAGTCCGCTACTACGATCCGTTCGTGGGAACTTCCGATTTCGCGGACGATCTGGGCCAGCGTGTTCCCTCGGCCTATGGCGCGTGGCATCTCGAAGCGATGGATGCTCACGGGGCGTGGTTGGCTTCGGCGACCGATCTGGCCCGTTTCGCCTGTGCGTTTGACGATCCGGCGAAGTGCCCGGTGATGAAGGCGGCGTCCATCGACACGATGTTCGCCCGCCCGCCCGGTCGCGCTGGTCATGACGCCGATGGTAAGCCACTGTCGCAGTATTACGCTCTCGGCTGGCAGGTGACGGAGAACGCCGAAGGTGAGAAAATCAGCACGGGTCACAGCGGTTCGCTGCCGGGAACCAACACGCGGTTGCGTCGTCAAGCCGACGGTCGCCATGTGGTGGTGCTGTTCAACACCCGCACGTCACCATTGACCAGTCGCGTCGCCGATGCCGCGATGGATGAAATTCTGGCGGTGCTGAAGAGCGTCGAACAATGGCCGGAGGGTGATTTGTTCCAGAAGTAGGAGGCCGTGGCAATTCACCGATTCCGCGGTTGCGTCCGGAGCGGTGTTCGACGAAAATCCAGGTTCACCAGCGAGTTCGGCTCAGCAGCAGTCCAGCGGTGTCCGATGATGGCCACACGTCTTCAAGGGAACAGCATTCATGTCCACGGCACTGGCAGAAGCAACTCCCGCGGCAGCCACTGATCTGAAAATCGTTCAGGACGCTACCTGCACGTTCTGCGGATGTGTGTGTGATGACATTGATTTGACAGTCAAGGACAACCACATCACCGAAGCCAAGCGGGCCTGTGTGCTGGGAAAAGCGTGGTTTCTGAACCATGCCATCGAAGACCGTCCAAGCTGTCTCATTGAAGGACAGCCGGCCACGCTGGAAGACGGATATGACCGCGCGGCGAAGATTCTGACCGATGGCAAATATCCGATCATCTACGGTCTGAGCGATTCTCCCTGTGAAGCGCAGCGCGTGGCCGTGAGCATCGCCGATTGGATCGACGGCACGATCGATACGACCACCAGCGTCTGCCATGGCCCGTCCGGGATGGCGTTCCAGGGTGTCGGGGAAGTGACGTGTTCGCTGGGGGAAGTCACCAACCGCGGCGACATGATCATGTTCTGGGGCTCGAACCCGGCGGAAAGTCATCCCCGGCATTTCACTAAATACAGCCTGATGCCGAAGGGTATGTTCCTGCCGAATGGTCGCAAAGACCGGACGTGTGTCATCGTGGATGTCCGCAGGACGAAGAGTGCCAAGGCGGCGGACATCTTCATTCAGATCAAACCCCGGGCCGACTTTGAAGGCTTGTGGACGCTGCGGGCGCTTGCCAAGGGAATCGATCTCGATCCGAAAGACGTGCTGAATCAGACGGGCGTGGAACTCGCCGTGTGGCAGGACCTGATGGCGCGCATGAAGGCTTGCAAGTTCGGCGTGATCTTCTTCGGCATGGGCGTGACGATGACCCGCGGGAAGCATGCCAACAGCGAAGCCCTGCTGGCCCTCACACGCGACATGAACGCGTTCACGCGTTTTGCCGCCAAGCCAAATCGCGGGCACGGCAACGTCACCGGAGCGGATAACGTCGTGGCGTGGCGCACCGGTTATCCGTTCGGTGTGAATCATTCCCGCGGCTATCCACGATTCAACCCCGGCGAGTACACCACTTCGGACACACTCGCCAACGGAGAAGCCGACGCCGCCATGACGATCGCGTGTGATCCGATGGCCAACTTTTCCCAACCGGCCCGCAATCATCTGGCGTCGATTCCGCTGATTTCCCTCGACACGAAAATCACACCGACAAGCAAAGCGGCCACCGTCGCTTTTACGGTGGCCACCTACGGCATCAACACAGGTGGCACCGTCTACCGCATGGACGACGTCCCGATTCCATTACGCCCTGCATTTGAGTCGCCGCATCCGAGCGATTTCGAGGTGTTGACACAAATTGAAACCCGCGTGAAACGAATCCTCGCGGCGCGGGAACAGTGAACATCAGCCGGAATTCTGGATTTTTCCCTGACATCCCGCACCGGCGACCGTGTGGGCATCGTGAAGATTCAACCATGACGACGGCAACAGTCAGTCAATTGCGTGTGACAATAGAGCAGATCGAGCGGCTGATTCCGGCGTTGGATGATCACCGCACGAATGTCTTGCCGATCAATCCCGAATTATTCACCACTCTGGCCGAAGGGCCGATAGATGATTGGAACCGCCTGCAATCCGTAGTGCATCGCACACTGGAATAATGGCAGCCCTTTCAGTCGGCATAGTTTAAGAGAGTGTATCACGTCGATTCAGCATCACTGATTAACCTCGCCTTCCAGTCTGAAACGTTTCATGCCACATCCTGAATACACCAAAATCGCCAACGGCACGGTCTATGATCCCGCGAACGGGATCGATGGTCAGGTGCGTGACCTGTGGATCGCGGACGGCAAGATGGTCGAACCGCCGACGGACCCGGATGTCCGGCCGGTGAAAGTCATCGATGCCACCGCGCTGGTCGTCATGCCTGGCGGGATTGACATGCACTGTCACATCGCCGGGCCGAAGGTGAATGTCGCGCGGAAAATGCGACCGGAAGAAAAACGTAACGGTGAAGTGCTGCATCGGACGCACAACACCCACAGCGGCACGATGGGGAGCGTCCCCAGCACGTTCGCGACCGGGTACAAATACGCCGGGTTGGGATACACGACGGCTTTCGATGCCGCCATCCCGCCGCTGGGAGCCCGCCACGCCCATGAAGAATTCGACGATACGCCCTGTCTCGACAAGGGCTTCTATGTGCTGATGGGCAACAATCACTATGTGATGCAATGCCTGCAGCGCAACGAACCGGACAAGCTGAAAGCATTCATCGGCTGGTTATTGTCGTCGACGAAAGGCTTCGCGCCGAAGCTGGTGAATCCGGGTGGCGTGGAAGTCTGGAAGTCCCACCAAGGGGGCAACGTCACGGGGCTCGATCAACTCGTCGATCACTTTGAAGTCACGCCCCGGCAGATCATCCGCGGTGTCGCCCAGGCGGCGAACGAATTGGGGTTGCCGCATCCGGTCCATCTGCACTGCAACAATCTCGGTATGCCGGGCAACTGGACGACCACGCTGGATTCGATGCAATCATTGGAAGGTCACCGTGGCCACATCACGCACATTCAGTTTCACAGCTACGGCGGTGGGGATGCCGACGAAAACACCTTCAACAGTAAAGTGGTGCAACTCGCCGAGTACGTGAACTCGCACAGCAACATCACCGTCGATGTCGGCCAGGTGCTTTTCGGTTCCACCACCAGCATGACCGGCGATGGTCCGCTCGGCTATTTCCTGTCCAAAGTGTATGGCGGAAAATGGTTCAGCAGCGACACCGAAATGGAAGCCGGCTGCGGCATTACCCCCATCAAGTACAAGAACAAATCTCTTGTCCACGCGCTGCAATGGGCGATTGGCCTTGAATGGTACTTGCTGGTCAATGACCCGTGGCGGGTGGTGATGAGTACCGATCACCCCAATGGCGGTTCTTTCCTGGCGTATCCGCAAATCATCCGGTTGCTAATGGACCGCACTTACCGGCAGGACGTGCTCAACACCTGCCATCCGCTGGTGCGCGAACGGTCCACGCTGGGTGACCTGACGCGCGAGTACACGCTCAACGACATCGCCATCATCACCCGCGCGGGCCCGGCCCGCATTCTCGGCCTGAAAAACAAGGGCCATCTCGGACCGGGAGCCGACGCGGACATCACCATCTACACACCGCATGAGAACAAAGAGACGATGTTCGAGTTGCCGCGGCTGGTGATTAAGTCCGGGCGTGTGATCGTCGAACAGGGTGAAATCCGTGACCCGCTCATCGGCAAGACGCTGCATGTCGAGCCCGATTACGACCGCGGTGTCGAACCCGATATCAAAGAATGGTTCGAGAAGTATTATTCGATTCGCTGGCGGAACTACCCCGTGGATGCCAGTTACATGCACGAATCATGTGTCGTACCGATGGTGGGTTCGTGACTGATTTTCCGGTGAGACCTGGTGATGAACTCCATCAATGACCTCCTGTCGCGGATTGAAACCGCCCGGATGTGGGGTTACTTCCACAAAGATTGGTTGCTGCAAATCCGCGAATCGCTGCGTGCGCAATTGTCTGCGGATTATCGCGTCTTTGTGGAATCGGAAGCGGTCCTGATTTCGCCGGATTCGACCGATCCGATCATGAAAGTAATGCCGGACGTTGCGGTCACCACACCAGCAGGGTTGCCGGAGGCAATCCGGAGCGAGTTTCCGGATGACGGAACGGTCGCGACGATTGATGTCGACGAACCGATTGATGTCGATACCCAGTATTCGTTGGTCATTCGCCGCGCACCGGAGAATTACGTGGTCGCCGCGGTCGAGTTATTGTCCCCGTCCAATAAAGGTGTAGGCAATCGACTCGATGAAGAGGCACACCTGCGCAAACGGGATGCTTATCTCCACGCCGGGGTCAGCCTCATAGAGATTGATGCCTTGCTCAAAGGACGGCGGGTTCTGCCAGACCCGATCGCGTCGTTAGCCAGTTACGAACGCCTCGCCTGGACAATGCAGTACGATGTGGGCCGGCGACGGTATCGTGGCTGGGGTTGGAATCAGTCGGATCCCTTGCCCGTGCTGAATTGGCAGATCGATCTCCGAGCCATGGTCCGCATCGATTTGGCTCGCACTGCCGAACAGGCCGTGGCCTTTAACGACTGGGATCATTTCCCCGCTCAAGCCTGACGAACATCGAGATATTGCATGAATGATCAAGAACTCCGCGCGGTGCAAGCCCCGCTCAAAGACCGTTACCGCAGCGACCCCGCATCGGCGAAGAAGACGCTGCGGGTGCAGGGGACGCTGGATCTTGAACGGATCGCCGTGCGGATTGAAACCGGACGTGGGCCGGTGACCGAAGCGGGCCTGCATCCGATGGCCGGCGGCGACCGGAGTTTCGTCTGCTCGGCGGATATGATGCTGGAAGCCCTCATTGGCTGTGCCGGGGTGACGCTTTGTGCCGTCGCCACCGCGATGTCAATTCCCATTACCACGGGCACGATTGCTGCGGAAGGCGACGTCGATTTCCGTGGCACACTTGGTGTCAGCAAGGATGTGCCCATCGGCTTCATGGCGATCCGGATTCTGATTGACCTGCAAACGATGGCCGATGACGCGCAGCTGGAAAAGCTCGCCAAGCTGACCGAGCGTTATTGTGTGGTCGCGCAATCGCTGTCCGAAGCCGCCCGTCCAAGTGTCACCATTCGACGTACCTGAGACAGCCCAGCCCCCCGGCTGCTCAGAAGCAGCCGGGGGGCTGCCGTGTTTGAGGGCCGGCTTTGTCCGTTGCCGACTTCATCGGTACACTGTGGGCTCCGATGCGAACCTCATCCCGGATGCGTTGATGACCGCCGAAACTGCTGCTGTACCATCGTTGCTTTCGCTCCACGGTGTCGAGATTGTCGACACCTTTGCCGAGGCGTTTCCGATCAAAGCCGCGCGGTTGCTCATCACCGCGGCCAATCTGAAATGGGCACACATCGCCGCCACGGTGATGTGCGGCAATGCCACCAGTGTGATTGCGTGCGATGTCGAAGCCGCCATCGAACGCGAACTATCCGCGGACGAAACCCCGGACGGTCGCCCCGGTGTTTCAGTTCTCGTCTTCGGATTCAGTGTCGATGCGCTGGGAAAAGCCGTGCAGAACCGTGTCGGGCAGTGCGTGCTGACGTGTCCCACCACGGCGTGCTACAACGGCATCTTCGACTGTCCGAAAGAGAAACGGATCCGTGTCGGCGGGGCGATTCGGTACTTCGGCGATGGCTTTCAGAAAGCGAAAAAGATCGAAGACCACCGGTACTGGCGCATCCCGGTCATGGATGGCGAGTTTGTGTGCGAGGACTATTTCGGCACCATCACCGGCATCGCGGGAGGGAACCTCATCATCTGTGGTACCGACGTCACTGCGACGTTGCTGGCCGCCGAAGCCGCGGTGGACGCCATCCGCACCGGTCGTGATGTCGCGCTGCCATTTCCCGGCGGTCTCGTCCGTTCCGGCAGCAAGGTCGGCTCCCGCTATCCCAAACTGAAAGCCAGCACGAACGACGCCTACTGTCCGACACTCCGCGGCGTCGCCACCACGGAACTCCCGGAGCACTGCCAGGCCGTCTACGAAATCGTAATGGACGGTCTCAGCTTCGACGCCGTGAAAGATGCCATGCGTCGCGGTCTGCACGCCGCCGCTGGTCAACCGGGCGTGTTACGGATCACCGCTGGCAACTACGGTGGGAAACTCGGCAAGCATCATTTTTATCTGCGCGAGTTGCTGTAAATCGTCAGAGCCACGACCGTCAGGGAATGAGTTCTTGTCGCCGAAGATTCGGAACTCGCTCCCTCACGGTCGCGGCTCTGATAGTCACCAAGTGGACGGGTCAATCCGGATGCGTCAGAATCACAATTCACCGATGGCCCCCCTCGACTAAAGATGCCCGGCATGTGGTCTGCGATCAATCTGCCTCTGCTCGACACTATCATTCTCGTCACCTACCTCGCGGTCATTGTCGCGTGGGGCTGCGGGTTTGTGCGGAAAGCGCAGTCGGCGGAGCAGTTCATGTCCGCGGGGCGGGGGATGCCGGCGTGGGTGGTCGGGCTGTCGATGTTCGGGTCGTATGTCAGCACGCTCACGTTCCTCGGCAATCCCGGCAAGGCGTTTCAGGGGAACTGGAATGCGTGGGTGTTCGCACTGTCGCTGCCCTTGGCGGCCATCATCGCCACGCGGTATTTCGTGCCGTTTTTTCGGTCTTCGAAGGAACTCTCGGCGTATCACCATCTGGAACACCGCTTCGGAGCGTGGGCGCGAACTTACGGCGTCGTCTGTTATCTGCTGACGCAGATCGCGCGGCTGGGATCGGGCATCTATCTGCTGGCTCTCGCGCTGCGACAACTCACCGGGATGGACATGCCGACGCTGATCATCATCAGCGGCTTTGTCATCACCATCTACCCGCTGTTCGGCGGGACTGAGGGCGTCATCTGGACCGGCGTGGTGCAGGCGATTGTGCTCGTCATCGGAGCCGCGGCGTGTCTGCTGGTGCTCCTCATCAACACTCCCGGCGGAACGACGGCGATCATCGAACAGGGGATGTCCGCCGGGAAGTTCAGTCTCGGCCCGTATGATCCGTCCTTCACGCACCAGACGTTCTGGGTCGTGCTGTTTTATGGCATGGCAACGAATCTGCAGAACTTCGGCATCGACCAGAGTTACGTTCAGCGGTACATCACGGCGAAGTCGGACGCTGGTGCCGGTCGCAGCGTGTGGATGAGTGCCCTGTGCTACATCCCGCTGAGTGCCGGGTTTCTGTTCATCGGCACGGCGTTATTTGTGTTCTACTCGTTACAGCCGGACCAACTTCCCGCGGGAACGAAACCGGACGACGTCTTTCCTCACTTTCTGCACACCCAATTACCGACGGGACTGCGAGGGCTGGTGCTGGCGGCGATCTGTTCCGCAGCGATGGATTCCAACTTGAACTGCTGCGCGACGCTGTACCTCTGCGACATTCACCGCCGGTACTTCCGCCCCACGGCGTCCGATGGTGAATGTCTGTGGGTACTGCGGATTACAACACTGGTGATGGGAGCCATCAGCACTGTTGCGGCGATCAAGATGATCGAGGTGAAATCAATCCTCGATCACTGGTGGAGTCTCGCCAGTATTTGCAGCGGCGGCACACTCGGTCTGTTTTTGCTGGGCCGCATGATCCCCCGGGCCAAATCGGTCGACGCATTCCTCGGAACTGTCTGCGGGATCGTCGTGATCCTGTGGATGACCCTGTTGCCACGCACCGAAACACTCACTGACTGGTGGCGCAGCCCGATTCACACCCAGATGGCGATCGTGTTCGGTACGCTGACGATTCTAGTGGTCGGCGGGGTGTTAAGCCTGTTCCGATTCAAGCAAGTGCCAAGAGAAGAGGGGAACCACGGAACACACAGAGGACACGGAAAGGGATGAAATGCCAGGAAGCACCCCGGCTGCTTCTGAGCAGCCGGGGTGCTGATGCCAACCACTTCTTCCGCTCTTCCGTCATTTTCCGTGTGATCCGTGTATTCCGTGGTTCCCCTCTTCTGAATTAAATTCGAGGATGTCCGATGAACAAACTGCGTGGCATCGTCCCGCCGGTGGTGACACCGCTGCGGTCGCAGACGGAACTCGACACGCCGGGGTTGGTCCGGTTGGTGGACCATCTGGTGACCGGCGGGGTGACGGGATTGTTCATCCTCGGCACCACCGGGGAAGGCCCGGCATTATCGGCCAAGTTGCGGTATGCCCTCGTCGAACAAACGGCGATTGCGTTGCGGGGACGCAAGCCGTTACTCGTCGGCGTGTCGGACACATCGCTGGAAGAATCCATTCACCTCGCCGAGCATGCGGCAAAGTGCGGGGCGACCGCGGTGGTGGCGACGCCGACGTATTATTTTCCCCGGACTGAGCGGGATCATGTGCGTTATTTCCAGTTGCTCGCGGATCGTTCGCCGCTACCAGTGTTTGTGTACAACATGCCGTCGTGTGTCGGGGTGAAGCTGTCTCTCCATGCGGTGCAGCAATGTACGCCGCATCCGAACATCATCGGTCTCAAAGACAGCGGCGGCGACCTCGCGATGTTTCAGCAGTACCTCACGCTGCGGGAACAACGGCCCGACTGGTCGTTCCTCATCGGCCCGGAACACTTGCTGGCCGATGCCGTCCTCGCCGGGGGTGACGGCGGCGTGCACGCCGGGGCGATTTTTTTGCCTGAACTCTTCGTGAACTGGTTCCACGCCGCCGATCGAAACGACCTTGCGAAAATCGAACGGCTGCGGGACATCGTGCAGCAACTCGGCCGCATCTACGAAGTCGGCGGCGATTTTTTGTCCGTCGCGCGAGGCATCAAGTGTGCGCTGTCACTCCGCGGCATTTGTTCCGATGTCATGGCCGAACCCGCATCGGCGTATGAAGACGAACAACGGTTGTTGATCGCACGGTTCGTGGATGAGCTCGTGGAACAACCCGTCTTAGCCCCCGGTCAATGACCGGGGGACTGCGCGGGTGGATCATCGAACCGTTTGTGAATCATCCCCACGGATTTACCCCCCGTCATTGACGGGGGGCTAAGACTCAATCCTGTGTTGGGCGCGGGCGGTTCGACCAATGGCCTTTCGCATCGCTGCCGCTGACCCACACGCCTTTCTGGTTCCAGTCCAGATACGCGTGCACATCCGCGGCGGCGTAACGCAGCGTTAAACCACAGCGGCGGCGATTGGATTCGTTCGCTTCCGAGCCGTGCAGCAGCAGATCGGAGTGCATCGACATCTCGCCCGCCTGCAGGCAATCATCGACGAAGGTGCCGTACTGTTCGACGTTGTCGATCGTCTGATTGAGGACGTTGTGTTCCGTGGAATCGCTGGGCCGGAAGGTCATCTTGCCATGATGGTGTGACCCGGCAACAAACCGCATGCAGGCGTTTTCCACGTCGGCGTCATCAATCGCCAGCCAGACGGTCACCGCTTTGGACGGTGTCAACGGCCAGTAACTCGCATCCTGATGCCATGTCACCTGCTTGCCGTCCTTGGGCATCTTGCAGAAGAAGTGCGCCCCCCAGCCGATCACGTTGTCGCCAATGAGATCGCGCACATGCGCCACGATGCGCGGGTGGGTGAGGATGTCCCAGACCCGGCCGTACTTCAGATGAGCCGAGCTGATCGAGTAGCTGTCTCCCCCCGCGGCGACGACTTTGGCCAGCAGCCCGTCAAAATACGACCGCAGTTCGGCGATCTCTTCCGCTGAGTAGACCCGTAACCCCTTCACATAACCCTCACGGTTAAACTGCTCGATCTGAGCCTGCGTCAGCACCTGGGGCTGTTCGTTCCGAGTCGGATGAAACTGCAAATCGCGGGGCAGGGTAGCCAGGTCCGATTGATCGAGGACAGCTTTGAATTCGGTGCGGGGAGCGGTGGCGGTCATCGGTGAAGATTCCGGGCGGAGAATTCTATAGAATCGGCGTCCTTATTCTACAGAATCGAACGGGTGACGCAAGTCTGTTCATGCTCTTCGCATTCTCCCAAGCGCAAGCGGTGAGAAGACACTCCTTGTCTCCGGACATCTGATAAGCTAGTCTTCCGACGCACTGTGATCGTCCCTTCCCTTTGACTTGTGACTGCGACCGACCCTTTGACGACTGAACGCCTGTTTGACGTCATGCGCTGGTCAGACGCGAAAGCCGCGATCGGTCGTCACGGCGTGCGCGAACTCTGGGCGTATCGCGAACTGGTCTACGCCTTTGTCGTCCGCGATCTGCAGGTCCGCTACCGACAAACCGTCGTCGGCGTGGCGTGGGTCATCGTTCAACCGCTGGTGAACACGCTCCTGTACTCCGGCCTGATTCAGTTGCTGCAAACCCGCACCGCGACCGAAAACGTCTCCAATTTTCTGCTGATTCTGTCGGGCTCGATCATCTGGCAACCCTTTGCCCAGGGTGTCCAGCAGACCACGTTGTGTCTGGCCAACAATCGAAGCCTCATCACCAAGACGTACTTCCCACGGTTGTTGTTGCCGCTCGCCGCGGTCACTACGCCGCTGATCGATTTCGCCATCGGCTGGGTGTGTCTCGTTGTCATTTCGATCGGCTTCGGCGTGCCCATTCACGCCGGGTGGTTCCTGGCCCCGTTGATCGCCTTGCTGGTGACGACGATGGCCTTCGCTGTGGGCGTGTGGACCAGCATGTTGAATGCGCTCTATCGTGACCTGATGAGTCTGGTGCCGTTTCTGTTGCAGATCGGCTTGTTGCTCACCCCCGTGATTTGGGAAACACAACTCCTCATTCCGGAGCAATGGCGGACCGTCGCGGCGATCAATCCGATGGTCACCATCATCGGCCTGTTTCGCACGGCGTGGTTTGGACAGCCGTTGCCGACATTGGCCATGATCGTTGTCAGCACCGTCTCGCTGGTGACCGTCCTCCTCTCGGGATTGTGGTTCTTCCGCCGGAATGAAGATCTCGTGGCCGACAGTGTTTAACGGCCGCGCGGAGCAGGCATGAACGTCATTCAACTGGAAAACGTCGGCAAGCGGTACTGGCTGCGGCATCGCGCGCCGGATCGTCAGATTGCTGAGATGTTGAACGACGGCGTCCGTTCGCTGGCCGGGCTGTTTCGTGGACGACTGCCGCAACGACACCCGTCCACGCGGGAGGAATTCTGGGCGTTGCGCGATGTTTCGCTGCAAATCCGCGCGGGCGATGTCGTCGGACTGCTCGGTCGTAACGGTGCCGGCAAGAGCACGTTGCTGAAACTGATCTCGTGGATCATGGCGCCCACTACCGGGCGAGTCGGTGTGCGTGGTCGGTTGGGTTGCCTGCTGGAAGTCGGTACCGGCTTTCATCACGAATTGACCGGCCGCGAGAACATTTTTCTCAATGGTTCCATCCTCGGCATGAGTCGCAAGGAGATTCGCAGCAAGTTCGATCAGATTGTCGATTTCGCCGAAGTGGAAGCCTTTCTCGATACGCCGGTGAAACATTATTCCAGCGGGATGTTTGTGCGGCTGGCATTCTCGGTCGCCGCGCTGCTTGATCCGGAAATTCTCATCGTCGATGAAGTCCTGTCGGTCGGCGATGCGGCCTTCCAGAAGAAGTGCCACGGCGTGATGCGGGATGCGGTGGCACGCGGGTGCACCTGTCTGATGGTGTCGCACAACCTGCCGACGATCATCAATCTTTGTCAGCGGGCCATCCTGCTGCAGAAGGGGCAGGTGACCGCCGACGGCAACCCGCAGGATGTCGCGCAGGAGTATCTGAAAACCGTCCGCGGCAGCGGCGGCAGCATCGTGTGGGAGGACCCACAGACCGCCCCGGGGAATGACATCGCACGGTTAAAATCCGTTCGTGTGCTGCAAGGGAAACCGGCTGAAGCCGTGGGCGATGTGGACATCTCTGCCCGAACGGTCATTGAGGTGCAATACCGCTGCCTGCACTCGCTGGAAGAACTGTATTGTGCGATTGTGTTGAAGGATCAAATGGGAACGACCGTGTTCATGTCGTCCTCGGCGAAGCCCGTATCGCTCACTCCCGACAGTTGGGCCGGGCGACCGCATCCCATAGGCGTGTACCGGTCGGTGTGTCGTCTGCCGGAGAATTTTCTCAACGAAGGCCGGTACTCCGTCACGGCGATCGTCGGCCGGGGCATCAGTGAAGTGCAGGCGATCGCCGAAGATGCGATCGCGTTTGATGTCCACGACACCGGCGAGATGCGCGGCCTCTACTTCGGACAATGGCCGGGCGTGATCCGTCCGAAACTGGCGTGGCAAACCGATCGGGCGGACACCATGTTGTATCCTGACGGCGTGTGACTTGTTCCGCCTTCCGGTGTGCCACGGCCGTGTTTTCTCCGGTCCCCTCGCCCCCGTGGGGGAGAGGGTTAGGGTGAGGGGGTGATTGGTGCGAACGGCGGCCCCAACTCAACAGTGTCCTTCTTCGTCCTTCGCTTGCTTTCTACATCAATCGCACTCGTCGCCGATCGAAGCCCCCACACCCTGGCCCTCTCCCCCGCGGACGGGGGAGAGGGGACCGGAGAAGGCACGGGAACCGCGATTCAATCCCGGTCCACCGGGTACATCGGCCGCCGTTTCTGGTAACGCAGCTTCGCAAAATCGTGCGTGTGGATTGCGGCGGCGTCGACGTTGAAGATGCTGCCAGCGAACGGTTCGAAGCTGGCTCGGAAGTGCACCGCTGACTTCACCGCAATGTATTTCATCGCCCGGCAGTCGATTCCCAATGTCTTGGCAAACGCTGGACCAAGCGGTTGTTCGTGAGCCGTCACGACCACGACGTGAATGCCGTTCTGTTCGACCCACACTGAGGGGCCCATGTTGCCGGTGAGTCCCGCGTACATCGGGCCGTCGTAGCGAAAATCGCCGTTGGAGATCGCACGGACCTTCACCCGCATGCGGATGGGCGGCCCTTGTATCGGATCGGACTTGCCTCCCATCAGGACGTCGATTTCGGCCCCCACCCCGGACGCGGTCGCCACGGCAATCACTTCCGGATCGACCATGTACAACACCAAAGCATCACGCAGTTCCTGTGCGATGAACGTCCGCAGGACTTCGGTGGAATCCCCGGGGGCGCCGCCGCCGGTGTTGTCCGCGTGGTCGGCGAGGATGATCGGATACTTCCCGAGCGTTTCCCCCTGGGTGAGCGCCACCAGCACGGTCAACGGCGGACGATGCCACCGGGCGCGGTTCGTGTACACCCAATCGGATAACTCCTCGGCAGTCCGATCGGCCAACCCCTGGTCCCGGTCGGCGACGACAATCACGCTCGTCCCCATGTGGGGAACGTCCGCCCATGGAAAGCCCGTCGAGATGGTCACCGACAGAATCCCCGGCCGTCGTTCCATTTCATGGACCCGCTCCAGCACGTCGTTCATCGGCGGATGAGCGGTGATCTGACACGGAGCACTCCAGAACATGGGAATCGTGCGGAACGCCATCACCGGCGCGATTTCACCACGAATGGTAGCCACGATCAGGTCCGCGGCTTCCCGACCGCGCTCGGCCATGTCGATGTGCGGATAAGTATCAAATCCGCAGATTGCCGTGGCCGAGGCGACCCGACGCGCACTGTGATTGCCGTGCAGATCGAACGTCACCACGATCGGACACTGCGGGCCGACGACACTCCGCACGGCTTCGACGAAATCGCCGTCGGCGTCATCGATCCCCTCAACAACCATCGCCCCATGCTGATCGAGAAGCACGCCGTCCACCGGCCCGGCGGCACGCAGTCCCTGCAGAAACTCGTCTTTCAACGCGGCATACGCTTCCGCCGTAATCAACCCGCTGGGGTAAGCAAACCCCCACAACAGCGGAATCACTTCGAAGCCATGTTTTTCAGCACCGTCGAGGAATCCCCCGGCACAGATGTTTGATCCGCGAAAACGTTCGAGAATTTCCGGCCCGCGGTAGAGTCCGAAGCCATCCGCAAAGTCTGCCAGCGTGGTGCGGGTGTGCGCGAAGGTGCTTGTTTCGTGAGAAATCCCGCCAATGGCAATCCGCATCACCCGTTCCCTGCTCTGCCACCGTTTTCGTCCGGTGTGTCGAACCTTCGAGGCGCACCACTCATGGACCTTGTCAGGCGATCCCTCGAAAACCGAGCGATCATCAAGATGTCACGCCGACGATCCGATCTGTAATTTACTTTCAAGGGAATCTAAAGACCATCGACATGACGCAACCGCTACCATTGATTCTTCTCCCCGGCATAGGAACGGATGCGCGGGTGTTTGCCGTCCAGAAGATGGCGTTTCCTCAGCTTGTGGTCCCGCCCTGGCTTCCGCCGCGATGGCAGGAATCGTTGTCCGAGTACGCCGCGCGGATGGCGGAAGCGGTGAATCCAGGCGGACCTTGCTACATCGGCGGAATGTCGTTCGGTGGGATGGTTGCCCTGGAGATGTCCCGCCATTTGCCGGTGAAGGCATGTCTGTTGATTTCCAGTCTCCGTTCCGCGCGGGAACTTCCACAGTGGGCGCGTTGGTTGGGACCGGGAGCGTGGCTGCTACCGCCGTGGACAGACTGGGTCGTGTCGGCAACTGGAACCGTCATGCTGCGAACGCTCGGACCGGTATTACCGAAGCCGTTGAAGCAGTCGTGCAGTCATCTGAGTCGCATGTATCCGTGTCCGATGTTGCCGTGGGCGTGTCGTGCTGTGGTGAAATGGAAGCCCGATCCCAACAGTTGGACCTGCCCGATCTCTCATCTGCATGGAGATCGCGACCGCGTGATTCCGCACCGACGGACCACGCCGACGCAAATCGTGCCTGACGGCGGACACGTGCTGCCCCTCACCCACCCATTCGTCGTTAACGACTTCATCCGCGGCGTGATTGATCGAACACACGCATAAAGCGGGCCTCACGCAAAGGCGCAAAGACCGCAAAGGAAGACAGGGGAACTGGAGATGTGATTTCTCCACCAATCTCCTGTTGTTCTCCTTTGCGAGCCTTGCGCCTTTGCGTGAGGTCCTCATGTCATTATTTTGCAGGCAGAAAACCGATCACGTTCCCTTGCGCACAACCGTCACGAAAAAAACGCCACACAGATCCTGCCCATCGGCGTCCTGAAACCAGGCCTTCAAGACCGTCTTCCCCGCGGGCAATGTTGCCTTGATCGTGGCCGAAGTCGCCTGTGCATCGGCAAGGGCATGAGCTTTCACACCAGCGATGTCGATTTGTGCCCGCGCGATTTCTGGAAAGGCTTTGCTCGCCGTCTTGGGAGTGGCGTCGGCGGAATCAAACTTCGCACCGAGCGCGGCTTTTGAGAATTCCGGCCAGCGCCGCAGGGTGAATTCGTACTCGCCGGGTTGTTCGACAAACAAATGCCAATGCCCACCGCTGGGACCACCGACTGCGGTGCGAACATAGCCGCTGTTATCGGCGTAAATTCCTTCCCAATCACCGCTGGTCAATTCAACAACCGGCTGCTGCATCGAGCCGATGCTCTGTGGAACGAAATCGTTGACCATCGGTTCGACGCCGGCCCACCAATCCTCGTAGAAGTCGCGCATCGCTTTGACAATCTCGGGCTTCTGCGCGGCGAGGTCTGTTTCCTGAGCGCGATCGACAACGACGTCGTACAGTTCTTCGCCCTTCACGAGCCGCCATTGATTCCAGATCACGCAGCATTCGTGCTTCTTCGGGGTCTGGCCGTACTGGACTACCAGCATCCGGTCATCGAGTTTCGGTTGTTCGCCGCGCAGCAATTTTTCGAGGCTCACCCCTCCGTAATGCCGCCATTCTTCTGAGGTGACCGACGGGCTGGGTACCGGTTTGACATCGCAAAAGTCCATCAAAGTCGGTAGCAAATCGGTGTTCTGCGTGGGAATGTCAATGTCACGCGGCGAACCGATCTTGCCATTCGGCCAGCGGATCCAACAGGGCACCCGATGCCCGCCGTCGTAGTACGTCGTCTTCCCAGCCCGCAGGCCAGCGTTGTAAGTCTTCACGCCTGCGGTGCCGCCGTTGTCGGTCATGAAAATGACGATGGTGTTGTCGCGCAGTCCGGACTCGGTGAGGAAGCGTTCGAGATCACCGAAGCGCTGGTCGAGGTGCGCGATCATTCCGAAGAATGCGGCCGGTCCTCGTTGCCGATAGGGGGCAATGAACTCGTCTTTGTCGATGTGCGGTGCATGCGGCGCATTGGTCGGTAGATAGCACAGAAACGGTTGCCCCGAAGTCTTCGCCTGCCGCATCCATGTCATCGCCTGATCGAACCACCAGTCGGTGCAGTGGCCGGTGAAGTTCTTGGGCTGCGCGTTGTGAAAATAGCGGCCATCAAAGAGGGGGTTTCCATACTCCGGTGTTGCATGCAGCATGCCCCAGCCGAGGTGGTACACGCTTTCTTGAAAGCCCTTGTCGATGGGCCGATGCGGATAAACATCGCCGAGGTGCCACTTCCCGAAGAGACCGGTACGGTAGCCCGATTTCGCGAAGATTTCCGGCATGAACGGAATTCCCGGGCGAACAAATGTCCGCCCGGCGGTGACGGAGGTGGCTCCGTTGCGGAGGGCTGCCAGACCAGTCATGAGTTGCCCGCGTGTCGGGCTGCACATCGGACAGACATGGAAGTCGGTCAGCCGCACCGATTCCTGTGCGAGCTTGTCAAAATTCGGCGTCTTGAGGACTGGATTCCCCATGAACGAGAAATCGCCGAGCCCCTGATCGTCGGTCATGACGATGAGCACATTCGGCCGGTTCGTTTCCGCGGCGACAACGAGGTTGGTCGTCACCCACAGCAAGCCAATCACTTTCCACCACGACATCACATGCCCCCCTCAACAAGAAGTGTCCCAACCCCGCTTGCGGTTTCGCGCCCCGCGCCGATCTCACCGAGTGTCCCCATCCAGAAGCGTCAACGTCATCCCGCGCACTTCAATCACCCCCGGCCCCGGAATCTCCGTCGCTTGCAATGTCAACTTCGTCAGTCCCGGCTCCAGTGTCATTTCACCTAGTGTCCACGGCTTGAATTCCTTCACCAGCGATTCACTGTCGCGCGGGGAACGGTCGTGCTCGGCACCGTAAGCGGGGGGATCATGAGCTTCGGTGACCGTTGCCGTGAGAGATCGCGTACCGCCACGCAGTTCGAACTTCGCGCCGAGGTTTGCCGATGGGCATGTATAATACAGCACGACCTGATACCGTCCCGCGGTGGCGACATCGATGTCCCAGGTGATCGTGTCCTCTTTCGTGATCCAGTTCGTGAAGTACGAACAATTCGGAGCGCGGGCACTCCGCTTCACGTTGCCATGCGGCACACCGTCCCGCGCCGGCAGATGCGTCACCGGGAATTCTTTGTAACCGACGGTAAATGGACGGTCGACGCGTTCCAGCTCTTTCAGGACGGTGTTTTTCCACTCCGCGACGGCATCCGACAGTTCCTTTGCCACCGCCGGGTGTGCCGCGGCGACGTTCGTCTTCTGGCCGGGATCGGCGAGCATGTCGTAGAGTTGGCCTTGCGCATCCAATCGGAACCGTGCGGTGCGCACACTCACTTTGTTGGCCCAGTGCGAAAACAATTGCCGGTCTTCGATGCTGTCCCGCTTGTCGATCAGCCACGGCCGTAATGAGATGCCATCGAGCGGTTTGGTCCCGGTCGTCGGAATCCCCGTCAGATCGGCGAGGGTTGGCATCAGATCGATTACAGACGCAATCTGCTTCACCTGCGTCCCGGCAGCAATCTTGCCCGGCCAACGAATCAGCAGCGGCGACCGCACACCCCCTTCATCGGTGGTCGCTTTGCGGCCCTTCATCCCTCCATTCCACCGTCCACCCACCGGACCGTTGTCGCAGAAGTAGACCACGATGGTGTTCTCCCGCAGGTGGAGTTCATCGAGCTTCTTCAACACCCGCGCCACGTTGCGGTCGAGGTTCTCACACATGGCGAGCGCCGCCCGGGTGAAGCCCACGTCTTCCTTCGCTGGATCGATGCCACGGTTCGGCAACTCGGCATTCTTCAAACGAGCGTAGTCTTCATCCGGAACCTGCATCGGCGAATGCGGCGTGTTATACGGCACATAGACGAAGAACGGCTTGTCGCGCTGCTGTTCGATGTAGCTGATCGCATGATCGGTGAGATCGTTCGAGAGGAATCCCTTGCCACGGACGAGTTTGCCGTTGTGTTCGAGCGGGGCATCGAAGTAATCGCCCCAGTGGCCGGAGCAGAAGCCGTAGTATTCCTCGAAGCCGCGACCGAGCGGGTGGTACGGATACTGCGTGCCGTTGTGCCATTTGCCGAAACACGCGGTCGCATACCCTGCCGCTTGGAAAACGTCGGCGATCGTGCGCTCATCGAGATCGAGGCGTTCGCCGCCGGTGCTGACATTCCAGATGTTGCCGCGGGGATGATACCGCCCGGTCAGAAATTCGGCCCGCGTCGGCGAACAGACCGGACAGACGTAGAAACGATCGAACTGAGCCCCGTCGAGACCGATCGAATCGATCGCCGGGGTCCGCAGATTCTTGTTGCCGTTGAGGCTGAGATCACCCCATCCCTGGTCGTCGGAGAGGAAGACAACGACATTCGGACGCTCGGCCGCAATGGCCGGTGATACCCCCGCAATCCACGTGGCATGCACCATCACGACCACCAGCAGCAATTCTGGCAAGTGTGCCAGGGCCTTAGGAATGGCAATCCCGAGACCATCATTCCACGCACCAGCACTGGTGGAACTCGTGGCGCACTTGCAGGATTTCTGGTTCAACCACATGAAATGTGCCTCAAAATCGATGGAGAGCAGGGAGATGGGATCTATGAACACGTTGCTGAATGGCCACACACCGACACGGACGCATCAACCCATTCCTTGGGAAGGCGTGTCCGGCAAAACTGTGAGAAACGATGCGACTTGTTGACAGACAGGAGATCGCAGGAGTAGAACGATTAGATATCGTCTTCGTCAACCGGCCGAGGGATCGGCTTGGCTGCCATGCTGGTTCAGGATTATCGAACCGGTCTTGTCGGACCGACTCGGAGACGAATGAAGCTGAGAGCACACTGTTCCATGATGCAATCGATGTCCGTCACCCAGTGGATGTTTTCCGGAGCCTTGGTGCTCGCGGGATTTGTCAGTCCGGTATCGGCCCAATGGGACCTGTGGGACCCGTGGCTGTCGGGTTCCATGTCTCGTTCCAGTTACTACCAACCGTCTTACTACGGCGGCTATTCGGCCGGGTATGCATCGTTCGCGGCGTATTACGGCCCGGCTCCGGCAGACAACTGCGGTTGCCAACCCGTTTGTGATCCTTGCGGCAGTTGCGGACCCGGCGGTTGTGCGTCCGGGAACTGTTCAATGAACGCTGCTCCTCTGGGATCTCCGCGGCCGATCGCCGAACCGGATGGCAAAGGATCCTATGGCAAGGATGCACCGGTTCCGGGACGCACAGGCACCCCACGCGAGAAGACGTTTGAAGAATCGGACCCCGGACAGTTTGAAGCCCCCATCGACGGTGGTCGCTCGGGAACCATTCCACCGAAGAAACCCTTTGGGACGGGAACTGGCACCGGGACAGCCCCGCTCGACGATTTTGGACCGCGCCCCGGAGAAACCGACACGACCAAACCCGAACGGTTCAAAGCCAACAAGCCGGAACTGAATGGTCCTGACCTGCCAGACGTTCCTGAAAAGGCTCCGGCGGCTCCTGCCGACGTTAAAGAAGAGGAAGCCCCGAAGGATGCGGCGTTGGACCTCGACAGCAAGTTGACCAACCGCCCTGTGCTGATCCGCGATCGATTCGTCGCACGCACGCGCACAACCGCCCCGTCTGTGGCGCGGACACCGAGTCGTCCGACGCGCGACTGGTCCGCGGCCCCCGTCACCGCCCGCGTTGTGCGTTAAAAACCACCCGCAGTTCAACCTGTGATAAAAACAGAAGCCCAGCCATTGCCATGGTTGGGCTGTTTTTATTTGACAGGCTGACTGGCAGAAAACTCAACCGCAGTGACGACGCAGTTCCTGCAGGATGCCGGGGATTGTCGTCAGCGGGTCTTCGGTGGCTTCGTACTCCAGCGTGATGAAGCCGCGGTAACCGGCATCCCGCAGAATCTGCACGACGCGGCCGAGGTCGGCCGGTTCTTTCTTGCCGCCGGGAAACATTTCGACTTTCACTTGGGAATTGACCGCATACGGGGCAATCTTCGCCAGATCGGCGTACGGATCTTCGGTGCGGAAGTTGCCGCCGTCGAAGTTCACGCCGAACCACGGGGACGGATCGATCCCTTCGATGATCTTCAACATCTGGGCCGACGTCGCCGTGATCCCGCCGTGATTTTCCAGCGCGAGGTACACTCCCTTCGTGGCAGCGTACTTCAGCGACTCGTTGATCCCCTCGATACACCGTGCGATCGCTGCGTCTTCGGTGTCACCCTTTGGCACGTTCCCGGCGAAAATGCGAATCGCCGGAGCCCCCATGATCGCCGAGTAATCGATCCAGTTTCGGCACATTTCCAGTTGAGCAGCGCGCTTCTCGGGGTCCGCGACGCAGAAATCATTGCCGATCGCGGTCCCAGAGATGCTCAATCCCTGCCGATGCGCCCGTTCTTTCAGGCTGAGTAGATACTCCGTGGTGATCGTCTTCGGAAAGTAGTAAGCGGTCAGTTCGCAGCCATCGAGATTCTGTTCCGCACAGAAGTCGATGAACTTTTCGAGCGTGAATTTGGCATTGGCAAGATCGTCCGGCCCCCACGCTTTCGGCAACCAGCGGTTAAAGGAGTACGCTGCGAGACTTAACTTGAAGTGTGGCGCTTTGCCGGAGCGCACCAGCGGCGGCGCAGAAATGCCCGGCTTGGGCATTAGGCAACTTGCCCCGATGGTTGCCGCAGCGGTCTGCAACCATTGCCGTCGTGAGGTGGGGGCGAATGTCATCGAAGAGGATGGGGCCATCGATCATTTCCCGGCGAAGAGCGGAAGGTTAGTTGTCCAGCATTGTGACGACCGGCGCGCCGCGGGGAAAGTCTCGCGCAAGTCATGCAACGCCGCACCCCGGCTGCTTCCTGGCAGCCGGGGTGCTTGATGATACGTTCAGCGCGATGCCCACCGACGAGCATCCCGGCTGCGAAGAAGCCGCCGGGATGCTGACCGATCGCTCTGGCGTCATCGCTGCTGATTTCATACGTTACACGCCCCTGAACACCAGTCGGTGCGTGAACAGGGCTCGGCACTCCAGGGAATTCGGACGGGATGGAAGCCCTTAAGAACGTCATCGATCTGTTTCTGCACTTCGATCGACACCTGCAGACGATCATCCAAGCCTGCGGGTTGTGGACGTATGCGGTGCTGTTCGCAATTATTTTCTGCGAAACGGGGCTCGTCGTCACGCCGTTCCTGCCGGGGGATTCGCTGCTGTTCGCGGCGGGGGCGATTGCCGCGCGGATGCCGGAGTCGCTCAACATCGTTGCGGTGCTGGTGAGTCTCTCCATCGCCGCGATTTTGGGGGACACGGTGAACTATGCCCTCGGCCGGTGGATCGGTCCGCGGGCATTCAGTGGCAAGGTCTGGTTTCTGAAGCAGGAACACCTCGTCAAAACGCAGTTGTTCTACGACAAGTACGGCGCGAAGACGATCATCCTCGCGCGGTTTGTGCCGATCGTTCGGACATTCGCCCCATTCGTCGCCGGCGTGGGGAAGATGAACTATTCGCAGTTCCTCTTCTACAACGTCGTCGGCGGAATCGTGTGGGTCGTCATCTGCACGATGTTCGGCTACTACTTCGGCAGCTTCGAGATCATCAAGAAGAATTTTGAACTGGTCGTGCTCGGCATCGTCGCTGTCTCCGTGTTGCCGATGGCGTGGGAATTGTGGGCCGCGCGGCGGCATAACAAGACGCTCGCCGAGGTGCCGTTGCCCGAGGCAGCGCACCCCGCGGTGCTGGAAAAAAAAAGCGGCCTGAACCCGGAATAGAGCGAGATCGCCGTAGATGGCGATTTCTGCGGCGGACCCCACGCACGCATTTCAGACTCTGGCGACGCTTCCGTCGTGATGCATAGTCGCATCCCGGCTGCTTCCGCGCAATTCGCTCTGAATAGAATGTTCTGCGGGCCAACGGCCCAACTCCATACCAGCCTGGGGCAACGCCCCAGGAATTGAAACGACAGCGAATTTGCTGAGGGCCTACGGCCCGGTTCATCTCGCGATTTAAGACCACGCCTTGCTCATCAATTGATCGGGCCTTCAGCCCTCCACGTTATCATGATGACGAATTCCTGGGGCGTTGCCCCAGGCTGGTATGGCACTGGGCCGTTGGCCCGGAAGATCGAGAGAAGATGCACATTCTCGCCATCCGAACACCACCGTATGACTTTCGCATCGGGGGGGCTTGGGTCTAAACTGTCACCCGCGGGCAGCGCCGGTCCGTTGTGTTGCGAACATGATCCGTTCTGAGTCCGGAGTTGCGATGGTGCCCAGGCAGGAAGACCCGCTGCTGACGAGCGCGCGGCGGGAAATGATGATCACGTTTGGCATCTGGGCGATCGCGATGGTCTACACCGTCGGCGTCAGCGTGACGTGGGGCTACGGCCGCGACCCTGCCACGCTGAAATACGTCCTCGGCTTTCCCGACTGGATCTTCTGGGGCGTGGTGACGCCGTGGGGCACCGCCACCGTGGTCTCCGCAGTCTTTGCGATGGGCTTCATGCAGGATGCTCCGCTGGGAGACGATGAAGAGTCGAGGGTGGATAGTTGAAGGTGGATGGTCAGAAACGACCAACACAGTCCGCACTGAAATCTCCCGCCCTCAACCTCCCTCCGCGAGTTCACGATGCTGCTGGCTGCCGCCGATCACGGGTTCATTGTCGTCTTCGTCTTGTTGCTGTTCCTCGCCGCGTCTGTGGTGCTGGGAACGATTGCCCAACGGTCGCTCGAGAAGAAAAAATTTCTCGAGGGGTTCCTGTTGGGGAACCGCGGTCTCGGTGCGTGGACGCTCGCGCTGACGGCCACTGTGCAAAGCGGTGGAACATTCATGGGCGTGCCGTCGCTGGTTTACAGTCACGGCTGGATTGTCGCGCTGTGGATCGCCAGCTACATGGTCGTCCCCTTGACCGGCTTCGCGATGGTCGGCAAGCGCGTCGCTCAATTGTCCCGTCGCACCGGCGCGTTGACGGTCCCCGATCTCTTCCGTGAACGCTTCGGTGATGCCCGCGTCGGCGTGGTGGCGTCACTGCTGATTATCTTCTTCATGAGCTTCACGATGTTCGCGCAGTTCAAAGCCGGTGCGACCATCATGAAACTGGCCTGGCCAGGCAGCGGGGTGATGGCCTTCTCCGAAGACATTGTGGAAGCGGCTCCCGCAGAACCGAAGACGACAAAGGGGACCATCGACTACAAGTACCTCATCGGCCTCGGCGTGTTTGCGGTGACGGTGGTCGGCTACACGATGATCGGCGGTTTCCTTGCTTCCGTGTGGACGGATTTGTTTCAAAGCGTGCTGATGGTCATCGGAGTTGTAATCTTGCTCTGTCTGGCCATCCCCGCGGCTGGCGGCTTGCAGCAGGCCACTGAAAAAGCCGTGGCGGCGACCGGTCCGGGATTCGCGTTCGGGCCGGGATATCATCCCTCCGGACGGGAGTTTCTCACACCGGGGCTCGCGATTTCGATGTTCTTCCTGTGGGTCTATTCCGGCTTCGCCTCCCCGGCGAGCATGATCCGCGTGATGGCGGCCAATAACACGGAAGTCATCCGCAAGTCGATTGCGCTCCTCAGCGTTTACAACTGCCTGATTTACCTGCCGATCATCATCATCGCGATCTGCGGCCGTGCTTTGTTCCCCGCGATGGAAAAGCCCGATGAGATCATCCCGACGCTGGCGATGCATCTCACGCAGAATATTCCCGGTGGGTCGTTGATGACGGCATTGATTCTCACCGCACCGTTCGGAGCGATCATGGCGTCGGTCAGTTGCTTCGTCCTCGTGATTGCGTCGGGCCTAGTGCAGGACCTGTATCTGCGCTTCATTCGGCCGAATGCGAGTGAAATCGAAACGCGCCGAGCCACGCGCGGGGCCATGCTCATTGTCGGGATTGTCGGCGTGCTGGCCGTGCTGAATCCTCCGGTCTACCTGCAGGCCCTCATCGTCTTCAGCGGTTCGGCCGGTGCGGCGGCGTTTGTGACGCCCGCGCTGATGGCGTGTTATTGGCGGCGGGCCACGGCCGCGGGAGCCCTCTGCGCGATGGGGTCCGGATTCGCCGTGCATCTCGGGCTGTATGCCACCGGCTGGGTGCACAATTGGGCCCTCGGTATGGAAGAGGGGTCGACCGGCTTAGCCGCGTCGATTCGGCAGGCGCTCGGTCCGGACCAGATGATCGGCGTCGCGTCCGCTTTCCGGCCGTACTTCCTGTTCGGCATTGATCCGGTTCTGTGGGCGATGATCGCTTCGGCCATCGCGGGTGTAGGTATCAGCCTGTTGACAAAGCCGCCATCGGAAGACCATCTGCAACGCATCTATGACGGCCCGGCCCGGTTGGCCGATGGTGTCGCCGCAACGATGTGATGCATGACTGTGTGCCACTGGCTTCGCCAGTGTCTTCTCTTCCGGAATTCGCCGCTTCTGTTACAACGTTGCACTGGCGGTGCACCGTAGGGTGGGCTGTGCCCACCACCCCGTTCTGACAGAGCGCGAATTCTCTGTGGCCTTGTTGGTGGGCACAGCCCACCCTACCGAGAACCGCTCTGATTGTGAGGCAAGGAAGCCCGGCGTGTCTGATCCCGTTTCGCGTGTCACCGGCAACCTGCGGATCGTGAGCGCCTGCACGATGCTCAGCCGCGTGCTGGGGTTGATCCGCGATATGGCGATGGCGTCCCGGTTCGGTAACGGGCCGGTGCTCGACGCTTTCACGGTCGCTTTTCGCATTCCCAACATGGCCCGCGCGTGGCTGGGCGAAGGGGCGTTGACGACCGCATTCCTTCCCGCGTTCGTCGCAGAATTGCAGCAGGCCGGGACCGCGGCGGCATCACGTCTGGCCGCCGCCGTGTCGGTGGTCCTCGGCATCGCGCTCTGTGGAATGGTGCTGCTGGCCGAAGTCGTGCTCTGGGCCATCGGTCACTTCTTCCAACTAAGTACAGAGGCCGAACTGCTGCGACAACTGACCGCGATTTTGTTGCCGTACGTGATCTTCATCTGTCTGGCCGCACAGTGGAATGCGGTGCTGCATGCACACGGACGGTTCTTCTGGCCGGCGCTCGTCCCGGTGGTATTGAATCTCGTCTGGCTGGCGAGCTTGTGGGGCATTGTCCCACGGGTGAACGGGGCCGCGGCGCAGATGGTCGTGATGTCGGCGTGTGTCGTGGTCGCCGGGGCCGCGCAACTGTTGTTTCCGGTGCCGTTGTTGTGGCGAATGGGTTATCGCCTGCGGACCGATCTCACCGCCGCGTGGCCGCAGGTGAAGACGATTCTGCTGCAGATGCTGCCGGTACTCGCCGGGCTTTCGGTGACGCAGTTCAATACGGTCGTCGACAGTCTGCTGGCATGGGGGTTCTCACGTCCGGAAGCGGGGGCCGCGGAGATTCCGTGGTGGCCCGGCGTGAACTATCCCTTATCACCGGGGACTGCCTCCGCGCTGTATCTCGGACAGCGGTTGTATCAGTTCCCGCTCGGTGTCTTCGGCGTCGCCTTGGGAACCGTGTTGTTTCCCGTCTTCACGGCCCATGCCCAACGAAAAGACTGGCCCGCGTTGCGACACGATTTCGCTCTCGGACTGCGATTAGTCGGGGCGATCGGCATTCCCGCCAGTGCTGGGTTGATGCTGATCTCACGGCCGCTGGCGTCACTTTGCTTTGAGCGCGGAGCCTTCGATGCCGCGGATGCCGCCCAGACCGCAGACATGATCGCCGCGTATGGTTGCGGCGTGTGGGCGTACTGTGGGCTGCTCATCGCGCAGCGCGCGTTCTATTCCATGAACGACCGCATGTCACCGCTGCGGCTCAGCATGATCGCCGCCATGGTCGATCTCGTGCTCAATCTCACACTGATGTGGTGGCTCGGCGGCGTCGGCATGGCTTTCACGACAGCCCTCGTCGCCGCCGGGCAATGCATCGCCACAAGCTGGCTCTTCGCACAGAAACTCGGCGAATTTGACTGGCGGCCGGTCATGATTTCACTCGCCAAAACCATTCTGGCGACACTCATTATGTCTGCCTTGGGATGGATGACGTTTCGTGTCATCGAAACCATTCCGCAGACCGGCCGTTTGGTCCACACCGGAGCGGCACTGGCCGTCGCGGTCATCGTCTACTTCGGCATGGCCTCGCTGCTGCGATTACCCGAACCGTGGGATGTCGTTTTCCGTCGCCGGACCCTGCTGCCATCCTCTGTGGATAAAGAAGCGTGATGCACTGGCAGCCCGTGGATGAACTGTGTGCCACGGCCGTGTCGGCCGTGCAAAGTGGAAAAGCGCTCTGCACAAGACACACGGCCGACACGGCCGTGGCACACAAAATGGAATCGACCCACAGGCAGCTAAGACACGGTTTCCAACGCTGTCCAATCCACATCTCGCAACCGGGCGGCTTTGGCCGCGTCCTTCAGTTTCTGCACGATGAACGCTTTGTGATTCGCGACGGTCTGTTCGCTGATCCCCAGCCGTTGGGCCGCGTCCTGATTTGCCAAGCCGACGACGAACAGGAGTTCGACGCACTTCAACCGTTCGTATTCCCCGCGGCTGAGCCACTGGGCGATCCACTCTTTCAGGCAACGCTGCAACACCTGCTCGCGCGCGGTACGGCGCTCCATGCTTTGCGCGAGGCTCGAGGCTTTCCGTTCGCGGCCGACGGGATCGGGCGTTGCATCATCCGTCGTGAACGTCGCAAACAACCGTGGTCGCACGCCGCGACGCCGTAATGCATCGGTCAATTTGTGAGCGGCGATCGAAAAGAGAAACGCTTGCAGCGGCGTCCGCGCATCGTAGTTTGCCAGTGAGATCAGGAACCCCAAAAACGTTTCCTGGACCACGTCTTCCGCAGCGGAGCGGTCTTGCAGGCGGTGTTCGGCGAAGGACAACAAGCGCCCTTGAAACCGATCAATCAGTGACTGCCACGCCGTTGGATCATGACGGCGCACCCCCGCCAGCAGCTCAGCATCGGTCACTGCGCTCACCACTCTGATCTCCAGCGAACAATCTGATCGGAGATGGCGATTATACGAAATCCTGCTCTCGTAAGTCAGGCTGTGCTGAGGTCTTCGCTTACGATTCCCGACGGCGATGATGCAGGCACCACTTGACCGACTTGTTCTAACGGAAGATGCGAATGTGCTGTCCAAGCCAGACGTACCCTCCCACACACGCAGCCAACACGATCAATGTGGCCGAGGCTTGCCACAGGCGCTTGCCGCGGCCGTGAGTCATGCGGGTGCCGCGGGCACCGATCAGGATCGCAATCGGCACAGAGAGCAACGCCATGAAGACGATGCCGACCAGCAGAAAGCGGGCTTGCGAAGCTTCTGACCGATAGAGCAGCAGTCCCTGCTCCCGGGTTTTGGGAGACAGTTCTAGCTTCTTCCACACACGGTACATCGGCGCGGTGACAGTCCCCAAATCCCGCTGCTCAACCTCGACAAAGCGATCTTTCTGATACTGTTGCAGGACAGTCGGAAACAGCCCCAATTGGCGTGGCCGAACCAGCCGATTGCGGACGACTTTCAACAGGTCGTTTTCAATGATGGCCAAGGACTCCGCGCGGACGGCGTCTTCGGCCTCTTGTTCAGTCGCGAACAGTGCGCTGGCCAGCACCACGGTGGTCTCATCGCCGACCGCGACGACGCCGCGCGTTAACCAATCGGGACGCACGGTGGATCGAAGGTCACCCGCCGGATTCGGAATTGCGGGGACAGACGGGGCTGCCGGAATCGCAGGCAATGTCGGAGTCAGTGCCGCCAAAGCATCGGCGGCCTTGTCGGCAGTAACGGGACGAAGGTCGTTGTTGATGGTTCCTGGGAACGTCGTGGTTTCCGGTTCCCGACCGAGCAGACGGGCTTCCGCTTCCCGCAGCTTTTCGGCAACTTCGCGCTCGGTTCGCGCACGCACACTTTCCTGGAACGCTCGCCGCTCATCTTCAAACTGCATCGCTTCCACACGCGTTGCCACTTGTCGATGCGATTCCGTCCTCGACACCCTCAGAAAGAGCCCCAGAAACAGCAGGACACTCAACACCGGCACGGCGATCAGGCCCGCCTTGAACAGACCATCCCAGAATCGCCGATCCGAGATCGACAAGAGCATGACCACCGTGCCGACGATCATCGCGACGAACAGCACAGCCATGACGCCGACGCACAGCAATCCGAGGACAGAGATGCTCATTTCGGGTTGGACTTCCATCATGCGGACTCACTTGCTCAGACCGCCACTTTGGGTTGCCACGGGGCGGCAATCTGCGCGGCAGCAGACAGCGCCCCGGCCCAGACAATGGCATCGACCGCGGGAATACCGAAGAGGAACGAGCCCATGTAACCCACGCCGGCAGACCACATGACCGGCCAGGTACAGATGCGGGACACGCGGTCTGGTTTCAACAGCACTGGCCAGGACGTCGTCCCGGCGATCAGGCCAAAGAAGGCCATGAACGCCGCGATCGTCGGTTGACCATCCACCGAGAGTGCGAATGAACCGATGTGATCGAAAACGATGTGGTCATGACGCAAGTAGGGGTGCAGTTCCACTTCCAGAAACTGATGCAGCCCGCCCACCATGGCACCGATGGCCAGGCCAATGGCTGCAAAGCCCCATCGTGTCCAGCTTGCGAAGTTGCTTCCTGCAATCGCGGCTGTCAACATCGTCACCGTGGCGATGACGGGCACAAACACCGCGAAATATGTCGCCATGGAATAGGTAAGCTGTTCGCGGACATGCGGCGGGAAAAACTGACAGCACGCCAACCATCCGCCGAACGCGAACAGGGCCGCGGCGACGGTCCCCGTCAGCGTGGAGGCGGCCCAGATCTCGGCTCGTGAATACGCGGGTGGTGCCACCAACGCAACCGTTGATGGCACCACTTTCGCAGCCGGTTTGGTGAGACGATGAATCGCCCACAGGAGTCCAAGCCAGAAGGCCGCGATGCCGATGGTTTCACGAACATTGCTACTCGCGCTCCACTGCCCCCAATTCATCCGATGCCACGGGATAAACAAGATTCCGCAGACGAGCAACCACGGCCACGCGGACCGGAAAAACGTTCGGATGGCTCGACCGAGATCATGACTCTTCGTCATCAACCACGGCCCGAAAAACACAGCAATGGCGACGAACAGGAACGGAAACGGGAACACAAATGCTGCGATAATCAGCGCGATCTTCCAACCGTTCAGCGACTCCGCATCGGTCGAATCCGACTGGGAACGCGAACCGTGCGCGGCCTGGCGATGTTGCAAGTGGCGGGACACGGGCAGCGGGGTTCGCCGACGATCCGTGTCCCCCAATCGCGTGGGAGTCTCAGCATGAGATCTCGGCGTGGAATGACCGTTGGTTTCATGCGGAAAAAACGCCGATTCCGGCAGCACTTCTGCGGCTTGATAGCCTCGCAATTCATCCCGGAAAGCGGCCACTGTCGGGGTCCGTTTCGCCGGGTCTTTTTCCAGTGCGTGAGCAATCACGGGCCGAAGTTTGGTCGGCAGCAGCGAGAGATCCGGCCGCGCGGAAAGATGCTTCATCAGAATCTCGGCGGTCGTTTCGCCATCGAACGGCAACCGGCCGGTCACCATTTCGTAGAGCATCACGCCGAGGCTGTAGACGTCGACTTCCGGGCCGTATTGCCCCTTGGCGACTTCCGGGGCCATGTAGTAAACGGTGCCGACCGCTTCGGTGTGTTGATTGCGACGGCCGCCCCCCATCTGCTTCGACAGGCCGACATCGCCAATTTTAACGTGGCCGTTTTCGCGATAAACATTCGCCGGTTTCAGATCGCGGTGCACAATGCCGCGCTGATGGAGGAACTCGACACCATCGAGCAGGCCTCTCATCCACGCCGTGACTTCGCTTTCCGGCAATCCATGCGGAAACGAACGGAGCACATCTTCGAGGCTGGCCCCCTGGATGTACTCCATGATCACCCAATGGTCACCATCGGCATCGGTCTTCACATCAAACGTGGTGACGAGATTGGGGTGCTTGAGATTCAGGCACTGCCGGACACCGCGGAGCTCGGTGTCGAGATCATGCGTGAGGAGCTTCAGGGCGACTTCCTTGCCCGCGTCACTCACGGCGTAATACACCTCGCCGAAGCCGCCACGGTGAATGCCGCGGCGAATCGTGTAGCCGTCAACCGGCTTGGCATCGGCGGTGTAAGTGAATTTCATGGAACGGGTCCGCAACACGCGAGGATGTTCCTATCGTAACGTAAAACGGGTCTCGGTGGTTCATCGGGAAATGACAGAGAGATCGAGAGCACTCTGCCAGCAGCCACGGGGCGCGAAACCGCAAGCGTGGACTGGACGCTTGCG
>JBGSUN010000256.1:0-12724 GCA_041753475.1 Planctomycetaceae bacterium | reverse complement strand
CCAACCCGGCCTGGCGCGCCGCGGCGGTTCCCGCCTGCTCGTCGAGATCCTTTCCCACCCAGCCGGTAATGAAGGTCCCGTCGGCCGTGGTCGGCCCGTGCCCCGAGGTATAAGCGAGGTTGCCCACAATCACCACGGGCTTGTAGACGCCCTTGGGCTCGGGCGCCGGGGGTAACTGGATGCCCAATTGGCGGAGGCGTGCTTCAGCATTCATGGTTTTCGGTCTCTCCAGTTTGACGCCGTAAAGCTTGAACTCGTCCCAGTTCGACGTGTCGTCGAACGACCCCACGCCGACCTGGCCCCAGGTGAAGGTCTTGTCGATCGCGGTCATTACCGGCGTTTCCATGTTGTCGAAGAAGACGTCGATCTTTCCCGACTCGACGTCACGGACGATGCGGGCATGATGCCAGGCGTTATCCCACGGTGTCCCCTCGGTAGTCTTCGTGGAGATCTTCTTTCGGGCCTCATTGTTGACGATAAAAATCTGATTGGCGTGATCGTCCGTCTTCTGGCCGAAATGGACGTAATACATGTGGGCCGGATCCTGGTAGCCGAAGAACAGGCAGAGACTGCGGTGCGGATAATCACGCGCCGTGGATTGCAGGCGGACATCCAGCACGCAATCGCCGACGACCAAATCCTTCACCACGGCGCGATTGAATGGAGAGCGGACCGGCGTCTGCACTTTGCTCTGTTCAAACTGATTGAAGACCGCGTTGCCTTCCTGATCCGCAAATCGCCAGGCTTTCGGGTCAGCAAGTTCCCACCTCGTGGCATCTTTGCTGGTGAACTCTTCGTGCAGCAGCAAGGGGCGGCCCAGTAACTCACCCGGCGGAGCGGCGAGGGCCTCGTAAGACGGTGCAAGAACTGCGATGCCGACCAGAGCCACAATCACGAATTTCGACATGGCGCACCTGCAAGTGAATTCGATGGCTCGTCACGGTGAGAAAGCGTCGCGGCAAACACTAGTTTTTCGGTGGCCCTGGTTCGCGCGGGGGATCATCGCGCCCTTCCGGCGGACGGGGGCCGCGCGATGGGTCATCACGCCCCTCCGGACGGCCATCAGGTGATCGCGGGCCACGGGGGAAGAAGCCGCCCCCTTCACCCGGCCGTCGTGGTCCACCGGCAAAGAACAACTTCGGCAGTTCCTCAGTCTTCACACGCCACAGCCGGGAGAACTCGGAATCCTGAGTGTAGGACTGAAAATGCTTCATCAGCAACCGCCATGTGAGTTCCCGTGACGAGAGTTGGGTCAACTCCTGTCGCTCGGCCGCCGACTGCTTGACAAAGACTTCGCGCAGTTGATCCGCGGTTGGATAGAATTTCTCCAATTCCTGCGAGACCATCGCGTTCAAGGCGCTGCTCAAGGTCATGCGGAGAACGAACTTTCTGCCGGAGCCGCCATCCTTGGTCATTCGCCGTCGCACGTCCTCGGAGACCGCTTCGGTCAGCAGTTCGATCGTTTCGTCATCCGGGAATTTTGCGAGGCCGCCCTGCTGTTCCGCGGCTTGTTCAATGATGCGCGCATATTTCTCGACGAGCAGCGGCTCGCCGTTATCCACGCGGAATCGGGCCGGCGTTGAAAGACGGTCATACAGCAATTTCATGATCGCAGTGAGGTCGGTGGGCGTTAGCAGCGATGGCCGGACTTCCGGCTTCATCCGCTTCAAGTCGACATTCAATTCGAACTGTTGGGTTTCCCGTTCGGCATCCTGCGCGCTTTTGTACTTCAGGACGAGTGCGATCCGCTCCGGATTGTCTTTCGCCGTCTGCAAGTCATCACGCTGGCCGAGGGTGAGGGTTTGCAGCCAAGTGTAGTAAGTTTCGAGAGTTGTTCTCGTCGCCGTCGGTGCGGCTTCCAGGTCTTTGTGCAGTGCTCGAATGGCAAGCTGCCGATCAATCGGTAGCTTCTTCCACAACTCACGATTGCGGTTCACAAGTTCTCGTTCACTGACGGTCAGTTTTGCGGCGGTGTCATACAGGGCCGCCATGGGCGATTCCCCCGGAGCGGGCGCGATCATGCCGGCATCCAATGCCCGGGCCGGCTTGGCATCGGCTGGAGGGCTGAAGTTCCCCATGCGTTGCAGCTCACCCACGAAACTCATTGAGTCGGCTTCGAGGTACAAATCGAGATTTTTCATCAACCGCAGATCGGCTAGCAGCTCATCGTTGGGATTGGGAATCCACTTTGTGGTCACCATGAACCCGATTGAGGCGGCTACCGCAAGAACCGTGATCCATACGGTCGCGATGGCTCCCTTGCGAACATACGTGAACCACGGCTGATCGGTCAGGTTGGTCCGCGTTTCCGAGACTTTGAGCGTCGTGAGTGTCCGCTCGGTGAAGTTCTCCGTGGCATTCGGTTTCGGTAGCAGATCGAGCAATTCCCACGTCCGGGCGAGGGCTTCCACTTCGTGCCGCGCCACTTCGCTCTTGGCGAGGACCTGATCGATGTATTGGGTCGTGTCTTCCTCGAGCTCACCGTCCAGATAGGCGACGAGATTATCCCGTTGTTCGGCGTTCAGGCGGAGAGCACGGTCCTGCATGATGCATCAACATTCGGATGAGCGCGAGCCCGCGGCGAGAAGATCCCCGTCGCGGCGTGATCGATGTCATTTCCCCAGTTGCATGTACGGTTCAAGAACCGTGCGGAGATTCTCCCGCGCCCGCGACAGCAGTGATTTGACTGCCTGCGGCGTGAGTTCCATCGCTTCCGCAATGTCTTGATAACTCATATCTTCGAACTTGTGAAGCAACACGGCGATCCGTTGCCGGTCGTTGAGTGTGTCCAGGGCATCTTTCACAATTCCCAGCAACTCGTGTTTGTCGAGCTGCCGGGTGGGCATCAGCGCGGATTTGTCCAGTGCAAGCTGTTCCGCGGGGCGGGGACCGAGGGGACCGGAATCGCTACCGGCAAAGTTCGATTCTTTCCGTCGGCCCTGATCGCGCCGCGAATTGCTGGCGAGGTTATTGGCAATGCGGAATAACCAGGTGGAAAACCGGGCGGTGGGGACATATCCATGCCGGGCGCGGTAAATCCGCAGGAAGACTTCTTGTGCTAAATCCTCCGCGGCTTCCTGACTGCCGACAATGTGGTAGAAAATATTGATCAACCGATCCTGGTACGTTTTGACCAGTTCGGAAAAGGCGGCGTCATCCCCCTCCCGGGCGCGCAGCATCAACTGTACTTCGGGATCGTGAAGGTATCCCGATTCTTCGACTGGCGGCGGAGGCAGGCTGTTCGCTTTGGGCACAAGTCAATCGTCAGGGGCACACCCGCCCAGTGGGAATCGCGTGGGACCCAACCATCTAACACTGGGCCGCCGCTGAGGTTTCGGAAAGTCGGAAGCAACTCCGACAATGTGACCCATGCGAGTATAGCGGGCTGGTCCACGCGAAGAAACAAACCCAGCCCGAATGTCTATCCGGCCCGATGCCTGAGCCCGCGTCCCGAACAATAATTTAGCACCCCGGCCACATGAACGGCAGCCGGGGTGCTGGTTTCGCTTCGATTCAAACAGGACAGGCTCGTTACGGCAGCGGCGGGGCATGAAACCCGATGTCGTCCCAAGCCTGGTCCGACGTGAAGGTCCGGCCGTTGTCGTCCCGCCGATTCTTGCCGACCGCATAGACTTTGAAACGAGCCCCATCGACCGTGTATTTCAGCGGCTCACCGGTATAGACGTCTTGCGGCACGGTCGGCAGATAGTCGGGAACCAGGTCTTTCAGCGCTGTTGGATAGGCATCATTCGCAGCCTGGTATTCGAGAATCGCCATCCCGGTGATCGTGGTCAGCCGGCGCATCCGGACGCGGTTTTCTGCTTCAAACACCTGCACCACGGCAGGAACGAGGAGTTGTCCGAGCGAATTGCCCATGTTTTTCCCGCGTCCCTTGTTGCCTCCGAGGACCGTCGATACCACCCCTTTGAACGAGGCGGCTTCCACTTTGCTGGCTCGAAGTTGAGCGTCGAGCGCCATCAAGCCGCGGTCTCGGCTCTGGGGATCAGCGGTTTTCGCCATCGTCGCCAGTTGATCGTACTGACGATTCAGCGTCTGCATGGCGATCGTCCAATCGACCGAGAGACCGATCAAACCCTCGATAAACCGTTCGGGGCGCAATTGCACACCGGATTCCTCCGTATTCGTTACGGAATATTGCTCGCTCATAATCGCCGTCGTTGTCAGCCGTCCGCGGGCAATGGCCTGGGTGACATCCAAGCCCATGTAACGTTCCGCGTGATCGAGCTGGTCGGAAAAGTTGGAGACCGCGGGCAACGTCTGCAACTGCGACCGATACGCCGCAATGTCCGCTGCCGTCACCTGTGGATGGTTCGCCCAGCGGTTGTCGCCCGCGGCGGCGATGGAATCGATCGCGATGCCAACCAGTCCTTCAATCAAGGTGGCCCCGTGCGAAATGAGGGCGGCGTGACGGTGCATCGTCAGCAGGTCATCCTTCGCCTCCTGCACGCGGCCATGACCGAGGTGCAACATCGCCCGCATGGCCAACTGGCGGGCAAATTCCCGGGCGACCTGAACATCGGGCAGCAGAATGGAAACCAGCGTCTCTTCCGGATTCCGCTTGACCATCGGGCGGTAATACTTCGGCCGCTTCACGCCCTCGGTGAGGACTTTCAGGGACGCCGCATTCCGGTGGAGAACTTCGGCCATTTCCGGGAAGTCTTCTTCTTTCCACGGGCGTTCCATCGCCGGGCCGTTCTGGTCGAGAATCCGCTTGGATTCGGCCTGATGAGCGGCGGAATCCGTCACGACGCCGTTGTCCATAAAGGGAGCGGTCCGTTCTCTCACGAGATCGCCCATCGAGAACATCTGCATCATGCCCGGGGTCCACGGGGGCATGCCGAGTTCAGCGCGGATCAGATTGGTGACTTCGAGGTTGCCCTCCGCGACGCCGATCGCTGCGAGCAGCGGACTCGCCGCGTTCGCTTTCGCCGAGACTCCCTGGCGGAGATGTAGGTTCAGCGCCGCGAGATAATCGACATACCCCTCGGCATCCAGCGGCGCGGTGATGTGCGTCGTCTCCGGCGCCGGGGTGATGACCGGCTTGACGGGGGGCGTCCGCTTTTCCGCCGCCGGGACCGCTGGAACGATCATCCCTGACAGACATGGCAAAATGGTGATGGCCAGCCAGAAGCGGCCGCGGAGAAGGCGTTGTTCAGACATGATGGATACCTGTGGAAGAGAAAATGCCCCGTGAATCGGGTGCGGATGTGTCGCCGACGGATTGATGTTCCTGACCCGCGGCGATCGAAAAATTGTCTAGGAAGAGTGCCCCCGCGGCGAATTTTTCCGAATCGACCGGAACGGCGTCGGTCACAGCCCGGAGCGCGAGCGACGGCGTTCCTCTCCGAAATGCAATTCCGTTATGCCGGTCTGTCATTTCCTCTGACAAACGCCGTCGCTTGCGCTCCGGGCTGTGATGATGACGTCTCGCAGCGGTGACAGCGCTCCCGGTCTCGTCGTAGAATCGAGTCTCCGTGCGTTTCGCTCGTTATTGCCAAGGTGATTGAACTGATGCCGCAATCGCTCGCTGAGTATGCAGAATGGCTCTCCGAGCGGAACTTGCGCTGGCCCGCGCCGCCGAAGTTTGAACCCATCGCCGCCGCGCCGTTTCTCAAGCCGCTGCCGGGGATTAAGGCGCTTGCGTGGGATGTTTACGGCACGTTGCTGCGGATTTCCGACGGCGAACTGCTGTTCATTCACCCGCAAACCATGCGAATGGAAATCGCCTTGGACAAGACGATCCAGGAATTCAACATGTGGCAGAGCATGTCCCGCAAACCGGGCAAGCCGTGGGAGTACATGCTGTCGCTCTACACCAATGCGTATGATGACTTACGTCTGGCGGGATCGGGCCGGAAAGGCGATCTGCCGGAGATCGACGCCGCCCGCATCTGGTTCAAGATTCTCGAAAAGCTCGATAAGAATGATTACCAGTACGATGTCGACCAGTACGGTGATCTCGATGACCTGAGCCAGAAAATTGCGTACTTTTACCACAGCAGTTTGCAGGGCTGGGAAGCGACGGCGGGGTCTGCGGCGACGGTGACGGCACTGGCGGAGGCCGGGGTGCGACAGGGGATGCTGGCCGACGGGCAGTGCTTCACTCCCACACAGGTGTTGCGAGGGTTACAGGCAGAAGGTAAACTCGCGGAGCCTATAGGGCTGATTTCGCCGGACCTGTCGACGCTCTCGTTCCTGGAAGGAGTGCGGAAACCGTCCAAGTCGCTGTATCTTGCCGCGGCACAACGGTTTCGGGACGCCGGTTTCTCGCCCGATCAAGTCTTGTTTGTAGGTTCCCGACTGCGTGAAGACCTCGTCATCGCCAAGTCGCTGGGATTTCGGACAGCCTTGTTCGCGGGGGAAAAACTCAGCCTGAAGGCCACCGCCGCCGACCTCAAAGACCCGGCCGTCAAACCGGATCGGCTCCTGACCCAACTCATCCAAGTCCGCGATCTGTTGGGAGTTTAACAGGACCGCCGGTCGCCAAGGCCAAGGACGATTCATGCCTGCCCCGCCGCTGTTTCCGCTGGAAAACTTCGACTTTAACAAGCCGTTGTACGGGATCGACCACATCCGGGAGATCAACCCGCAGCGGTTCGAGATGGAACAGCTCACGGCCATTCTGTGGGTGGAACAAGCCACGCACAGCATCGTCGGTTACAAAGACATCACCGACCAGGAATTCTGGGTCCGCGGCCACATGCCCGAGTTCGCCCTGATGCCGGGCGTGGTACTGTGCGAAGTCGCGGCCCAACTCGCCGGGTTCTATGCCCGCAAGTACGACCTGCTGGGTGCGGGCGACTTCCTCGGATTCGGCGGCATGAACGAAGTCCGCTTCCGCAGCCCCGTTTTCCCCGGCGACCGGCTCCTCGTGATGGCGAAAGTCACCCGCGTCCGCAAAGGCCGCCGCGCGGAGTTCGACTTCCAGGGCTACGTCAACAACAAACTCGTCTTCTCCGGCAACATGATCGGCGTCCCGATCTCCCGCGACCGCAATGCGGCGCTGGAGGATTAAACTCCGTCACAGCCCGGAGCGCAAGCGACGGCGGGTGAGGCCAGTCCCGTAGGGTGGGGCTGTGCCCACCATGCTTGTTGTTGCGAACGCTGGAATTGCTCGCTGGTGGGCACAGCCCACCCTACTTTCTCAGAGCAATCCGTTTCTGGAACCCGAATCCGACGGTGTCATCATTCATCCGCCGCGCTTCCGGGCGATGAACTGTGTGACGGCGGCCAAGCCCGTATGGAATCGGCCCTCCCGAACTTCACGCTCGATTTCCTGCAACAGCACCGTCTCACACTGCGGAAAGGCGGTGGCCAGATCGGCGCAGGAGAGCAGCATGTCGGCATCTTTTGGGCCACCAGTGCTGCGGGCCAGTTGCGCCGGAGAATACGCCTCCAGCACAATGACTCCGCCGGGCTTCAACGAACGCTCCACCAAGGGATAGAGCCGACGGCGCACAGCGCTCGGCAGGTGCGCGAAGATGGAGACCACCGCCCCGAACTGATTCTCCGGCGGTGAGTAGACCGACAGGTCCGCGACTTCGGTGCGAATCGAAACCCCGCGCGCGGCGGCCAACTTCTGCGCTTTTGCCAGCCCGACATCGGATGAATCGACGCCGAGTACATCCCACCCACGTGAAGCCAGAAACACCGCGTTCCGTCCTTCCCCTTCCGCCAGCGACAGCACCGGCCCACCAATGTGATTCACCTGCTGGACGAGGAACGAGTTCGGTTCGGTGCCGTAAACAAAGTCCTCACTGGCGTAACGTTCATTCCACATCGATTCACTTTCGTTGCTCAAGGTCACACACCGCGCATGCTCGTCATGAATGGTTCAAACCGAAGAGCAGATAGCCCGCCATCAACAGCCCGATAAACCCGAGCACGAGACCGACCACCACGCCGATGGACCAGCCCGAAAACCGGAGTGGCAAGCCGGTTTCCAGTCGGCGGACCGTATCCTGATGCTTAAACGCCGCGGCGATGGTGATGACGACCCCAAACAGGACCAGCACCGTGCCGATGCCCAACGAGATGCCCGACTGCGGCACCGGCGGTCTCCCCGGCAGCGCGGCGAGTTCTCGCAGAAACAACCCAAACCGGGCGACGACGAACCCGAATCCCATCATGGCCAGACCAGTCCGGATCCAGGCCAGCAACGTCCGCTCCGCCGCAAAAAACGTCCGCGCATCCGGCTTCTCAGAAGGCGGCGAGTCGGTAGTCATGGTGCAGTTTCCTGATGCCGAGGGCTACGGGCCAGTCCAGTGTGATGACCGAGTGGCCCCGACGCCAGCCTGCGTTTTCAGACGGACACTCAACGACTTGCCGAAGCACCGGCTTTGGCCAAGGTGAAGATCGTCGGCTGCCGCAGCGTCAAACCGAGCCAGGCCAGGACGCCAATGATGATCGGGAAATACCACGGATCGCCGACGCGCAGGTGGGTGAAGACCGCGCCGCCGAGATAGCCCGTCATCAGGATCGCCCCCAGAAAGGCTGTGCGTGGGACGAGGTAGATCAGCGTCACGGTGATCTCGAGGACCGCGAGCGTGGGCAGCAGCGGCAATGGGATCCCCAGCTTCTCCATCATCTCGTTCTTGCCGGGAAAATCGAAGAATTTCGGCACCCCGCTGGCCCCGATCAGGAACAGCCCGACGAGCCCGGTCAGAACCCAGCCCGTGATGCGTTGTGCTTTGGACGGCATGCGTTTTTCTTCACTGGAATGAGCCATGGAGCGTGACGGACGGATCAAGTGCATTGGGTGCTTGTCCGCCCGTAGCCTTAAACTAGGATATCAACCACGAAATCCATTCTGTGGCTCAAAACATTTCGCCCCGTCCTGCCAACTCGCTCTCATGCAGTGCCATCTCGACGATTGATCTTGGAGGCCGTTGCTCGTTTCCGTGCCGTCACTTCGCCATGCTGTTTTGACTGCATGGATTGATCAAGATACGACCTTTGTTCTTCCAATCGCTGTTTCATGACTCCGAGTCTACGTCCCCATACGACATTGACGGGTTGGCTTCCATAAAAAATGAGCGCGGCAGTCTTTCGTCCAAACTGAGCGAACTCCGGCACACCCGACTGGGAGTGAAATAGTCCGTACATCGAATCAATCCCACTGCGCAGATACTCGGCTGCCAAAATCTGCTGAATTTGTGCGTCCGTGAATGTCTTGATCAGGCCGCGAACGGCATACAATTTATAGACTCGGATGCACAGCCAAGTTGCCAACATGACTATGAGTGCCGCAGCTGCTTCCCAACGCCATTGAACTTGCGCCATTTGAAAGCCGACGGCTACGGCCAGCACGAAGAGAAGCACCCCGACTTGGACTGCCGCTACTCGGAGAAAAATATGGTTGGCCAGATGCAGAAATCCATTGCTTGGACTACCCGGTAAATGTTGATTCAATGCAGCAGTCGAAAACCGAAGGCACTTCGGACACAACACGCCGTATGTTGCTTGATTGCGGGGCGACTTACAAAACTTCTTCTTAAGCTTATCAAATGTTTCTTCAGTCGGAATGTACCCCGCGCCAGTACCATGGGAATGACATTCAAAATAGCGGACATGTTCGTAACGGTGCTTGCAGAATTCACACTGACGCTTGCAGGTAATGGGCTCACGAACTGTATACGAGCGGTAGACAGCCATCGAGTTTATTCCTGTTTTGTGCTCACCTAAGGCAAGTAGAATGCGCTGTGCCCACCATCGTATTCTCGGAGTCGTTGATGAAATGATAGTGGGGATAGCCCACCCAACAACTTAACCCGCTCTCAACCGCAAAGCCACTGGCGAACGATTACATTCGCCAGTGCCACCCGCCGTTCGGCCGAAGCCAGGGAGTCTTGATGCGACATGCCCGATTCCTTTCGGGTGAGCGTTCCGCCAAACCTGCCTCGTGACAAAGCTAGGTATGACCGGAACTCTCAATCGCATCAAGACTTCTTTCGACTTCCGAAAAAGGGCTAACGGCGTTGAGTGGCACCCCGCGATCAACTCCAAAGCCAATGCTGAACGGGTACAATCGCCTGTGGCAGCCGGCGGTCAATCACGAGATTTTTGGATGTATTTGGTCACAAACGGCTCGGCACGAGGGTCGGCAAGCACCTTGGCCAACCAGTCTGCCGCGTCGTTCGGAACTCGGAGACGCTGTTGATGGTTCACTATTCGCTGAAGACTGAGAGGAATCTTTTCTGCTTGCTCCGTCAGCAGGAGTTTAACGAGTTCATCTGGCGGCAGTGCATCGAGAAACTGACAGGCACTGGTTAACATTGAATCAGCTGGCGCGACGGCACTCTCACCATTGAAAACGGCAAGCACCCCTGGCAGATATTCACTCGGCTGGACATCAGGTCGGTCTTTGAGCCAGCCTGCAACCTTGACTCGTGTTTCGAGTAAGCTTCGTTTGTAGAGCGGCTCAACCTCTGCGGGCAGTTTCGCTGCTGCGATCAAGTCTGCGCGTTCCGGCCAGCAGAGAGCCAGAAGCAGCGCGGTTTCGGTATTTTCGGGCGGGCCTTGGTCATCCGTATGGTTAGAGGCCGCTTCCACCACGGCCTTGGCCTGATTCCGAGCGGCGATCGCTTGTTGGTAATCGGCCCAAGCTTGGGGATCGGCCGGCGGAAGAAAGCTGTTTGCGTCGATCGGATAGCCATCCGAACCACCCGGAATATAGACTTTCCTGGTTCGACCGTCGTCGGTAATCGTGACTGGACCAATCGATCCGGGTTTGGGATTGGCAGCGGTCTCCCAATCAATCAAACGATCTCCGCGGTAGGTGTTGATTGTCCCAGGGCCTTCCACGAAACGCACCCGAAACTTCATCCCCGGTTTTACGCTAACCCACCGCGGAAGGTGTTGGGGTTCAATGATGACGGAAATCATCATCTTGCCACCCCAATACTCCCGTTCCGCCTGAACGATGTTCCCCTCAACTTTCACAAAAGTTACCTCTCCCGGATCCTTGTTCGCTTTGGGCTGCGCAGTTTCGAGCTCATCTCGAGAGGCAATCTCAATGGGCCACATCGCCCAAAGCCCCCAAGCGAGCAACGGAACAGCCAGAATGATGGCACCGACCAAGCACAGGAGACCGAACTTCACGGTAGTTGGTTTCGGCTTCGGAGCCGACTTGGCTGCCCGCATTGACTTTGTCCCCGAGCCGCTACCAGTCTTGGATCGTCGCGGCGGCAGGGAAGGTAGTTCTGACTCTCGACCCGACTTGCTTGCCATGTCCATCATCTCCGGTGGATGGAGAGCTTGACGTTATGTAGTGATGTAGGGTGGACACCGCCCACCTTACAAATCACCCCAAATTCATGCTGTTCAAAAACTCGTCATTCGTCTTCGTGCGGCGAAGACGGTTGGTGATGAGTTCCATCGCTTCCACGGGGTTCATGTCGTGGAGGACGCGGCGGAGGATCCAGACGCGGCGGAGTTCTTCTTCGGTCATCAGGAGTTCTTCGCGGCGGGTGCCGCTGCGGTTCACGTCGATCGCCGGCCAGATCCGTTTTTCGACCATGCGGCGGTCGAGGTGCAGTTCGGTGTTGCCGGTCCCTTTGAACTCTTCGTAGATCACGTCGTCCATCTTGCTGCCGGTGTCGACGAGGGCGGTGGCGATGATCGTCAGGCTGCCCCCTTCTTCCACATTGCGGGCGGCACCGAAGAACCGCTTCGGATGTTGCAGCGCGTTGGCGTCGACGCCGCCGGTAAGGATCTTGCCGGAGTGCGGGCACTCGGTGTTCCACGCGCGGGCCAGCCGGGTGATGGAGTCGAGGAAGATCACCACGTTCTGGCCGAATTCGACCATCCGCTTGGCCTTTTCGATGACCATTTCCGAGACCTGAATGTGGCGGCTCGGGGGTTCATCGAACGTGCTGCTGATGACTTCACACATGGAGCTTTTGACGTTCCGCTCCATGTCGGTGACTTCTTCCGGACGTTCGTCAATCAGAAGGACGATGACGTACACATCCGGTTCGTTGGCCAGCACGGCTTTCGCGAGTTTCTGCAGCAGAATCGTCTTGCCGGCTTTCGGCGGCGACACGATCAAGGCGCGTTGCCCCATCCCGATGGGACAGATGATGTCCACCACACGGGTATTGAACTCGTTGGGATCGCCCGACAGTTTCAACCGCCGTTCGGGATGCAACGCGGTCAGGTCATCGAACGGCACCTTCTCGGTGAGCATGTTCGGGTCCTGACCATTGATCGCCTCCACGCGGAGAAGCGCGAAGTAGCGTTCGTTTTCTTTCGGTGGACGAATCTGCCCCGCGACGGTGGCTCCGGTGCGCAGACCGAACCGGCGAATCTGGCTCGGTGAGACGTAGATATCGTCAGGACATGGCAGGTAGTGATAGTCCGGGCTGCGGAGGAAACCGAAGCCGTCCGGCAGGATTTCCAGCGTCCCTTCGCCGAACATCAAGCCGTTGATCTTCGTCCGCTCTTTCAGAATCTTGAAGATCAGATCCTGTTTCTTGAGGCCGGTGTAATCGGTGACGCCTTCCTTGCGGGCGATGGCGATGAGATCCTTCATCGTCAGCCGTTGCAGTTCGGCGATGTGGATGTCGCCTTCGCCGCGTTTGATCTCTTCGTAGCGTTCGTCGGCCGGGAAGTTGACGTCGTCATCCTCTTCGTCGTCCACCGGGAGTTCATCGACGGGCGGAGGGGGCGAGGTCGTCCGCGGCTTGAGGGGCGGCGGTTCGTG
>JBGSUN010000255.1:0-7080 GCA_041753475.1 Planctomycetaceae bacterium | reverse complement strand
GGAAGGCTTGTCCTTGCCCGCGGGTAGGTAACACTTCCAGAGAACCAACCGCGCGGCGCGATCCGCGTCCTTCCACTCGCCCTCGATGACCTCGACTTTCTGCGGCCCCGGCTTGGATCGGTCGTCCGCACGAGCAACGGGAGTCGTGAGACAGACGCAGAACATGAGGAATGGCAGGGTGCGAACAATCATTTGCGGCTCCGAGGCTTGCGGGGGCGTCAAGAGTTGAACACCCAACCGCCGGAAAAGTTACATCCCCTGCGCCTCCGCCGCCGAACGACCCCGCTCAGCAGCCGGGCCGCCGAGCGACTATGAACCCCGGAAAGCGAACGTGCGGCCCCGGTCTGCTGCAGCGCCTGGTTCGGCGTGCTTGGCTAGCGCTCGATGGGGTGTTTCTGGAAGAACTCCCACATCAGGTCGTTGGCCGAGATATCCTTGGTCGATTTGCCGAGGATCGCCACCAGCGGTTCCTTCCCCGGCCAAGTATGGCCACCGTTCTCGATCTCAATCAGAACCACTTCGCTGCCGTCCTTGCCACCAGCCCAAGTCTTCCGGGTCGAACGCATGCCGTCTTCCGCCGCGTCCGGCAGTCGCTCGACCTTGGGTTCCTTCTCGCAGCCGTTGGCTTTGACCCAGGCTTGGATCGAGTGATCGACCGAGTAGAAGTCTGGCCGAAACGCGGCGGGAACGCCCGGCGCTCCCTTGCCTTTGCCGCCCTTGAACGGAGCGAGTTCGTCGGCCGTGCCGTGGAAGTGGATGACCGAGACCGACCGAGTGGGTTTGCACGACTCGGTCCCCATCGGCCCCCCGACTGGGGCGATGGCAGCGAACCGATCGGCCAGTTCCGAGGCCACCCGGTAGGCCATCATGCCACCGTTGGAAATGCCGGTGGCAAAAACGCGATCCTTATCGACGTTTGCGACCGTTTCCAGGTCGTCGAGGAGTTGCTTCGTGAAACCGACATCGTCGATCTTTTTCTGCATGGCGTAGCCGCCGACATTGCCAGCGTTGAAAGTGAGGCCCTTCTCCTTGTCCAGGCCGCTTCCGAACGGGTAGGCGACGATGAACCCGGAAGCGTCCGCCTTGTCGTTCAACCCGCTGAGCAGGGCCATGCTCTTCGGATTGCCACCCCCGCCGTGAAACGCCACAACCACCGGAGTGGGTTTGTCGGAGTCGTACTTCTTCGGGAGGTACACCTGATATCGCCGCTCCGCGTCGCCGACTTTAACGGTGCGAATGTGGTCGCCGGCGCGGAGTTTGTCGGCCTTCGTTGGTGTTTTCTGGGGTTCCTCAGCAGAGAGTACGGCCCACGAAGCCAGAACGAAAATGGTGAATCTGAAGTAGGCACTCTTCATGGACTTCTCTCGGCAATGTGGGCAATCGCCATGCAACCATCAACCCACCGGATGCGGCTTTGTTACACCGCCGAACTAGTAATTCGACAGAATCCCCACAGCGTTGATTCTGCCTATCTCCGCCGATATTCTGTCGAACGTCGCCGAATGTGTCAAATGCCACTAGTGAACATTTCGTGAAACTGAAGAAGCAGCACGATGGCCACTCCCGTCGCGGCGTCACCGAAATTGCTGGACCGCATGCGGGCTCGGCTCCGGTTGCAGCATTACTCCCTGCGGACCGAACGGGCTTATCTGGACTGGGTCGAAAAGTTTCTCCGCTACCACCGCCATGTCGCCGGAGTATGGAAGCATCCGTCCGACTTGGGAGCCGCAGGTGTTGAGGAATTCTTAACGCACCTGGCCCTCCAGCGTCGCGTGGCGGCGTCGACGCAGAATCAGGCGTTCTCGGCGCTTCTGTATCTCTACCGGCAAGTGCTGGGGCAGGAGTTGCCGGCGATTGATGCGCTGCGGGCACAACGTTCCAAGCGCTTGCCGGTGGTCCTTTCCGTCGATGAAGTTCGGGTTCTGTTTCAGGCGATCGACACTGAACAGGAACCGTTCCCGCTGATGGCCGCCCTGTTATACGGAACGGGGATGCGGCTCCTGGAGTGTTTGCGGTTGCGGGTCAAGGATGTCGATTTTGCGCGATCGCAGTTGATGGTGCGGGAAGGAAAAGGGGACAAGGACCGGGCGGTGCCGTTGCCGACGCGGCTGGTGCCAAGGTTGCGGCGACAGATCGCACACGTGGAACAAGTGCATGCGGCCGATGTGTCGGCGGGGCTCGGGGCGGTGTGGCTGCCGACGGCGCTGGCGGAGAAGTATCCCCAAGCGAGCCGGGAATTACGGTGGCAGTATCTGTTTCCATCGAAGCGGTTGAGTGAAGATCCGCGCGAACCGGGGACGCGGCGGCGGCACCACATTCACGAGAACATGTTGCAGAAGGTGGTCCATCGGGCGGTGCAGGCGAGCGGGCTCATGAAGAAGGCGAGTTGTCACACCTTGCGACACAGTTTCGCCACACATTTATTGGAAGCGGGATACGACATCCGCACGGTGCAGGAATTGCTGGGTCACGCGGATGTCAGTACGACGATGATTTACACGCATGTGCTGCAACGCGGTGCCAGCGGCGTGCAGAGCCCGCTGGACCGGTTGTAAGGCCGTTGCCATCTCGATAGCTGGCACCGATCAGTTTCCATTGATGTCTTGCCCCCGTGCCGACCGACAGGGCATAATGCCGTGTCGCGCTCGGTGGGGTCGGAAAGGCAATGCCCGGTTCGGAAGGGGCTTGGTTCATGGAACGTCGTTCGTTGCCCGTGGTCGATCGTGACGCGGCTTTTCGCAGTATTGTCACTCGGCGGGATGTGCTGAAGGTCGGGCCGATTGCTCTGTCCGCGGCGGTCTGGCCGGGGTTGGGGTTGCAGGCCCACGCGGCGTTCACTCCGGCGGCAGGGGCGAGGGCCAAGTCGGTCATCTATCTGTGGATGGGCGGTGGCGTCACACACATTGATTCACTCGATCCCAAACCCGAAGCGCCGCCGGAAATCCGCGGCCGTCTGGACGCCATCGACACGGCGTTGCCCGGTGTGCAGTTCAGCGAGACGTGCCCCAATCTGGCGAAGATTGCGAACGATCTGTGCGTAGTGCGGTCGTTCTCGCATGACAGCGACGATCACCTGCTGAGCCAGGTCTACACGCTGTCCGGCCGCAAGGTGACTCCGAATCAGCTTTTCACCGAACCGAACATCGGCTCGATCGTGCAGTACTTGATGGGCCCGCGGAACGGACTGCCGGGTTACATCGCGGTGCCGGGGATCACCCGACCGGGTCCGCCGCCACACAATCTATTCGTTGGTGGTTGGTTGGGGGGACAGTACGCCCCGTTCTGCGTCGGCGGGCAACCCGAACAGCCCGATTTCACTGTCGGCGAGAAGGCGCTCGATCCGTCTCCGCGCGCCGATGAAAACCTCGTCCCACCGGAGTTGCGGTTCCCGGACGGTCTCAATGTCGGTCGCCTTGAACGCCGGGCGTCGTTACGAAGCAGTCTCGAACAATCATTGAAGACGGCGGCGACGCTCGAAGACTTCGCGACTCTCGACGGGAACTACAGCGGTGCGATGCAACTCCTCGCATCACCGCAGGTACGGCAGGCGTTTGATCTCTCGAAGGAAGCCGTCTCCACGCGCGAAGCCTACGGTCAAACCAAGATCGGCGGCCGGTGTCTGGTCGCGCGGCGGCTGGTGGAATCGGGAGCGCGGTTCGTGCTCGTTGATTACGGTTATGATCCCGACTACGGCAACCTGTGGGACATCCACAACGTCCCCGAGCAAAAATTCCCGCATGTGTCGGACATGTGCAAGCGGGGTTACAGTGTCGCGGGGATGGAAAAGGCATTCGCGGCCCTCATCACCGACCTGAAACAGCGTGGCCTGCTCGATTCCACGTTGGTCGTGTACCTCACCGAGTTCGGACGCACGCCGAAGATCAACAGCCTCGGCGGCCGCGACCACTGGGGCCGCTGCGGTTCCATGTTCTTCGCCGGGGCCGGGGTGAAGACGGGCCAGGTCGTCGGCACCACCGACAAACACGCCGCGTATCCATTGACGCGGCCGTATGGCCCCGCGGACATCGCCGCGACCATGTACCACGCCCTCGGCATTGACCCGGAACACCGCGTCCGTGACATCCAGGGCCGCCCGGTGGGGGTGATGGATCACGGCGAAGTGATGACGGAAGTGCTGGCGTAATATTGGTAGAATGAAGGACCACAAGTCTCCATGCCGCGGAAGATTCGAGAGTTGATCGCCGACCTGGAAACGGCTGGCTTCATCAACCGCGGCGGCCGGGGACGGCATCGAAACTCCGTGCATCCGAACGTCACCAAGCCCATCACCCTGTCCTGCAATCTGGGAAACGATGCGAAGGCCTACCAGGAGCGGTTAGTCAAACGAGCGATTGAGGAGTCGCGATCATGAAGGAGAGCGCCCGTTATGCGAAGATCGTCGAATGGTCCAACGAAGACCAGTGTTACATCGGCAGTTGTCCCGGCTTGATCTCTGGCGGCTGTCACGGCGACGACGAGCGGCAAGTCTTTGAAGAACTCTGCGAGATCGTCGACGAAGCGATCCAGCTTTACCTCGAAGACGGTAAACCACTTCCGCCACCCACCTCAGGGCGGGACTATGCGAGCCGAATGCTCGAAGTGGTGTGAAACAGGCCCAATTTTGTTCAGGCAATCGCACAAATCGCCGGCGGAATCATGACGACGTTGCCCGATACCATCGCTCTTCCGTTAGTGCGTGACGCAGACGGCACCCTTCGTGTTGGTGGCACGCGCGTCACATTGGATTCCATTGTCGGTGCGTTTCAGGAAGGACTTACGGCGGAAGAGATTGCGCAACAGTATCCCAGTGTAGCACTCGCCGATTTATACGAAGTGCTCGGATTCTATTTGCGGCATCAGATGGAACTGGATCGTGAACTCACCGATCAGCGGGCGAAGAGTCAACAGCAACGTGCCGCGTATGACGGGCAACACGATCCCGTTGGTATCCGACAGCGCTTGTTAGCACGTCGGGCCACTGGAGCCGGATAATGCTGGCCCTTGCCATCGACGAGAACTTCAATGCGGCAATCATTCGTGGTCTACTGCGGCGAAATCCCGCGATTGACGTCCTCACCGTTCAGGAAGCCGGGCTGTCTGGTGCGATCGATCCTCAAGTGCTGGAATGGGCAACTGCCGAAGAACGGTTATTGCTGACGCACGATGTTCAGACAATGCTCCGTTATGCGGAAGAGCGGCTGACGGGCGAATTACCCTGCTGCGGTGTGGTGGAAGTAAGCCGATCGGTGCCCATCGGACAGGCGATTGATGACTTGCTGTTGATTGCCGAGTGTAGCCTGCCGGGTGAATGGGACGGAAAGTTTGTGTTCCTGCCGTTGCGGTGAATCGCCAATGCATCGAACATGATACGCCATCGACCACTGCAGTCGACGATCATGGTCACATTGCACACCGACTCGTACCCTACAATCTGTACAGATTTTCTGCTTTTCGATTCGCTCCTCCGAAAGGTTCGATTTGACTCCTCGTCCCCTTGCCGATTAGAATCCACGTTCGTTGATGTGTTGAGAAATGTGGGACGGCGGGAGGTGACGGATGTTCCGAATCGAGATGGGTGCGACGCAGCAGTATTGCGATGGGATGTCGCGCCGGAACTTTGTGCAGCTTGGGCTGGCCGGAATGGGGTCGGTCGGGCTGCCGCAGATTCTGCGAGCGAAAGAGCAATCGCAATCGCTCGGTTCGTCCGCCAAGGACACGTCGATCATTCTGATCTGGCTCGATGGCGGGCCCGGGCACATGGACACCTACGATCTGAAGCCGCAGGCCCCGGCGGAATATCGCGGGCTGTGGAATCCGATCCGCACCAACGTCGACGGCATGGAAGTGACCGAACTCTTCCCGTTGCAGGCGAAGTGCGCGGACAAGTTTTCGGTGGTCCGGTCGCTGCATCACAATCAGGGCGATCACTTCACCGCCGGTCATTACATGCTGACCGGGCGGGGCGGAGCCAGCGGAGCCGATACCCAAGGCAAGTCACCGTTCGTCGGTGCGATTGCGTCGAAATTGACCGGACCACGAAAGCCCGGCATGCCCGCCCACGCGGCAGTGCCGTATGCCATGAGCATCGGCCTGCGGCCCGGCTATTTCGCGGGGAACTACCTCGGTGTGTCGTCCAATCCGTTTGAAACGGAAGGCGACCCCAACGCCAGCAACTTCCAGGTCAGCAATATGCAATTGCCGGGTGGGATGTCCATCCAACGGCTGGAAGATCGCTCGACCCTGGCAAAGCAATTCGACCGACTGCGGCGGGACGTCGACAATTCCGGCATGCTCGAATCGATGAACCGCTTTGATCGGCAGGCCTTCGACATGGTCGCTGGTGACGCGGCTCGGAAGGCCTTCGATATTTCGACCGAAGATCCACGGAACCGCGATCGTTACGGCCGAAATACCTGGGGCCAAAGCACGCTGCTGGCCCGGCGGCTGGTGGAAGCCGGTTCAACCATGGTGACGGTCCACCTCGGCGGCTGGGATCATCACTGGGATCTGAAGTCGGGGTATGAACGCGTCCTGCCGATGGTGGATTCGCTCGTTTCGGCCTTGTTTGAAGACCTGAGCCAGCGCGGCTTGCTCGACAAAACTTTGGTGATGCTGTGCGGCGAATTCAGCCGCACGCCCCGCATGAACGACGGCGGCAACGGCGGCGCTCCCATGAGTATGGGCACTCCCGGTCGCGATCACTGGGGCAACGCCATGTGCTGCCTGATGGGCGGCGGCGGCGTGCAGGGAGGCCGGATCGTCGGCTCCACCAACCGCCTCGGCGAAGCTCCACAGGATCGTCCGGTGACCCCCGCGGACATCCATCACACGATGTTCAATGTTCTCGGCGTCGATCCGAGCGTGAACTTCCTGAACCACGCCGGGCGACCAATCCCGGCGCTCGAACCCGGCGCGGTCATTCACGAATTGATGTAATCTTGCGCAAACTTCCCAGGGAAGGCATTCCCTGGGCGTCGGGAGCGCTCCCCATGCTGTCGATTCTTGATCATAGCCCGAACCTGTGCGACCGCGTGTCGCGGCGGTCGGTGCTGCGCGCGGGGGCGGTGTCGGCGTTCGCGG
>JBGSUN010000254.1:0-6074 GCA_041753475.1 Planctomycetaceae bacterium | reverse complement strand
CATCCGGCAACAGGAAGGAACAGAACCCCAGGATGGTGGTGACGAGTTTCAAGTGACCCCATCGTGAGCGAAGGACTTCAGTCCGTAGTTCACGATTTCCCCCGAACCTACCGGCTTCTAGCCGGTAGTCGTTGAGTTCCTGTCATCGAAGTTCCATTTACAAGGGGCGGGCCCGTCATGAAGACGTTTCCGGCGAACATCTCCGTCGCCGAACTTGAGCGCATTCTCTTGTCGCGCAAGCGGCAACTGGACGACCTCTTGCAACGAAAGGCCACGCTCCAGGCAGAACTGGCACGGGTCGACGACGAAATTGCTCAAATGCAAGGCCCGCGTCATTCCGTCAGCACGGCGGTGTCCTCGCGCGGCAGCAAACCCGTCAACACAAAATCACTGCGGGAGTATGTTCTCGAAATCCTCGGGAAATCGAAACGGGGCATGAGTCTCTCCGACTTATCAACGAAAGTGCTGGCCGCCGGCTATCGGACGGAGAGTGGCAACTTCCGTAACGTGCTGTACCAATGCTTGTACAATACGAAGGATGTGTATCACGACGACGCGACCGGAACCTACCGCCTTAAGTCGTTGCAGACCCAACCGGCGCGCTGACTCCGCTCGCCCTGTCCTCTCGATGCAGGCAGGGCATCAGGGGGCCGTCATGGTCTCGGCGAACCGCGGGCGATTTGCTGGTGAATCCACTGGAGAGAAAGGGCAAGGATTGCCATGACTCAGACATCGATGGTTTCGTTCGACGAATCCGCCGCCGTGGCGCTGATGCTACGGTTGTTATCCGTGCCAGGGCGCAGTCGTGAAGAAGGCCGAATCCAGGCGGCGATTCGTGACGAGTTGTTGGCGATCGGAGTGCTCGCGTCGGCGATTCAGTTCGACACCGCGCACAAACGCATTCCCGGCGGCGGCGAGGTCGGCAACCTCATCGTCAAACTGCCGGGCACACGCCGTGGACCGCGGCGGCTGTTGATGGCGCACGTTGATACCGTTCCCATCTGCTTCGGTGCCGATCCGGTGGTGAAAGGGGACCGCATCGTGTCCCGCAATCCGGCCACGGGGCTTGGTGGCGATGATCGGGCCGGGGTGGGTGTCATTCTCACAGCGGTTCGCGAGATTTTGCAGCAGGGGTTGTCGTATCCTCCGTTGACGTTGTTCTTCTGCGTGCAGGAAGAAATCGGACTGTACGGTGCCCGTTTCGTCTCCGTCCCGAAGCTCGGCAAGCCGCAACTTTGCTTCAACTTTGATGGGGGCAATCCGGCGGAAATCTGCATCGGCGCGACCGGTGATTATGCGATGGACATCACCCTCCACGGTCACGCCAGCCATGCCGGGGTGCATCCGGAACTGGGCGTCAGTGCGATCACCATCGCCGCAATGGCGATTGCCGATCTGCAGGCCAATGGGTGGCTCGGATTGATTCAGAAAGGCAAGCACACCGGTTCGAGCAACATCGGCGTCATCCACGGCGGCGAAGCGACCAACGTGGTTACCCCACTGGTGACGATGCGTGCGGAAGCCCGCAGTCACGATCCCGTATTCCGTAAGAAAATCGTGGCGGCGTTCGAGCAGGCTTTCACCAAGGCCGCGAAAATTAAATCTGCGGATGGCAAGACCGGCCGCGTCGAGTTCACGGCGGAACTGAAGTACGAATCGTTCTGTCTGCCGACGGATGCCCCGGTGGTGGACAGCGCCCGCTCCGCCATTCACGCCGCCGGTTTGAAATCGTCGCTGCGGATCGGCAACGGCGGGCTCGATGCCAACTGGATGGTGGCCCACGGCTTGCCGACGGTCACACTCGGCTGCGGCCAGAATCAGATTCACACGGTGAACGAGTTTCTGGACATCGCCGCCTTTCTCGACGGCTGCCGTGTCGCCCTGCATCTGGCGACCGGGACGTAACACATCCGTCCGAGCCGCGACCGTCAGGGAGCGTGTTTTTCGCATCCGCGCGGAATTCAGAACACGCTCCCTCACGGTCGCGGCTCCGATTTTGTGGCGCTTGCTCTCCGGATCAACTCCGGGCACAGTGTGAGCACTTCAAACTTCTGCGACGACGTTTGCGAAAGCTCCGCGATGAATGCTCTGCCCCGATGGTTCTGCACGGTCCTGATGATCGGCGTGATTGGTTGTCAGCCGCAGTCCACAACACCGGATGTCCCGGAGTCGACGACAACTACGGCACCCGCTGCCGCGGAGTCGGCGACACCAGCGGCGACAACATCAATGGCAGTTCCTTCGACGGTAGCGAGCACCGAGTCGGCAGCGCCGCCGTTAGAAGCACCGTCGGCGGATGGCCACAACCGTCTCACCGCGGACGAAATCTCCCAAGGCTGGTTGCGATTGTTCGATGGGGCCACGCTGTTTGGTTGGACACCGAACAGTGAAACGAACTGGCGCGTCGACAACGGTGTGGTGGTCGCTGATGGCGAAACCAAAGGTTTGCTGGTGACGACCACACGTTGGGCGAACTATGAACTCCGTTGTGATTTCCGTGTCGCAGCCGGGGGCAACAGCGGCGTGTTTCTGCGGACACCGTTGTCGCCGAAGAGTCCGGTGACCGATTGCTATGAACTCAACATCTGTGACACGCATCCCGAGTTCAAATCCGCAAGTCTCGTCGGTCGGGCGCAACCGACGGAAGCCGTCACCGCCGATGGCGAATGGCACACGTTCTTGGTCACGGTCGATGGCCCAAAAGTCACCGTCCAGTTTGATGGCAAGCCCGTTCTCACCTACGACGATACCACGGAGAAACCGCTCACCAGTGGTTTCATCGGGTTGCAGATGAACGGCGGCAAGGCCGAGTTCCGTAATGTGTTTCTGCGACCGCTGGGGCTGACACCGTTGTTCGATGGTACAACGCTGACAGGCTGGAAGACGGTGCCCGGTTCGCAAGGCAAATTTGAAGTGGAAGAGGGCACCATCCGTGGCACCGGCGGACGCGGATTTATCGAAACCGAGACGACAGCGGCCAACTTTGTGTTGCAGTTCGACGCCATCACCCACGGCGAGGCCCTCAACAGCGGCGTCTTCTTCCGGGCTCAACCCGGAACCGAGAAGGCCCCGTCGAATGGTTACGAGTTTCAAATTCAATCCGGCATCAAGAACAACGACCGCAATCAACCCGCGGACTTCGGCACCGGTGCGATTTTCCGCCGTGTGTCGGCCCGGCGAGTTGTGTCTTCCGATCGCGAATGGTTCACCGCCACGCTGGTGGCTGATGGTCCGCACTTCACCACGTGGGTCAACGGCATCCCGGTCGTCGACTGGACCGACACCCGCCCCGCCAACGACAACCCGCGCGAGGGCCTCCGTCTCGAAGCGGGCCACCTCAGTCTGCAGGGACATGATCCGACCACGAATCTGCAGTTCCGCAATCTGAAGCTCGTTGAGTTGCCGTAAGAAAGTTGAAACACGAAATCTCAAATCCGAAATCCGAAGGAAATCCTAAGCACCAAAGGAAGGCAAACGTCGTCATTCCAGAGCGAACAGATTGAGGTTGTTTTCTTCCTTTGAAGTTCGTGCTTCCTTCGGATTTCGACATTCGGATTTCGGATTTCTCCCTCCCCCAGAAAGCTGCCCATGCCCGAACCCGTTGTGGATGTCACCGGTCCCGTTGTGTTGCCGCGTGTGCTCAGCGTGACGGATGGAACCGCGGTGGTGGTGGGGTCGATCATCGGCTCGGGGATTTTTCTGAAGGTCTCCAATGTCGACACGGTGATGGCGAGCTATGGCTTTCTCGCGATTCTCGCCGTGTGGGTGATCGTCGGCGTCGCCACGATGTTCGGTGCCCTCGCCCTGGCGGAACTCGCGGCGATGTTTCCCCACGCCGGGGGGCCGTATGTCTATCTGCGGGAAACCTACGGCTTGCTGCCGGCATTCCTATGGGGCTGGACCGAGTTGTGGGTCATCCGCACGGCGTCCATCGGGGCGCTGGCGTGTGCGACAGCGTTGTATCTCAACCGGCTGGTCCCGTTATCGAAGCTCGAACAGGAAATCGTGGCGATCAGCATCGTGGTCGGTTTGTCGATCGCGAACGTCCTCAGCACACGCTGGGGGGCGAATGTGCAGAACGTGTTCACGGTGATCAAACTTGGCTTTCTCGGCATGATTATCGTTTTGCCGTGGTTATTCCGACACGGTCAGCTTGCGAACATGCAACCGCTGGTGGCGTCGCCGGAGAGCGGCAACTTCTGGAATGCGGCGGGGATCGCGCTGGTCGCCGTGATGTGGCCGTTTGATGGCTGGATCAACGTCGCTCCGGTGGCGGAAGACATTCGTGAACCGCAGAAGAATGTGCCTCGCGCGCTGGTGTGGGGGATGTTCATCGTCATTGGCGTGTATCTGGGGGCGAATCTCAGCTATCACTATGTGATGCCGATGAGCGAAACCGCGGCGTCGAAAACGATCGCGGCCGATGTGTTTCAAGGCCTGTTCGGTTCGATCGGCGGACAACTCGCCGCGTTCGGTGTGATGTGTTCCACGTTCGGGGCGACCAACTCGAACATGATCTGCGGTCCGCGAATCTATCTGGCCATGGCCCGCGATGGCTTGCTCCCCGCCCGGGTCCATCACATTCATGCGAAGTGGCAAACACCGGCGAACGCGATCGTGTTGCAGTCCGCGTGGGCGGTCATTCTGCTCGTGATCTTCTTCGCCTGGAAAGCGGATCCGAAGGCCGCGTTCGATGGCCTGACCGATGCGGTCATCTGCGCGGGTCTGCTGTTCTACAGCCTGACCATCGCCGCCGTGTACGTCCTGCGGTTTCGCGATCCAGACCGCCCGCGACCATACCAGACCTGGGGCTATCCGTGGACGCCGCTGCTGTTTCTGGGTGTTTATGCCTTTGTGTTCGTGCAGCTGTCGATCGCGCAGTGGAAAGAGACGATTGGTGTCGTTGGATTTATCGTTGTGGGGGCGATGTACTATGCCGTGTTGACCTCGCAACGATCGTTCCGTGCGACGCCGGCGGAGTCCGAAGTCTAGCATGGCAAGCCTTCCGCACTCCGACACGAACGCCCCCACCGCCCAGCATGCCGATGATCGATCGATGACTTCTCCGCTGTTACATGTTGTGCTCTACCACCCGGAAATTCCGCAAAACACGGGGAACATCGGCCGGACATGCGTCGCGGTCGGGGCAAAATTGTGGTTAATCCGCCCGCTGGGATTTCAGCTCGATGAACACCGCCTGCGGCGTGCCGGATTGGACTACTGGCAATACCTCGACTACGAAGTGGTCGATTCCTGGGAGGATGTCCGGGCTCGGTTGCCGAACGCGACAACGTGGTGCGTGGAGAATCCGGCCGCACGACTGTTATGGCAAGCCGAGTTTCAACCAGGCGATATCCTCCTGTTCGGCTGTGAATCGCGCGGTTTGCCCGCGACCATCGTCGACGAGTTTCGCACCACCACCGTGCAGCTACCGATGCGCTCCCAGGTCCGCAGCTTGAATCTTTCCGCCACCGTCAACACGGCGGTTTACGAAGCCGTGCGCCAATTTGGTGGATTGCCGGGGTGACTCGTGATCAGACCGGCTGATCGAAGATGTCTTTGACAGCCAGCTGAAAACCGGGCAATACCGCTGTCCCGTCCAAGGTGTCGGACTCTGTCAGAACCCGGAAATCATCCGCGGTATGGTAGACCGTGATGGTTCTCTGCCGCGGGGCGATGTTCCACACTGCCTTTACCCCCGCGGCAAACCAGTCGCGAGTTTTTTCGTCGACATCAGCAGGACGGTCATCCGGTGAAAGCACCTCGACCGCGAGGTCTGGCGCACCGACAAAAAAGCCGCGGGCCGGTCGTCCCACACGGTGTAGCGTGTCGAGGGAGACAAAACTCGCATCAGGAGCACGGACGGTGTCGGGATTACGCCGCAGGATGTATCCCGTTTCCGCACCGAGGACGATGCCGAGACGGTGCTGTCGGACTGAAGTGGACCCCGTTTTTTAGACCACGGGGCTAGATGGAAAAGTGGTGTTGGAACGGTGAGAACGGGGGCATCGTGGAAGGATTCTTTGGAAGGGAAAGACGATGCCTCGGAAGCGGCGGTTGTTCGATGGGTCGTT
>JBGSUN010000253.1:0-36801 GCA_041753475.1 Planctomycetaceae bacterium | reverse complement strand
GACTTGCGCCATGTGCTGCCGCAAATCCCCCGCGGGGGAAATCATACCGGAGGCTCCTTCTCAATCGACACACTCGATCCATCGAAAACTCACCCCCATCCTACCAACCTCGTCAAGTGGGCCTAATGAACGGCCCTGGTCCCCACTTCAAATCCCCTTGACACCCAGCCTTGCGCGATTGACACTGAAGTCAATATTAATGGGTGGTCCCCCAACCTCGTTGCCAAAGCGGGAGAACTTGTGATGCGTCCTTTGCTGCTTGCTTGCATCGCCATGCTGGCGTTTCCGTTGACGGTTGCCGCCGGGACGCAAATCGCTGGGGAATACATCGAAGCCCGGACGTGCGATGTCTACACCGGCCCGTGTTTTGCCAACGGGGAAATGGGCCTCTCCGGACGCGAAGCCGTCATGGCCTGGCGCGTGGAGCAGGGGGGCTGGAATGGTGTTGATCTTGTCGGCTTCTCGGTCGCCGTCGTCGCGAACTCCGAAAACACGATGGGCGACACGGGTGTCTTCAAAATGAAGGCCGGCAAGATTACGTCGGTGATTCTCGTCGATGAGAAAGCCAACGCCGCACAACGCGCCGCCCTGGAAGCCTTCGTCCGCGACACCGCCAAGGTCTACACCCGGCACGTGCGGCTCGTGAAGTCGGTCTCGCTCAAACTGGAAAACGACCATCTCGCCGGGAAGGGCGTCTTCGTCGCCGGGGATGTTGCGAAGATTGAAACCCGCGCCCTCTCCAAAGGGGACTGCGTCTGCACCAACGAAATGGTCTACTACCAACCGCTGAACAAGGTCGCCGATTTCAGCCCCGCGTATTCCAAGACCCTCAGCTACACGGGCGACGGCCTCGAAAACCAATGGACGACGCACGGCCAGCGCAGCGCCTTTCTGGCGACATTCCGCCGGTAACTCAAACCCATCCCCCGTGCTGAGGACGTTCAGAACCGCGGAGTGTCAGTCGATGGATTGTGCTACTGCCGTGTCGGCCGTGAAATGTGTTGAAACGCTCTGAAAAATCGCACGGCCGACACGGCCGTGGCACACAGAATCGAAGACTTCAGCGGAGCGTTCGCCTCGATTCTGCTCTGTCCGGACGACTGCAGACAGCCGGATGACCAACTCACATGCCGTTGTACTGCTACTGTTTGTAGCGCCGTTTCGTCAGCGTCACTTGGTTGCCGGTGGTGTTGTAAGCGACGTCGTCCATGAAGGCCCGCATCAGCATCACGCCGCGGCCGCTGGGACGGTCAAGATTCTCCAGATCCGTTGGGTCGGGAAGCGTCGCAGGATTGAACCCGCGGCCTTCGTCCTGAATCGCGATCGTGGCCGCAATGGGCGTGACTTCGAACGTCAGATGAATCCGTCGGTCAGTATACGGCGCTTCCCGGGAACGGCGTTCGGCCAGAGCGTAGAATTCCGCATAATCCGTGTCTTTCAACGACGAGCTGATCTCCAGATTGCCGTGATAGTACGAGTTCAACAACGCTTCTTCGAGCGCGGTACCGATGCGCAGGCGGTCCGTTTTTTCCAACCCCCACGCTTCGCCGAGTTCGTGCTGGACATGCCGCGATAACGCCATCACCAAAGGCAGTTCGGTCTCGATGCGGTACGTCTCCCGGCGGACCTCCAGCCGATTCATCAAGGCCACTTGTGAGCGGATATCGCTGGCGGCGGTGAGGACGCGCCGCACTGTCGGTTGCAGGTCCAATGCCAACGCCCGCTTTGGAACGTAACTCGCCGCGCCGGCACGCAGCGCCAGCACCGCGAGTTCTTCGCTGCCCTGTGCGGTCATCAACACCACGGGAATCTGCGGAAACTGTTGCCGCAGTGCCGTGACCAGTTCCAGGCCGTTCATTTGCGGCATCTGCATATCGGTGACGACCAGATCCGGGGTGTGTTCCATCACGGCGGCGAGCGCTTCAATCCCATCGACGGCCGAACGGATCGTCCAATCGGAGTTGCGTTCCAGAATGCCCGCCACGAGGCGTCGATCAATCGGTGAATCGTCCACAATCAGGACAGTCGTCATGGTGCGGCTCCGAGCGTGTCACCGAGCCGATCGCGGGGTTTCGCTTCCCGCCGAAGACATGGGCAACAACACCAATCGGTAAATCAAATGTTCTTCAGAAAGACTGCCGACATGCTTCCATTCTTCCCGCAACGGCGTCGTCTCGCCACCGTCAATGTGAAGGATTCGCGAGATTCCGGCGGACAGCGGGACGGAAGGCCTGCTTTGCCAGACTAGGGTGGAACCCATCCGCGCGGTATGCTGCTGGCTTCCACTTGCCCCCTCATCCTGCCCGATGAAAGAGAGCCGCATGTCCACGTTGAAAGCCCGCCTCGACCGCGGAGAAACGGTTGTCACTCTGGCCTGCGGACGGATCTATCACCACAACATCCTGCAAATCGCGGGAATGACGGGCGGGTTTCACGGCGTATGGTTTGACATGGAACATGTCGGCCTGACGACCACCCAATTAGAAGTCGCCACGCTGGCCTGCAAGGCACACGGTCTCGACACGTTCTGCCGCGTCGCTCCGACGGACTACGCTACAGTCACACGATGCTTCGAGGCCGGTGCCGGTGGGATCATGGCGGCCCAGATTTTCTCGGCGAAGCAGGCGGAAGAGTTCGTGCAATGGGCGAAATTCGCTCCGCGTGGCTGGCGGGGTCTCAACACCGGCGGGATCGATGCCCGGTTCACCACGATGCCCGCTGCTGAGTTCACGAAGAAAGCCAACGCGGAAAATATCACACTGATTCAGATTGAAACGTTGCAGGCCGTCGAAGAATGTGAAGCGATTGCGGCGATTGATGGTGTCGACGCCCTCTTTATCGGCCCGGCGGATTTGAGCCAGAGCCTCGGCGTCACGGGCGAGTTCTTTCACGAGAAGTGCCTCAACGCCATCGACAAGATTGCCGCGGCATGCAGGAAGCACAAGAAACATCTCGCCGCCGTGGCGTTTAACCCGGCGCATGCTAAGATGCTGCACGACAAGGGGTGCCGGTTGATCTCCCCGGCGAACGATGTGCGCGTGGTGGTCGCAGGACTCAACGCCATTCGCAAGGATTTCGCGGAGTTCTTCCCGGCGGGGTGAGTGCCCCTCCATCGCAGCCCGGAGCGCAAGCGACGGACGAAATCGAAGACCTCCGTCGCTAGCGCTCCGGGCTGTGATCGTTACGTGTCCTTCCGATGTCGCCGTGTCCGAATCTCTTCCAGTCGCCGCGCGAGTTCCGCCTCGAATCCGCGATCGGTCGGTTCATAATAAGTGCGGTCGACGCCGAGGTATTCCTGGTCGATCCAACCGTCCGGGGCATCGTGAGGATACTGATAGTTGTCGCCGTGCCCGAGGCGTTTCGCACCGGCGTAGTGTCGATCGCGCAGATGCTGCGGGACCGGGACAAGCGCTTTCTCGCGGACGTCTTCGAGTGCTTTGTCGATGGCCATGTAGGCTGCGTTCGACTTCGGTGCCAGGGCGAGATAGGTCGCCGCTTGCGCTAACGGAATGCGGCACTCGGGCATGCCGAGGAACTCGACCGCGGCCGCGGTCGCTTGGGCGATGACGAGCGCTTGCGGGTCTGCATTGCCGATGTCTTCCGATGCGGAGATCAGCAATCGCCGCGCGAGAAACCGGGGTTCCTCACCGGCTTCAAGCATCCGGGCCAGCCAGTAAATCGCGGCGTCGGGATCGCTGCCGCGAATACTTTTGATCAAAGCGGACGCCGCGTCGTAGTGTTCATCGCCGAGGTTATCGTAACGAATCTGTTTCTTGCCGAGTGACGCTTCCGTGTTCGCGAGATCAAGAACACGCTGTTCTTTCGGCAGCGACAGCACGGCGACTTCCAGCGCCGTCAACGCCCGGCGGACATCGCCATCACTGCGCTCCGCCAGCAACGCCAGCGCGACGTCTTCCGCGGTGACGTTCCACTTTCCGAGACCACGCTCCGTGTCCGTCAGCGCTCGTTGCAGCACCGTGGCGACGTCCGCCGGTGTGAGCGGTTGCAGTTCAAAAATCTGGCTGCGGCTGAGGAGCGGGGCAATCAACGCAAAGAACGGATTCGCCGTCGTCGCCGCGACCAGCGAGACGACGCCATTCTCGACATCGGGCAGCAACACGTTCTGCTGCTGTTTGTTGAAGTGATGCAGTTCGTCGATGAACATCACCGACGAGGGCCCGCCCGCTTCCACGGCGTTACGGGCCACATCGAGCAGATCACGCAGTTCCTTCACCCCGGATGCGGCGGCGTTGACCGTCACAAACTTTCGCCGCGTGGTTTTCGCAAGGAGCTCCGCGAGACTCGTTTTGCCAATGCCGGGTGGACCGTAGAACACGACACTGCTGAGGCGGTCCGCGTCGATCATCCGCCGCAGAAGTTTGCCCGGTGCGAGAAGATGCTGCTGGCCGACGAATTCCGCCAGAGTCCGCGGCCGCATTCGGGCCGCGAGTGGTTTGACGGCGTCACGATTCGAGGATTCGAGGCCGGAGAAGAGGGACATGGCGGGAGGGGATAGTGGGGAATGAAGAATGGAAAATTCAGTATGGAAAATGAAGATAACGAAATCACACGAGTCTTGGGATCAGGCTAAGCGTAAGCGAATTCAATGAACCCTCTTTCATTTTGAACTTTGCATTCCTCATTCCTTATTTTCCATTCTCCGCCGTACTCGGCGCAGCAAAAAGCCTCCGCCTGTGCCGGTGAGCGCTGAGGTTCTGAACCCTTAAGAGTTCAGGGGGACACCGACAGTCCGGGTTGTGTGAGCCGAAGCCGGGCCGAAACCCGACGGTGGATATACACGCAGCCGAACCGTGACAGCATCCTCTGAGGAAGTTGTAGGGTCAACGCACAAGGCTCGTATCGAACACTGCAGAGGCTTTTAGAATCCAAAGATTCCACTGTCTACGCTACCGCCACCACCACAGGTTGGCAACCCCCGATTCCTGCTCTTGCTAAGAAATTACATCGCGCACACGACACAAAAAAGCGGCATCCCTTTTCTCGATGTTGACGTGCGTCAGGACTTCCCGTGCGCACCAGGAGTCAGGCCAGAATGTCGCGCACGATGTGACCGTGGACATCAGTGAGACGATAATCTCGACCGGCGTGGCGGTACGTGAGCCGCGTGTGATCGATCCCAAGCAGATGCAGAATCGTGGCGTGAAAGTCGTGCACGTGAACCTCGTTCTCGGCGACTGTCGCTCCGATCTCATCCGTCATGCCATAGGTGGTTCCACCCTTCACCCCGGCACCCGCCAACCACGAAGAGAAGCACGCGCTGTGATGCCCGCGGCCTTTGTCTCCATCGACACCTGGCGTGCGGCCGAATTCCGTTGTCCACACGACCAGCGTGTCGTCCAGCAGGCCCCGTTCTTTCAAATCGCGCAGTAACCCCGCCAGCGATTGATCGATGTTTTTGGCATGGACGGCATGTTCGGCCATGTTCCCGTGTTGATCCCAGTTGTGACTGCTGCTGCCGTCAACCAGTTCGATAAAACGGACGCCCCGTTCTGCCAGCCGCCGGGCCACCACGCATTGCCAGCCGAAGCCTTCACTCTGGCCACGCTTCAAACCATAGAGCGCGAGAGTGCGATCATCTTCCTTGCCGACGTCGAACGCTTCCTGGGCATCGGTCTGCATGTGGAAGGCGGTTTCAAAGCTGCGAATGCGGGCCGAAAGATCAGAATCGCTGGACCGCGATTGCAGGTGGCGATTGTTGAGGATATCGGCGAGGCCGAGTTCCAACTCCTGCAATCCGGGTTGTCGCGACCGGCGGGTCAGGTTCGCGATCGGTTCTGGGCCGCCGATGACACGCACACCTTGATGGTACGCGGGGAGGAAATCGTTGTTGAAGATCTGTGTTCCGGCATACGGCATCTGCGGAGCCAGCGCGATAAACGAGGGTAAATTCTGGTTCATCGTTCCCAAGCCGTAACTGACCCAGGAACCAATGCTCGGCCGCGAAAAGAAGAATGACCCGGTGTGCATACCGAGCGTGGCGTTGTAGTGTTCGTTGTCATTCCCTTTCAGTGAGCGGACGACGCAGACATCATCCATGCACTCACGAAGATGGGGGAAGAGATCGCTGACGAGCGTGCCGCAGCGGCCACCGGCGCGAAACTCCCACAGCGGTTTGAGGAGCACGCGTGTCTGGTTGGAGAGCCCGCCGCCGGTGCCGGTTTTCTTGCCATCGGCTTTGAAGAGTTCGGGCTTGTGGTCGAATGTGTCCATGTGCGACACGCCGCCGTTGGAAAAGACGAAGATCACGCGCTTCGCCTTGGCCGGAAAATGCGCTGGTTTTGGCGCAAGGGGATCGCTCGGTGCAGCGGCCGTGTCGGCCAGAAGTTCCGACAACATTCCCGGCAGCAGCAGCGAACCGCCAACCAGAGAACGCAAGATCTCGCGGCGCGGCAGGGGATGAACAGGGTGGCGTGACGTCATGATAAACTTCAATCGAGATACACAAATTCGTTGAGTCGAAACAGAGCGCGGACATACGCTTGCCAGGCTTCCGCTTCGATGTGATCGTCAGCAACGCCGTCACGCTTCAGCAACGCGCGGGCCTCCGCCAGAAATCGTTGCGCTGCGACCAGTTCGTCTGTGGTTGCCGCGCGCGCCAGCAGGAGTTCGGTGGACCAACCGACCCGTGCGGCATCATGAGACCCGTGCTGCCGAATCCGCTCGGCAACCAACCGTGATTGTTCATGCACGAAGGGGTCGTTCAGCAGAAAGAGAGCCTGCAAGGGCGTGGTGCTCGTCATCCGCGCGGCCGTACTGGTGGAGGGATCCGCTCCGTCGAAGATGGCGAGGTACGGGTGCCGTTGAATCCGTTGTGTCATCAAATAGACGCTGCGGCGGCGGCTCTCGTATACAGCTTTGAACGGTTTGTGCTGCGTGAAATCCCACGTGTCCATACTGGGAAAGGGATGCGGTCCCGCGGGAGACAGATCGAGATTGCCCCCAAGGATCAGCAGCGTGTCACGAATCGCTTCTGCATCCAACCGGCGACGCGGAAATCCCGAGAGCCACTCGTCAGACGGATCCGCGGCGATCGCCTGGGAATCACGTGTGCTGGATTGTTGATAAACGCGGGACAAGAGAATCCGTCGATGGAGCGACTTGATGGACCACCCACCGCGTCGAAACTCCGTTGCCAGATGATCGAGTAACTCCGGGTGCGTCGGGGGCTTTCCCTGCCTGCCAAAATCATTCGGTGTAGGAACCAGTCCGCGGCCGAAGTGATGTTGCCAGATGCGATTGACCATCACCCGGGCGGTGAACGGGTTGTCCGCTGCCACGATCCATTCGGCGAGTTGGCGCCGTCCGCTTTCTTCGTTTCCATCAGGAAGTTCGTACCCACCTAAAACCGTCAGGAAATGGCGGGCAACGACATCCCCCGTCCGCGCCGGATCGCCCTTCAATTGGACCGCGGCATCGCCTCGTGTTTTCGCCTCGGCCACGGCATAGGCCGAGTCAAACAATAGTGGCTGCTGTCGGAGTTCCTTCAGTCGCCGTTCCGTTTCCTGGACGTCTTTTTGGAGCGTCGATTCGTCTTCGTCGGTCGCTTTCTTCAGCTTGTCCTTCAGCGACTTGATCTCCGCTTCGATTCGTTCCTGCTCTTTTTTCCGAGTGGTTTGCGCATGCTCCATCTCGGCGTGTTTGTCCGGCGGGACAAGTGGTACGAGATCACGCTGCCGCTTGTCGAGCTCAATCCCCGGCCAGGGATAGCGCGTGCTCTGAAAGATGCCATAGAGACCGTAGTAATCGCGCGTCGTGATCGGATCAAATTTATGATCGTGGCAGCGCGCACAACTCAGCGACAAACCGAGAAACGCGCGGCCGAGATTATCGAGTGTGTCCTCGATCGTCAGGTGCTGCGGGTAATCGTCCACGCGCGAACCAAACCGGCGGGCGTTGGCAATGTACCCCGTGGCGATGATGCGCTCAGTCCATTCCTGTTCCGTTTCGCCACCGCGCAGATCACCGGCAAGTTGATCGCGAATGAATTCGTCGTAGGGCAGGTCTCGGTTGAAGGCCTCTATGACCCAATCGCGATACCGGTGCATCTGGGGAATCGGGTAGTCGGAGTTATCGCCCGCCGTGTCGGCGTAACGAACCACGTCCAGCCAGTGGCGTCCCCAACGTTCACCATAATGCGGTGAATCAAGCAATCGATCGACCACTCGAGCCCATGCATCCGGGGAAGCATCGGCGAGAAATGCCGCGATGTCTTCCGGCGTCGGCGGCAGACCGATCAGGTCGTATGTCACCCGCCGCAGCACCGTCCGCTTGTCGGCGTCGGCTGCCGGTCGGAAGCTTTGTGCTTCCATTTTGGCGAGCACGAAACGATCGATGTCCGTGCGTGGCCACATCGGATTCTTGACCGCAGAAACAGCGGGCTCGGCGATCGGTCGGAAGGACCAGAACTCACGGGCCGCGGCGACGTCAATCTGCTTGCCGACATGCTTGGTCGCCGTCGACCGCGGATCGGGGGCTCCGATCTTCACCCAGCGTTCGAGATCGGCGATTTCCGTGTCCGTCAGCTTGGCATCGGGCGGCATTTGCAGGTCGGGCTTGGTGAATCGAACCGCTTGAATCAACAAACTCTTCTCGACATCTCCCGGAACCACTGCGGGGCCGTTGCCTCCCCCGCGGCGCAACGTCATCCGCGAATCGACCAGCAGCTCACCCTGTAACTCTTTCGCCTCGGCACTGTGACACTCGTAACATTTCTGCACGAGAACCGGCCGAATGCGTTTCTCAAAGAAGGCAAGGTCTTCTTCGCTGAGGGCTGTGCTGACGCCGTCATATTGTCCTTGCCACAATTCGATACCGGAAAAGTTGGCTGCTCCTCCCTGGCTGGTGAGGATGATTTTGTCACCGCGCGACGTGGTGTACCACGGGCCATGCCGTTCCCAATGCCCCGCCGTGCGGCTGCTGTAGCGTGCCAGGACTTCTTGACCGTTGATGGAGACTGAATAGGTTTCCGGGTCATTGTCTTCCCAGACATACAGAAACAACGTGTACATCCCCGCTGGAACGTCGGTGAGTTCAATCCGGTTACCACCCCAGCGGCTGCTGCGAATCATCTGCGCCCGTTCGGGATCGGTTGCCGGAACGAGGGTGACTTGCTGATTCTCAAAGGCCTTGTCTTTGCAGACGTAATGCTGAGAATCGCGGCCTTCCCAAAGTTGGCCGTCGATCGTTACCGATGGACCGTTGAGGTTCAGTCCACGGAAGAATTTCGGGGCCGGTTCAGCCGCCAGCGCAGAGCCAACCAGTGACAGAGCGACAAAGCCACTGTAGACCATTCGGACGAGGAATCGGTCCGCGCAACGCCGGCTCATCACACACCTGCTCCTCGACGACGGAGACCACCTGTGGGGGAGTGTGGCCGGGAATGGCCATCCACGGAGGAATTTTGACTGTCCATTGGTCACGATTCTAGCATGCGCAGTCACGGTTTCGTAATGTGGACCGGATTCGAGGAGAATCTTCGGTCCGTCACCTCCGGTGAACGATCCCCTATGAGGGAAACACCTGGTGAGTCTGACACGGGCACGAAACCGCAAGCGGTGAAGCCAATCCCACTGACAACGGACTACGGGCAACCCACCGCATGAGAATTTCCCGGTTCCCCTTGGACGAAAATGACGCTACCGATTAGTCTTCCTCTTTGCGCTGCGTGGGAATCGCATCGAGGAGTGTCGACTTGACGGAGCCTTTGGAACCGACCCCGGCCGCCGTGGCCGAATCGTGGGTCACGGGGGTGGAGCGCGGCTTTCGCGCCCGCGATCCCGGTGCGTTCTTCGTCCTGCCGCGCGTGCTCCGGCGGGTTCTGCGGCATGAATTGGAAATCACCAGCCCTTGGATCCGCATCCCCCATCGCAAGACGTATGTGGTCCGTCGTGACCGCCTGGTCTGGCTGGTGGCCATGGACGAACTGGGAGCACCTGATGAGGCTTCGCTCCCTCCCTGGGTGGTGTTGATCGCCCGGCCGGAAGAAGACCAGCTCCGACAGCTCTCGGCCACCGACCTGCGGCGTGTCTACTGGCGATTGCTCTTCCACGCGCGTATTGACGCCATGATGTTGGAGCGAACGGCCCCCGAACAGATGTCGATGGCACAGGTTCGTCAGCGGATCGACCTGCTCGGCCAGGAAAAATTCGACGAGATCCGCGCCGTGTTGCAACAGGAAGCGTTCCTGTTGCATCCCGATCAAGTCCGCACGGTCTATGCGGAGTTTGTCGCGGTATTCAATGAACTGCGGTTCTTCGCCCCCGATCTGCTGGACTCCTACTTCCCATCGCTCGGTCCAGTCAATGGGATTGCGGCGGTGATCGACGCGGATTGTGATCCTCGGCCGGTGCTGGAAGCAGCGCGGCCACCCGAACTGGCCGACGCCGACCCGACCATCCCCCCCGGCGTGGAAGTTCTGGAAACTCCCACCGGTGAAGTGGTTCAATCGGCGGTTCGGTCTCCATCGACGCCGAAGTATCGCCGGTGGTTGAAGGCGGCCGAGCAGAACCGTGCCCGTGGGAATCATGCGCGGGCGGCACTCTACCGGCAACTGGCATGGACTGCCGCGACGGCGGATGCCCTCGAAGAAGCCGATGCCGCGCGGACGGTTGATCTTGCCACACTGGCGGAACGGTTGCAGCACGCGCTGGAACTGGACGACGCGGAGGCCCTGCAGTGGCGCGACCAGATGCTGGCCGTGTTGCCGGGCGCAACCGAGGGCTTCTGGAATGCGAACCTGCGGCTGCTGTATGACTTGCAAAATGTCTGTATCGATCACGAGCGCGAGATCTATCGGGTCGACTTGTGGCGATGGATCATCAGCCGCGGTCAACAGCCGTTGAAGCGACCCTTGCCGCAGTTGCGGACAGTGCTCATCGCCAAGCATTTGCGGTCGGCCAGTCGACGTCTGGGAGCGTTACGTGTGGATCGTGAGACTCGCGCAGCGCTCACCGACCTGTTGCACCATGCCGCGGAACGGGCGGAGGAACTGCTGCGGGAACGCCTGCAACCGGTGGTGGTCGAAGCGCTCCATTCTGTCGGGGCCGTACCCATCACGGTGGTGGAGCGCGTGGCGTTCCGCAAGCTGTCGGCCGAATTGCTCGACAGTGTTGTCCAACGGGGCTTCCTCACACTGGGGCATGTTCGCGATGCCTTTTCACGCGGACAATTGAAGCTCGCCGATTTGTCCGGTCCGCGGGAATTTTTGCAAGGCGATGTTCTGCTGCGGTCGGATCGCGAACTTGGGAATCATCTCGAAGGGGTGTATCAACGGGGGCCGTTCTATCTCCGCTGGCTGCAGCGTATGACGTCGCTGGCATTCGCCACGCCTCCGGGACGATTCATTACGCAGTTTCTATTGATGCCGTTCGGTGGAGCATTCATCGGTCTGAAAGGGCTGCACTATCTGTTTGAGGAAGCGCATCACCTCGTCGGCACTCCGCATGTGCATGTCTATTCTCCCGGGCGCATGCTGACTTTGGGTGTGGTGCTCTTTGTGCTGATGCATGGACCGGGCGTGCGGGAGATTCTTTGGGCCACGCTCAAGCTGTTGTGGACCGGATTGAAGCTGCTGCTGTTCGAGGCACCGCGGGCGATCTATGAATTCCCGCCGGTGGCCTGGCTGGTGCGGAGTTTGCCGGGGCTGGTATTTCGCCGGTATTTACTGAGTCCGCTGTTGACGGCGGTCGTGATCTGGAAAGTGTTACCTCTGCTGGGCGTGCCCATCGCCCTCAACAAGTGGGGGGCATTGGGCGTCCTGCTGACGGCCTTCATCGTGCTCAATTCCCGCATGGGCCGGGATACCGAAGAAGTCGCCTGGGAAGCCGTAGGCCGACTGTGGCATCGACTGCGTGTCACCGTGATTATCGGTCTGTTCAACCTCATCATCGACGTCTTCCGCCAGGTGATGGACGCCCTGGAACGGGTTCTGTATTCCGTCGATGAATGGCTCCGCTTCCGCAGTGGTGAATCGGCGGTCTCCTTGTGGTTCAAAGCCGTGTTCGGGTTGTTCTGGAATCTCATCAACGCCTTCGTCCGGTTCTGTGTCACGCTGCTGATCGAACCACAAGTCAATCCGATCAAGCATTTCCCCGTGGTGACGGTTTCGCACAAACTCATCCTGCCGCTGGCCATTCCGCTCGCCGGTGCGTTGGAGAGCTTTGTCGATCGGCGGACGGCATGGTTCATCGCTTCGGCGATCGTCACGAGCATCCCTGGCGTCTTTGGCTTTCTCGCCTGGGAGTTCAAAGAGAACTGGCGTCTTTACGCTGCAAACCGATCCAAGACGCTGCGCCCTGTGATCGTCGGTCATCACGGCGAATCGATTCTGCGACTGCTCTCTCCCGGATTCCATTCGGGAACTGTGCCGAAGCTGTTCGCCCGTCGTCGCCGCGCGGCTCGCAAGACTCGCCACCTTCCCCAGGTGAGTCGCCAGACCATCTTCGAGGAACGGCTGCATCACGTCGCGGAAGCGATCAACCATTTCGTGGATCGCGAGTTCCTCGGCCTCCTGCGCGAGTCCCGAGCCCTGCACAACGCCCCGCTGTCAGTGGGCCAGGTAGCGTTGTCGACCAATCGGATTGCCTTGAAGATCACGCATGGCGATCACCCCGATGTCCCAGCGGAAATCACGTGGACCGAACAATCGGGCTGGCTGATGGCCTCGGTCGGAGAACCGGGCTGGATCAACCGGTTGGATCACGAAAGCCAGCTCGTCATCGCCGCGGCCCTTTCCGGGATGTATCAACTCGCCGCGACGGGGTTGGTGCGGGAACACATTCAGCAGCAACTGGGAATGCCTCCGAATCCGTTCGACATCACCGATCACGGTCTGGTGGTCTGGCCGACGCGCTCATTTGAAACCGAGGTCCATTATTCGTTGAAAGAAGGATCGCAACTCACTCCGCGGCCTCGTTCCGTGGCCCGGTCATTGGGTCTCGACCCGCTTCCCGCCACAACGGTGATCTTTCGGTTGCATCCCATCCACTGGAGCGATTGGGAAGCTTTCTGGACCAACGAAGCCACCGCCTGCCCCACCGCGCCGCTATTGCCAAATGTCGCGGTACTGCGGAAGTCATCGCCACCTCCATCGCAATCCGGAACGCCCGCGACGGCCGGCATCTGAGCCGCGACCGTCAGGGAACGAGTTCTGAAAACGGATCATCCACCAATTCGACCTGTGCGGGTCGCTCCTGATGCAGTGATTTCTTCCGGCACTCGCGCTCAGGGCTATGACGCAATCGATTACGGCAAGACGCGCACCATCTCCCCTGCCGCGGTGCGGGTTTGTTGTGGAATCGCTTGTGGATAGCCGTACCAGATAACGCCGACGACGCGGACTTGAGCGGCATCCAGACCGAGCAGGCGGAAAAACTCCGGATCGCGGGTGACGTCGCCGGTTAACCATTTGCTGCCGATGCCCGCACTCCACAAGGCCAGCGAAAGATTCTGTATGGCACAGCAGCACGCTGCATAATCTTCTTCCTGCAAGAGCGGATCGGCGGAGCGCTGGCACGTCACCACCAGCCAACCAGGAACACGGGACCATTGTTTTCGTTTGGCGTCTCCCGCTTCGGCTCCCTTGTTTGTGGTGACGAGCCCGGCGTTCAACTCCGTCACCGCGGCAGCGGTTTGCGGGCCGAGTTTCACGAACCGCCACGGTTCGGTTTTCCGATGATTCGGTGCCCACGTGGCCAACTCGATTGCCGCATCGATGATCGTCGAGGAAGGAACTTCTGACTCGAAGGAATTCACCGTGCGCCGTTGTCGCAAGACATCGGCCACGGCAGCAGGAATCGTTTCAGGACGCGTCATCATCACTCCGGACTTCGTTGCGGATTCATTGATCGTGCATGCATTTGCGCACCCCACCAATGTAACCGTTTCGCGATGAATTCGTCATTCCGTGCGGATTGCATGTCCTTGGATTTCATGACACGATGCCGCGGTGTTGCTTGACCATTCGTGAGATTCGCCGTGACTGAAGCGCCTGCTGTTCCGCAAGAACCCGTTGCTCCCCCGACGGTGTCACCGTCGTGGGGATTATGGACGGTCTGCGTGGTGGTGGGACTCGCCCTGTTGGTGGTGTGGGCCGGTGATCGCGCGAAGCCACTGGTGGTCTTTCCGCTTCTGTTGGGAGCCGCGGTTGGAGGATGGGCGAGTGCGGTCGGCGTATGGTGTGACATTCCCCGGCAGCGTGCGGCAGTGGTTGCCATCTCGTTGGGGGCGACGGCAATCATTCCTGCAATTTATTTCGTCGCTAGCCAACGCCAAACGGCGGCAGTCAAGCCAGCCAATCCGTTAGCGGAACGATTGATTCAGCAGTTCGAGCAACAGGACCCCGCGGCGGCCAAGATCGCCTTGGTCTCGCCGTGGGGATCGTATCTGCAAAAGCGCTACGGCTCTGCGGCGATGATGCCCTGGCTGATCGGTGAGAGCGTGCTCGCAGGAATGGCGGCAACGGTGGTGATGATGTGCTCGTGGCGGACGCGCGGGGGCGTTGCACAATCAGAGTGAAGATCCCAGGGATGGCAATCCCGGGGCTTCAGCTATTTTTTCGTGCCGAGGAAACGCGTCCAGCGGCGATCAGGGGCACCGGCGGCGCTGGCGGCCATACCGCCGAGTTCGTCGACCGATGTAATCCCCAATCGCTTGAGTTGCTTGCTGATGGCTTCTTGCTGGGCCGCGACCTGCATTTGCGTCCGGGCCACCTGGGCTCGTTCGATGGAGAGTTCGACTTCCGCCATCCGCAGCGTTTCTTCCAATCGCCCTGCCATATGACGCATCGCCTCGGCGAAGTCCGGGGAGGCGGCGTCGAGTTGCGACCAGTCCTGCGGGATCGTCACTTCTTCCGCGGCGCGCAGGCGACGCAGCAACGCGGCGATGTAGGCATCGCGCTCATACACGGCGGCACGCCAGACATCGAAATCATCCGTCGCTTCATCGATCGGTCCCGGTGCGTCGGGAAGGGGTTCGGCGTTCGCGGCAAATTCAGGTTCGTTGCTCTTGGCGGCCGTTTCCGGCGGCAGATCGAGCATCTGTGATTTGAGTTGTTCCCATGCCGACAATCCGGATGTGGCTGCGGGGGCCGGGGGCTCTTTCGTTTCTGTCCGGAATAACCGTGAGGTCGCCAGAGGAGCGTGTTCGGTCACCACCGGCGCGGGTTCACTCGATTCGACAATCGCCGGCATCATGCGGGGATGATCGAGCCGTTCGCCCACAAACTCGCGGAGCTCGGTGAGTTGGATTTCAATGCGGCCCAGCGCGAAGCCGGCTTGCAGGTCTTCCCACTGCTGGACGATGCGCTGCATGTCGGCCGCGAGTTGACGCTGATCGTCGATCAGATCGGCAGGGAACCCGACACCGCCTCCACCACCGCCGCGGCGACGATCGGCCCCCGAACGCTGCATGCGGTCGATTTCTGCCGCCGCTCGTTCCAACTGTTCGGTGAGGTTTTCAACCAGCGCATTTCTCGACGCCAGTTCCTCTTCACAGGCGGCGAGGGCTTTCCGCAATGGCTCGAACTGCGTGTCCTTGCCTGCTAACTCTGCTTCGCATTCCGCCAGCATTTTTCGCAGCGGTTCAATCTGTGCATTCGTTGCCTCCAGGTCGGCTTCCGACTCGGCGAGCGCTGCCTGCAGCGGCTCGATCAGCTTGTTCCTTGCCTCCAGTTCTGCTTCACATTCCCCCAGCGATTTCCGCAGCGCCTCGACTTGTGCATTCGTCGCGGACAGTTCTTCCTGGCATTCCGCAAGCGTTTCTCGCAGCGCATGGATATCGACTGTGTGAACCGGGCCGTGGCGATGGTCGCCACCCATCCGGTGCAGGCGGTCGATTTCTTCGGCGGCCCGTTCGAGTTCCGCGGTCAGAGATTCGACCAGCTTGGTTTTCTGCGCCAGATCGTGCGCCATTTCCGCCATATGAGCGCGCGCAGAATTGGCGTTCACCGTTGACGAATTCCGTCCGGTCGGCACTGAGGCAGGCAAGTCATTCTGCGCCGGACGGTCGTCCACAGTAAAACGGCTCCCCAGGGGCAGGGAATACACGGAGGTGACGGCGCGCGGGGAGCGCACCATCGTTCGTCCAACCCTAGCTCACCCCTACCGGAGTGTTGCCGGAAAGCCTCACCGCCGCGCGTCCGACTTCCTACGAAGTTGACGCGGCGGAGTAGATTTGCGGGTTAATCACATTCTGCGGGCGGTGGCCTTCCAGCGCCGCAACGAGTTGCTCGAAGGCCTGGGTCCGCATTTGAGCCAGCGCCTGATCTGAGACGAACGCCGCATGGGGGGTGACGATCACCCGTTCATCACGAAACAACGGCCGGGACAAATCGGGGGGCTCGGGATCAAAGACATCGAGGGCCGCGCCAGCCAGTTTTCCGGACGCAATCGCCGCCGCCAAGGCTTCTTCGTCAATCAAACTGCCGCGCGAGGTGTTGATGACATACGCTGTCGGCTTCATCCCGCTCAGCGATGTCGCATTCAGAATGTGATGCGTGGCTGGTGTGGACGGGGCGTGTAATGAGAGGTAGTCACTTCTGGACAGCAGATCAGACAGCGTGACCATTTCGCAACCGGTGCCGTGATCGCTGCCGCTGGCCGTGTGGGCAATGACATGCAAGCCGCAAGCCCGGGCGCGGGAACAGAGTTCACGGCCGATGCGGCCGAGGCCGAGCAGTCCCAGCGTTTGCGTCGATAATCTCTGCAACCCGGAAACGGCGGCGAGACGGTATTCGCCTTGTTTCGTGCGATGGTGCAGGAAACCGATCCGGCGGGCACACGCCAGCAGTAACCCGAGCGCATGGTCGGCCACTTCGGCGACGCAGTAATCGGGGCAGTTCGTGACAGGGATGCCGCGGGCGGTGGCTTCCTCGACGGCGATGTTGTCGAGACCGATCCCCATGCGCGCGATGACCTGGCAACGCGGCGCGGCTTGAATCACCGCAGGAGTGACCTTCGCCCAGTTGGTCGCAATGGCATCGCAGTCCGCCGCAAACTGGCAAAGCGTGGCTTCATCGGTCGCAGGGAGTTCGACCAGTTCCGCCCCGATGCGGTCGAGCACGGCCTGTTCATACGAGGTATCTGGCCAGGCGCGATCAGTCAGCAACACTCGCCAGCGGTCGGCCATGGGAAAACCCCGTCGCATCGATCCGAATTGTGAGAGCCGCGACCGTCAGGGAGCGAGGTCAATTCGTCAGCGCAAAGGCAGAAACCGCTCCCTCACGGTCGCGGCTCGGACGGGAGATCATGATTGGCTGGCAGCCAGTTCCGCCATGCGTTGGGCGGGAATCATCAGGCGATCCCAGTTCCGCTCGACATATTCCGGCGGGCCACCCTTGGCGGCGACGTACTGGGCGACCAGCACCGTCGGCAGCATTTCGATCGCGTCCCACGGGCAAACGGTCAGTTCATAAGGATCGGACTTCTTCGTCGGGATGTGGACGCAGACTTCGCAGCCGACGCACCGTTCCACGTCGATTTCACAGAACGACTGCAGCACCGAAATGCTTTCGCCTGGGACTTTGATGATGCAGTCCACCGGACAGACTTCGAGACAGGACTCGCAGCCGGTACAGTTGTCGGCGTTGATCACCGCCACTTCTTTCGGCAGCTTCTTCCGCCCACCCGCCTTCGCCATGTCAATTCGTCCTTATCGCAATCCACGCCAGCGTTTTTCGCTGTCGCAGTGTAACGCACGCCCTCTGTGGGAATCCATCGGAACGATTCCCGTCACAGAATCATATTCGACCACGGCGAAATTCCCAATGGAATCGGTTCCTCCGGAAGCCCAGGGATTGCCATCCCTGGGAAGCTTTTTCTCGGGTGACCGGGAAATCCCACAAAGCGCAAGCAGTTGTCGATGCGACACTTGAGCACCAACCGGCAGTTTCTGCCGATTCTCAAGGCCCGGTTTCTCCGCACCCCGGTTGTCGATTTTGTGCTCTTTCGATACAAATCGGCCCCAATCCAACCCTTCCCCAGACGAGCGCCACCGTTGCCGATGGACCGGTTTCGGCCCCGTTGTTCCCGCTTCACGCTGCTTTTCGCGGCAGTGATCGCCGCTTGCGCGGTTACGGCCCGTGCGGGAGAACTGGTCGAACGGCTCGAACTGAAATCCGGCGCCACACTGTCCGGGCACAGCAAAGCGGTCGAGGACGGCAACCTCCGCTGGGAACTCGCGCCGGGTGAAGAACTCCTCATCCCCGTCGACTGGATTCAACAAGTCAAAATGGAGCCGGAACCCATTGTCACACCAGTGGTTCCGGAAACTCCTCCGCCAGCAGCCACCGAGACGCCGGAGCCGTGGATCCATCAGCTTCCTCTGGCGGAAAAGGTGATGGACTGGTATTCACAACTCGGCGGCGTGGCGGTCACCTGGACGCGCCGCATCCAAATTGGTGGCACATTTGCGGACGGCAATACACAGACCGATTTGCTCGACGTCATCACGGAGTTGGAGCGGAACACTCCCATTCAATCGCGCCAGGTGGACGCCGGGGGGCAATGGGCACGGAGCGGCAGCAAACAGACGGCCAACCGCTGGTTCTTGAACTCGAACTTCGACTGGCCGATGGAAGAAGGCAGCCAATGGATCACCTTCCTCACCAGCAAGAACGAGTACAACGAGCTGCAGAACCTCGATTACCGCGGCACCATTTCCACGGGAATCGGACATCGGTTTCTGTTTGAACCCAAGCGGCGGCTCATCACCCGTGTCGGCCCCGCTTACACCGTGGAAATCTTCCACTCGCCGTACAATTTGCGGGAAACGCCCGACATGTTCGGGGAACTCGAACTGCGCTGGCCGGTTCTCGAACGAACATCACTGGAGCAGAAGATGCGCGTGCAGCCGAGTCTTCTCGATTGGGAACTCGTCCGCGTCTTTTCCACAACGGGCCTGCTGATGGATCTCGACGCCAAAGAGCGCTGGAAGCTGCGGTTGGGCTTTCAGTACACGTACAACTCGCAGCCCAACAACGGTCGTTTGCCGAGCGATTATCTTTCGACGTTATCGCTGGTCTACATTCGCAAATGAGCGTCCATCCCAGTCCGGAGCGCGAGCCACGGCGGTGATCGTTCTCGCAGAACCTCAGACATCAAACGGTCCCCGCTTCGGTCGCTGGCGCTCCGGACGGCGACGGAACTCGGGTTACAGCGACTTCATGTAGGCGATTAACTGGCGGCGTTGCTCGGGGGTGAAGCCGGGGCCGTAGTCATGGCCAGCGTTGGAATTGCCCGGCAGTGTGGTATCGAACAGATATCCCCCCGCATTTTTGTAGCCGACTTTCTCCGTGTCGAATTCCTGCGTGCCGAGGCGGAATTGCTTGATCCGTTGCGCCGGGGGTTTCAACAGTTCGTCCAGATTGGGAACCGATCCGTTGTGGAGATAGGGGGCGGTGGCCCAGATACCGTTGAGCGGTCGTCCTTTGTAGTACAGCTTGGGTTGTTTTGCAGGGGCCGATGGCGTTGCCGCTGTCAGGGGCGCGGATTCGCTCACATACGGTGGTTCAATCGGCACATCGGGACCGAGGGTCATCAGCACCGCCACGTGAAAGAGCATCTCGTTGACAACATCAGTTTTCGCGAATCGTCCCAGCCCCGGCAGTGTCTTCAGTCGGCCTTCCAGCAGCCCGGACTTCGCCTTCTGCGTGGCGTAATTCAGCGCCATCAGCGGGTCCGTGCCCGTTTCCGAAAGAACGGCCTTCACGGTCCGCGTGAGTGAAGTGCGGTTGAAGCGATCATCGTGACAACTGGCACAGTAGACCTTGAACAGAATCTTCCCGGCGAATGCATCAACAGGATCAATCGCCCCCAAGGTATCGGGCCATTGCGGTGACCACAGAGTGCGCAGCGTGTCCTCTGCGGCGATGAGGTTGTCCTTCTCCACGGTCGCCGCATATCCCAACTGACCAAAGGGAGCATCAAGATCGACGTAGCCGAAAACGCCAATCACTTCTCCGGCGTTGCGTCCCAACGCACCGATATGTTCCGTCCCGGCGATCGAGGCCAATGCGGGAATCTTGAAGTTCGGGATCGATCCGTTCCATTGCACCTTGTCGTGCTGTGGCGTGTCCCACAGAAACGGATAGCTGACAGGAGCCGTGGCCTCCGCGAAATTCTCCGGTTCCTTGACGAACGTCGTAGTCACTTCATTGAAAATCGCACCGATGGCATCCACCCGTCCGGGGCCGAAGGCTTTTTGTGTGGAACGCGGCAGGTTGCGGAAGTTGTATCCCGAGCGGAACGACGTCACGTTCTGTAATTGAGTGAGGAGGGCTTGCTTCTCCTCTTTCGTCGCTCCGAGTCCTGCCACACGGGCTGCAAAGCGGTCGAACTTCGGCCCGGCAACGGAGGTTTGCTCCAGCGCGGTCTGCAGTCGGCGCAGGAACGTTTCGAAGTCGCCGAGCGTCTGTCCGCCGTCAATCAGAAACGCTGTCCCTTGATGGCGAACGACGCCGGTGTGACATGCGGCGCACGTCATTCCGATATGCTTTCCGTCTCTGACGAAGCCGACGGCCAGGGCTTCGGGATTAGCGGGGTCTGCTGTCCGGGCGATGTACCCCAGTGAGGCGAAGTGCCCCGGGTCACGGAACAACGCCAGCGAGAAGGGTTGTTCGAGATTGATAAACCAATCGTACGGCAGCAGTTTTGAGCCTTGCGGCAGGTTGTAGAACCACTCCGCGGTTTCGTGAGACCAGTTTTGAGAGAGTGTCTGGACGCGTGTGGTCCCCGCCGGTGGAATTACATGCCGGACGGTTCCCTGCGCTGCGGCATTCCCCTTCCAGCAGAGCGAGCCAACGACGAGCGTGAGACCGAAGACAAAACGCGGAAACGATTGGCTCATCACGAGATCCACAGAGAAATACCGCAGCACCAACGTAGTTCGGAGGGAAAAGCCTGAACCGAGGCTCCGATTCTGGCAATCCATCCCAGGTTGCGTCAAGCGCCGAGATTGTGGGCTGCGGAATGTGTCGGGTGGTGAGCGGACTGATTTCGGACTCCGAGCGACATCGCGCTCACACCGGCTCATCGCCCATCAGCCATTCCAGCGCCTTGTCGTGGTCGTCCATCTGGGACGGCTCCTTTTTTGGCACCGGCTTGGGGGGCGGGGGAGGTGGCAGCGGGGCGGCTCGTTCGGGGCGCCGCAGCGGCCGTTCGCCAGGTTGTTCACCACCGAATGAAAGACCGGCTTTCTCCAGCAGGCTCTTGGAGAACGGATCTTCCTCGGCGGGGGGCGGCGCAGTGGGATCGGGCGTGTAATCGATCTCGAAGGCGTGCTTGGCAAACGAAATCGTGTCGCCCGGCTGCAGAAACTTTTCGAAGATCCGTTCCCCGTTAATCTTCGTGCCGTTTGAGTTGCTGAGATTCCGCGCGTGCCAGTAGCCGCTTTTGTATTCCAACTCGCAGTGGTGCGATGACACGTTCGGGAAGTCGAGACAGATATCGCAACGACTCCGTCGTCCGACCATCAGCTTCGACTTCAACAGGGGAATCGGGTCTCCGCCACCGATCGGCAGCAACTGTCCGAACATATCCTGACGACTCCTGGCCCACGTCCAATCGCTGCATTCTAAACACCGAATGCGGAGCGAAACAATTGGCAGGTCTACTCACGGGGCAGAGATTTCTCTTGAGACAGTGATCCGCGACGGCAATCTCTCCGTTATCGCTTCTCATCGTGGAGAATTGCCGGTTGTTCCGCCGCGCGCTCCCTCGCTACAATCGCTACCAACATTTCTCGTTCAGCGTTCTGTCCCCGTTCTGCCGGGTTTTCAACCGGTTTGATGAAAGGTGCCGTCATGGGTCTCTTCGATAAGCTCCGCAATGAGTTCATCGACATTATCGAGTGGCTGGACGACACGCGGAACACGCTGGTCTGGCGGTTTCCGCGGTACCAGAACGAAATCAAGCAGGGGGCGCAGCTCATCGTCCGCCCCGGCCAACTCGCCGCCTTTGTCCACCGCGGGCAAGTCGCTGACATCTTCGAGCCCGGCACCCACACCCTGAACACCGAAAACCTGCCACTCCTCAGCACACTTGCCGGGTGGAAGTACGGTTTCAACAGTCCCTTCCGGTCCGAAGTCTATTTCATCAGCACGCGGCAGATCACCGATCTGAAATGGGGCACCCCCAACCCCATCATGCTCCGCGACCCGGAATTCGGCCCGATTCGCCTCCGCGCCTTCGGTACCTACGCCCTCAAGGCCATCGATGCCAAGGCGCTGCTGACGGAACTCGTCGGCACCGATGGCGTCGTCGAAGCGGACGAAATTTCGGAGTTGATGCGATCGATCATCACCGAAGCATTCTCAGACATGCTCGGCGAGAAGCAGATCGCCGCGCTCGATCTGGCATCACACTACCGTGAGTTCTCGGAAGAATTGAAGAAATACGTCAACGGAAAAATCGACGACGAATACGGGCTGGAAGTCCCGCAGTTGTTTATCGTCAACATTTCGCTGCCGGAAGCGGTGGAGAAAGCCCTCGATACTCGCACCAGCATGGGTGTGGTGGGCGACATGAACAAATACCAGCAATACCAGATGGGGACCGCGATCGGCGATTCGGCAAAGAATCCGGGCAGCGGCGGAGCGGATGGCCTCGGCCTCGGCCTGGGTCTGGCGATGGCCGGCCGGATGATGAATATGCCCGGTGCGTTTGGTGGTGCTCCCGGTGCACCGGCCGCCCCGCCACCCATCCCCGGCTCCACGTGGCACATCGCGCTCAACGGTCAAACACAGGGACCGTTCGGTGTCGAACAAGTGCAGCAAGGGATTGCCGCTGGACAGGTCACCGCCCAGACACTGATGTGGGCCCCGCATCTCGCCGGCTGGACGGCCGCCGGTCAGATTCCTGAACTGCGATCAGCGTTTAGTCGTCCCACACCACCGCCAGTTCCACCGCAGTGATCTTCCCAGCCCGGAGCGCGAGCGACGGGAGTCAGGGAATGAGGAACGCAGAGTGATGAGCGATGAATCACTCATGCGGCAGATCCTGTTGTTAATTGGTTTCTCCCTTCGCTTGCGCTCCGGGCTGGGATGGACTTGATGTTGCAACCTACCAATCGCTGGGCCTTCAAGGAATGGGCGTCGGTCTGCGCGGCGTTGGTTTCCGGGCGGCAATCGTTAATTCTCCGCAAGGGAGGGATTCACGAAGGACGGGACGGGTTCCGCGTGGATCATCCGGAATTCTGGTTGTTCGCCACTGGGTTTCATCAGGACGCGGACGCCCTGGCTCCGGAAGCCGCAGACCTGGCATGCACGCCGGCACCAGCGGAAGGCACAATCGTGCTGCCCGGTTACGCTGTGGTCGATGCCGTTGAGGAGATCCACGACCCGTCCGTGTTGCCACAACTCGTGGGACATCATGCCTGGTCGGATCGCACCGTGGACCAGCGTTTTCACTACCGTTCGCCTGGTCTGTTCGCATTAATTGTGCGGGTTTACGGGCCAGAGACATCGCTGGTGTTGCCCGATTCACCGCACTTCGCCGGGTGTCGCAGTTGGGTGGATCTGCCATCGGAGTTGCCGACCACGAATCTTGTCCCGGTGTTGAGTGAGAGGGAACATCAAGCCCGTGTGGAAAGACTGCGATCGGCCTGCTCCTGCCTGCGATTGGCCTAATCCCCAGGTCCGCATCGCATCGAATTGCTCCACGGGGGGTCGCAATCGCCGCCGCCGCCGCCAATAATTGAACTCGGCGACCTCCTGGGCTCCGCAGAGCGCAAGTGGAGGTTGACGCCGTTGAATGGCTTTGGAATCATCCCGCATGCCTCCTGTTGAACCGTCCCGTTTGCCTCCGGAACCGTACGAACTGACGGAGTCCGACTTCGACCGCACGTACCAATGGCGACCGTCCCTCAATGCCTATTTTCTCACCATCGGCTTGTTTCTACTGACGTGTGTCACCACGTTCTACACGGGAATTGAGATTTCCGGCCCCCCGCAAAAAGTGTTCAACTGGGCCATCGTTTGGCAGGGATTGAGTTACTCCGGGCCTCTGATGCTCATCCTGCTGTGTCACGAGATGGGGCATTACCTGCAATCCCGCCGGCATCATGTTCCCGCGACGCTCCCCTTTTTCATTCCCACACCGCCGGGGTTCGGCCTCTTCGGCACGATGGGGGCGGTGATCGTGCAGGCGGGTGGATTTGCCAATCGGCGGGCACTCTTCGACATTGCGGTCTCAGGACCGATTGCGGGGATCATCATCGCCCTGCCGGTGGCCTGGTTGGGTGTGCAACAGTCGCAAATCATCGAAGTACCACCTCCCCCGCCGGGCATGATGATCCGCAGTTTCGGCGACCCGCCGGTGCTGCAGGCGATGGTCTATCTGAAGCACGGTTCACTGCCGCCGAATCACGATGTTCTGCTCAATCCGTTGTTGTTTGCCGGTTGGGTGGGAATCTTCCTCACGGGGCTGAATCTGTTGCCGATCGGTCAACTCGACGGCGGTCACGTGGTCTATACGCTGTTAGGCAAGCGGGCGCATCTCATTGCATTCTTGGCCTGGGGCGGGTTGATTGCCTACATGGTTTATGCGCAGTATTTCATGTTCGTGCTGATCGTCGGTCTGCTCGGCCTGATGGGCTTGAAACATCCACCGACATCGAACGACAGCATGCCCCTTGGCGTTGGCCGAACCATCACCGGCTGGCTGACTATGGCCCTGCTTCTCATCTGCTTCACTCCGCAGCCGATCAAGTTTCAGTACGGGGCCAATCCTGCTGCCGCGCCTGTGCCTGTCCCCGCGCAAGGCGCACCGCCCACGGAAGTGGATGCGTGACGCATCACGCCAGGATTCCCGTCACCACTTTCCCGGCAACATCGGTGAGGCGGTAATCACGACCGGCATGACGGTACGTGAGTTGTTCGTGGTTCACGCCGAGCAGGTGCAGGATGGTGGCCTGCAAATCATGCACATGGACGGGGTTCTTAACGACGTTGTAACCGAAGTCGTCCGTCGCGCCGTGAATCTGCCCTCCTTTAACCCCGCCACCGGCGAGCCACACGCTGAACGCGCTCGGATGATGATCGCGGCCTTCCTTTCCGGCCGTGACACCGCGGCGGACTTCTCCCATCGGAGTACGGCCGAATTCCCCGGCAAAGACGACCAGTGTCTCATCGAGCAAGCCGCGCTGTTTAAGATCGGCAATAAGCGCTGCAGCGGGTTGATCGGTCATGCCACAGTTCTGTTCGAGGCGATGATTCAAGTCGCCGTGGTGATCCCAGGAACTGTGGACCAGATGGACGAAGCGTACACCCCGCTCCACCATCCGCCGGGCCAGCAGACAGTTGGTGCCGAAGGATCGCGTGAGGTCCTTGTCGAGGCCGTACTGGGCCCGTGTGGCCGCGGTTTCCTGCCCGAAATCAAGCAACTCTGGTGCGGCACTCTGCATCCGGAACGCCATTTCATAAGCCGCAATTCGTGACGCAATCTCAGCGTCCCCGGTGGCCTGCTGACGCATCTGGTTGAGATCGCGGACGGCGTCGAGTCGCGCGCGCTGCATCTCCGGCGAGACACCGCGCGGACGGTTGATGTGCAGGACCGGATCCCCCGTGTTGCGGAAGGAAACGCCACGGTAGGTCGAGGGCATGAAGCCGCTGCTCCACAACGAACTCCCGGCTCCTTCCAGACCGTGGCCGTCATCGGACAGCAGCACCAGATAGCCCGGCATGTTCTGGCCCGCGCTGCCGAGACCGTAGTTCACCCACGATCCCATGCTCGGGTTGCCAAACAACGGCGTCCCACAATGCAGCAAGAGTTGAGCCGGGTCGTGGTTGGCCTGCTCGCAGTACATCGAACGGATGAGGCACAAGTCGTCGGCCATGGAGGCGGTGTAAGGCAAGAGTTCCGATAATTCCATACCACATTGGCCGTAGCGCTGGAACTTCCGCGGGCTGGCCATCACGGTTTCGAGAATACCGCCGGTGGCACTCTTCTTGGCCTGCACCAGCGATGCGGGCATCGGCTGACCATGCAGTGGTGTCATCTGTGGTTTGGGATCGAACAGATCAAGCTGCGATTGTCCCCCCATCATAAAGAGAAAGATGACGTTCTTCGCCCGGGGCGTGACCTGCGGCGCGGTTGATGCCGTTCGTCCTTCCTGCGCGAGCAGATGCCACAGCGCCAGGGCACCGAATCCGTGGGCACCTCGAGCCAGAACCTCACGCCGGGACAGCGATCGTTGCATGCCGTTACTCATGATTGATGAACTCGTCGAGGTTCAAGAGCACACTCGCCAAGGCAATCCATGCGGGATCTCCGTCCGGGAAAATATCCTGGTTCAGTTCCCGTGCGGAGGCGGGGTCGTCTTGCAACAGTAGACGTTGCTGTCGCAGAAAACCGTGCAGTCGTTGGACTTCATCTGCAGTTGGCGCTCGGGCCAGAACCAACAGGAACGCGTGGTTCAATCGCTGGGCGTCATCGCCACGCACTTCCCGCTGAACACGGGCAGCCAGAGCCTGTGCTGCTTCCAGAAAGACCGGATCATTCAACAATTGCAGCGCCTGCAACGGCGTGTTTGAGCGCTCACGGCGCGTGCAACTCCGGCTGGTATCGGGCAAATCAAATGTCACGAACTGCGCGAACGGTGAGGTCCGCTGGATGAACGTGTACACCCCGCGACGATACCGATCCGCACCGGCGCTCGGTTCCCAGACGTTGCTGTAACCCTCCTTCGACACACTGGCTGGCTGCGGCGGCTTCACACTCGGACCACCGATGGTCCGGTTCAGCAAGCCGCTCACGGCGAGTGCTGAGTCCCGTACCGCCTCTCCGGACAACCGCAGCCGACTCTGCCGCGCGACGAGTTTATTGAGCGGGTCACGAACAGCCAACTCGGGACGCGCCGTTGACGCTTGCTGATAGGTCTCCGATAACACGATGGTCCGCAGCAGCGATTTCACACTCCAGCCATCGCGGATGAACTCCAGCGCGAGCCAATCGAGCAACTCCGGGTGTGCAGGCCGATCGCCACGAATACCGAAGTTTTCCGATGTCGCCACAATGCCCCGGCCGAAGAGTTCCTGCCACAGGCGATTGACGGCGACACGCGCTGTCAGCGGATGCTCCGGGGATACAAGCCAGCGGGCGAGGTCGAGCCGATCGACGGCATCCTTCGCCGGTAGTGCGGGGAGTGCTGCCGGAGTCGCCGCGCACACTTCATCTCCTTTGCGAAGATATTCACCACGAACGTGAATATGGGTGGCCCGCGCGACCGGCGATTTCACCATTCCCGGTGCACGGGTGATTGTTGGCAAGTTCTTCGTCAGCGCGTCGAGCCTGGTCTTCACCTCGTTGAGCTTCAGCTCTTTGAACTTTTCACTGTACGCCGCCGGAGCCGCGCGGAGGAAGTAATCGAGCAGCCGATCACGCTGGTCGAGTGTTCGTTCAATCGGCGGTGTCTTGATGATGTTCAGGCCTTCCAATTGCCCTTCACCGAGGTTTTGCCCCCATTGCAAGCCGAGCAATTCCAGCGTGCGATCCCAAGAAAAATCTTCACCGGGATGCGTCTCCGTGTGCAGCATTCGCTGTTCCCAATCGGCCTGCAACGCGGCGAGTGGACCAGCAACGGGGGCGAGAATCTCTGTGCGTTTGCGGTCATACTCAGCTTGAGCCGCTTCCCGAGGTTCCCGTTCGCCGGGCAGCGGCGCGTCGAGATTCGCTTCATCCGCATTGTTGAAGAACGCATAAAGTTGATAGAACTCGCGCTGCGTGATGGCATCGAATTTGTGATCGTGACATTGCGCACAGCCGACGGTGAGACCAAGCCACGTTGTTCCAAGAGTGACGGTTCGGTCAATCGTCTGTTGGACACGATACTCTTCGAGGTCTGCTCCCCCTTCGCGGTTGCTCAACGTGTTTCGCAGAAACCCTGTCCCCATCCGTTGCGTGACCGTGGCGTTCGGCAACAAGTCTCCTGCGAGTTGCTGGATCGTGAATTGATCGAACGGTAAATCACGGTTGAAAGCCTCGACCACCCATTGCCGGTATCGCCACGCGACCGGACGGAGAAAGTCCTGCAGGTAACCATCGCTGTCACCATAGTGGGCGAGATCGAGCCACCAGCGCGCCCAGCGTTCGCCGAAATGTTCCGATGCGAGCAACCGGTCTACCACGCGCTGGTAGGCATCGGCACGCGGATCGTTGACAAACGCATCGACCTCCCACGGCGACGGCGGCAGCCCGGTAAGATCAAGTGTCACCCGGCGGATGAGCGTGGCCCGATCGGCCAGAGGTGCCGGTGCGATCTCTTCCACCAACAGACGGGCACGAATGAAACGATCAATCGGTTGCACCACTCCGGCGACCTCGGGCGGTTCCCCACGTTGCGGAGGCAAATACGCCCAGTGCGGCTCATAGGTCGCCCCTTGTTCAATCCACAACCGCAGCGTTTCCCGCTGCGCGGCGGTGAGCGTCAACCCCGTTTGCGGCGGTGGCATCTGTTGCTCGGGATCGCGCGACGTCACCCGCCGCCACACTTCACTCTGTGCAACCTCCCCCGGAACAATCGGCGTCGCCCCGGATTCCAACCGTTGCGTGCTTCCCGCGCGGACATCAAGCCGCAGCCCGGCTTCCCGCTTGGCTTTGTCGAAGCCATGGCAAGCAAAACAATGATCGGCGAGGATCGGCAACACATCGCGATTGAAACGCACGGGTTCATCAGCGACGGCGGCCTGTGTGGTCAGCAGCCACGCCACGAGGAATCCGCACACACCGTGAGAGCGAGTCCCCTGCATCATCATGGTTCCTTCTTTTCGCCATCCACCACGGGGACGTGATTTCACGGTTGCGGAATGCGGTTCAGCGTGTAGGTCGCCTGGTTCGGCCATAGTGCGGGGGACGGGCCGCTGCCGACGGGTTCTACGGCGATGTCATACACATGCCCGGTTTTGCGGCCGTGCAGTTCGACGGTGACCGTCTTGCCATCGTCGCTGACGGTTGCCGTGCGGACTTCCACCGTGTGACGGCCGGTGTCTTCGGTGGCGTAGGTGCCCTGCCAGACCCGTTGATAGCCGACGATCTTGTACGCTTCCGGCCGCGCGGCTTTGGCTTTGTCGACGGCCGCCACGAACTCCAGCGACATGCCCGTCGGCGTGACGCGGACTTCTTTCAACCCGTTCGGTAATGATTCGTTCGGCGTGAGCTTTACGATGTCTCCCGTGTTGAGACCGCCGAGCCAGCCGCTGTCGTGAATGCTGCTGACGTAGAGTTCCCCCTGCGGTCCAAACGTGACGCCCATCGGTCCGAGAAATTCTTCCACGCCGTTGGTTTCGCCCGGCTTCGTCAGCGGATACACCGCTCCCTGTAGCGTGCCTTCGACATCCTGCAACGAACAGCGGATGAGGAAGCGTGAGTTGTATTCCGCCCCGACAATCTGCCCGGCGAACGGATGCCCCGTCGACCGCGGCCACACGGCGACACCGTTCACACTCCGCGTCCACGGATGCGGAATCTGTACGGCAGGAACATCGGCGGGGTCTTCCGTCGGTGGATCGAGTTTCGCCGGCACGCCATAACGGTGACCGGGCACGATCACGTTGAGTTCATTGAACGTGTTCTGCACGCCTTGTTGGTCGCTGCACACGAGGCGATCGTCATCCCACAGCGCCAGCCCGGTGGGATACCGCAATCCGGTGGCAATCGATTCCACTTTACCCTCGTCATTGAACCGCAGGATGTGGCCGCGCCATTTCGATTGTGACGCCGGGCGGTTCTTGTGCGTGTAGTCACTGCCGAGGCCGATGTAATTCCATCCCTCTTTGTCACGGACGATGCCGCAGGTCCAGTCGTGATAGTCGTCGGTGTAGCCCCAACCGGTCGCAATGACCTTCATCACATCGGACCGGCCGTCGCCATCAGTATCCCGCAGCGCGACGACTTCCGGTTTGTGCGCGACATAGAAATCGTCTCCATGTGGCAGAATTCCAAACGCCGCGGCGAGCCCTTCCGCAAACGGCGTGAGTGCGTCATCAAGCCCATCACCGTCGTCGTCGTCGCGCGTGATGAAGACGTGTCCCTTCAGTGACGTGAATGCCAACCGGCCGTTCGGCAGCACCGCCATCGCCGTCGGCATGATCGTCCGCGGCAACGGCAACCGTATGCCGGTGAACCCCGGCGCGGCCGTCACTTTTTCGACGCTAATAGTGGGCTGCGGTGCTGGCGTTGCGACAATCGCCGGGTTCTTCAACTTCGTGGTGTACCAGAACACAACCGGTTTGTCCTCCAGAAAAATGCGGCTCGGCGGGAACCCCTCCTGAAGGACAATCGCAATGGTCTGTCCGTAATTCTTATCCCGCGGTGCCGGGGCCCACCGTGCTTCGGGACGCAGTCCGTCCGGGCGCAACGGCCGCACACCGATCGCCCACCCGCTCGGCGGTCCCAGTCCGACCTGTGAAATTTCACGCTCCAAACCATCCGGTCGTTCTGACCAGCGATCGCGAATCGTTCCCCGCAGCGTCTGCTTTTCGACTTCCCATTCCACGGTGTACGTCACTTCCACCGCTCGCCCATCCTGTTCGATGCGTTCCAACCGTGTCTTCGGTGCCACCAAAGGAACATCCGGCCCAATGCCGCCGCGGTAACGAATATCAAGCTGCAACGCGAGGTCTACATCGTCCGCGCGCGATTGCATCAACGGCGATCCGGCCATGTCCCAGAACCAGCTTTTGCCTTGGGTGCGTTGGCGGGCGAAGTCACCAAGGGTCCACATGCGGACGGTGGCGGTATCGGCGTCGAAGAGGATGCTGTGGCCGTTGCCGAAGCCGATGGCGATCGCGCGAGGGATCGATTCCGGCTGGCCTTTTTCGCCGGGGATGGTGACGACATCGCGCAGCACGCGCGGCTTGTCGCCGGGTTGCAGTGTCCATAACTGTTCGACCACGGCGGGGTTGGTCGGCGCGGTGAAATTCGGATCGTGCAGTGCGTCCCACAACGCCGCGAGTTGTTTGTCGAGTTGGCCGTCGAGCAACGTCGGATGCGGGCGCTGATAGCCGGGCATCTCAACGCCGGGGAGAATCCGCAACGGCGAACGCATCCAACGGAAGAAGTACGACGGCCGGAGTCGGGCCCCGAGTTGATACAAGTCCGACCCGCGTGTGCCGAGGGCCACCTTCGGCGGTTGATAATCCTTCAACTGATGACACGCCACGCAACTGAACCCCTTGCCCCCGGCGAGTTCCCGCCCGGCGAGCAGCGTCTGCGTGTCGGCGGTGGCGATGTCCTCATGAATGGGATACGCCGGGGTCGCCGGGGCGTTTTCGGGGATGCGGTCGTGTCCCACCAGGTGCGCGATGATTGCCGCGGCTTCGTCTTTGGTGTGCGTAAACTTCGGCATGCGGACTTTGAGCCACGTCATCCGCGGTTTCTGTTCCCCTTTGATCGCGGTTGCCAGCGGTTCATCCCGCATGCGATCCCCGACGGCCGTCAGCGCTGGCGGCACCAGCGTCGGGGCCTGCCCTTCCCACGCGGGGACCGACTTCACCACATTCCGCACGATGCCCGACAACCCGCGCCCGCCGTCCCGGTCATGGCACGCCGTGCAATTTTTCTGGACGAGCCGATCCCGGCCGGTGGCGAAGTCATTCAATGAGGAATCGTGTTGCGCAGCGGTATCGAGATACACCGTCACCGCCATGATGTCATCCGGACGATACCCCGGTTGTTTCTTCTTGATATCAACCTTCGCGCTCAAACAACCACTCGCGCCGTCCCCTCGCTTGCGGTTTCGCGCCCCGCGCTGCACCACCGCGGGCTTCCCCACTCCCGGAATCTCATGACACGCCGCACACCGGGACTCTTCGACGAGTTTTTTCCCTCGCGAAACGATGTCGTCGGTCACCTCTTTCGAGCGTCCATTGTCGACCTTGATCGGCTTGGTTTCGCCCATCAGCACCGCCACAATCTGCTTTCGTTCCGTGTCATTCAGATTGAACACCGGCATCCGCGTGTGGGCGTTGATCTTCGTTGGTTCGCTGAGCCATTGCAGCACCCACGCGGGTTGTCGCCGCTGGGCGATGTCGTCTAGCGGACTGCCGCTCCAGATGGACGTCTGCCCCAGTCCCGTCCACGTGTGACACGCCAGGCATCCGAGCGATTTCACCAGTTCCGTCCCCGCGGCGATCTCCTTCGCATTGCCAAGCTTCGGCGACGACGGCAGCGAGACATCCTGCCGGACACTCCTCAGGTATGCAGCGATGGCAGAGGCGTCGTCATTGCTGAACCCGAACGCCGGCATGCGACCGTGGACATCAGGCGTGGTCCGTGTTAGCCGCGTCAACAACCACTCGGCGGACGTCCCTTCGCCAAACGTCTTCAGTGACGGCCCGCGCGTCGCCTCATCCGCACCGTGTTCTTCGTGACAAGCCGCACAGCGCAGCGCCTGTGACAATTGTCGACCATGGGCCGCCAGTGCGATCGACTTCGGTTCCGGAGCATGAAACAGCGCATGATGCGGCACCGGTTCCAGGGGAAACGAATCCGCTGACCAGTAAAGTTGCAACGGTCCGCGCACCTCGGCCGCCGCAATCTGAATGGGATGCTCGCCAAATGTGAGGACCATTTCCGGCCCGCTGATCCATTGTGGCCCGTCGGTCACCCCGGCAAACACCTCTTTCCCCGCCACCGTGACCACAACCTGGCCGTGCACGAACGCATGGAACTGATATTTCTCCTCGGTCCGCAGAAGAATCTGTCCGTCCCACACCACAGACAACGGCCCGGCGGGGAACCGTTCGTCGATGGCCGAGTTGCCGGTCGTCACAGCGACATCACGATCAATCTGCAGGATCGCGACGCCCCCCGCGCGATACGTCGCCAGCAGCCCCGGCCGCAGTTCGTCGTCATCATCGTCCTGGGTGAAGGCCGCCAACGGACACAGCAGCACCAGTCCCAGCGACAGCATTCGGACCAAAGTCATCACAGGGATCTCTCGCGAAGTGACACGGACGGCACAGCGTTCGCACCCATCCTAACCCGCTGATGCGACCCGCGGAACCGAGTATGCGGTTCGCGCTGTGCATCGGGTGCGTCTGCAGATTGGTCGGGCGTCCCGTGACGGTCTTCAGCCCCGAGGGGGCGCGATTCGATAGCCCAGGGCGCCGCGTACTCGCGAAGCCCTGGGTCGGGAGAGTCAAGATTTACGCCAAGCCCCAAGGGGGCGCGACGATTTCTAGAAGGGAGTCACTACCTCGTAACTCGCGGACCCAGCCCTCTGGGCTGGGCTATCGAATGCCGCCCCGTTGGGGCTCCGGAGTCCGGAATCGCTCATAGAAGTTCCCCACCAATCACCGGATGCATCCCTGTGCATCCGGTGCGAAGGCGACCACGCCGGATCGGTCGTATTCCGAAACACGCACTTCAACGGATTCCGTGTCGAGATTCTGGTAATTCTGATTGACAGACGACTCACCTCACGATAACTTTGCAATGGAAAGTGTTCTCGCTGCGGGGCGATCCTCGGGCGCTGCCTCTCGGTATCACGGAGCTTCCCATGAATCACCTGCTGCTGTACCCGTTTGCTGGAGCAGCTTGCGGGGTGTTGGCGGCCGTGGTCGTGGTTCCCGCCATCGGGGGGAACTCGGAAGGGACTTTCGGGATGACGCTGCTGGCGGGAATCTTCCTGGCGGGATCGGGAGCCATTGCAGGAGCGCTGGTCGGGGTGGGGGAAGTGCTGAGTAAGGGAAAGCGGGAGGCAGCGACTCCAAATGCCAGCGGGTCAACGGGAGATGCCGCGGAGTAAGATCAAACGGAAGAGACGCCACGCTTTCGGTGGGATCCGCTCATCACGCGGAGCGTGATGGCTACTTTGGTGGCCATCACGCTCCGCGTGATGAGCGGAACGTTGGGTAAGCCATCCCTCTGAGGATGGCGTAGAATCGGAGTCAACAAAATCATGCCGCGCGTTTCTCCCGGTGAGTTGCAGGACGCCGTCGCCCATCTGGCGGAAATCCAGCGGCGGATGAGCGCGGCGGAGACGTTCCGCGGTTACCGGGCCGCGACGATTGCCGCCACCGCGGTCCTTGCCGTCGCCGGTGCCGGGGTGCAAGCCGTGTGGTGTCCCGACCCGATGGCCCAACCGTTGCGCTATCTTGGATTGTGGGTGTCGATTGCGGTCGCCAGCCTCGTCACCAGCACTACGCAGGTGTTGTGGCAGGGATGGATTTCGACATCGTCACATCGCCAGCAACAGACCCGGATCGCGCTCGAACAATTCCTGCCGTGCACTTTGCTGGGCGGAGCGGTGACATGGGCGGTGACCGATTGGGACCCGACCGCGATGTGGTTGCTGCCGGGGTTATGGAGCGGGCTTTTCGGCCTCGGGGTGCTGGCATCGAGTCGACAATTACCGCGACCGGTGGCAGGAGTCGGTCTGTATTATCTGTTCATGGCCGCGGGGCCGTTGGCCGCCGGACCAGGCCACTGGGCCTGTGCCCCGTGGTGGATGGCCCTGTCATTCGGGGTCGGACAAGCCGCGATCGCCGCCATTCTGTATGCCTATCTGGAACGCGAACCGGCGTCCGTGGCGACCGAGTCCACAGACGATTTTGTTGCGGAGGAACTCGTTCATGGCGAAGTCTAAACCGGCACCCTCACCGCCGGAGAACACGCCGGGCCGTTACGCGCTGGATGGTCTCGACCGGACCATCCACGAGAAAGCCCGGTTGGGGATTCTCACGTCGTTGATGACGCGCCCCGACGGATTGTTGTTCAACGATCTGAAGGACCTGTGTGCCCTGACCGACGGCAATCTGAACCGGCATTTGAAAGTGCTGGAAGACGCCGGGCTGGTCGAGATCTGGAAGGGCTTCAAGAACAATCGCCCGCAGACACTGGTGCGAATCACCCCCAGCGGACGGACGAAGTTCACGGAATACCTGGCGGTGTTGCAGTCCGTCGTCACGGAAGCGGCACGGGGGCAACAAGCCGCGACGGCCAGTCCTCCTGTGGCGTTACCAACGTGGGGATTGGCCCCCGGTTAGTGGAGAGTTAGGAACATCTCCACGCGAGGATGTGCCACGGCCGTGCCGGCCGTGCGATCGAGCAGAACGCTCTCTCAACTTCGCACGGCCGACACGGCCGTGGCACACAACGAATACGATCCTGACCGGAATCGTGCCTTGGACTCACCAACCATTTGGCACGCCCACAAACTTTGTGTTGTAGAGTACTTTTCTTTAGGAAGCGATCATGCGTGTCATCCATGCCCGGGCGATGGGTTTCTGCTTCGGCGTCCGCGATGCCCTCGCCGCCGCGGAACGGGTTGCTCATCCAACACAGACCGCGATCTATGGCGAACTCGTCCACAACGATCAGGTGCGTGAACGATTGACCGAGCGCGGCTTCATCAGTTGCTCGGAAACGGACCGCACCATCCCCGCAACAGCGACACAGGTCATGGTCACCGCGCACGGCGTGAGTGATCGTGTGCGGCACCAGCTCGTCGACTCCGGCTTGACCATCATCGACACCACGTGTCCGCTGGTCCGGCGCGTCCATACGGCGGCTCAACGTCTGGCCTCTGAAGACCGACACGTCGTTGTGATCGGTCAACCGGGTCATGTCGAAGTCCGCGGGATTGTGGAAGATCTGGCGTCCTTCTCGGTTTGGGCGACTATCGACGACGTCGAAGCCACGCCCTTCACACGGCTGGGAGTGATCGCTCAATCGACCACCCGGCCGGACACGGCGGCGGCGGTGTTCGCGGAAATTCAGCGGCTGCATCCCCACGCCGACATCGTGTGGGTCGACACGATCTGCCAGCCGACACGCGATCGGCAGGAAGCGCTCGAGGAACTACTGGAACAGGCGACGGTGCTGATCGTCGTCGGCGGGAAACGGTCCAACAACAGTCGGGCGCTGCTGCAACGGGCACTCGATCGTGGCAAGCGAGCCCACTTCATTCAGACCGCGGATGAGATGGAGGCCGACTGGTTTCAGCCGTCCGATGTCGTCGGCCTGACCGCCGGGACATCGACACCGGACGACATCATTCAGGCGGTGTCCGCACGGCTGGAGACGCTCGCCGCGGTGTTGGTCTGACCGTCGTTCCCACTTCAATGTGCCACGGCCGTGTCGGCCGTGCTTTTGCCATCCGCGCTGAACCAACGCACGGCCGAGACGGCCGTGGCACACCGTCCAACAATCGGGAGTCAATCCAATGTCCATCATGACTGTCGAACCGTGCGTGCAGCCTCCCGGCTGCTCGGAAGCCGCCGAGAGGCGAGAGTGGACGTCTGCGGATTGGCTGCAGCATTTTCTGCACCGGGCGGCGACACGGCCCGCGCTACCGATGGAACGCGGCGTGTCCCTTTCCGAGTCCGAGCAGCGTGATTTGCTACCGTCGATGGCGATCTTTCAGCGCGGCGAAAGTGGCTCGGGCCGACATCTGTTCCGCGTCGCCGAAGTGCATGCACAGGCGATTGGCGATCCCGATTATGTCCCCGCGCTGCGACAATTCATCGCGGAAGAAAATACCCACGGGGCGATGCTCGGCGAATATCTCGACGCATGGCATTTCCCACGGTTGACGGACACCTGGACCGACAACGGCTTCCGTTGGGTGCGACATCTTTCGGGGCTGGAGCTCGCCCTCTCGGTGCTGGTGACGGCGGAAATTATCGCGATGGTGTACTACGCCGCCTTGCGGAAGGCATCGGCGTGCCCGGTCCTGCGGGAAATGTGCACGCAGATTCTCGATGACGAGGTGTCTCACCTGCACTTTCAAGGTGTGCGGCTCGGCTGTCTGCAGCGCGGCCGCGGTCCCATCGCCGTGCGCTGCACC
>JBGSUN010000252.1:0-32170 GCA_041753475.1 Planctomycetaceae bacterium | reverse complement strand
CGATAGGCCGGATGAGGGGGCCGAGCGCTGCAATACGCCCCCTCACCCTAACCCTCTCCCCCGCAGACGGGGGCGAGGGGACCGGAGTCTCTGCTCACAGACAAGTTTTGAACCGGCAGAGTCTGCGAGTCGGGATTGCGGGGTTTTGATGAAAGTGATATGAGACCGTCTCGAAAATCAGTCTCTCGTCTGCTTTGCTGTCAGGTCGATTTGCCGGGGCAGGATGCCGCCGGAAAGGGCCAGGAGGTCGCCCGTTGAGTGCTGCCACGTCCAATCGTCTGCGCGTCCTGTTCGTCGATGACGAATCGGCCATTCGCGAAGTCATGAAGATCGAGCTCCCACGGATGGGGCACGATGTCGTGATCTGCGAAGACGGCCTTGCGGCGCTTAAAGCTCTCGAAAAACATTCGTTCGACGCCGCCATCGTCGATCTGAAGATGCCGGGCATGAGCGGCTGGGATGTGATCGATCACATCCGCAAAGTCTCGCCCGAGACGGAAGTCATCATCAGCACCGGTCACGGCGACATGGAAGCCGCCATCCAGGCGGTCCGCCGCGGGGCGTACGACTTCCTGCCGAAGCCGTGCAAGCTGTTCGAAATTTCTGCCGTGCTGAAGCGCGTTGCCGAAAAACGAACGCTGACCAACAAGAACATCGCCCTCGAAACCCGACTGAAAACGTTCGAAGGGTCGCCCGACATCATCGGTCGCACCCCGGCGATGCAGCGGGTGAAAACTCTCATCGAGAAGATCGCCCCGACCGATTCCAGCGTACTGATCCTCGGCGAGACCGGCACCGGGAAGGAGCTGGTCGCCCGGCGGATTCACGATCTCAGCAAACGGGTCCACATGCCGTTCGTTGCCGTGAACTGCGGTGCGCTGCCGGAAAATCTTGTGGAAAGCGAACTGTTTGGTCACCGTAAAGGGGCCTTCACTGGGGCCGATACGCCGCGGAAAGGTCTCATTGAAGTCGCCAACGGCGGGACGCTGTTCCTCGACGAACTCGGCGAGCTCGACAAATCGATGCAGGTGAAAATGCTGCGGTTCCTGGAATCCGGTGAAGTCCGCCGGGTCGGGGAAAACGATGCGTTCCATGTCGATGTGCGGATCGTCTGTGCCACCAACCGTGACCTGCAGGTCATGGTTCGGGAAGGTTCGTTCCGCGAGGACTTATTCTTCCGGGTGAACACATTCGAGATTCAGTTGCCATCGCTCCGAGAACGGAAAGAGGACGTTCCCGATTTGGCACGGGCACTGATTTCCCGGCATCTGAAACGTCGAGACTTGCCGGAGAACATCCTCGCGCCCGAAACGATCGCCGTGCTGCAAAAGTACGACTGGTCTGGGAATGTGCGTGAGATGGCGAACGCGCTGGAACACGCGGTGATTCTCGCCGAGGGGAGCACGATTCTCCCCGAGCATCTTCCGGCCAGCATGACCCGCAATCACGATGCATCCGGTGACCGTCCTGCTTCGATCGCCCTGCCGGCAGCCGCACGAACCCTGCGGGAGATCGAAATGGACGTGATCTACCAGGTGCTTGATAAGCACAAAGGCGACAAACCGAGAGCGGCCAACGAGCTTGGGATCGCGCTGAAGACGCTGTACAACAAATTGAACAGCGACCAAAGCCGCGCAGCCGGTTGAGGTGACTCACGAAAGCCCACCGATTCTGATCGGTGGGTCTCTTCGCCCTGGCGGGCGCTTCTCGTTGGTCAGCATGGCGACACCCGCCCATCCTTGAGCGGGGGGCTCGCGTTCGCCGAAATCACTTGGCCCGCGAGATCGATTGCACGGCGCGATGTGGAACCGGGTGCGCTGCCGCCGGCCGAATCAGTACTGGCGGATGACGCCGACCACCACGCCTTCGACATCCACCTGGTTCGAGAAGATTGGCTTCATCCCTTTGTTGGCCGGTTCGAGCCGCACCCGATGGGTTTCCCGGTAGTAGCGTTTCAGGGTTGCATCGTCCCCTTCGACACGGGCCACCACGATGTCGCCGTCACGGGCTTCGACACCACGCTTCACGACGACATAATCACCTTCCTGGATATGATCCTCGATCATCGACTCCCCCTTCACGCGGAGGCAGACGTGTTCATCGCAACTGAACAGTCCGCTGAAGTCGATGCGCTCTTCCTGCTGCAGGGCAAGCAACGGGCTCCCGGCGGCAATCAATCCGGCCAGCGGAAGACTCGTCCGTGATTGTGGGGGATTCGAGAGCTGAATCGCGCGGGACATATGCGATTCACGGGTGATTAACCCCTTCTTTTCCAATGCCTTGAGATGGCACATCACTCCGTTCGGCGAGCGAATCCCGAACTGCCCACCGATTTCGCGGACCGTCGGGCCGTAGCCCCGATTGACAATCTTGTCGCGAATAAACTCGTAAATGTCCTTCTGACGTTGGGTCAACACTGCTTTTTGAACGGCCATGAACTGCTCCTGTGTCTCTGCCTGAACGAGACGGTCCTCCTGACAGCGGCGAACACCTGCCCCCTGGATGTTGGGATGGAGGAGACGGTATTCGCGAGTCACCTACTCGGTACTCTAAATAGAAATGCTAATATACCGGAGTCTAGTTTCAACCCTCACCGGGCTATTTTGTACAGAGAATCTCGCACGTGCAGATATTCGCCTCATGGAACTGATCGAATTCATGCCTGTTAACCCGCAAAATCGATCCAATCGACCAGCTGAATCGCTCCGAATCTCACTGCCGGCCCCCTGGGCTGTCGTCTCATCCGATTGCTGTGAAGGACGTTCCACCAATCCATCCGGTTTCGCTGAGGCAACGAAAAAGCCCGGTTGTTCCGTAGAACAACCGGGCTGCTGGTTTGAATACTGAGTCTAAATTCGATCAGTTCTTGACCGCGGGCTCCACTTTCGAAGTGGTCTGCGGACGGCTCTTCAAGATCACGTCCCGCAATTTCGACTCCAGATCGGCTGCGGTGACTTGCGTCTCGGCCACCACTCCCTTGGCGTCGACAATCCAGATCGTCGGCAGAGTCGAGATCCCGTAATACTTGGCGAGCGGTGCGTTCCAACTCCGTTGATCGTGTTCGACGTGGAAGATCACTGGCCAGGGGAGGCCCGTCTTTTCGCGGAAGGTGTCGATGTCACTTTCTTCGGAATCGAGGCTGACGCTCAGAACACTGGCGTATTTCTTATATTTTTCGGTGATCGCCTGCAGTTGTGCCACCTGCTCCACGAATGGCGTCGCTGTCGAAGACCAGAATACAATGATCGTCGTCTTCCCTGCAAAATCTTCGATCGAGAGATGGTTACCATCCAGTGTTGGCCCAGCGAATTCCAGGGTTTGTCCCACCAGTGACATTCGCCGCAACACACCAGCACTTTGCCGGGCCTGGGGCGATTCCGGGTACTTGGCCTGAATGAGCGCGAAACACGACTTCGCCTCTTCCGGCATTCCGTTGAGTTCACAACTGCGACCGGCTGCCATCAGCAGCGGCAACGCGCGGGATGTGTCGTCGCCGAAGCGTGTGGCGTAAAGTTGGGCCTGGCGGGAAAACTCCTGAATCCACTTCGGTTCGGTCTTGGCGTACCGCAACGCACTGGCATGGGCGAAGTTCACAAGTGTCATCTGTGCTTCAGCCGCCGCAGGGGAATCTGCACGCTTGGCATAGAAGGCCTCTGCCGCTTCGTACAGGTTGTTGATACTTTCCTCATCCCCTTGCAGGGCGAGTTGCAGCCGGGCGTCGAGCAGATGTTGCACCGCCGCGAGGAAAACCGGTTCCTTCGCAGCGTCCTTCGCTGTCAACCGAATGGCATCGGTGGCGAGTTGCACCACTTGCAGGTTGCGTTCACGACGAATCACCCGAATCTGGCTGAGAACCTTGGCCCGCTCTTCGGCGGCCGCGGCCTGCTCTTCCGGCGTCTTCTCGGCCGGCGTGTCGGTAACGCTTGCCGCAGCGGGTTCGACCTGGCCACCTTCGTCCGGGTCGCGACTGTCATCATCGACGCTGGGGTAGGGCAACAACCGGACTTTGGAAATTTCCAGGAGCGACCACTCCGGGGTTCCCTCGGCTGGTGCCGGAGGTTCCGCTTGCTCTGGAACAATCGGGTTCGGAATAGACGCGGTGGGCAAGCCGGCTTCCGTGTTTTCCGGTGCTGCCGGATCGTTGGCTGTTGCGGTAGCGGGCGCGGCCCCCTGGTTACATCCCGCGACACCGAACAGCAGCGCCAATCCCGTGGCGAACGTCAGACCCCAATTGGTAGTCACGATGACCTCTCCCTCCCTTGAGAGCGCCGAGCGAATTCGGCGAGGCGACGGAAAGCCCCGCCGTAAATCCCAATCCTCGACCGCAGCGCGAGTTTTACGGGGGAACGACGATTGCGGCAAGACGAATGTGTCGCGTTTCGGCGATTCCTGCCGCGGGGAACGGACGCGGATAACGCAAAGAGCTCCCGGTTGCGGACAACCGGGGGCTAAATGGAATGACGCACACTCGATACGATATGCCCGAGTCAGACGCCAAGCGACATTGATGGAACACATCCGGATGCCCCACGATAACACCACCACCGATCGCCCCACGTTCGTCACGCATCTGGAGTGCAGTCTCACCGGCGAACAATACCCCGCGGATCAAATTCACGGCCTGTCGCGCGCAGGGCGACCGTTGCTGGTCCGGTACGATCTCAACGCCTTGAAGAACGCCATCACCCGTGACGATCTCGCCGCGCGCCCGGCGGACCTGTGGCGGTATCGTGGAATTCCTGCCTGTTCAGCGTACGGAAAACATCGTCAGCCTGGGCGAAGTGATGACACCGCTGATTCCTTTGCCGCGGTCGCAAACCGGTCGCGGTGCGGTCCTTGTCAAAGATGAAAGCCGCTTGCCCACCGGATCGTTCAAAGCCCGCGGGTTGTGCCTGGCCGTGTCGATGGCCAAGGAACTCGGCCTGAAACGACTCGCGCTTCCGACCAACGGCAATGCCGGCGCGGCGATGGCGGCCTATGCCGCGCGGGCCGGGATGGAAGCGTTTGTCTTTTGTCCCGACGACACGCCGACGGTGAATGTCCGTGAAATCGCCGCTCAGGGGGCCCACGTCTGGATGGTCAACGGCCTCATCAACGACTGCGGCAAAATCGTCGGCGGGGGCAAAGAGACGATGGGCTGGTTCGACTGCTCGACACTCAAAGAGCCGTACCGCATCGAAGGGAAAAAGACGATGGGCCTCGAACTCGCCGAACAGTTCGGCTGGAGGCTGCCCGACGTGATCTTCTATCCCACAGGTGGGGGCACCGGCCTCATTGGCATGTGGAAAGCCTTCCAGGAATTGCAGGAAATCGGCTGGATTTCCGATCCATTGCCGCGGATGGTCGCCGTGCAGGCCACGGGATGTGCACCCATCGTCAAAGCGTTCGATGCCGGGGCGGAATTCGCCGAGTTGTGGCCAAACGCCCACACCGTTGCGGCGGGCATTCGTGTCCCGGTCGCGGTCGGCGATTTTCTGATGCTTCGCGCGCTGCGAGAATCGAGCGGGTTTGCGATCGCCGTTGAAGATGCGGCCATCCTGCAAGCCCGCACTGACGTCTCGCATCAGGACGGTCTGCTGATGTCTCCCGAAGGTGCCGCGACATATGCCGCGTATCAACAGTCGTTGCGCGACGGCCGGATTCGTGCAGACGAATCGGTCGTCCTGTTCAACTGCGCGAGCGGCTTAAAGTACGAACTCCCGCCGATCGATCGGCGGCTCGATTGCACGCAACCGATTGATTACGCGCGGTTGGTCACGAGTTAACTCTGTCACAGTCCGGAGCGCCAGCGACGGATGAACTCCATGCGGCATGACGGCCGTCGCTGGCGCTCCGGACTGTGAAACGAGGGACATCATCGCCCGAGGCGGGCTTCGCCACGCAGCATTTCGCCGCGGCGTTGCAGTTCCGCATTCGGAACAATCCGCTGCGGCTGCATGGCATACCGGAACTGTTGCCGGTCGGTAACATGGCCGGGGGTGAAATTGTCCGCAAAAAACTCAACCACCGGCATCTGGTACCACGGTGTCTGGACTTTCTGTTGCACTGTTAACGTTTCATAACCGTCTTTGATGAGCGTCAGCTCGCGCGTGCCGTAGTAGGTGAAGTCGACCGAAACCGGCGTGGTGCCGATTTCCTTGCCTTCCAGCAGCACCAGGGCCCCCGGCGGATCCGAATAGACCATCATCCGCCGCGACACGCACCCGCTCAGCATCAGGACGACCACAATCGCCCCGGCCCAACGCATGGTGGTAGTCAACGAAGACGACATCAGCAGACGACCCACAGACAGGGAAATGAACAGGCCGCGAAGTTTCGTTGGACCCGCCCAGCAGGTCAAGAGGAATCCGTAACGGGATCTCTCCGCGTGAGTCGGCTCAAATCATCTCAGGCATAATCCTTTACGCCGCAATTCTTTCGTGGCTATGATGCAGAAAGCGCCGACGGACAAGGATTTCGGGGAGTTTCGCCGCGCGCCGAGGTTCTGCGGAAAGCGGCTCGCAATGTTTTGGGAACAGAAAATCCAGTATGCGGTTCTCTCCGACGTGGGTTTTCGTCGGCAGAACAACCAGGATTCGTGTTCTGTCGTTCTTGCTCCCGATCGTGAAAACTGGCAGGCCCGCGGGCATTTGTTCGTCGTGGCCGATGGCATGGGTGGACATGCTGTCGGTGAACTCGCCAGTAAAATGGCCGTCGATGTCATCCCGCACACCTTTGATAAACTCCGTGAGCAACACCCGGTCTCCGCGCTGAAGAATGCGATCGAAACCGCCAACGCGGCGATCAACGAACGCGGCTCAATGAACCGCGACTTTCTGCGAATGGGAACCACCTGCACCACGTTGCTACTGTCGCCCTTGGGGGCCGTGGTGGGTCACGTCGGTGATAGCCGCGCGTACCGCATCCGTCGTCGGCAGATCGATCAACTGACGCGCGATCACAGTCTGGTCTGGGAACTGATTGAACAGCGCAAGGTCCATCCGCGCGACGCTGACCGGTTGTATCCGCGGAATGTGATCACCCGCTCGCTGGGACCGGAACCGAACGTCAACGTTGATATTGAAGGCCCTGCACCGGTTTACGCCGGCGACATTTTCGTCCTGTGCTCCGATGGTCTCACCACATTGGTAAACGACGCCGAGTTGGGGATGATCGCCAGTGAATTGCCCCCGGCGGATGCGTGCCGGTTGCTGGTCAATCTGGCGAACCTGCGGGGCGGGTCGGACAACATTACGGTGATTGTTGTCCGGGCCGGAGAAGTCCCGACGAATGCGTCTGCGCCCGAAATTCCGGTGCGCGACGACAGCGTCGGCGGCTGGGGAACATTCGTTCTGTGGTGCACACTGGCGGTGCTGTTCCTCGTTGGTTCGGGCCTGCTGGCGCTAACCGAGCACAAACTCGTCGGCAGCATCATTCTCACCGGAACCATTCTGGGCGGATTGATCTGGTGGTGGCGGCAACCCAAACGGACCGGGGCACAGCAGGAAACGTATGAATCCGGGGGGCAGTCGACGATTATCTGGCGACCGTATCGCACAGCGATGGCAAAATTAACTCCCGATTTCGTCCACCTGCTTGGTAAGATGGAAGCCGAGCTGCGCAACGCCGCCGTGGATGAACATTGGCCGATTGATCTTGCCCAGCGGGATGATGCCATTAAGAAGTCGCAGCAGGCCCTCAGCGAGAAGCAATACGGCCGGGCGTTGCGGGAATGTGCCCGGTCGATTGATTTACTGATGGCCGGGGTGTTGTGGGAACGGAAACAGACCCAAAAGAAGCCGAAATCCAGCGATTCCATCAAGATCAACGAACCCCCTGCCAAACCTGCTGCGTCCTCCCCCCCAACACCCCCGCCTGCCAACCGCGAATCTCCTGAATCTGCGAGCAAATCATGACGACTCCGGACACTCGCCCCGAGCGTGAATTCAGTCGCCGTCAGTTTCTCGGCCGCAGCGCCTGTCAGGCTGCGACCGTGGCTGCCGGGATGGCGACGCTCGCGCCGGCCAGTGAGACGGCGACACCGCGCGTGCGCGTGGCGATCATCGGCGTACGCAATCGGGGCCGCGATCTGGCCGGTTTGTTCGCGGCGAATCCACGAGCCGAGGTGCGCGTGCTGTGCGACGTCGACCCCGGCGTCATTGGCAGCGCGGTCTCCGCCGTCACGGCCAGCGGGGCTCCCTCACCGCAAGTCGAACACGATTTCCGCCGTGTGCTGGATCGCAACGATGTCGATGCCGTCGTGATTGCGACCCCCGATCACTGGCACGCGAACATGACCACGCTGGCTTGCACGGCGGGGAAAGACGTCTACGTCGAAGCCCCGGCGACGTGGTGTCTCGGCGAAGCGTTGCCGCCGCTGGCCGCGGCCCAACGGTCGAAACGGATCGTGCAATGCGGCATGCAGGAACGGAGCAGCGATCACCTGCGGGAAGCAATTGAGTTTGTGCATTCCGGACAACTCGGAGCCGTGCGGTTCGCCCGGGCGTGGGTGGTCCATCGCCGTAAACCGATTCCGCCGAAATCGACCACCCCCGCACCGATGGGCGTCGATTATCAGGCGTGGCTCGGCCCCGCTGTGGCTCGGCCGTTCAACCTGAATCGTTACCATTTCAACTGGCGCTGGTTCTGGGATTACGGTGGCGGTGAACTCGCCCACTGGGGCACGCATTGGCTCGACGTCGCCCGGTGGGGACTCAACGTCGAATGGCCGCAACGGGTGTCGGCCAGCGGTGTGATTGCGAGCACGCAGGACGCCGCCGAAACACCGGACACGATGACCGCGCAGTTTGTCTATCCGAATCAGACATTGGTGTGGGAACACCGGTTGTCCTCGGGCTACGGTGTCGAAGGCCGCAGCACTGGTGTCGCCTTTCACGGGGAAAAAGGGGTGCTGGTGCTCGACCGCGGCGGCTGGCGGGTCTACGACGGCGTCACCGCCGGGTCATCGGGTTCTGCCAACAGCATGCAGCAACAGCACGTCGACAATTTTCTCACCAGCGTCCTCACCCGGCAGCAGCCAGCGTGCGATCTCTGGCAAGGCGTGGTCTCCGCCGGTCTCGCGCATCTCGGCAACATCGCCTACCGCGTCGGCCATGAGATTCAGTACGACCCCGTCCGCGGCAAATGCGTGAACGACGCAGAAGCGACGGCGTTGGCCCACGGCCGCAGTTCACAGTGGACGTGACGCCCTTACCGGGAGGGCGAAGCTCCCGAAGAGTGATAGAACGCTGCCAGACGTTCCGCGGCGATGTCCGGCGTTTGTGCCGCGATGTTGTTGATCGCGTAGCCATCTTCCGGCCATAAGTAGCGTTGAACATCTCCGTCCGCATCGCCGCTGCGCGCCAGCAGCGTAAGATCGTCCGCCGTCCACAATCCGCCACGGTCTTCCTGCTGAACCATCACGTCCGGGTGAACTGTGTTTACATCCCCGGCAATTAACGATGCGAGATTCTTTTCACTCGCACTCTCCTGAACAGGATGCTGCAACCAGCCCGCAATCGTGGGGAGCACATCGCCGGTGGTGACGAGCGCCAGCGTACGGCCTGGGTCGATGTCGTCACCGGCAACAATCCACGGGACTTGTGCTTGCTGTGGATCAAACGGGGCGATCAATGGCGTTGGTCGTGGGGCTGGTTCCCAGATCGCTCCTTCCCATGCGAAGACCGTCATCCACTTCCGTCCGGGAAGTGACCGCGCGGCGTCGAGAAGTTCACCCAGCCAGTGATCGAGCAGCGAGAGTGCTGTGGCGCGCGTCAGCTCGTGATCGACCAATTCCTCATCGGTCATCGCTGCCAACTGCAAGCCTTCTTCTGCGAAGTCCGCGGCATATAACTCCAGAGCGGCACGTGAAACAGGACAGCGTTCCGGAAGACCAACGCCGTGCACCCACACGAGTCGTGGAGAATCGGCAGGCGACTTCGATTGCAATTCCCCGATCGCCGCTTGCACCAGCCGCGCGAACGACCGCTCCCCCAGCGGGGCATCGGCGGCGTCATTGCCGACGATTTCGCGAACCTGATTCCAATGTAAATCGTTGCCCAGAGGCGATGCACCGGATTCGTGCAGAAGTGTTGCCGGCGTGCTGGCCATGCCCAAGCGGAAATTGTTCCACAACGTTTCGTGGGCGCGGGCATCTTTGTTGATCGTGGCAACGCATCGATCAAACAAAAATCCCTCGGCCGCGAATTGGTCCCAACTGGGCGTGTCGATCCATTCGTGACCGTAACAGCCGAGTGCCGGCCAAGGCCAACGATCGAACGAAACGACGAGAACGGTCGATGGTGATGCGGAGTCGCTCATCGCATCGCATCCTGTCCCAGCGCGAAGCGCCAGCGACGGAGGCCCACACGAATCCAGGACGCCCGGCGCTTGCGCTCCGGGCTGGGAGAGACTGAATTGCCGCTACGACTTCGCGCGAGTCGGGCGCAGTTCATCGCGCCAAGAAGGGTGCTGCAACAGGCGTTCGACCTGCCGTTCGTGCAGTTGGTCGAACCAGTTCCCGTCGAATTCATAGACTTCGTACATCCGCTGGGACGGTCCGCCGTGCGGTTTAGTTTTCCGCGGGGGCTCCGGTTCTTTGAGCATGGTGCTGGGCACAATCAGCACCCAACTGGCGTCCGCGGTCCGCTCCCATGTGGGTTTCGTCCAGCGAAACCCCACATCACAAAATTCTGCTTGAGTCATCCCGCGGCCTCCTTGCCCGGTGTCCGTTCGGAGTGTGATTCCATTCACACTCGCCGGTTGATGCGGTCGCGATTATCGACCGGCAGCTTCTGCGGGTCAAGGTCGAACGAGTCGAGAGCGGAGAGTCCAGAGTCAAGAGCCGGAAGCAATGGAGCGTTCGTCCAAAGGTTTGGGGACAGCCTCCTGTCCGGCACTTGGCATTGGACTCTGGGCACTTGCCCCGCTCCTCCACACATTTATGACCGCCTTCACGATCAGCGGGAATACTCCCAAAGCCACCAGCGCTGCGAACAACTGGGGAGAGAGCAGCCCGCCGGCCCCCTTTTCCGCCAGCACTTTCAGGCTCGGAACCGACGCCCCGGCGGAAACGTAAACCATCGTCCCCGGCAGCATTCCCAACTGGCTGACCCACCAGAATGTGCCGGTTTTCAACGGCGTCAGTCCCATGACCACGTTAATCACGAAAAACGGGACGGCGGGAATCAGTCGGAGCGTGAACAGATAAAACGCCCCCTCGGCTTCCAAGGCGGCATTAAACCGGGACAACCGGTCACCAAACTTCGCTTGCAGGGCTTCCCGGAAAAGATAGCGGCTGATGAGAAACGCGACGGTTGCCCCGGCGGTAGACGCAATACTGACGAGGAGCAAGGCCCGCCAGAAACCGAACAACCATCCACACACCAAGGTGAGCGCCGATGCCCCCGGCAACGAGAGCCCCGTAACCAGAACATAAATCGCGAACGCCACTCCGTAGGCGAGCACCGGCTGCGCAATAATCGCCGACCGTAACTCCGCTTCCCGACTGCTGAGCGCGGCCAGAGTCAATTGATCGCGAAAGTTCAGAAACAGGAACAGAAAAACGACAGCGAAGCCCATCAGCACCGAGAGCCGAACGGCCTGTTTTTTCCAGGACTGGGGAGTCATCGACACTAGCCGGCCTCCGAAACGGGCGAACCATCCCTCTTTTAGTTGCTCAGGCTGCCGCGCGGTTGCCGGTTTTGGCTCTGCGTTCGAAAAAAGACCGCACAGCCGATATGCCGCTCCGTTGGAAACTCCCGCAGGACCAGTTCTTCAGGCCGTTTTTACCGACCGAAGTGGTCGGAATGGCAGACACCGCACAACCCAACCCAATTTACCCAGATTTTCTATTCGGGAATTGACAACGGTTACGCCGACTTTTACGCTCGCCAACGAGAGACAGGACGACACTACCGTTTTGTCGGCGTGGTGTCGTCGGCCAACTTCACTCCCCTGAAGGAATCCCTGATTATGTTCGCAGTGACGATTTTTGAAGTGTTGTTCGAGATCCTGGCGTCCATCATCCTCACCGTGGTTTACAACATCGCCGATTTCATCAATCTCCTGATCGCCTTCTTTTTCGGTTTCTAAAGCGGTGTTCCGGGGAGGGAGCCCTGCAAAGTTGATTTCACCAAAAGAAATCCACGAACCCGGCTGTGATTCACTGCCGGGTTCTTTCTTCGATCTCCGGTGGTTAATCAAGCGGACCGCGGTATCAACCCGCGCCAATCGACTTCACGGAATGTCAGGGGACCAGGTGGCAAGGCCGCCCAAGTGAAGGTTTCCACTAGATCGACCGGCCGCACGGCAGTGGTGTCGGCTTGCAGGCCACAGGTCCAGGCGAGATAACCCACCAGCCCTTCCGGCGAGACACCCGCTTCCCGCAATGTCGATAACCGCGTGTCGCCATGCCGTTTCGCGAGTCGGCGTCCGTCCGGACCAATCACCAGCGGAACGTGTCCAAACCGCGGCGGCGACCATCCGAAGGCGGCATACAGCGCGAGTTGCCGGAAGGTGCTCGGGATCAGATCGTCACCGCGGATGACTTCGTTGATGCCCATCGCGTGATCGTCGACGACCACCGCGAGTTGATACGCCGGAGTGCCATCGGCCTTGCAGACGATGAAGTCGCCGAGTTCCTGCGGGCAACACGCTTGCGGCCCGGCGACCAGATCGATGTATGCGGTCGGCAAGTTCGCGGTACGGGAAAATTCTTCAAAACGGAACCGCCACGCGAATGGTTTCCCCTCGAAATCCGCGGCGTCGGCCACCCGGTGCTGACGACATGTCCCGGGATAGACCGGCCCTTCCTGCCCCGCATGGGGGGCACTCGCCGCGGCTTCGATGTCACTTCGGGTGCAAATGCAGGGATAGACGAGTTCGTGACGTTTCAGTTCATCCAGCGCGGCTTGATAGAACGGTAAGCGCTGTGTCTGGATGTAGTCTTCCGTCCCAGCCCGGAGCGCAAGCGACGGATGAATTTTCTGGGAGGACGATGCCTCCGTCGCTCGCGCTCCGGGCTGTGACGGCGGCGATTCCGGCCCCGCGTCCCAATCGAGCCCCAACCACCGCAGATCCTCCATCGCCTGCGACACGGCCCACGGCTTCACCCGCGGCGAATCGATGTCCTCAATCCGCAGAATTACTCGCCCTCCCTGCGACCGGGCCGACAACCATGCGAGCAGATACGTCCGGGCATTGCCGATATGCTGCGCCCCGGTAGGGGATGGGGCGAGGCGACCGGTCACCAATTTATGAGCCATGTTGCCCGCGGTTTATTCTCAGTGATCTGATATGACTCAACTGGTATGAAATCCCCACCGTACCTTTCCCGTCCCATCAAGATAGAACGCGATGGTACCACAATCGCCAAGGATCAATGTCTGTGTTGGGTTCGTATGTTCTTTCAAGTCCAGAGGTTCTCGTTGATTCAGCCAAGGATAGTATTGCTCGGGACGGGGCAAAATGGCGTTGAGTTGGCACAGAAATGTCAATTCGCCGGCCGGCGTGGAGTCAACCGTGCCATACCACTCATCAAGCGAATGAGCTGGGAATCCACCGATTTTGGTTGCCGGTAACACAAGGAGCCCTTCAGAACGACTGTCAATCAGTCCGAAATCCTCCGTTCGAGCAAAGTCGACGGTGCGATGATGGAAGCCAAAGCAGGAAACGAACTGCCAGTCCGGTACAGGAATCTCATCCGGCTCAACAAGCGAGGTAATTCCGTAGTCGTACCATTCGAAGGTCAACGCATTAGGCGTCGCAAATTCTTCGTTTTCGGCGAAGATCAGCAGAATTTCGCCGGGCAAATCGGGAAACAGATCGCGCGATTCGGTGAAATTGAACTGGGCCAGAAAGGTCATCGGATGGGACGGCGATTCCGCGTCTGGAACCGATTGCGGCCAAGGCTTTCCCTGTGGACGGTATGGCAGTCCCCCGACTTTAGTTTGCCAACGGCATTTCGGCTCTCCACGAGCCCAGACGAAAACATCACTGGTGGCCTGTGGGAATCCACGGTCTGCCACCCCAAATTCACGACGCATCTGCTCCACATATGTCAGTTCAACCGGCCCAACAACACGGGCGGTCTCGGGATAGTCGCGCTGGTCGAAAGTCCCCTGCCGAAAGAGCGTCCGGTGCTCGGCTCTGAAACTGGCGATCTCGCGTCGAAGTTCCTGGAAACGTGTACGATGCTCGGGCGAGTATGCCGCAATGCTCTCCTCACGCCAGGCATCAGCCCTTTGGTGGTGATCGTGCATCAACCGACAGTATGCATCTAAGGGACAACCCGTCTCCCAAACTGACAAATCGAGTTTGAAAGACGGCCCCATCGAATTGGCCTTATCTGCTCGGTTTCAGAAAATCGCATCGACCTCTCTGCCGACCACCCCCCCCCGCCACCGACCACCTTTTCCTAGCCCTTTACCAACTGTCGCAGCACCGTGTGCAGAATCCCGCCGTTGCGGTAGTACTCCACTTCCACCGGGGTGTCGATGCGGCAGGTGGCGACGAAGTGGACGGCGTCGCCGTTGGCTTTCTTCGCGGTGACTTCGACGGCCTGCAGCGGCTTCAGCTTGTCGTCGATGGCGATCTCGAAGACTTCGGTGCCGTCGAGGCCGAGCGAATCGCGGTTTTCCCCGGCCCGGAACTGCAACGGCAGCACGCCCATACCGACGAGGTTCGAGCGGTGAATGCGTTCAAAGCTCGTGGCGATCACGCAGCGGACGCCGAGGAGGTACGTTCCCTTCGCCGCCCAGTCGCGGGACGAACCGGTGCCGTATTCGGACCCGGCGAGCACCACTAGCGGCGTGCCATCGGCCTGGTATTTCATGGCGGCATCGTAGACCGACATCTGCTCGCCGGTCGGCAGGTATTTCGAAACGCCTCCCTCGACACCGGGCACCAGCAGATTCTTGATGCGAATATTGGCAAACGTCCCGCGGGTCATCACCCGGTCATCGCCGCGACGCGCACCATAGCTGTTGAAGTCGAGCGGCTTCACACCGCGGCTTTGCAGATACGTGCCAGCGGGTGCACTCGCTTTGATCGAACCGGCGGGGCTGATGTGGTCGGTGGTGACGGAATCGCCGAGCGACAACAGGCACCGCGCACCGGAAATCCCCTTGATCGGCCCCGGTTCTTTCGGCATGTTCTGGAAGAACGGAGGCTCATGGACGTAGGTGCTGCTGTCGTCCCAGTGATAAAGTTCGCCGGTGGCCCCCGCGATCTTCTGCCACTCCGGCGGCCCCTTGGTGGCGTTGCCGTATTGCTCTTTGAACATCTCCGGGGTAATCGACGCAGCGATGGTGTCTTCGACTTCCTTCGACGTCGGCCAGATGTCCTTCAGGAAGACGTCCTGGCCGTCTTTCCCTTGGCCGAGCGGTTCGTGGATCAGGTCGATGTCCGTCGTCCCAGCGATGGCATACGCCACCACGAGCGGCGGGCTGGCAAGGTAGTTCGCGCGGACATCGGGACTGATGCGGCCTTCAAAATTCCGATTGCCGGAGAGAACCGCCGAGGCGACGAGGTTCCCCTTCTTGATCCCTTCGGAAATCGGCTCGGGCAAGGGGCCGCTGTTGCCGATGCACGTGGTGCAGCCGTAGCCAACGGTGTTAAAGCCGAGCTGATCGAGCGATTTGTCGAGGCCCGCTTTTTCGAGGTACTCGGTCACCACGCGGCTGCCGGGGGCGAGGCTGGTTTTGACCCACGGTTTCTGCTTCAAACCTTTGGCAACGGCGTTCCGGGCCACCAGCCCCGCGGCAACCATCACGGAGGGATTGCTGGTGTTGGTGCAGCTTGTGATGGCGGCGATGACCACGCTGCCGTGTTGGAGTTTGAACTCGTCACGGTTGTTCTGCACGTCGACACCGTCAAATCCGTTGTCGGTAGACACCGAGGGCGAGTCCGGCGCGGGCCCCCCTTCGGAGGTCATGGAGGCCGGTGTGGAAGCGGGTGCCGGGGCGATCTTGCCGAATACCGTGCCGAGGTCCTGACGCCACTGCGACTTCATCGCCGCCAGCGTGATCCGGTCCTGCGGTCGGCGCGGTCCCGCCATCGACGGTTCGACTTCCGACAAATCCAGCCCAATCGAATTCGTGAAAACCGGTTCCGGAGACGCATCGGTCCGGAACAGACCTTGAGCCTTGTAGTATTTCTCGACGAGTTCGACTTCCGCCTCGGTGCGACCGGTGCGGCGCATATACCGCAGCGTTTCCTCATCAACCGGGAAGAAGCCGATCGTCGCGCCGTATTCCGGGGCCATATTCGCGATGGTCGCGCGGTCGGCGAGCGTCATGGACGACAAGCCCGGACCGTAGAATTCCACGAATTTCCCCACGACACCGTGCTGCCGCAGCATCTGTGTGACGGTCAGGACGAGGTCGGTCGCGGTGGTGCCTTCCGGCAGTTTCCCGGTCAGTTTGAAGCCGACGACTTCGGGCAGCAGCATGTAAATCGGCTGGCCGAGCATGACCGCCTCGGCTTCGATCCCGCCGACACCCCAGCCGACAACGCCAAGGCCGTTGATCATCGTCGTATGGCTGTCGGTCCCGACGAGGCTGTCCGGGTACGCCACGCCGTTCTTGGTCAGCACACCCTTGGCGAGATATTCGAGGTTCACCTGATGGACGATGCCGGTCGCCGGAGGGACGACGCCGAAATTCTGGAACGCCTGTTGCGCCCAGCGCAGCAGCAGGTACCGTTCGTGATTCCGCTCAAATTCCAGCGTGACGTTTTCGGCGAGCGCCCCGTCAGACGCAAACGCATCGACCTGCACCGAGTGGTCGACGACGAGATCGCACTGCACCAGCGGATTGATCTTTTTCGGATCGCCCCCCATGCGGACCATCGCCGCGCGCAAAGCGGCCAAATCCACGACGGCGGGCACGCCGGTAAAATCCTGCAACACCACGCGGCCGGGCATGAACGGCACTTCGACCTGCGCCGGAGCCGCGGCATTCCAGCCCGCCACCTGCTTCACATGCTCTTCGGTGACAATAAAATCGTCGACATTCCGCAGACACGATTCCAGCAGCACACGCATCGAGTACGGCAGCTTGTCAATCTGTCCGAAGCCGCGTTCCGCCAGCTTGGGCAGCGAGTAATACGTGTACTCCCCGCTGGATGTCTTCAGTGTCGCCGCCGCCCCCAACCCATTCGCACCGGCCATGTCGCACACACTCCGAAAGTTCAAGACGGAATCCCGCCGTTGTCTGACGTCACGAACGGTTGAGAATACCGTGCGCGCCGAACGGAATGAAGTCCGCGGAACAGACGCTGCAAGCCAACCTCATGCCAGGAATTCAGAAACGCGATTTTGTCGACGGATTTTCCCGACAGACGCAAATTCCTGACGAATCCGGCAGCTAATCCGGATACATTTCCGTGCACCGGACGCCCAACCTCGATCCCTTCAGACCGCCGCTGTATGACTGACGCCGTTCCTCCCCCCCGGTTCCCGACATCCGACGCGCTGACGGCGTTTATCGAGAGCCAGCGGCTGCCGCTGCTGGCGTACATCCACCGCAATCTCGGACCGGCCCTGAAACGGAAGCTGGAAGCCGAGGATATTCTGCAAGACGTCGCCGTCGCCGCGCTGGCCGCCCCCGCACAGTTTGAAGTCCCGGACCGCGATCCATTCAAGCTCCTCTGCCAGATGTGCGAGCAGCGGATCATCGACGCCTACCGGCACCATGTCGGCGCTCAGAAACGGTCCGCTGCCAAAGAAGTCTCGATGGACGCGGGCGGGGACAACCCGTTCGGCTTTATCAATCTGCTGGTCGCCAGCCTGACGTCCCCCAGCCAGGCCTTCTCGCGCGATCAGCGTGGCCTGCGCCTTCAGGAAGCGGTCTCCGCCCTCACCGACGACCAGCGCCTCGCGCTCCGCCTGCGCTACGTCGAGGGTCTCCCCACCAAAGACATCGCCGAACAACTCCGCAAAACAGACGGCGCGATCCGGGTGCTGTTATCGCGCACGCTCACGCAGTTGCAAACCATTCTCGCCGAATCACGGTAAAGTCACGCCGTCACCGTCCGGAGCGCGAGCGCCGGCCGTCCGGATTCGCATCGCCCGGTGATCTCCCGTCGCTCGCGCTCCGGACTGCGAAACACACGGTCAATAATCCCCACTGATGACGATCAAGCGCTTCCCATCCGGCGTCCAGCACGCATCGGTGTTATTGCGCGTAGGGTCCTGGCCGTCCATGAGTTTGGGTGGCGCGTCGTTGGTCGGGTCGAATTCGTAAAGCTGTGTGAGTTTCCGCTCGGGACAGAACATGGCGAAGACGATGCGGGGTTTCGTCGGATGCCAGGCGAAATCGGCGTTGAACGCTTGCTTGGTGGTGTGGTGAACCTTGAACCGATTTTCTTTCGCATGCAGGTCGATGGTAGTGACCTCCCGTAACCCGGCCTGTCCCGGGCGCAAACCCATGAAGCAGATCTTTGTGCCATCGGGCGACCAGCCCATTTTCCCGTGGATGCGTGAGTAGTCGGCGTCATCCGCTTCGGCAAGCGTTCGTTCCGTTCCGGTGTCGACATCATACAGTTTGATAGCCATCGCATCGGTGAACGCAATCTGCTTGCCATCGGGTGACCACCGGCCCCCCGCGCCTTTCGTCAGGTGCTTGAACGGCCCGCCGGTGCGCGGCTCCGTGAGATACAAACCCGGTGTCCCCCGATTGCTGTAGCACACCAACTGCGTCCCATCCGGCTTCCACGACGGGGTCGAGGCGGTTTGCAGTTCCGTCGGCGGGCCGCCATGGATCGGCATCACGAAGACGGTGTAGGTGGGCCGGATGGAGGGACAGGCATCAAACGCAATCCACTTTCCATCGGGGGAGACCGCCGGCGAACCGCAAGCGCGGTGGGTCTCAAAGCGATAGAACTCTTTCCATCCGGTCCCATCTTCGTTCAGGGTGAAAAACGCATCCGGTGTGCGCGTGTGGAAACTCCATTCATTGGTCTCCAGCGACTTGTTGCCGTTCGCATCGAGCCGTTGAAAATAGAGCATCCGCAGCAGTGGAAAGTGCGAGCGGGTTTCAAACTGAAACTCGGCGAGCGACAGAGCGTCATCCCCGTTCTTGTCGTCCAGAAGGTTGTGCCAGGGTAGAACGGGGTTGGCTTGCGGCGTGGTGCGAAACTCGGCCAGTGAGAGGACGCCGTCCTTGTTCCAGTCGAAGCCGGGGAAGACATGCTTTGCCAGCACCTGCTGCGCCGCGGGTGTGCCGGTCAGCAGTTCCTGCGGATCAACTTTGGCATCGAGGTTCGTGTCCATTCTGCGGAATTCTTCGACCGCATCGAAGACCGCCGGGGACCCCATCGCGGCCCACTCGTCGAGCGAAACAAAGCGGTTATGGTCGACATCCGCCTTCGCAAATTCCGCTGCGGCATCGATCCCCTTCGGCAGCCGTTCGGCGAACTCTTCCAGCGCGAGTTTGTTTCCCCGGTAGCTCAAATCGCCGCTGTGAAACAACGCCAGATTGACGACCTGTCCGTTTGAAAGTCGCAAGAGATTCCCATCGGGGCCACGGACGCCCATTTGAATTTCGATGAACCGCCGCGCCTCGGCGCGGGTCACAGTGCCGCTGCTATCGGGGTCCAGTTCCTGATTGTGCAGCATCGTCGACACGATGCCGATGCGCTGAAACTGAGCCGCGATCGCCAGCAGAAACTGGCGGGCATTCATCTCTCGCTGCGGGTCTTTGTCCCAGTCATCACACGCGGCATCCAAAGCGGTGACAATCTGTTCGACCAACCCGAAGATGATATCGGGCAGCGGTCCGCGAAACTTCGGCTCAACCACACTGAGAACGGTCAGGAATTCGTCGCGCGACAGATGCTGGTCATCATTGAAATCGCACAAATGAAAATCGCGTTTCGCCAAAGGGGCGTTGTCACGCCCGACAAGGAACTCATCCAGCGACAGTCGCTTGTCCCTGTTCGTGTCAGCCCTGGAAAATGCCTCATCCGCGCGCTGGTAGACTTCTTCCGCGGTGACGTCGGCGGCAACGGCTGAGCCAGCCATGAAAAGCCATATCATCCCCAGACCGAACCCTCGGGGAAGCCGCAAATGCATGGGAGACCCTCGTCAAGCTGGCGGATCAATCCGGGGAGATCAACACCGTCGGTTGCCAACACGCCAATCGTACCGAAAAACTCCGGCGGTGCCAGTTGTTGCCTAATCGCGTTGTACGACCTGCGTCACCGTGAGAAATTCCCCGGTCGATTGACTTTCCGCGGCGCCTGCGGAAACTCAGGGGGCGATTTCTTTCCTTGTGTTGAAGAAGGTGTGCGGAATGCCGGTGGGGAATGTGCTGGTGGGGCAGTCGGGCGGGCCGACGTCGGTGATCAATTCATCGTTGGCGGGTGTGGTCGAAACCGCGCTGAAATCCAAAGCCGTCGGCCGCGTGCTGGGCATGCGGTTCGGTATTGAGGGCGTCCTCAACGATTATCTCGTCGACCTGGGCAGCGAGTCGGTCGCCGTCCGCACCGGGTTGAAACACACGCCCGGCAGTGCCCTCGGCTCCAGCCGATTGAAGCTCAAAGACGAACACTTCCCCGCGATTCTGAAGCAATTGAAGAAGTACAACATCCGCTACTTCTTCCTTTGTGGCGGCAATGACACGATGGACACGATCCACCGCGTCACGAAATATGCCAACGAAAACGGTCACGAATTGACCGGCGTCGGTGTACCCAAGACCGTGGACAACGATCTGTTTGGAACGGATCACACGCCGGGGTATCCGAGTGCGGCCCGGTATGTGGCGATGAGTGTGCTGCAGGCAGGTGTGCTCGCGCGCGACATGCAGAAGGTCGATCAGTTCGTGATCTTCCAGTCGATCGGCCGCAGCGCCGGTTGGGTGCCCGCGGCGTCGGCAGCGGTGCGGGGGGCCACCACTGCGCCGCACATTCTGTTGCTACCAGAACGGGCGTTCGACAAGGACCGCTTCTTGCAGAAGGTCGCCGACGTCCACAAGAAGCATGGTTTTGTGAGCATCGTCTGCGGCGAAGGGATCAAGCAGGCCGACGGCATGCCGGTGAGTGCCTCGCAGACGAAAGACAAGTTCGGCAACGTCGAATTCGGAGCGATGGGCGGGACCAGTGCCGCGGTGTCGCTACACAAGATGATCAGCGACGCTTTCGGTTGGCGCGGTGAATTTCAAATCTCCGAATCGCTGCCGATGTGCGGAGCCGACCGCGGTGTGAAGCTCGATTTCCAGGAAGCGTTCGCCTGCGGTCGTCAGGCGGTGAAGCTGGCGCTGAAAGGCCACGGCGGCGTGATGGTGACGATGCAGCGGGCCAACAAACCGAGCGAACCGTACCGCATCGAATTCGGCACGATCCCGCTGGGCGAAGTCGCTGTGCACGAGCGTCCGATGCCGGACAAATACATCAGTGAGGACGGCTTCGATGTGACCAAAGCGTTCCTGCAATATGTGCAACCGCTGCTGGGCGAGTTCCCGCAGTATGTCACGCTCGCCGCAAAACGGGCCAAAGCCACTTAGCCCCCGGTTGTCCGCAACCGGGGGACCGCACGGGTAAATTTTCAAAGTCCCCCCCGTTGAAGACAACGGGGGGCTAAATGGATCTTGAATCACAAGGATGATGGTCATGAACATTATGCCCCCCTACTCCAGTTTCGGTCTCGTGCAGGACATGCTGCAGACGCCGCAGGTGATCCGGGACTTCAACCCGGAGGTGGTTCGGCCGATGGTCGACCTGATCCGCGCGGCGAACAAGCTGCACTTCACCGGCGAAGGGTCCAGCCGGTTGTTCCCGGCGAAGAATGCGATGGCCCATTCGCGGCGGCATGGCTGGCGGTTGAACCTGCACACCGACGCCGGGCGTCAATCGCAGGAGTATGACCTGCGTGACTGGGCCGTGCTCGGGATGTCGAACTCCGGTCGCACCGCCGAGGTGATTCGGCTCTTCACCGACTTGAAGAATGCGGGTCATGAGCGGCGTTTCAGTCTCACCGCCATGCCACAATCCACGCTCGAATCCTTGGCGAACCCTGGCTTCGTACTGCAATGCGGCAAGGAAGGCGCGGTGGCCGCGACCAAGAGTGTGATTGAACAGGCGTTGTTCTGTCAGGCGCTGGTCGAAGCGGTCGCCGGGGAACCGATCCTGGAGAAGCAACAGCCCGCGCTCGCCGAGGCCGTGCAGCAAGCGCTGACCGCGCCCATCGACAAAGCGATTGTGGATCGCTTGTCGAAAGCCGGCACGATCTACTTCGCCGGGCGGAATGATGGCGTGGGTGAAGAACTGACGCTGAAGACCAACGAGATCACGCGCAAGCGGAGTGACTTTCTCGAAGGAACGTACGCCGTGCATGGGATCGAGGAGATCATGAATGCGGACGACGTGGTGGTGTGGATCGAACCCTATCCCGAGTCGGAACAGAAGTTCCACGACGTGCTGGTGAAAGGCGTCGGCCTGTCGGTCATCGCCATCAGCAGTCGGCCGACCATGTTCCCGACAATCCCGATTCCGACCGTCCCGGAAGCCAACAGCTTCATTCAAATGGCGGCGGGCTGGAACCTGCTGGTGGAGATCGGTGTGGCGTTGGGGATCGATGTCGACAAGCCAACTCGGGCCCGCAAGGTGGGTAATGAATTCGCAGGGTAAATTCCCCCACAAAGATCCGCAGAAATACCGACAACACCCAATTTATCGATTTTGTGAATTCTACCTAAAGCACAGATAAAACAATGGACTTACCGCACCCCACTTTCTAGACTCACAGCACATTGGGTCAAATAGGAGTTCTATAGCGGCCGTTCGGTTGCTTGAGAGTACTCGATTTACCAAGTCACGGGATCGAGAGTCGACCTCGCTAACTCGATTCCTAAAACTATCCGCGGGGTTCACTAGTCTTGAGGAACGTTGATAATGCTGCGAAATCTGACAATGGCGGCGCTGATGGGCATGGTCGTTTGTGCGATGACCAGCACGAGCGAAGCGGCAGGCGCGAACAACCGCTCCTTCAAGGTGGAAGCCAGCGAAGGGACCGATGCAGGGATTGCTTTCGGGCCCAAGTTCCTGACACTGGGCAATGTGTTGGTTCACACTCCGGAAGGCGATTTTAATGGCCGCTACTCCGAACTCGGCCCGATTGTCCAAGGCCCCAGCCTGATCGCCGCCTTTGCAAACGACAATGGTTTCACCGGCGTCTTTTTCGCGATCGCTGTCGACAACACTCCGAATACCCCAGCCACGGCGACGATCAGCGGATTCGTGATTGGCACCACCGGTGTCGCCACGTTCGTTGGACAGGCCAAGAACTAATTCCAACGTCATGCCGAAGAGTTCTTCGTCTGTGTATCGTCAAGACACGAACTTGCTATTTCGGATCGATCTTCCAAACCCCGGTCATACATCGTGACCGGGGTTTGAGTTTTTATCGGAGAGTGCGGCACAAACCCAGCTCGGCGGAACAAACAACCACGTCACGCCGACAGCGAGACCAAACAGAGTGTAACCGAGTGTGAATGCCCACTCGGGGGCATCGTAGAACAACATTCGGTCCAGCGCGTTCGCAATAAAATCTCCGCGGTAACTCACGTCTCCGGCCCACTCACGGAGTTGCCACTCCCAGACGGAGAGCGGGCAGGTCATTCCCACCCACGTCTCAAAGACGACAATGCCGATCATCGTCAGGTGGATGCCTCGAAACCACGGATTGCGAATCCACTTCCATCCCGCCAGCGCGCCGACGACGGTGAACAGCAGGCCGAAGATCACAAAGAGCACATAGGCCACGTGCAGCACGACGACCACATCGGCAGCCAGACGATAGACAAGGGGCATGACGGGCCTCCTGAATCAACTCCCGCTGTTGCCGCTGAAAACCGTTTCCGGATGTCGCGGCCTCAACCAACGGTTCCTCACAGAAGTGAGAGCCACACCAGCCTACGATATTCCTCAACCAGGAATTGCGTCAGTGAAACGCGTCTAAGTCCGACACCATGCATTCTGTGGGCCGCATACGGTAAACTGTGTGCCTCAACCGCTTCGCTGGAACTGGAAGGAATGCCACCTGTGTCGACTGCTGCTCTGCCGGAAACGCCCTGGAAAATCGGGACGCACTCGTTGCAATCCCGGCTCATTGTCGGCACGGGGAAATACACCACGTTCGAGCTGATGCAGCAGTGCCTGGAAGCCAGCGGTGCGGAAGTCATCACCGTGGCCGTGCGGCGCGAACGGCTGGTCGATGCGGCCGGACGGAACATCCTCGATTTCATCGATCTCGCAAAATACACGATTCTTCCCAACACCGCCGGATGCTTCACGGCGGAAGATGCCGTGCGGGTGGCCCGGCTCGGTCGGGAAATTCTGCTGGGACTCGAAAATCCTGGTGCCGACTGGGTCAAACTCGAAGTTCTCGGCGACAAAAAAACGCTGCTGCCGGATCCCGTTGCCACGCTGGAAGCCACGCGCGAACTGGTCAAAGACGGCTTTCAGGTGCTGTGTTACACGACCGATGACCCGATCACCGCGAAACGGCTGAAGGACGCCGGCGCCGTTTCCGTGATGCCCGCGGGGAGCCCCATCGGCAGCGGACAGGGCGTACTCAACCCCAATAACATCCGGATCTGTCTGGAGTATCTGCAGGAAAACGATCCCACTTATCCAGTCATCATCGACGCCGGAGTCGGAACTGCGAGTGACGTGGCGTTCGCCATGGAACTCGGCTGTGACGGCGTGTTGCTGAACACCGGCATCGCCAGTGCCCGTGATCCGTTGCTGATGGCTCACGCCATGAAACACGCCTGTTGGGCCGGCCGCGAAGCGTATCACGCCGGCCGCATCCCGAAGAAGCTGTATGCCACGGCCTCCAGCCCGGAAGCGGGCGTGATTGCCCCCGCCGCGCGAGGGTAACGTTTCTCTCTTCCCAGCCCGGAGCGCGAGCGACGGAAGTCATTCCCGAAAACGACGTCCGGCGCACGCGCTCCGGACGGGGTCAATACGGCCGATCCCACCTGGGAGATCGGTACTCGACGGCGGAGTGACCCATTTCGGCAGCACAGGCGGTTGATACGCTTCCATGCGTGTCAGCAGACGGACCGGGTCGTCATCGACGATGAATAATTCCCGATGCTCAGGCCGGCAGAAACCATCCTGAATCGCCCGTTCGACTTGCGTGAGGAAGCCCTGAAAAAAACCGCGCGAGTTGAGCAGCCCGATTGGCTTGCGATGCAGTCCCAACTGGGCCCATGTGAGCACCTCGAAGAGCTCCTCGAACGTTCCCAGTCCGCCGGGGAGCGCCACGAACCCGTCGGCGAGTTCGGCCATCAACGCCTTTCGCGCATGCATGGAGGGAACAATGTGTAGCTCCGTTAACCCAGCATGCAGCAGTTCCCGCGTCGCCAGGAATTCCGGAATGACGCCGATCACCTTCCCACCCGCTGCCAAGGCAGAGTTGGCAACCACACCCATCAGCCCCACGCTCCCGCCGCCGTAAACCACCTCCACCCCCTGCCCTGCGCAGAGCCCGGCGAATTGCGCCGCCACCGCGGCATCACTGGAATGAAATCCCGGCGAAGACCCACAAAAGACGCATAGCCGCCGGCCGAGACCAACCGTCATCGAGAGTCCTCTCCTCTGGGGTTTGACTGCGAGAAACTTTTCGACAAACAAAGTGGACGCCAGCGCCATTCTGAACAGTGGCGGGCGATTCTGCTATGCCTGAACGAAACTGAAGCGAGGCCAGTTTTTGGGCGATGGACAACAATTTTCCGGATTTTGTCTTCCACGGAAGAATTCCACGTGCCATTTCTGATTTCTCCGACGTTTAACTAGTGAAACTACCTGTCGATCCATCTCAACCACCAACTAACGAGAAACGGGAGTCAGTCGGGCCATGACCAAACCGCTTCCAGACCAAGAGGTTGCTGATATCCGTACCCGGCTCGAACAATGTGTGGCGGGGCCCTGGATTCACCGCGGGGACGGATTCATCGAAACCCAGGATCGGCGTGTGATTGGAGTCACCTGTGCCGGCGGTGGTGATTGCGGCGGTGCCGACCAACTCCCGCGGGCGGCCCATGCACAGTTTCTCGCTGCGGCCCGGGAAGACATTCCGCGGCTGCTCGATGAAGTCGACCGGCTGCGTGCGGAAGTCGCCCGGTTGCAAGGAGATTCGGTGGCTGAACCGCGGCGGATCGATCTCATTCCCCCGCCGAAGATGCCGATTCACCTCGGTGTGCGGTAGAATCTCGGGACGTGTCACCGGTTCTCTCTACACTCAACCCTGACTCCTTGACTTCATCATCATGTGGGTGAAAATCTGCGGCGTCCGTGATGAAGCCACTGCCGCATGGGTGGCAGCGTGCCGACCCGACGCGATCGGACTCAATTTTCATCCACCGTCACCACGGTGCATCGAACCGGACGTTGCCACCCGGATTGTCGCCGCGCTGCCCGCTGGCATCGAAGCCATCGGCGTCTTTGTGCATGCAGGGGCTCACCGGGCCGACGAGATCGCCGCCCTGGTTCGCCGCATCGGTCTGCACGGCGTGCAATTTCATGGGTATGAGAGCCCCAACGACATTATCACGGTGATGCAGGTCTGCCCCGTTGGTACGAAAGTCTTTCGGTCGTGGACACCGGATGACGAGTGGGAGCGTTTGCCCCGGTATGTGCAAGCGTGCCGCAAGCTGGGTGTGAACATCGACGCGATTCTGATGGATGCCCACGCCCCCGGCCAATACGGCGGCACCGGCCAAACCGTCGATTGGACCGCGTTGCGATCGCGCTATGACTTCGAGTCATGGCCGCCGCTGTTGCTCGCCGGTGGGTTGAAGCCGGACAACGTCGCCGCCGCGATTCAGACCGTGCAACCGTGGGGCGTCGATGTCGCCAGCGGTGTGGAATCGTCGCCGGGGGTGAAAGACCCCGAGCGCGTGCGGTCGTTCATCGCCAACGCCCGCCCGTCTTAGCCCCCGGCGAGTCGCCGGGGGGACCACGCGCCCATCACGGATCCGACCTTATCCCGATGATCATCGGTGTCTCAGCCGAATGGTGGTAACCGCATTGATGGTTCCGCATGTTCTTGATCCCGAAGGGATCGCAGACGGTAGCCGGTGGTCGCAGCGCAGCGGAGACCACCGGATCAACGGGAACGACGCGACGCATCCCGGAGGGATGCCAGACGTTTTGGCTCGTTATTCTGGCACCCCTCCGGGGTGCGTTTTTCACGGACTTTTTACCGGTGGTCTCCGCTGCGCTCCGACCACCGGCTACCGTCTGTGACCCCTGTCGGGGTCAAAAGTGCTCCGCCGCATTGAATGTTCACCACCAATTTTGGGCTACACCATGACAATCTGTGCTACCCGCCTGGACTGGCATAGTTTCCCTTCCCGCCACACAATGATCGGCAATCTCCGATCCACTCCGTTCGAGGAGTTCTCGCATGTTGCTCACCTTGCGTTCGCTGCTGGCTGTCCTCGTGTTTGCTCCCTCGACGTTGTTTGCGGCCGAGACTGCGTGGCCGAAGGTCACGAAGATTGAAGCCCAGCCGTTGGCGGCGAGCATCGAACGGCTGATTTCTGCCCTCGATTTCGTGGGTGCTCCGCTGCCGGTGAAAGACCGTGAAGAACTCGAATCGGCCCTGAAATTCGCGGACGGCAAGGAAGCTCTCGCGGCGGTGCAGAAAATTCTCGATCCGCATTGTGTCGCGGCGGTGATTATCAACCCGGAGAGCCGCGTCTCGGTCGTTGAAGGGCCGGTGAAGAAGGAACTCGTTCAACAAGGTTGGCGGACGTTTCTCGTCAAAGTGCACAACGAAGCCGGTGTGACCGCGGCGCTCAAGACCGAAAGCGTCAACCTGCTGCCGGTATACGAACGGGGTAAAGGGGCCCGCGAACGGCCGATGACCGATGCGAAGCTCGTACAGCCGAGTGACGTGCCGAACCGGTTTCTGGATGCGGTCGTCTTCGGCAATCAACCATTGAAGCCGACGCTGTCCGGTCTCGATCTGGAGTACCGCGTTCTGCAATTGTTCAGCCGGGATGCCGGCAAGCGGGAGGCGCAGCTCGGCTTCCATGTGGGACAGGGAACGCAGGACCTCGGCTTCCGCAACACGGTGCCGATTCTGTTTGATTGTCTCCCTGCGCTGTCCGTCACGTTCGGCGTGAAGGACTTCGATGGCACACCGACCACGGCCGCGTTCGTGATTCGGGACAAGTACAACCGCGTCTATCCGAACCCGGCGCGACGACTTGCCCCGGACTTTTTCTTTCATGATCAGATCTACCGGGCCGACGGCGAAACGGTGACGCTGCCGCCGGGAGCATATACCGTCACGTCGATCCGCGGGCCGGAGTATCGGTCGCAAACGCAGACGATCAACGTGCCTGAAAACGGAGCAGCGAAAGCCGACTTCAAGTTGGACCGCTGGATTCATGCGGCGGACCGGCAATGGTACTCCGGCGATCATCATGTGCACGCCGCGGGGTGTGCCCATTACGACAGCCCGACCGAAGGCGTCGGCCCGGAAGACATGCTCCGGCACATTCTCGGCGAAGACCTCAACATCGGCTGCGTTCTCAGTTGGGGGCCATGCTGGTACACGCAGAAGAAGTATTTTGAAGGCAAAACGTCGGCGTTGTCGAAGCCGAATTATCTGATGCGGTATGACGTCGAAGTCTCGGGCTTTCCGTCATCGCACGCCGGGCATTTGTGTCTGCTGCGGCTGACCGAAGACGATTACCCCGGTGCGGAGTTCCTCGAACAATGGCCGAGCTGGACGCAACCGGTCCTCGAATGGGGCCAGAAACAGGGGGCCGTCGTCGGCTACAGTCACAGCGGCTGGGGCCTCGCGCTGCCGGACATCATGCCGGATGGTTCGCGACAGTTTCCGAAGCAACCCTGGGGCGGTGCTCCAGCCGGTTGGATGGGCAAGGCCGCGGACAAACTGCCGGACTATGCGATGCCGCCGTTTGATGGTATCGGCGCGAATGAGTACGTCGTCACCGCCGCGAACGGCGCGTGTGACTTCCTCTCTGCGGTCGATACCCCAGCGATCTGGGAACTCAACATCTGGTATCACACACTCAACAGCGGGTTGAAATCCCGCATCAGTGGTGAGACCGATTTCCCGTGCATCTACGGCGACAAGGTCGGTCTCGGCCGCATCTATGTGAAGATGCCGAAGGACCAGCCGCTCGATTACGACGACTGGGTGCTCGGTGTCAAAGACGGTCGCAGCTACTGTGGCGACGGTCTCAGCCACCTCTTCGATTTCGCGGTCAACGGCCTTGGCGTCGGTGAGAAATCGCCCACGGGAAAGATCAGCCAGATCGATCTCGCGCAGCCGGGGAAAGTCGCCGTGACGTTCGACGTCGCCGCCATGCTGGCCGAAGAGCAAACGCCGCAGACACAGGCCATCCGGGCGAAACGGCTCGATGAAAAACCGTACTGGCACATCGAGCGCTGCCGGATCGGTGACACACGGACAGTGCCAGTCGAGGTGATCGTCAACGGACAGGTGGTCGCCCGGAAAGAGATTGTTGCGGATGGTTCCACCCAGCCGCAGCGGTTTGATTTGCCGATCGAGAAATCAAGCTGGGTCGCCGTGCGGATTCTGCCGTCGGTGCACACCAACCCGGTGTTCGTGGAAGTCGGCGGGCAACCGATCCGCGCGAGCCGCAAGAGTGCGGAATGGTTGCGGAAAGCGGTGGATGTCTGCTGGAGCCAGAAAGAACGCCGCATCCGCAACGAAGAAAAAGCCGCCGCAAGGAAAGCCTACGACCAGGCCGCCGCGTACTATGACGCGGCGATGAAAGTCAGTGTCGCAGAGTAACGACCATCGTCCCAGCCCGGAGCGCGAGCGACGGAGACATTCTCGTTGGACAACGACGCACTCAAGTGTGCCACTGGCTCTGCCAGTGTTCTTCAGCATGCGGAATGGGTGAATCGATCAAAGACACTGGCAGAGCCAGTGGCACACGGCGACGGAGGTATTCTTGTTGAACATTCGCAGTTTTCGCAAGAGGGAGAAGAAGTTGAAGGTCAGTATCGATGAAGCGATCACTTGCCTCGTGGTTGTGATCTATTTCCTGCTGTCGTGGGCAGCGACAGCGGTACTCATCCGCTATGTCGGACTTTCTCGATGGCCGGCAATCATTCTCGGCATGTTGCTTCCAATGCTGGCATGGATCCTCCTCATTTGGATTGTGTCGCGACGCAGCAAGTGAGAAAACGTCCGAAGTGTACGGCTATTCTTTCACCGCGAACATCGGGTCCGCCACCGGCAGCAGCACGTCTTCCATCACCATTTCAGACGACCGGCACTGCGACGGCAGCGAGCCGACTTTGGTGCATTCCGTGAAGCATTCCTCGCAGGGGATTTCCGTTGCGAACCGGGTCCCATCGAGACAGCGACACGGCCGGCATCACGGGAAGCATCATCCAACGTGCCGATTGATTCACGGGCTCACTCCCTCAACGATGATTGCGTTTTGATTTCTTTCACTGCCCGCGCATGCTAAGAACGCGCCCAGACCAAACGCAAATCTCGATTGGGCGTGCGATGTCGATTTTGCAACGTTTTGTGGCGCGTGTTCCGGAGGTGACGTCCGTCGCTCGCGCTCCGGGCTGGGACGGAGGGGTTACTCCGCGGCGCGCTTGCCGACCGGGGCGAGTTTCAAGGGCACGCTGTAGAAGTAAAGCAGGTGCTCGCTTTCGTCCTGCTTCGAGATGTATTCCAGCTTGCGATCCGGAATCAGGCCGGGGATGTCGAACTCGTGGGTGACGATGCGGGCTCCCTCCGGCAGCTTTTCCAGTTGCGGAATCAGCCGGGCGTTGAGTTCGGGCAGCAGGAAGAGACAGACGACGGTCACCTTGCGGAGGTCGGCTTTGAAGATGTCTTCGGCCCGGATGTCGACGAGGTCGGCCACTTTTTCGGTCTGCACGCGGGCTTTGGCTTTGGTGACCCATTCCGGATCGATTTCATAACCGATTCCCTTGCAGCCGTAGATTTTCGCCGCGGTGATGGGGAAGCGCCCGTCGCCACAGCCGAGGTCGATGACCGTGTCGCGTTTCGTAACTTTGACCTGCTTCAGGATCTCTTCGACGACGTCCTGCGTCGTGGCGTAGTAGCCGACGTCGGGCTTCTTCTTCGGTTCCTCGGCGGCGGAGAGCAGAACGGGGAACAGGCTGGCGAAGACGACGGCCATCATCGAACTCTTCATGCGGCGGCTTTCTGAATCGATGGGAAGGAGTGAACGACTTGAAGAAGCGGTTCTCGAATCGTAAGAGTCGGGGCAGGGGCCCCGACCTATGTCTAACACACATTGATAGGTCGGGGCCCCTGCCCCGACTCCTGTCCTGACGACCGAAACCATGGTCTACGACCCAGGGGGCGATTTCGTCCGATCCGCGAGGGAGGTGAGCCAGTAGACCGGCAAGCCGAGAAGCAACGGCACGGCCATCACCGGCAGCAGCGGCCAAGCATACACAGCGGCTGATTTCAGCGCCCAGCCACACGCCACGATGAACAGCAGCGGTGTGAGGGGCGACAACGGCGTGCGGAACGGCCGCGGCACGTCGGTATCTTTCCACCGCAGCACGACAAACGCCAGCCCTGTCAGCAGGAAGAACAACCAGAACGCGGGGGCCGAACCGGCGAAAAACGTGTCGAAGCCGCCGTAGTAACGGTCCCACGGAATGGCGGCGAAGCCGATCGCGGTGACCATACGATTGAGCAAGTTGCGCCCGGCGTCGGTGCCGAGCGTCAACACCATGCCGACGGTGATGATCCCCTGCACGGCGAGCGATGCCACCGGCGATTCATTCCGTGAGTACTGCCCCAGCCAGCGGAACGCACGGTGATCGGCCCCCACGGTGGCGTGCAGTCGCGACACGGAGAGAATCAACCCGTTGACCCCGCCCAAAGCCGACACGGCGACCAGCCCGTTCATCGCGAATTCCCCCCACGGACCGAGCCATAATCCGAGGACATCGGCGGCGGGTCGCGAGGAATGTTGCAGTCCCGCCAGTCCCAGCGTTCGCAGGTAGGACAAGTTGATCAGACCGTAAATGACGGTGATTATTGACTCTCAGGATGATATAGACGTCGACGCGGGGAAGCGTTAGATGTTCTGCCATGCGACGACAGGGAAGTCCTCAGGAGTTAGAGCGGGTGCGACGCGAGGCGGTCGCGCTGGCCGCTCAGGGTGTGGGCACG
>JBGSUN010000251.1:0-4441 GCA_041753475.1 Planctomycetaceae bacterium | reverse complement strand
TCAGGTGAAGGTGCGGGGGTACCGGATTGAGTTGGGGGAGATCGAGGCGGCGTTGCGTTCCCACGCGGCGGTGCGGGAGGCGGTGGTGGTCGCGCGGCAGGATCAGGTTGGTCAGCCGGCGCGGCTGGTGGCGTATGTGGTCCCTGATCCGGCATGGGAACCGCCGTCAAACATCGCTCCCGATGCAACGGAACAGGTCCAGCATTGGAAGGAACTCTACGAAGGGACCTATTCCCAGAAGGACGCCGCCGATCCGTCCTTTAATATCGTCGGCTGGCACAGCAGCTATACCGGCGAGCCCCTTCCCGCTGAAGAAATGCGGATCTGGCGCGATTCACGAGTCGAACAACTTCGCGGGCTGAAATCCCGGCGGATTCTTGAAATCGGTTGTGGAGCCGGCTTGCTGTTGATCCCGCTGGTTGCGGATTGCGAAGCGTATCACGGGACGGATTTCTCTCAGGCCGCGTTGGACTCACTGACCGATGGAATTCCACCTGAGCACCGATCGAAGGTCACTCTATCTTGTCGAGAAGCCCGTGACTTTAAAGACATGGAACCGGCGTCTTTCGACCTGGTGATTATCAACTCGGTCATTCAATACTTCCCCAGCGGCGAGTATTTGCAGGATGTCTTAACCGGTGCACTACGAATGCTCCGTCCCGGCGGGACACTCTATGTGGGCGATGTTCGCGACCTGCGATTGCACGAAGCATTTCAAACCGACATTCATCTACGGCGAGCGCGAAAGTCGATCAAATCGGAAGAGCTTGTGCAGCAAGTGCGCACTCGCATGGCCCAAGAACAGGAATTGCTGGTGGCGCCGGCGTATTTCGGCGAACTGTGTCATCAACATCCGCTTTCTCGCCTCGACGTTCGCTTGCAGCGCGGCCGCCATCGAAATGAGTTGAACCTGTTTCGTTACGATGTTTTCTTCCACGCAAATCACCAGCAAGCGACAAACACGGCTCCTCAAGTCGACTGGTTGTCATGGACTGCTGAGAGTATGACTCTTGCGGGGCTCCGTCAGCGTTTGCTTCACACAACGACCTCAAACGTGGGTTACGTCGACGTCCCGAACGCGCGCCTCGAATCGGTCCTGCATGCCGTACAACAATTGAAAAGTGAGGATGGCCCCGCAACCGTCGGTGAACTTCTTGCAGAGATGTCCGCTCGTGCTTCGACGGGCGTTGAACCCGAAGATCTGTGGGCGCTGGGTGCGGAATTGGGCTACCGCGTTCAGATCGGCTGCACGGCGGATGCGGGGGCGATGACGGTCTTGTTCACCCGTGGCGATAACGTGCCATCGCTGCCGAGTCTGCCCGAATCGCAATCGGCATCTCATGAACCGTTGACGAATCGCCCGCTCAAAGGCCGCATTGGGGCGGCCCTGCAATCGCCTTTGCAAACGCATCTGCAGACGCACTTACCGGCCTACATGATCCCGGCAACATTTGTGTTCCTCGACACTTTGCCGCTCACGCCCAGCGGCAAAGTGGACAGGAAGGAACTGCCCGTCCCCGGTGGAGACCGTCCTGACCTCGCCAGCAGTTATGTCGGCCCCCGCAATGCTACCGAGCAAACGCTCGCCGAGATTCTGAGTGGTCTCCTGGGACTCGATCAAGTTGGCATACACGATAACTTCTTCGATCTCGGCGGACATTCGTTGCTGGCAACCCAAGCCATAGCGCGCGTGCGGGAACAATTCGGCATCGACATCTCTTTGCGGTCTATGTTTGAAGAACCGAGCATTTCTCACCTTGCACAACTCGTTGATGAGGCGCTGCAGCACGGCACAGTCACTCAACGGCCACCTCTTAAACCGGTCGATCGGACACGCGACTTGCCGTTGTCATTCTCGCAGGAACGTCTGTGGTTCCTGAACCACATCAATTCGACCAACCCGTTCTATAACATTCCGGCGGCTGTTCGCATTCGTGGTCCGCTTGACGTTGGCGCTCTCCGTCGCAGCCTCGACGCCATTGTGCAACGGCACGAAGTGCTGCGAACCACGTTCGAGACGGTGGACGGTCGTGCCCGACAACGAATTCATAGCGATCTCGTTCTGCCTCTTGTTGAACTCGATTTTTCTACCACCCCCGTAGAGGCCCGCGAGTCGGCGGTCCGCCAGCGCGTCATGCAAGAGGTGCGCCAACCGTTCGATCTGGCTCAGGGGCCGCTTGTTCGAGCCTGTCTCATTCGTCTTGCGGACGAGGATCATGTCTTCGTCTGGACGATGCATCACATCATCAGTGACGGCTGGTCGATGGGCATCGCTCTGGGGGAACTTGCCGCGTTCTATGAGTCTCAGCGGACGGGCGCGGTGGTCAAGCTCTCGCCGCTGCCGGCTCAGTATGCGGATTTCGCGGCGTGGCAAAGGGATTATCTCTCAGGAGAAATTTTGCAGACTCAGCTTCAATACTGGAAAGATGCGGTGACGGGCGTTCCCGAAGTGCTGGCTATGCCGACCGATCGACCACGTCCCGCGGTGCAATCATTCCGCGGGGCGACGCATGCCTTCCAGCTTACAACCGAGCTTTCCCACGCTGTGCACGCTCTCGGAAAGACCGCCGGGACGACCCCATTCATGACGCTGCTGGCGGGCTTCCATGCGCTTCTCGGACGGTATACCGGACAGGAACAACTCTGTGTCGGCACCCCGGTGGCGGGCCGAATTCTGACAGAGCTTGAACCCCTCATCGGCTTCTTCGTTAATACACTGGTTCTGTGCGGTGATCTCCGTGGCAAGCCGACCTTTACGGAACTGCTCAGCCGGACGCGCGCTCAGACTCTCGGTGCGTATTCTCACCAGGATCTTCCGTTTGATCGTTTAGTAGACGAACTGCAACTGCGGCGTGATCTGAGTCACAACCCTTTGTTTCAAGTGATGTTTGCGTTGCAGGATGCTCCGTTGCCGTCCATCCAACTCGATCACGGTCTCACGTTTGCGCCTGTCGAATTCGATACCGGTGCGGCTCAGTTTGATCTGCTTGTTTCTTTGCACGAATCACAGGGACGGTTTTGCGGACATGTGAAGTACAGCAGCGATCTATTCAATCCCGAGACGATTGCGACTTTGGTGCGACATTACATCTTAATGCTGGAAGCGATGACGACCGATCCGCAACAGCACGTGTTTGCCGTTACATTCACGACAGATGACTCGGCTGCTAGACATGTGCCCTCCGCATTGAAAGCGACCGAGGAGTTCGATTTTGGAGCTTTGGATGACGCATAGCCGCGTTGACTGATGCCGATGCATTTTACCGAATGTTGGACGATGCCATGGAAAGCTGTTGAGTGACTGATGAATGAGTCCCGCTCCCCGTTGCTGATTTTTGATGAGCAGTTGCTCGAACAGCGCGCCTACTGGCTGGGTCAGTTGGCCCCGGTGTCCGAGACGCCGGCGGGACTTCCCGTCACTTCCGCGCCCTCCGGCGGAGCGTCGGCAGCGTGGCAACATCTTTCGATGTCCCTACCGTTGGAGCTATCGGAGCGACTGCGGAAGTTGGCATCGGGGAACGCAGTGCTGGTTCACTGCGTTCTCACAACGGTGACAAAGATCGTGCTGTTCCGTTACACAGGACAAGCGGTCATCACCATCGGCACGCCCCATCGGCACAGCACAGGCGAGAACGGCAGCGCGGGAGAAGCACTGACTGTTGTCGATGAAGTCGTTTCCGAGACGTCGTTCCGCAAACTCCTTGAAGGAGTGCGAAACACTCTCGCCGATGCCCATAGCAACAGCCGGTATCCATTCTCGCGACTACTGCAAGATCTCCAGCGAACTGGGGCAAGTCTCTTCGATGTGACTGTCGCGGTGGATTCGTTGCATGCGGAGATGCCCGATTGCGGCCAAAGCTTGGACTTGCGCTGGTCCGAAAGCGATGGTCGGTATTGTTGCGACATCATGTTCCGGCCTGCGCGATACACGGCCTCGGCGGTAGAACAATTCGCAGGCCATCTTCAGCAGGTGCTGGAAAGTTGCATGGCGAATCCGCAACGGCCGATTCGAACACTGCCGTTGCTGACGGCTGCCGAACGTCAGGTTGTGCTGCAAGACTGGTCGGGTGCGGGTGCGACATTCGCGGTTGCATCAGGGTTGGCGGAGCGGTTTGCATCGCAGGCGAAGCGGACTCCGTTGGCGGTGGCGGTTGGGGATGGCGTCACGTCACTGACGTATGCGGAGTTGGATGCGCGGTCGAATCAGTTGGCACAGCATCTGCGCGGGTTGGGTGTCGGTTCGGAGAGTCTCGTCGGCCTGTGTCTGGAGCGCTCGGTGTCGACGGTGGTGGGGATTCTCGGGATTCTAAAAGCGGGGGGTGCGTACCTGCCGCTCGATCCCGCATATCCGGCGGACCGACTCGCATTCATGCTCGAAGACAGCCAGACGCGCGTGGTCGTCACGGAAGCCGGGCTGAAGCCTGTCTGTGCGGGATCGACA
>JBGSUN010000250.1:0-14085 GCA_041753475.1 Planctomycetaceae bacterium | reverse complement strand
TCAGGTGAAGGTGCGGGGGTACCGGATTGAGTTGGGGGAGATCGAGGCGGCGTTGCGTTCCCACGCGGCGGTGCGGGAGGCGGTGGTGGTCGCGCGGCAGGATCAGGTTGGTCAGCCGGCGCGGCTGGTGGCGTATGTGGTGGGCGAGGGGGTAACGGGGTCGGGAGTACGGGAGTGGGTTTCGGGTCGGCTGCCGGAGTACATGGTGCCGGCGGCGGTGGTGGTGCTGGGGTCGTTGCCGCTGACGCCGAACGGGAAGGTGGACCGGAAGGCGCTGCCGGCACCGGAGGGCGGTCGTCCCGATCTGGAACAGAGCTATGTCCCTCCACGGACACCTACGGAGAGGGCGCTGGCAGACATCGTCGCCGGGGTCTTGGGGTTAGAGCGGGTCGGGATCCACGACAATTTCTTCGCCCTCGGCGGGGATTCGATTCTGAGCATTCAGGTGGTGTCGCGGATCCGGTCGGCGGGATACGAGTGCACGCCGGTGGAGTTGTTCCAGCACCAGACGGTGGCGCAGTTAGCCACCGTGGTGCGGGCGGCAACGGTGTCACTGGCCGACCAGGGTCCTGTCGTCGGACCGTTGCCGCTGACGCCGATCCAACACTGGTTCCTGGATGCGAAGCCGGTGTCGCCGGAGCATTTCCATCAGTCGCTGCTGCTGGAGGTGCCGCCAGCCCTCGATGTCGCCGCGCTGGAACGAGCGCTGCTGGCGCTGGTGGCACAGCACGATGCGCTGCGGCTGATCGTGACGCAGCCAGCGGGAACGTGGTCACAGGTGCTGGGCCCGGTGACGAAGGCGTCGCCGCTGTCGGTGTGTGATCTTTCCTCCTTGTCGGCCCGCGAGCAGACCGCGCGGCTGGAACACGAGTGTGCGGCCACCCAGGCGAGTTTCGATCTCAGCGCGGGACTGTTGTTCCGCGCGGTGTACTTCCCACTCGGTACGAATCAGTCGGGCCGGTTGCTCCTGGTGGTGCATCACTTCGCGGTGGACGGGGTCAGCTGGCGAATTCTGCTCGAAGATCTGTCGCTGGCGTATCAACAGGCGCTGCGGGGTCAGACGCCGGCGCTGCCTCCCAAGACCGCCTCGGTCCAGCAGTGGGCCACGAATCTGGCGGCGTTCGCGACCACCGCGAAGGTCCTGGAACATGTCGCGTACTGGCGGACGCTGCAAACAGAGACTGTTGATGCACGCTTCCCACTGACGCACCCCGACGGGGAGAACCGGGTCGATCAGGCGCAGCAGACCGTGCGGGTGCTGGAAGCGTCGCTGACGGAATCGCTGCTGCGGGATGTGCCGCCGGTGTATCACACGCAGATCAACGATCTGCTGCTCACCGCACTGGCGGAAGCGTATCACCCGTGGAGCGGAAAAGATCGACTCCTCGTCGATCTGGAAGGCCACGGTCGCGAGGACCTGTTCCCGGGGATCGACGTTTCCCGGACCGTGGGCTGGTTCACGAGTCTCTACCCGGTGCTGCTGGACACATCGGCAACCGATCCGGGCACACGCCTGAAGACGGTGAAGGAACAGTTGCGGAACGTCCCGCTGAAGGGGCTGAGTTACGGCCTGCTGCGGTATCTCGGTCCGGAAGATGTCCGCAGTGAACTCGCGAATGGTCCGCAGGCGAACGTCTCGTTCAATTACCTGGGTCAACTCGATCGCGGTCAGACGGAAGCGAGCGACCTGTTCCGTCCGGCCCCCGAAGCGAAAGGGCGGGATCGCGCTCCGTCGGCCCAGCGGCCGTATGCGCTCGATGTCAGTGGCTACATCCACGAGGGCCGGCTGCATCTCTCGTGGAACTATGGTGGAAAGCTGTTCGACGCCGCGGCGATCGAACGCTTCGCCGATGAATACGTCGCGGCCCTGAAGCGACTCGTTCAGCACTGTCTCACGCCGGGTGTGGGTGGTCACACGCCGTCGGACTTCCCGCTGGCGACGCTGTCTGCCCCGCAACTCGATCGGCTTCTCGTTCAGACCGGCCCGGTGGATGATCTGTACGCGCTGTCGCCGCTGCAGCAGGGACTCCTGTATCACACGTGGCTGGCCCCCGACTCCGGCGTATACGTGATCCAGCAGCACGGGACCCTCCGTGGAGCGCTCGATCTCGCGGCGTTGTCCACGGCGTGGGAACAGACGACCCGGCGGCAGGCGCTGCTGCGCACCTCGTTCGTGTGGGACGGTCTCGATCACCCGCTGCAGATCGTGCATCCTGCGGTCACCATCCCGCTGGTCACCGCAGACTGGACCGGCCTCACCCCGACGGAACAAACCCGTCGGTGGGAGCAACTCCTTATCGAAGACCGCCGGCAGGGATTCGATCTGCGACAACCGCCGCTGATGCGGTTCGCGGTGATCCAGACGGCCGCGGACGTGCACCGGTTCCTGTGGAGCCAGCACCATCTGCTGACCGACGGGTGGAGTCTGCCGCTGCTGCTCAAAGATGTCTTCGCGCTCTATGAAGCGCAGCGGAGCGGTCAACACCGGGAACTGCCGCCGCCGCGACCGTTCCGGGACTACATCGCCTGGCTGCGGCAACAGGACCCGCAACCGGCGAAAGCGTTCTGGCGGGAGCAACTGGACGGCTTCGACACCCCCACGCGGCTGGCCTTCGACCGGGGTCCCCAGGCCAGCACGGGGGAAAAAACCTACGGCGAGGAACGGGTCACCCTCACCGCCGAACAGATGCGGTCGCTGGAACGCTTCGCGCGGAGCCAGCAACTCACGCTGAACACGCTGATTCAGGCCGCGTGGGCGCTGCTGCTGAGCCGCTTCAGCGATCAGCAGGACCTCGTCTTCGGCGAAGTCGTTTCGGGCCGCTCAGCCGCCCTGCCGGGAATCGACCGGATTGTCGGTCCGCTGATCAACACCCTTCCCGTCCGTGTCCGGATCGACGCCCGGCAGTCGGTGCAGGACTGGCTGCACGCGCTCCAGCAGCAGTCGGTGGCGCTGCGGCAGTACGAACACAGTCCGCTGGTCGAGATCCAGAAGCAGACCGCGATTCCGTCCGGCACCCCGCTGTTCGAGTACCTCTCGGTCTACGAGAACTACCCGCTCGATCCGTCGCTGACGCAGGGAGCCGGGCTCAGCCTCGAACTGCAGGACCTCGCGGGGAAAGAACAGGTCCACTACCCGCTGGCGCTCCTCGCCGTCCCCCAGGGCGACCACCTCGAACTCCGCCTCCTCTTCGAACACCAACGCTTCCAGACCGAAGACGTCCACACCTGGATCGCCCGCCTCCCACGGTTACTGGAGACCTTCACTCAACAGCCCGACATCGCGCTGGGTCAGCTCGATCTCCTCACCACCACCGAACGCCAGCAACTCCTCGTCGAGTTCAATAACACCGCCACACCGTATCCGCACGAACAGTGCATCCACGAACTCTTCGAAGAGCAGGCCGCTCGCACCCCCAGCGCCCTCGCCGTCCTCTCCGGCGACGCCACCCTCACCTACGCACAGCTCAACCAGCAGGCGAACCAACTCGCCCACGCGCTGCGCCGCCACGGCGTCACCACAGAAACCCTCGTCGCGCTCGCCTGCGACCGCTCCCCACCGATGATCACCGCGATCCTCGGGATCCTCAAAGCCGGGGGCGCGTACCTGCCCCTCGACCTCGACTACCCCACCGAACGCCTCCAGTTCATGCTCCAGGACAGCGGCACGCCATGGGTGTTGACCACCACCGCCCTCAAAGACCGCGTCCCCGCAACCAGCAACATCACCGTCCTGCTCCTCGACGAGCTCACCCACGAAACCACAACCCCCAACCTCCCCCACGCCCCACCTCCCCACCTCCCCAACCCCGACACCCTCGCCTACGTCATCTACACCTCCGGCTCCACAGGAACTCCCAAAGCCGCCGCCGTGACTCACCGCGCGGTCGTGCGGCTGGTGCGGAACACGAACTACGTCACCTTCGGGCCGGACGATGTCGTATTGCAGTTCGCACCGTTGTCATTCGATGCCTCGACTTTCGAGATCTGGGGACCGCTGCTGAACGGCGGACAACTCGCACTCTTCCCGCCGCACCTGCCGTCGGTGGAGGAACTCGGCGAGTTCATCCAGCAGACCGGCGTGACCACGATGTGGCTCACCGCGGGGTTATTCGATCAGCAGGTCGACCGCGCGCTCGCTTCGTTGCAGAACGTGCGACAACTGCTCACCGGCGGCGATGTTGTTTCCCCCGTTCGCGCCCGCCGTTTCCTGACCGAGGTGCCAGGTTGTCGCCTGATCAACGGCTATGGTCCCACCGAAAACACGACGTTTACCTGCTGCTTCCCGATGGACGACGTGAATGACGTCGGAGCGACGGTCTCCATCGGCCGGCCGATCGCGAACACGGCGGTGTACGTTCTCGACGCCGATTTGCAGTTGGTGCCCGTCGGTGTCGCCGGGGAACTTTATACGGGCGGGCCCGGACTCGCGCGGGGCTATCACGATCGGCGAGGACTGACCGCGGAACGGTTCGTTCCTCATCCGTTCAGCGATGTCGACGGAGCACGGCTGTATCGCACCGGCGACCTGGTCCGCTGGCTGCCGAATGGCACGATCGAGTTCCTGGGTCGGATCGATCAGCAGGTGAAGATCCGCGGGTATCGGATCGAACTGGGCGAAATCGAAACGGCACTCTCGCAACACGCGGCCATCAAAGAAGTCCTGGTGCTGGCGCGTGAAACCGAGTCCGACCGGCCGCGGCTGGTGGCGTACATCGTGCCGCGCGAGACGCCGCCGTCGATTGAGGAACTGCGAGCGTTTCTGGCGGATCGGTTGCCGGGGTACATGATTCCCGCGGCATTCGTGATGCTGGAGGCGATGCCGCTGACTGTCAACGGTAAGGTGGATCGCCGGGCATTGCCGTCGCCGGAAGGGAAACGGGCCGATGTCGCCGAGTACGTCGCGCCGCGGAATACCACCGAAGCCGTGCTCGCCGAAGTGGTGCGCGAAGCGCTGGGCATCGACCAGGTCGGCGTGCACGACAACTTCTTCAGTCTCGGCGGCGATTCGATCCTCAGCATTCAGATCGTCTCGCGACTGCGCGAGAAAGGGTTCACCTGCTCGCCGCTGCAACTCTTCCAGAATCAGACGGTCGCACAACTCGCAACGGTGGTGCGAGTCGCGACCACGTCACAAGCGGAACAGGGGCCGGTGGTCGGGCCGGTGGAACTGACGCCAATCCAGCACTGGTTCCTCGATGCAGAGCCGGTGTCGCCGGAGCACTTCAATCAGTCGCTGTTGTTCGAAGTGCATGGTGGAATCGACGCCGCGGTGCTGGAAGCGGCGCTGCTGGCTCTCGTCGCGCATCATGATGCGTTGCGGCTGCGGATTTCAGCACACGAAGGAACGTGGCAGCAGGAGAATGTTGCCGTAGGAGAACAGACGTGCCTGCGGCAGATCGATCTGTCTCATCGCAGCGTCGGCGAGCAAACCCGGTTGATCGAACAACACTGCGCGGAGGCGCAGGCCGGTCTCGATCTCGATTCAGGGCTGTTATTGCGGGCGGTCTATTTTCATCTGGGCGATCGTCCTGCCCGGTTGCTGCTGGTGATTCATCACTTTGCCGTGGACGGCTTCAGTTGGCGAATTCTGCTGGAAGATCTGTTGCTCGCTTTCCAGCAGCAACGTCAAGGCCTGCCGATCACCCTGCCCGCCAAGACGACGTCGTTCCGTCAGTGGGCGGGATTGTTGCACGAGGCCGCACGGTCCGACAAAGTTCTGCGACAGCTTCCCTATTGGCGGGACCTCCACACCGCCGCGGCCGATGCGGCATTCCCTGTGGATCATTCACGGGGTGAGAACTCCGTGGCGAGCACCAGGTCGGTCGCGCAGGTTCTCGACAAAGCTCGAACGGAGGCGCTGCTGCGCGATGTCCCGCCGGTGTATCACACGCAGATCAACGACATCCTGCTGGCCGCGCTCGCCGAGGCGTTCCATCAGTGGAGCGGTCACGAACGGTTGCTGGTGAATCTGGAAAGCCACGGCCGGGCCGATCAATTCCCCGGTGTCGATGTCTCGCGCACCGTGGGATGGTTCACCAGTCTCTATCCCGTGCTGCTCGAAACAACATCGGCGGATCATCCCGGCGAGTTGCTCAAGACGACCAAGGAACGGCTGCGAAAGGTACCGCAGCAGGGACTCGGTTATGGGTTGTTGCGGTTTCTGGGAACGGACGATATCCGCGCAGCTCTCGCCAATGGACCGCAAGCCAACGTCTCATTCAATTACCTTGGCCAACTCGATCGCGGCCTGGCCGAGCGCAGCGATCTCTTCCGCACGGCGAATGAATCGAAGGGGAACGAACGGGCACCAGACGCCCAGCGGTCACATGCAGTGGACATCGCCGGGTATGTGCTCGACGGACAACTCAACCTCTCGTGGCAGTACAGCGAGAATCTGTGCGATCGCCGCTCCATCGAAGCGTTGGCCAGTGCCTACGAGACAGCACTGCAGCGGCTGATCGATCATTGCCTCGAACCCGACGCCGGTGGATACACGCCGTCTGATTTCCCGCTCGCCGAGCTTTCGCAGGAGCAGCTCAATGCGTTGATTCAGGAATGTCCCGACGCGGACGACATCTACACGCTCACGCCGTTGCAGGAAGGTCTGCTCTTCCACACGTTGTATGCCCCATCCACCGGCGTCTATCTCACACAGATGAGCTGCACGCTGCGTGGCGACTTGAACGAAGCGATCTTCATGCGAGCCTGGAAGACGGTCGAACAACGGCATCCGATTCTGCGGACATCCTATCATTGGCGCGGTCTCGATCGCATGCATCAGGTGGTGCATCGCGACACGAACATGCCGATTGAACGGCTCGACTGGCGACATCGCAGTGCTGAAGAGCAGCAAGCGGGTCTCATCGAGTACGAGAAGCAGAATTACGCCCACGACTTCGCGCTGGAAACGCCGCCATTGATGCGGCTGGCTCTCATTCGCCTGTCGAACGACAGCGTCTATCTCAACTGGTGCCATCACCACGTACTAATCGATGGCTGGAGCAGTCCGCTGATCCTCGCGGAAGTGTTTCAGTGCTACGAAACGTATCAGCAAGGCCGCGTGCCCGCGCTGCCGAACGTCCATCCGTTCCGCGATTACATCCGACTCATCCGCGAAAAGGACGATGCGGAAACGCGGGCCTTCTGGACGGAGCAACTCGCCGGGTTTGACAAGCCGACGCCGTTGAACGTGGCCGTGCCCGTCGGTGCGACGGCGGACATGCTCCACTGCGAGTTTCCGTATCAGTTCCCGGCGGGTTTGACGGCGGCCCTGCAGAAGTTTGCCCGTGATCGCAAGCTGACCCTCAACACGCTGATTCAAGGAGCCTGGTCGTTGCTTCTCAATCGTTACAGCGGCAACGACGACGTGGTGATGGGGGCCACCGTCTCCGGTCGACCGGCCGAACTGGCAGGCGTCGAGTCGATGGTCGGGCTGTTCCTCAACGCCGTGCCCATCCGGGTGAAGGTTGACCCGCAGGCCGTGCTCGGCGAATGGCTCGAAGCGTTGCAACAGCAGGCGGCCCAGATCCGGCATCACGAACATCTGCCGCTGGTCGAGATTCAGAAGCTGAGCGATGTGCCGAACGGCGTCCCGTTGTTCGAGACGCTGTTCGTCTTCGAGAACTACCCGGTTGATTCATTCGCGCAGCTCAGTAGCGACAGACTAAAAATCGAAGGGACACGGACCGACACGCGGTTGAGTTATCCGCTGAACGTGCTCCTGGTTCCCGGGCAGGACCTGCTCGCGCAGTTCGTCTACGACGGCCGGCGGTTCACCGAGGAAACCGTTGCGCGGCTGGCGAATCATCTTGCGGCGCTACTGAACGGGTTCGTGGCGAAACCCGATTGCCGGTTGAGCGATTTGTCGATGCTCTCGCCGGTTGAACGGGATCAGGTGCTCGTCGAGTGGAATGCGAACGCGATTCCGTATCCGACTGAGCGGACGATGCAGGCATTGATCGAAGCGCAGGTGGCGCGGACGCCAACGCTGCCTGCGGTGAGTCGGCACGGACAGTCGTTGACCTACGCTGAGGTGAACGCGCGGGCCAATCAGCTGGCGCATCATCTGCGGTCGCTGGGAGTCGGTCCGGAGAGTCTTGTCGCGGTCTGTCTGGAACGGAGCGCGGACATCGTTGTCGGTCTGCTCGGCATTCTGAAGTCCGGCGGGGCGTATGTGCCGCTCGATCCGAACTATCCGCCGGAACGGCTGGCCTTTACGCTGGACGATTGCCAGGCCGACGTGATTGTGACACAGATTTCGTTACTGGAACGGTTGCCGAGTCATCAGGCTCGCGTGGTCTGTCTCGATCGTGATACGGCGGTCTTGCAACAGCAGCCGACGACCAACCCGCCGGCGGTGAATCACGCGCTGAACACGGCGTATGTGATCTACACGTCGGGATCTACCGGCAAGCCGAAGGGAATTCCAATCCCGCATCGCAGCGCGGTCGCCTTCCTGACGTGGGCGCAGCAAGTCTTCACGGTCGAAGAACTCGCGGGGGTGATGGCAGGGACGTCGGTCTGCTTCGACTTGTCGATCTTCGAGTTGTATCTACCGCTCACATGCGGAGGGCGGGTGATCGTCGCCGAGAACGCGCTGGAACTGTACGACCTCCCAGAAGTCGACGAAGTCACGCTAATCAACACGGTCCCGTCGGCGATCCGTGAACTGCTGCGGCAACGCGCGCTGCCGGACTCCGTGCGGATCGTGAATCTCGCGGGGGAACCGCTGCCGACGTCGCTGGTGAATGAGATCTACGAGAAGAGTCGCGTCGATCAGGTCTACGATCTATATGGCCCGTCGGAAGACACGACGTATTCGACCTACACGAAGCGGTTCGTCGATCACCCAGCGACGATTGGTCGGGCGATCGCCAATTCGCAGGCGTACGTGCTGGACGGATCACTGCAACCGGTTCCCGTCGGCGTCGCTGGGGAACTGTATCTGGGCGGCGCGGGACTGGCGCGGGGTTACCTGAACCGGCCGACATTGACCGCGGAACGGTTCGTGCCGAATCCGTTTGGTACGGATTCTTCTCCGGTCCCCTCTCCCCCGTCTGCGGGGGAGAGGGCCAGGGTGAGGGGGCTGATTGAAGCGCACGCCCCCTCATCCGGCCGATCGGCCCCCTGCTCCGCCGCGGACGGGGGAGCAGGGACCGCTTCCACTTCGGACACGCGACTCTACCGCACGGGGGATCTCGTGCGCTGGTTACCAAGCGGTGAGTTGGAATTCCTCGGCCGCATCGATCACCAGGTGAAGATCCGCGGGTACCGGATCGAGCTCGGCGAGATTGAAGCGGCACTACGGGCACACAGTGCCGTCCGTGATGCCGTCGTGCTCGCGCGGCAGGATCAGACCGACCAACCGTTGCGACTGGTGGCGTATGTCGTGCCCGATCCCGCATGGGAACCGCCTGCGGAACTGGCTCCCGACGCGGGGGATCAAGTCGAGCATTGGCGTGAGCTCTACGAATCGACCTACACTGACACCACCGTTGAGAACGACGATCCGACGTTTAACATCGCCGGGTGGAAGAGCAGTTACACCGGAGCCGATCTTCCCGCCGACGAAATGCGCACGTGGCGCGACACACGGGTCGAACAGCTTCTCGCGCTGAAGCCGCAGCGGGTGCTGGAGCTCGGTTGCGGGACCGGGCTGTTGCTCACACCGATTGTGCCGTATTGCGAGCACTATCACGGGACGGATTTCTCCCAAGCCGCGCTCGATGCCTTGTCGGCCGCGCTCACCGACGAGCAGCGTTGCAAGGTTACGCTGTCCTGTCGGGAAGCGAGCGACTTCTCCGGCATGGACCCGGCGTCGTTCGATCTCGTCATCGTCAACTCAGTGATCCAATACTTCCCCAGCCGCGAATATCTCCACGAAGTGCTGGCCGGCGCGGTGCGCATGCTGCGACCCGGCGGCACGCTCTTCGTCGGCGATGTCCGCGATTACCGGTTACTCGAGGCCTTCCACGCCGATGTGCAGGCCACTCGCGCGCGGGAAGCGTTGTCCGCCCGCGAATTGCGGCAGCTTGTGCAAACTCGCATGGCCCAGGAACAGGAGCTCGTCGTTGCCCCGGCGTTCTTTGAGGCTTTTGCGAAAGAGCAACACCTCTCGCCGCCCGAGTTCCGCCTCGAACGCGGTCGGCATCGAAATGAACTCAACCTGTTCCGCTACGACACACTGCTGCACGTCGGCAACGCTGCGACTCCGATTATCCCACAGTGGTCGTCCTGGACGCGGGATGGACTCACGCTGGAGTCCATCCAAAACCAGTTGACTACCGAAGCACCGTTGTCTCTCGCACTGACGGACGTTCCGAACGCGCGGCTGGAAGCAGCGTTGCACACAGTCCGCTGGCTCACCGAAGCCGACGGCCCGCGCAACATCGGCGAATGGCGTTCGCAGAGGTCGACGCTGTCATCCCGCGGTGTTGATCCCGAGGCGCTGTGGGAACTGGGAACAGCGATGGGCTATCAAGTGCAGATTCGTGCCGCCGCCGATCCCGCGATGATGGCCGTGTTCTTCACGCGGGACGCTGCACAAACCGCCGAGTTCCCGTCGGTTACCGTGCCCGCCGATCGCCGGGAGGCGACCAATCGGCCACTGCGAGCCCGCTTGGGAACGGCGCTCATTGCGCCGCTGCAAGAGTATCTTCAGGAACGATTACCTCCGTATATGGTTCCGCAGGCGTTCGTGTGCCTCGATGCACTGCCGTTGACCCCCAACGGGAAACTCGACCGCAACAAACTTCCCGCGCCGGGCGGGCAACGACCCGAACTCGCCGGGCAGTATGTCGCTCCGCGCAATCCCACCGAGCAGACGCTCGCCAACATTCTGCAGGACGTGCTCGCGATTCAGAACGTTGGTGTTCACGACAACTTCTTCTCGCTCGGCGGAGATTCGATTCTCAGCATTCAGGTCGTGTCGCGGATGCGGTCACAGGGACTCGAATGCACGCCGGTTGAACTTTTCCAGAATCAGACCGTTGCGCAACTGGCGACCATCGTGCGGCACGCGAAAGTCACCACGGCGGAACAGGGTCTCGTCACGGGGCCGGTACCGTTGACGCCGATCCAACACTGGTTCCTCGATCGCCATCCGGTCGCGCCGCAGCACTTTAATCAGTCGCTGCTGTTTGAAGTCCAGGGCCGGTTGGAACCGGGGCCGTTTGCCGAGGCTCTGGCAGCATTGATCGTGCATCATGATGCGTTGCGATTGCAGCTCAGCCAGCGCGATGATGGACATTGGGTGCAGGTCAATGCGCCGCTCACCGATCAGGCATGTCTGCGGACAGTCAATCTCTCCCAGTTCACCGAAGCGGAGCAACTCGCGGCGATCCAGCAGGAATGCCAGGTGACGCAGGCCAGTCTTGAATTGAGCGCGGGACTGCTGCTGCGGGCGGTGTCGTTCGATCTCGGGCCGGACAAGCCGGGGCGGTTGCTGATCGTGATTCATCACTTTGCGGTCGATGGCGTCAGTTGGCGGATTCTGCTCGAAGATTTGTATCTCGCCTATCAACAACGGACGCGAGGGCAAAAGGTCCGGCTCCCCGCGAAGACGACGTCGTACCGCGTCTGGGCGAATCGTCTACAGGAATTCGCCGCCGCGGAAACACTCGCTGCCGAAGCCGGCTTCTGGCGGAGCCGGTTGCAAGCGGCGAGTGGCGCCACCATCCCCGTGGAATATCCCGACGGCCGCAACACCATCGCCGGTTCGCAACAGATTTCCCGGTCACTCGACGAACAACAAACCGAGCAACTCCTGCGCGAGGTCCCCTCCGTCTACAACACACTGATCAACGATGTTTTGTTGGCCGCTTTGTTGCAGTCCGTACAAAGCCGTTATGGACAAAAACAGTTGCTCCTCGATCTCGAAGGCCACGGTCGCGAAGAATTGTTCGATGATGTCGATGTGTCACGTACCGTGGGTTGGTTCACCAGCGTGTACCCCGTGTTGCTTGAGCAACCAACTTCACCCGGGCCGGGGGAACTCTTGAAATCGGTCAAAGAACAATTGCGGCAGATTCCGCAGCAGGGGGTCGGGTTCGGATTGCTGCGATATCTGGCTCCACCGGAAATTCGGCAAGGACTCGACAAGGGGCCGCAGGCGAATCTTTCGTTTAACTATCTTGGACAATTGGACCGCGGCGTGACTGACCAAATGAATCTTTTGCGACCGGCAAGCGAATCGCGCGGATACGATCGCGCTCCCGATGCCGCACACGATCACGCCATCGCGGTGAATGCGTATGTGCAGGCCGGGCGGTTCCAGATCGGCTTCCGTTTCAGTCCGAGTCAGTATGCTCGCGAGACGATGGAACGCCTGGCGGATGCTTATCTCGACGCTCTGCAACGAATCATCCGTCATTGCCTCGACCCGCAAGCCGGGGGTTTTACGACTTCCGACTTCGCGCTCGCCGATCTCGATCAGGGGAAACTCGACTCCCTGCTGGCCAAGCTCAGCCGGAGGAAGGGGTCATGATTCACAAAGACATTATCGACATCTACCCGTTGACACCGACGCAGGAAGGGTTGCTGTTCCATACCCTGCTCGCGCCGGACTCCGGGGTTTACGTGATTCAGCAGCATGGCTTGCTTGAAGGAGAACTCTCTCTCTCCGCTCTCGCTACTGCTTGGGATCGCGTCGTGGCCCGGCAGACCATTCTGCGGACGTCTTTCGAATGGGAAGGGTTGGACCGTCCGCTGCAGATCGTGCATCGTCAAGTTCACTTGCCGTTAACCGAGCACGACTGGACCGCGCTCTCCCCCGCAGAACAGCAAACCCGCTGGCAAGCACTGCTGGAAGCCGATCGTCGACAGGGGTTTGTCCTCACCGATGCTCCGCTCATGCGGTTCGTCATCGTGCAACTGGCACCGCAGCAGTTCCGCTTCCTGTGGAGTCACCACCACGTTCTCGCCGATGGCTGGAGCCTGCCGCTGCTGTTGCAGGAAGTGTTCGCGCTGTACGAAACGTCGCGGAAAGGGATCGCACTCAATCTGCCCGATCCGCGGCCGTTTCGGGATTACATCGCGTGGCTTGAACGCCAGGACCCGCAGCGCACGGAAGCCTTCTGGCGCGAGCAACTCCGGGGTTACAGCGAACCCGTCCGGCTCGGAATTGATCGCGGAGGCACCATCGACTCCGCGAAGTTCGGCGAATGCCACCGAGAGCTCTCCCCTGCCCTCACCAAGCGGATGGAAAGCTTCGCCCGCGAACACCAGATCACGCTCAACACGCTGGTTCAGGCCGCGTGGGCGTTCGTTCTCGGGCGCTACAGTGGCAGGAATGATGTCGTCTTCGGCATGACGGTCTCCGGGCGGAATGCCCCGTTGCCCGGCATCGAAACGATGATCGGCCCATTTATCAACACGCTGCCGTTGCGGGTGAAGTTGCCCGATCACGTCACCGTCCGCGACTGGCTCGTCCAACTCCAATCGCAAGCGTCCGCGCTTCAAGCGTACGAATTCAGCCCGCTGGTGAAAGTGCAACGGCAGAGTGATGTCCCGTCGGGCACGCCGCTCTTTGAGTATCTCTACGTCTTCGAGAACTACCCGGTCGACGTGAACGGTGCGGCGAAGGGGGGCAGCATCAAGGTCCGCGAGGTCTCGCTCGCCGATCAAACCAACTACCCGTTGATGCTGGCGGTGGTCCCCGGCGCGGGGCTCGGGTTCCGCATCAGTTTCCTGCGCGATCGGTTCGATGCCGACAACATCCAGCGGCTGCTCGATCACCTCGTGCACCTGCTGGAGACGCTGGTCGCCGATCCTCAGCAGAATGTCGGGGCGATTTCACTGTTATCCGCTTCCGAGCGGACACAGCTTATCGGCGAGTGGTCTGGCGTTGGCGGTGTGTATCCGGTGAATGCGGGTCTTGCGGAGCGGTTTGCGTCACAAGCGTTGCGGACGCCGTCAGCGGTGGCGGTTGGGGATGGCGTCACGTCACTGACGTATGCGGAACTGGATCAGCGGTCGAATCAGTTGGCACAGCATCTGCGTGGCTTGGGTGTGGGTGCGGAGAGTCTGGTCGGGCTGTGTCTGGAGCGCGCGGTGTCGACGGTGGTGGGGATTCTGGGGATTCTAAAA
>JBGSUN010000249.1:0-2278 GCA_041753475.1 Planctomycetaceae bacterium | reverse complement strand
CCCTAACCCTCTCCCCCGCAGACGGGGGAGAGGGGACCGGATTTCCTGCGGTCGGCCGGGTTCGCCGGCGGACTTGGCAAACCCGACACCCTCAACTTCTTTTGAAAGGTTTCCCTCATGTCCAACCGTCTCCGTTTTCGCAGCGGGCAAGTCGAACTCCACAAGCTCCGTGTCAACAGTGGCACCGTCCTCGACGCTGGTGACCTGGTGTATCTCGACACCGACGACGTCAAACCCGCCAGCACGTTTCCCTTCACCACGAACATTGCCACGACGCGGGCCAATTTCGCCGCGGTGTTCCTCGGCGTGAGCCATCAACCCTCGGCCAACGGTGAGACCGCGGATGTTTCCATCGATCTCAGTCCGCAGGCGGTGTATGAGTTCAACGTCGTCGGGACCACCTATGAAGTTGGCGATCCGATGGCCCCGGACGGCGACGAAGACAGCATCGAAAGCCAACGGCTCGCGAAGGTCGCCGCGGCCGCCCAGGCGATCGGTCGTGCCGCGGAATACAAAGCCGCGTCGTCGACGTTGCTGCGCGTGCAGTTCGCCTCGGCGTTCCACGTCGGTTCGTCCAACGTGAACGCGACGCTGGGTTAGCCCTTCGTCACGTCTGGGTGTTCGAGTTGTGTGCCACTGGCTCTGCCAGTGTCTTTACATCGATGGAATGCACTCCTTTCATCGCACTGGCAGAGCCAGTGGCACACGAAAAGCAAGCTGTGACAATCCACTCGTGATCGCTGATTTCTTGTGTGCCACGGCCGTGTCGGCCGTGCGACTTTACAAAACGTGTTGCTCAATCACACGACCGACACGGCCGTGGCACACGGTCCGTCGTCTATTTCTTCAACAAACCACCGGAGAACCATCCATGCAAGGCACGAACATGCGGGGACTCATCGAGTCCCTGGGAGCCGAGGGCTTCTATCACAAGGTCTGCACGCTGCTCAATGAAAAGCAGTTGTCGGTCGACGACTTCAGCTACTACGAACTCGCCGAGGCCTGCGGCGTGTTGCCGATGCTGCGGTCGATGCGGGAATCGTCGCTGCCAGGAGCGCCGGTCGCCGCGCTGCTACGGGAATCGAACCCCGGTCTCAGCAGCAGCCTGTTTCAAGTGGTGACCGGGGAACTCATCGGCCGCAAGGTGATTCAGGGGTACGAAGACAGCAGCGGTTTCATCGGCGACAAGCTCGTGCAGGTGATGCCGAGCCGGTTGCGGAACGCGAAGATCGCCGGGTTCCGGGCGCTGTCTGGTCCCGCGGAAGTTCATGAAGGGCATTGCTACGAAGAATCGTCGTTCGATGAAAAGTTCGTGACGACGAAGGAATCGAAGCAGGGCCGCATTTTGTCGATCAACGAAGAACTCGTGGGCTTCGATCAGACCGGCGAGATCAACCGGCGGGCGATGGCGCTCGGTTACTATCTGCGGCAGGAACGGGAACGGACGATCGTCCGCGCGGTGACCGATGCGGATGCGGGAGCCGGGCACTACGTCTACCGTCCCAACGGCACGGGTGAGGCGTTGTACGCCGCGGATGGATCGAACCGCAACTGGATCGGCGACGGGAACACGACGTCGCCCAACTTTGCGACCCTCGCGCCGTTGTCTGACTGGTCCGACATTGATCTCGCTTTGAACTACCGGGCGACCGAAGTGCAAGACGACCGGACCGATGGCACGACGCGGCCGATCCTGGCACCGGTGAAACAACTGCTGGTGCCGGAGAAACTGCGCGGGACCGCGCGGAGCATCATTCACTCCACCGAGGTCACCGTCACCAACGATGACCAGACGATGACGTATGCCAACCCGGTGCAGGGTTTGGTCGAAGTCCTCAGTTCGCCGTTTATCGACGAGCAGGGTGGTGCAGCCCTCGCGGACTGGTACATCGGCGACTTCCGTCGGCAGTTCGTGTGGACGGAAATCTGGCCGGTGCAGACGTTCCTGCAACGGGCCGACAGCGAAGCCGCGTTTGATCGCGATGTCGTCCTGCGGGTCAAGGTCCGTTACTACGGCGGCGTCTCGGCGGTCGACACCGTGTTCGTCACGAAGGTGGATGGCAGCGAGTGAGGATGGTGGTGGGTGGCAGGGGATCGGTGGTCGGCAGAGGACCGCCGGTTTATGAGCTTCACCATCGGCGCCGCGCTGGTCCCTTCTCCCCCGTCCGCGGGGGAGAAGGGGGCCGAAGGCCGGATGAGGGGGCGAACGCTTCCGAGCGTCCACTCCAAAACAAGCACGCCGGACCAACGCTCGCCCCCACCGCCCGCCATCGGCCCC
>JBGSUN010000248.1:0-15267 GCA_041753475.1 Planctomycetaceae bacterium | reverse complement strand
CGATGACGAAGAGGACGATGACGAGCACGATGAGCATGATGCCCCGGCCGTGATCGAGCAGGCCGCACATCTGGACGAAGTTTTCGACGACGAAGACCCCGAGCCAATTCAGCGCGTCAGCTATGATGATGTCCCGACGTGGGATGAGGCGATTTCGTACCTCGTGAAAATGCCCGTCGGTGGCAGTGATTCGCGGGGCAGGGGAGGGCGCGACCAGGGCAACCGCGGTCGCCGACCACCGCCGCGTCGTCCCCGCAGCGATGCGCCACCGAATGCGTAAAACGCATGAAAGCCTCCCGGCGGCTTCTGAGCCGCCGGGAGGCTGCGGTTGAGTGTGCCACTTGGAATCCGCTGATCGCGCGGGAGCGTGATGGCGACTTTGCATCGGACGAGTTGCCATCATGACCCAGCGGACCTGTCGACTCGTCACGCTGGGTTGCAAGGTCAACCAGTACGAAACGCAACTGGTCAAAGAGACGCTGGAACGGAACGGCTACCGCGAAGCGGCCGAGGACGAACCGGCCGACTTGTGTGTGGTCAACACCTGCACGGTCACCAACAACGGTGATTCGCGCTCCCGGCAGGTGATTCGTCAACTCGCAAAGCAGAACCCGCTGTCCCGCACGCTGGTGATGGGGTGCTATGCGACGCGTGATCCGGAGGCTGTCCGGAAGCTTCCTGGCGTGTTTGAAGTCGTCACCGATAAGCGTGAGTTGTCGGACATTCTCGCTCGTCACGGTCTCTACGACATGCCCGCGGGGATCTCCCGTTTTCCGGGCCGTAAACGGGCCTACGTGAAAGTGCAGGACGGGTGCATTCTCCGGTGCAGCTATTGCATTATTCCACAAGTACGACCGAACCTGCTCAGTCGCCCGCCAGAAGAGATCGAGGCGGAAGTCCGGCGACTGCTGGCCCACGGGCATCAGGAAATTGTGCTGACCGGTGTGCACGTCGGTCATTACGGCGTCGATTCGTCGCGTGGAAAATCAGGCCGGCCGCCGTTTCGGTTGAGTCATCTCATTGAGCACCTCGATCGCATCCCCGGCAACTGGCGGATGCGGCTGTCGAGTATTGAGGCTGCGGAAGTGACCGCAGATTTGATCGCTGTCGCCTGTCACAGTGAGCATCTCTGTCCACACTTTCATCCCGCGCTGCAAAGTGGATCAACACCGGTCCTGCGGCGGATGCGGCGGCGTTACACGGCAGAACGCTTCGCCGAAACCCTGCACACGATGCGCGATCAATTGGATCGGCCGACGTTCTCCACCGACGTGATTGTTGGGTTCCCCGGTGAAACCGATGAGGAGTTTGCGGAGACGATGTCGTTCTGCGAACGAATGCAGTTCATCAAGGTGCACGTCTTCCCGTTCAGTCCGCGGCGCGGCACTCCGGCAGCAACATTGCCTGAGCAGATTCCCGGTATCGAAATCGCGCGGCGGGTACAAACTTTGGAAAAGATGGAACGCCGGGTCGCTGAGCGGTATTATCAGTCGCAAATCGGCGCTCAAGTGGAAGTCATTGTGGAAGGGTTGGCCGAAAACCAGCCTGGTTTCGTGCACGGGACTGACCGCCGGTATATTCCGGTGATCCTGCCTGGGACCACGCACGACATCGGACGACTGGTGGTTGGCACAGGACTTCAGGCCACACGGGACTTCCTCATCGCCGAACGCGAGGACGCAGATCATGCCTCTCGACGGGTACCAGGCCACATTTCTGGCGGTTGAAGACCACGGCCATGCGATCGCAGCACGGTTTACCCGTGCGCATCTGTCGGAAGACGAGAACATCGAGCAGATGGGACAAGAACTGCTAATGCTCGTCGATCATTATCAGATCAAGCAGATGGTGCTTAGCCTGGAAGCCGTCGACTTGATGACCAGCGCGGCGATCGGCAAGTTAATCACGCTCCATCGTCGGCTGCATCGGAAAGACGGACGATTGGTGCTCTGTCACGCTCGGGGAAACGTTGCCGAAGTGTTGCACACCAGCCGACTCGATTCGTACTTCACGATGACCGACGATACCGCCGGGGGCTTGGCGCTCCTCGCTTGTGCCTGACGTCGCCCTGTCGCTCCGCGACAGGATTACTGACCGAATCGAGCGCGTGGATCGACGGTCGGCGCTTGATGTGCCATCGGCTTTCCTGTCATGGAGCGACAGGGGTACAATCACGACGAACGCCCCCCAACACTCCGAAAGTACTGAATTCGTGTCGCAATTGATTGCCATTGAGGGAATTGACGGTTCAGGCAAAGGGACTCAGGCGGCGCGGCTGTGTGAACATCTGAAAGCTGCCGGCGCGACCTGCACGGTGCTGACATTTCCCAGCTACGATCTCACACGCTTCGGGCAGCAGATTGGGGCGTTTCTGAACGGACGTTTCGGCGAACTCGATCAGGTCCATCCGGTGCTGGTGTCCTTGCTGTTTGCAGGGGATCGGTTGGAATCGTTGCCCCGATTGCAGGCCGCGCTCGCAGCCCATGAGATTGTGATTTGTGATCGGTATGTTCCGTCGAACCTGGCGCATCAGGCGGCGAAAGCGGACAGGGAAGAGCAGCGGGAATTGCGGCGGTGGGTTGAGTTCGTGGAATACGATCTCTTCCGGCTCCCCCGCGCAGACCGCGTCTTGTGGCTCGATATCCCCGTTGAGCAGGCACAACAGCTCATTGCGAAAAAGTCTCAACGAAGCTACACCGACCGGGCCGCCGATTTGCAGGAAGCCGACGGGGCCTACTTGCAGCGCGTGCGCGATGTTTACCGGGAGTTGAGTACCGATCCGAGCTGGCGGTGTGTCCCGGTGATGGAAGCCGAGCGGCTCCGCACACCGGAAGAAATCACGGCGGATCTCGTTGCCGCGCTGCGGTAAGTCTTCGAGCCGCCCGCGCGTTGTGCCGATTGTGCCAACCTTGCGGCGATCGCCGTTGCCGCAATTCGTTCACTTCTTCCCTCATGGGGGAGAAGTCCGCGCCGCATGTCTGGCGGCATGCTAGGAAATCTCTGGAGAGTATTCGTGTTCCGTTCCCCATCGCGATGACAACGTTCGTTGTGATTGTGCGGGCCGGAGCGATTCTCCGGACGTGAGGGGCGATCAGGACCAGGGACTCGGCGTGTCGATGTCGATCAGTCACTATGCGTGCCTTGAGCCGACGTGGGTTCCCACGGCGTCGGCCGATCCGTGCCTGATGCTCTCTTCCGATCGCCTGGTGTTGAGTGACGATTCCTGTTCGACGCCGGCTGAACCTCTTCCGCAAGACGCGTCCATTCAAGTGGCCAATAGCCCGGCGGCATCGGCAGGGCACGAATCGTTGCTCCGCTCCCGGTTGCGGGCCGCGGCCTGGATCATTCTCTTACCGATGACACTGCTGTTCATGCAGTCGTTGTGGCAGGTCGGGCCGATCGGATCGTGGCTGCATGCAAGTGTGCTCGTCGTCACCATCGGGGCGCTGGTCATTCTCTACGGTCCGCGACCGATGGCCTTTCGCCAGTTGCGGTTGATGGAGATCTGCCTGTTCGGTGCGCTGGGCGTGTTGTTCCTGTCGATCGAACAAGCCTGGCTCATGCATGCGGTTGCACATCACAACGGCGTGGAGTTAATGTCGGTCGCCGGGATGAGCACCATCGGCTTTGCGATGGCCATGCTGTCCTACGGCATGTTCATGCCCAACGGTTGGGTCCGAACGGCCTTTATGATGATCCCCCCCTTTGTGGCACCGTTGTGCAGCCTGATTTCCATCCGCAGCGTGGACCCGTTTGCTGCGGACGTGTTGACACCGGCGGTTCTGCTGCAGTTGATTGTGGTGCTGATCGCCGCAGGGGGGATCTCGGTCTTCGGCACCGCAAAGATTGCTCGGCTGCGGGATGAAATCCGCCGCGCTCAACGCCTCGGTCAGTATCACCTCAAACGAATCATCGGTCATGGCGGCATGGGCGATGTGTATCTCGCCGAGCATGATCTGTTGAAGCGCCCATGTGCCTTGAAACTCATTCGACCGAATCAGATTGGTGACCCGATGGCGTTGCAGCGCTTCGAACGGGAAGTGTGCAGCATGGCACGGCTCTCACACTGCAATACTGTGGATGTCTACGACTACGGTCACACTGCCGATGGGACGTTTTACTATGTGATGGAATACCTGCCGGGCCTCAATCTGCAGGAGTTGGTGGAGCGATTCGGCCCGATGCCTCCGGAACGGGTGATTCACTTTCTGTCGCAGGCCTGTGCTGCATTAGCGGAAGCGCACCGGCTCGGGATGGTCCATCGCGATCTGAAGCCCGCCAATCTGTTTGCAGCGGAGCGGGGCGGGGAGTTTGATTTCACCAAACTGCTCGACTTCGGGCTGGTGGTGGAGGACGCCCGTGCTGACTGGCTCTCACGGACGTCATTACAGGGGCGATCTCCTCTGGCCGGATCGCCGTTGTACATGTCGCCGGAGCAGGGAAAAGGGGACGCTGCACTGGATGTGAGAAGCGACATCTATTCACTGGGGGCAACCGGATACTATCTTCTGACCGGACGTCCTCCATTCTTGGCCAAGACGCCGTTACTCGTCCTGATGGCTCACGCCCGCGCGCCGGTGGTTTCGCCCTCGGAAATCGTTCCCGGAGTGCCGTTCGATCTGGAGCAAATCCTACTCAAGTGTTTGCAGAAGAAGCCAGAAGATCGATACGACTGCATCGACGATCTGCGATACGCGCTGCAGTTCTGTCAGGACGCCGGCCTGTGGACAACCGAACGGGCTGCCCAGTGGTGGGCGGACTGTGCTCCGGAAGTGATGGCCGAACCGTTGTGTGATGGGCATTACTGCGGGGCTGCGGAATCCCGGATGGAACCAAGCAGTGTCGTCAACGGGACGACTTGATTCAGGCTCCCGGAGCGGAAGCCTTGCAGGTCGAGTGTTACGGTTTTGAACCCGAACGACCGCAACTGATCCACAATCGCCGATCGAATCTCGGCTTCGATCAGCCGTGGCAAAACATCGAGCGGGACTTCGATCCGGGCCAGATCATGAAACTCGTGGCGGACGCGCAACTCATTACATGACAGGCGATTTCGCAGGAATGATTCTGCGGCATCCACCCGGGCGACTCGTTCCGGCGTGACTTCAAGACCGTACGCCAACCGACTGGAAAGGCAGGGGCTTGCTGGTTTATCCCAGACGGGGAGTCCCCATCGTTGCGCCAAATTGCGAACATCCGATTTGCGGAAACCCGCTTCCACCAAAGGACTTGCAACGCGGAATTCATCGGCGGCCTGCAATCCGGGGCGATAGTCGCCCAAATCATCCAGATTCGCGCCGTTGACGACGACGTCCATGTTCCATTCCGGTGCTTTCGCCGCCACCTGCCGGTAGAGTTCCGACTTGCAGAAGTAGCAACGATTAAAGGGGTTACGGACGTAGTTCGCGTCGGAGAATTCGTCGGTTTTCAGGATTTCGTGCCGGATGCCGATCTGCCGGGCCAAGGATTCCGCGGCATCCAATTCACCGCTCGGCAAGCTGGGGCTGACTGCCGTCACAGCGATGGCCCCGTCGCCACACGCGCGAAACGCCGCAGCGGCAACGACCGTGCTATCCACCCCCGCTGAAAAGGCCACTGCCACGCGGCCATAGCCACGGAGGATGGACAACAGCCGCTTCTGTTTGGCGTCGAGATCCGCGGAATCCACGGGACTCGCTTCGAGCAGGGCAGGGGAGGTCACGGTGGCACCTTCACAGTTTGCGACAAAACCCCGCGGCAACGGATTTTGCGACGAATGCTTCGCCCATGTGGCGCAGTTCATTTCCAGGAAATCAGCGATCCCCTTCAACGGGGATTCTACCAAGTTGTCGTGCTGCACCGTCAGGGACGCGTCACACTCCGCTACGGGTGAAAGACTCGCTCACTTCCGGTCGCGGCTCGGATGACGACAGGATGCTGCCACTCCTGATGATTCAGTAAAGAATGCTGTCGACGGCCGGGCAGGCGAATTATACTCTTAGTATCGGAAACGACCGTTCCGTAACGCGATCAACAGGCACGGTCACAGCCGCCAATGTGTTCGGTGAAGAAAGACCTTCCATGCAACGCTTCCGCTCTCAATGGCTGTTGATCACCATTCTCGGCCTGACACTGTGCAGCGGGGCGTGGTTGAGCGCGGCTCCCACGCCAGCGCAGAAAAAAGAGCTGAACGACATTTCGTCCGATGTCCGGAAGGTGAATTCACTCGTCAGTCGCAAGAAGTTTGAGGAAGCCGAAGCCGCGATCAAGGATGCCGAAGACCGGCTCGAAGCCCTTGTCAGGGAAGGTTCACTGGCTGAAACCGAGCCGCAACTGCGAACAGTTCAGAAACTAATCGAAACCCAGCAGGCATTGTTGGCGAAGGCCAGTGGCGGGAAAGCCGGGGTGGCCGCGGTCAGTTTCGCCAAGGATGTGGCACCGATTCTGGCCGAAAAGTGCGACAACTGTCACAGCGACACCCGCGGGTCAGGGGGGTTAAAACTCGACAGCCTTGCCAGCATGAAACTCGGTGGGCGTAATGGTCCGGTGCTGGTTCCGGGCAATCCGGGCAACAGTTTGATCATCGCCCGCCTCACCACACCGAATCCGCAAGCTCGGATGCCGAAGGATGCGGAAGCGCTGGACGAAAAAGAAATCAAGACGATCGCGGCATGGATCGCGGCGGGAGCCAAGTTCGATGGACTCGATGAAGCCATTTCGCTCTCGATGTTGAGCAAGAATCCCAATGCGGCCAAGCCAGCGAAGATTGAGATCGTTAAAGCTTCCGGTAATGAAAAGGTCTCGTTCACGCGCGATATCGCCCCGACTTTCGTCTACACCTGCGGCGGTTGCCACGGAGCGAACAACCCGCGCGGGGGGTTTTCGCTGGTTTCCTTCGAGAAACTGATGACGGGCGGGGATAGTGGCCGTGTGATCGTTCCTGGCAAGCCCGATGAAAGCCGCTTGTGGCGACTCGTGAACGCCGACGAAGAACCGATCATGCCGCAGGGGAACATGTCCCGGATCACTCGAAAGTGGCACGCCGATTTGCGGACGTGGATCACCGAAGGGGCCAAGTACGATGGCAACGATCCCAAGCGGCTGTTGCGCGATTTGATCCCGACGCCCGAGCAACTCAAGACCGAAGAATTGGCAAAGCTTTCTCCAGAACAATGGCATGACAAGCGGCTGAAGGACTCGAAAGACCTGTGGACTCAATCATTCCCGCAGGGCGGGGAACCAGGCGTCGCCGAGACCACCGATTTCATCGTCGTCGGCGATGTCGCCCCGCGGCGGTTGGAAGAAGTCGGCAACTGGGCTCAGGAACATGCTTCGAATTTGCGGACGATGTTTGGCGTCAAAGAGGAACCGCTCTTCAAAGGGAAGCTCGGCATCTTTGTTTTCAAGGACCGCTTCGGTTATGAAGAATTCAACAGCACAATTCATCGCCGGGAAGTGCCACGGGAAGTGCAGGGGCACAGTGATGTCACCGGGGCGCAGGACCGGGCCTTTGCCGCCGTGGAAGACATCGGTGATACGGTGACCCCCGTGTCGCCGGGGTTGCAGCTTAGCGTGATCGAACACGTGACCGGTGCGTTCCTCAAGCGGGGCGGGGGGACGATGCCCGATTGGCTCATTCGCGGGACCGGTCTGGCACTCGCTGGCAGCAAGTCCGCCGACGCCGCACCGTACATGCAGGCGCTGAAAGGCCACGCCGCCGAAGCCCTGCGGAAGTCGAACATCAACAACCCCGCGGAACTCTTTTCCAACGGCCAGTTCGCGCCGGGTGATGTCGGCCCGATCGGTTATCTGCTCGTCGACTTCCTGCTGAAGAATGGCGGCGCTCCGACGTTCGGCAACCTCGTGAAACGCTTTCAGGCCGGTGACGCTCCCGCCGCCGCCATCCAAACCGTGTATCGCACCGACCCGCGACAGCTCGGCACCGCCTTCGCCGCGACCGTGGGCAATGTCCCCACCGGTGGCGCCACGAAGAAGGGCAAGAAGAACTAAGCGACGGTCACACAACCACAGCAAAAGCCCGGCATCTCCGAAGATGCCGGGCTTTTGTCTTTGTCAGCACCGTGAGAGAAATATCCCCCAGAAGCCCAGGGAATGCTTTCCCAGGGCTGTTTCGTTTCCACGATGATTGTTCTCTTCGGCGAGGAAGAAAGGCCCGGAGGATCCACAGATTTCGCAGATTGTCGCAGATTAGAAGAGTTGATCTTCCTCGTTCGGTCTCGGGAATTTCTCGAACGAATGCGGACTTCAATCCGCTTTGGATTCTTTCTGTCTGAATCTGTGTCAATCTGCGAAATCTGTGGATCTCTTCTCTCCGTCTCTCGGACAGCAAAACGAACTCGCTGCGGCTGCACTCCGCAAGCCGCGACGCCATCCACCGTGACGGATATACTGGAACCGTCAACGGACTCGGCGGTCTCGATGGACGGGCTCAGCATGTGCGATGTGGTGGTGATTGGCGGCGGGGTGATCGGCTTATCGATCGCTTTCGAGCTATCGCTCCACAAGGTGTCCGTCCGCATTCTTGAGCAGGGGCAGTTCGGTCAGGAAGCGTCGTGGGCCGGGGCGGGGATGTTGCCGCCGGGGAACTCCGCCTGGGCCGTGACACCGGAAGCCAAATTGCGGGCTGCCAGTCATGAACGCTGGCCCGGTTGGGTCAACCAACTGCGTGAACTGACCGGCATCGATCCCGGTTATGTCCGCTGTGGGGGCTTGACGGTCCGCGCGAGTCTCGATGAAGTCGAGTTTTCCCGCGAGATCGCCCGGTGGACCGCCGAAGGGGTCACCGTGGAACCCGTCGCGGGACAGGCCTTGCGCGAACGGTTTCCGGCATTGAATCCGGAGATTTCGCAAGCCGGCTTTCTTCCAGAGTTGGGCCAGGTCCGCAATCCGTGGCTGGTCAAATCGCTGCAAGCGGCCTGTGTGAAGCAGGGGGTGGAACTCTTCGCCGGTCATCCGGTGATGGCGATCGAACACAACGGCCACCGCGTCCATTCGGTTCGCACGCCGGCCGGTGAGTTCACGGCGGGACAGTTCGTGATTGCCAGCGGCGCCTGGTCGGGCGAACTGACGCGCCAGGTCGGCATGCAGCTGGAGATTGAACCGGTCCGCGGACAGATGCTGCTGCTGGAAGCCCAGCCGTTGCCGTTCTCCTGCGTCATCGAAGACGGCTTGCGGTACATGGTCCCCCGACCGGATGGCCGCATTCTGGTTGGGTCCACCGAAGAACGCGTCGGCTTCGACAAGCGAAATACCGTCGAGGGAGTGGACGGGTTATTGAAGCTCGCGCAGTCTCTGGTGCCGAGTCTGTCGCAGGCCCGGCTGGCCCAATCGTGGGCCGGTTTGCGACCGCATCGTCCCGGTGGCTTGCCGTTCCTGGGAAAGAGCGGTGCTTATGAAAATGTGTTTGTGGCAGCCGGGCATTTTCGGGCCGGGCTGCAACTCTCCCCGATCACAGCGCTGCTGATGCGGGAATTGATCCTCGGTCAACCGACCTCGTTGCCACTGGAAGTGTGACGGTCGCTGCGGGAGTTAGCACGGATGCCACGGATCGCGATTCTTGGAGCGGGCCCCATCGGGATCGAAGCGGCCGTTTTGGCTCACCGCTGCGGTTTGGATGTGCAGGTCTACGAACAAGGGGACGTTGCCGCGAATGTGAAGCAATGGGGGCATGTGACCCTCTTCACGGCGTGGAGCATGAATACGTCTGCCTGGGGACGGGCGCGGCTTCAGCAACGTGCGCTGTCGCTACCGCCCGGTGACGTGTGTCCCACCGGTGCGGACTTCGTGAGGCAGTATCTGCAACCCCTCACCGCGACCTTGCCACCGGGCACCATTCACCTGCGGCATCGCGTCGAACAGATCGGCCGCGAGGGTTTGCTGAAAGGCGACGCCATCGGCAAGCCCGAACGGGTTACCAAGCCGTTCTCGCTCTTGTTGAATGATGCCGGTCTCGAACGAATGGTCACCGCTGATTATGTTCTCGATTGCACGGGAACCTACGGCAAGCCGAGCTCGATCGGGGCAGGGGGGCTGCCGTGCCTGGGGGAACGAATCGCAGCGAAGACGATTCATTATCATCTCCCGGACATCGTCGCCGGTCGTGATGACTTCGCCGGAAAGACCACGCTGGTGATCGGCAACGGCTACTCGGCTGCCACCGCCATTGTCGCGCTATCGGAACTGGCACGATCCGCACCGCAAACCTGCATCGAATGGCGAACGCGCCGCAGGGCCGATATCCCAATGACGCCGATCCCGAACGACACACTCCCCGGTCGCGCCGCATTGACCGCCACGGCCAACCGGCTCGCCACCGAACGGTCATCGAATCTGCATTGGCGCGGTGGCTGGATGGTGACTCGCATCGAACGATCCGCGCACTCCCCTGAGAGGTGGTCCGTGGAACTGCGCTCGTCTTCCAATGCGGATGAGTGTGAACGGTTGGATGTCGACCAGATTCTCGCGCTGGTGGGTTACCGTCCCGATCGAACGCTGTACGAAGAATTGCAGGTCCACGAATGCTACGCGTCTCAGGGGCCGATGAAACTCGCGGCGGCATTGCTCGGGGCGACGTCCGCTGATTGTCTGGTCCAGCCGGCGCAGGGGATTGACGTGCTGCGCAATCCCGAGCCGCGGTTCTTCATCCTCGGTGCGAAGAGTTACGGTCGCAGCGCCCAGTTCCTGTTGCAGACTGGGATCGAACAAGTCGCGACCGTGATGCGACACATCTGCCAGGAACAGCAACGCCCATTTCAAATGATGTCTGAGGCCGCATTATGACGACCGACGAGCCTCTGCCGCTCGTGCCCTTGGGAAGTCTCGACGAACTCTGGTTCCAGGTCGCGGGGACGCTGTGCAATCTCACCTGCACGCATTGCTTCATCAGTTGCAGCCCGCACAATCACAGCTTTGAGATGCTCACCTTCGACGAAGTCGAACAGGCCCTGCTTGAAGCCGAACAACGCGGCGTGAAAGAATTCTATTTCACCGGCGGCGAACCGTTTCTGAATCGTGACCTGGTGCCAATGCTGGTCCGCGCGCTCGACTTCGGCCCGGTCAGCGTGTTGACCAATGCCACGGTGTTGAAACCCGAATGGTTGGATACGCTGCACGACGCCGAGGAGCAGAGTCGGTATTCATTGGAGTTCCGCGTGTCGATCGATGGACCGACGCCGGAGATGAATGATCCGGTCCGGGGTGAAGGAGCATTTGCCAGGGCGATGCGCGGCGTTGGTTTACTGGCCGAGCATGGTTTCCTGCCGATCATCACGATGACGCGATTATGGAATGAAGCCGACGATACGCAGGTACTGGCGGCGTTCACGGCGGAACTGCACAAGGTGGGAAATGATCGACCGCGGCTCAAGATTCTTCCGCGGCTGAAATTGGGAGCCGAAGTGCAACGCTGCGCCGGCTACGATGCCGACGAACGCGTGACCGCGGCGATGCTGGCCGATTACGATCTCACGCGTCTGGTCTGTCATCATTCGCGGATCGTCACAAACCGCGGTGTGTATGTCTGCCCGATCCTGATCGATGATCCGTCCGCCTGTTTGGGAGACACCCTCGCCGAAGCCGATCGCCCGTTCGCGATCACGCACGGTGCCTGTTCCACGTGTTATCAGTTCGGGGCGATCTGTACGAATCCGTCGGGAGTGTCGCGATCATGAGCGAACGGATCGCCCTCTTCGGCGGCGTCTACAACAATCATCTCGCGCTGGCGGCGGCGCTCGATGATGCCCGCCATCGGGGTGTGGATCGGTTTTACTGCCTCGGTGATCTCGGCGCGTTCGGTCCGTTTCCTGATCGCGTCTTCCCGCTGCTGTTCGATGCCAATGTGGCGTGTGTGCAGGGAAACTACGATCACAGCATCGGCTACGGAATGCGTGATTGCCAATGTGGTTACACCGATCCCCGCGACAATCATTTCGCGCAGCTCAGCTATGATTATACCGACGCAAAAACTTCGGCCCGTTATCGTCCGTGGCTGCGGTCGTTGCCGCGGGAACTGCGGTTCGACTTTTGCGGTCAGCGTGTGCTGTTGTGTCATGGCAGTCCGCGGCGAACGAATGAATTCCTGTGGGAGTCCACGACGTCAACCGCGTTCTTGAATCGTCTCGCCGATGAAGCTCAAGCCGATGTGATTTGTGGCACGCACACCGGTCTGCATTGGGAACGTCGGCTGGATTCCGGAAAGCAATTCATCAACGTCGGCGTCCTCGGCCGGCCGGAAAATGATGGCACGCCGCGGGTGTGGTACACGGTGTTGTCGACGAACGCATCTGGGCAGGGGATCGACGTGGAATTCGTGCCGTTGGAATACGATCACGAACGGCTCGCGCAGGAAATGCGGGTCGAGGACTTGCCGAACGAATTCGTGGAAACGATCCTCACCGGCTGGTGGACGACGTGCCTGGAAATTCTCCCGTCGAAAGAACGCCGCCGCGGCCGGTATTGAATTCCATTTAGCCCCCCGTTGTCCGCAACGGGGGGATTCTTCGATCGAACGAAATCCGTCCTCCCCCCCGGTTGCGGACAACCGGGGGCTAAATGAATGCGTGGCTCCATGCGTGCTGTTGTTCAACGAGTCTCTCGCGCGAAAGTCACCGTCGATGGAGAAATCACGGGCGAGATTGCACGCGGATTTCTCGTCCTGCTCGGTGTCGCGGAAGGTGATACCGCCGAGGATGCGGTGACGATGGCGGACAAACTCGTCGGGCTGCGGATCTTTGAAGACGCCGACGGAAAAATGAATCTCGCGCTGCCGGAGATGGGTGGGGCGATGCTGGTCGTCAGTCAGTTCACGCTGCTGGGCGATTGTCGCAAAGGTCGCCGTCCCAGTTTCATCGCCGCCGCGCGTCCGGAAGTCGCCGAGGCGTTGTATCGAACGGTCGTCGCCGAAGTGCAAGGTCGCGGGATCACCGTCGCCACCGGCCGCTTCCAAATGCACATGGATGTCGAACTGGTTAACGATGGTCCGGTGACGCTGCTGTTGGATAGCCGCAAGGCGTTCTGAACGCGTTTGAGCAGGGGGCTTTCGATGAAGCGATGGACGAACTTGTTGCTCTGGACGGCGGTCGCGTGTTTGATCGCCGGGATCTACGGAGCGGTGCACAATCAAGTTTCGTACACGGTCTCTCCCGAGTATTTTCATCGCTTCAAGTTCATTCAATTTGGTGTTCATGATGCGTGGCAGAATCGTTGGGGCGCGGCGGTCGTGGGATGGCGTGCCGCATGGTGGACCGGGATTCTGTTCGGGCCGCCGATGGTGATCGTCGCGCTGTGGCGATCTCATTCGGAATCGTTGCCACGAATCATGCCGATCGCATTTTTCGTTGCGGTGGTCATGGATGCCATCTGTGGTTTGGGAGCACTCGCGGCGGCATCAATTCTGATCGACGATCAAACCTTTCGCGACGTATGGATTCCGCATGGCGTTCAACATCGTGCGGCGTTTCTCCGCGCCGGTGTGATGCACGACGCAAGTTATGCTGGTGGCCTGCTGGCGACGATCATCAGTTGCGGTGCGATCATCAGATTGACGCGCCGATCGCAGCCGGACGTCGTCTGATGCCGCGTTCGTCAGGGCAGGAGTTCCGGCCAAGCTGTGCATCGTCCCATTTTCGCCGCTCCAGCCTGCGAATGCGGATTTCCCGCGGAAAAGCCTCAAACAAATGAAACATAACGGACATTATCGGACGTTGGACATCGGGCAGGAAATGAGGTGTTTGGCTTTGTGCGGGTCGTGGGACGGCTCCTGCTTGCGGTTCGTAAGGCCCGGCGCTCGCGCTTGTCGGGGACGTTGAACGTCGTCCCGGATCGAAGAGACCCAGCCATCAGAATGGCTGGGCTTCATGGCTGGGGATCAGGCGCGGTTTGATTGCCGCCAGGCGATGACCGCCGTGGTGGCGGCGATTGCTGCCGCGACCAGAATGATCGCTCGTGCGTGGCTGCGATGTGACGGACTCGTGAACCCGCCGGTCCCCTCTTCGATGGTGCTGATGGCCGCAGCGAACATCGCCGTCGCGCACAACAGCAACACGATCCGGACCCGTCTTCCCCAACCGGTGGCGGGCTCGTCCGAAAACAACATCGCCGTGCCCTACTCTCCGGCGCTCGGATCGATGAACTGACCGAGCTTGCGGAACTTCTGGTAGCGGTGTTCGAGCAGCGCTTCGGTGCTCATGCCCTGCAAGGTGCGGAGTTGTTTTGAGAACGTGGCTTTGAGAGTGGCTGCGATTTGACGGTGATCGCGATGGGCGCCGCCGAGCGGCTCCGGGACGATCTCGTCGATCACGCCCATGCTGAGCAAATCCTTGCTCGTGAACTTCAGCGCCCGGGCCGCCTTGTCGGCGTACTTCACGTGCTTCCACAGAATCCCGGCACAGCCTTCCGGACTGATCACCGAGTAGTAACCGAACTGGAGCATGGCGACGTAGTCACCGATCCCGATGCCCAGCGCGCCGCCGGACCCCCCTTCACCGATCACCACGCACACAATCGGTGTCGGCAGCACGGACATCTCGCGCAGGTTCACGGCGATGGTATAAGCCTGGCCGCGTTCCTCGGCACCAATCCCGGGATAGGCACCAGGTGTGTCGATCAGGCAGACAATCGGCACGCCGTGTTTCGCCGCGAGTTCCATCTTCAGCAGCGCTTTGCGATAGCCTTCCGGATGGGCGCAGCCGTAGTAGCACTCGTTCCGTTCTTTAAGCGTCTTCCCCTTCTGTTGACCGACGACCATCACTTTCTGGCCATCGAGTCGGGCGAAGCCGGTGACGATGGCACGATCGTCGCCGAAGGCCCGGTCGCCGTGGAGCTCGAGGAAGTCGTCGAACATCAGTTCGATGTAATCGCGGGCCTGCGGTCGGTCGGGATGCCGGGCGACTTTCACCGTTTCCCAGGCGTCGATGTGATCGAACACGTCGCGCTTCATCCGCTGGATTTCCGTCCGCATGTTGCGGATGGCATCCAATGTGGTGGGTTGCGGGCTGGGTTGGCTTTCGAGTTTTTCGAGCTGATCTTCGAGTTCGTAAATCGGTTTCTCGAAGGACAATTGAAATTGCGGGGCCATCGTGGCGCTGACACTTTCTGAACAGAGCAGATGGAAAGAATTCTCGGAGCGTCGACAATCTTCTTAGAGGACGTCCGGGAGTTCGGTCATGTAATCGAGATCTTCGGTGTTCGGCGGAGGAGTGGGCGGTGCCGGTCGCGCTGCGGGTGAAGCGGGAGCGGGGGGCTTGGTGGCCGCCGGAGGAGCGGTCGGTC
>JBGSUN010000247.1:0-7002 GCA_041753475.1 Planctomycetaceae bacterium | reverse complement strand
TCCGTCTTCCGCCGCCCCATCGCCATCCCACCACTCCCGCATCCCCAACGCCAAACCGCACCCGCGACTGTCGCCTGGTCACTTTAACAATCACCTCACGCTCGGAGGAGGCCAAGGTGAATAAATCCACACGCTGATAGCGTTTCGCTTCGACGTGTGCGACCCACGTACAGTAAGCACAAAGAACCCCGATCATGCCGACCGTCAGCGCGAACAGTGTCATGGATAACGCGGTCATTTAGTCTCTTGTCATTGGAAATCAATATTCAGCATGGCTTGCTTCGGTTCTATTCCTCAGTCACGATTCCCAGTCCGCAAAAGTATCGATGTACCAAGCAAATGTTCCGAAATAGTCGGCGGACATGAGATCGTCGAAAGATTCTGCCGGACGACCAATCGTTGTTCTGAGATCGGATTCGATTTCGATCAACCCTGTATTCCGGTCGTACGGCATGAGCTCATGTGTGTAAATTGCTCGGTTTGATCCGATCTCACCGGCGATAAAATGACATATTTGTCGCAATGACTGTCGATGCCATGCATCACTGAATTTGCTGAAACGGATGCCATGCCAAAGTTCAGCTGAATGAGAACCCACCCAGAGAACAAACCCACCCGGTCCCACGAGTTCATAGCCGTTCTCGGAGAGATCATTGCCTTCGATGGTCCACGCGGTTGCTCGAAATACTGTTCCGTACCGTTCTATCATTCCGGAGAACAAGGCCGAATTCTTAACAAATCGATCCCGCAGCTGTTCCGGGCGAACCGGATCTCCTGAAAGATCGAACAGGGCAATGAAGTCGGTACTCATGATGTGCGGGCGTCACTCCGCCTTCTCCACACTAATCCACAACGGCGCGCTCGCATACGTCGCTTTCATCACGAAGTTGATCGACAGGTTCGCCATCACGCAGGCGAGTTGCTTTTCCACCGGGGGGGCGGTTTTCTCGGCTTTGATGGTGATGTAGCCTTCGGAAGCGCCGTTCGAGAGGAGCGTTTTGCTGTTGGCGCTGTCGATGGTCACGCCGTCGGGGAGGCTGCTGGCGAAGATTTGTTCGAGGTGGTTGAAGGTCAGGTCGAGGACCACGTTGGCTTTCATGTCCGCGGCTCGTTGCACGGTGATCGCGACCTTCTTCGATTCGCCCGGCTTGAGGCGGATGTCGGTCTCGCTGATGGTGACCGCCAGCAGATCGGACGGGGCGCCGACGTTGACCATGTGCTGCTCGGCGGGCCAGTGGACGCGGCCGCCGCCGGGGTTGTAGGTTTCCTGATACGGGGCCGCTTCCACACTGAATTCCAGCGGCGGTTGACCTTCCCCCTGCGGCATCGTCGCCGTGCCCCAGATCCGCAGGTTCGACGCCGCCAACTTGGCATCCGGCTCAGCCGTGAGGACGATCGCCCCATCGGGATATTTCGTCGTCAATGCCCGGCCACACGTGGCCGTGACACCCGGCGGCAACCCATCGACATGCAGGTCGACATCGCCTTTGAAGCCATGCTTGCGGTTCGCACGGACAAAGAGGACGCCGTTCGTGCCCGGTGTGAGGTTGGTCTTGTCGGTGTCGACCCACAGGTCAATCATCGGCACCGTCGGCGTGATCTTCAGCACATAGCCAAAGCCGTCGCCGCCGCGGAGATGGACGTCGCGCATCTCGACGAAGTACGTCCCATCGGCCGGGACTTCCCAGCCCTCAATGAGCGTGTCGGAATGCAACAGGCGACCGAAGCGGCCGTCGTCATCTTCCTTCAGTGTCTGTTCTTTCTCGTTGAGAATCCGCAGGTAGGAATCGACCTGCGATTGCTGCCGCCGGGCCATGACTTCAAACGAAAACTTCTCGCCCTTCTTTGCGGGGAAAGAGTACACATCCAGATCGGACGGTTTCTCGATGCGGCCGGTGATGACCGCGGGAACGGTGACCGGCACCGCCATTGCGATCGCATCGTTCTCGGTCGCCGGTTCGACGATGATGGGCGCTTCCGTCACATACACCGGCACCGGGTTGGTGATGGTCTCGCCGATCTTCACGGGGATCGATTGGAACCCTGCAGTCCCCAACGACGGCGGGTTGACCGTCGCCGTCATCCCCGCGGGCAGCAACGATCCGGACAACTCAATCGGCGTGTCGATGCCCGGACGGACGGCCAGCGGGAACATCTGCGTCACAAACGGCCGCGAACTGACTTCGATGGCGTATTCCCAGAACGCATTCCCCTGGTACCGCACATCCCGGATTTCGAGGAAGTATTCACCGGCTTTGGAAAACGTGTGGGACAAAAACGGATCGGCAAAGAACGCATTGTCGGACATCGCGATCACCCCCCCGGCGGCGTCGCGCAGGAAGAGAATCGGGTCGACGTGCGTCTGCAAATCGTGAATCTTGTCTTCGAGCCGCTGGGCCCGCACATGGAAGGCGAGCGATTGCCCGGCTTCCGCGGTGAACTTGTAGAAGTCGAAGTCCTCGGCCTTTTCGATGACGCCGCACAACGTAGCGGGGAACGTGACCGTCTGGGCTTTGTCGCGCGTGTTGTTGTCGGCCGCTTCCGCAATGACGGGGTCGCGCACGATGACGAGTTGCCCCAGCGTGCTCGCGCCGTTCGGCGTCGCCAGCCGGAACTCGCGCACGCCCGGCAGCGCCTCCGCCGCCGCGGTGATTTTCAGCTTGAGCTTCGTCACATCCTTCGGTTTCTCGCCGGGCTTGAGCGCGGGCATCTCCGGAGCAATCGCCTCCGCCGTGACGCCCTCGCCGCTGACGAAGACCTGAAACGTGCCGAGCATCGTGTACCGCGAGTGCACCTCACACTCCGCGGTCGTCCCCACCTGCACGGCAACGGGCTTGAGGCTCATCACCATGGGGTACGACGTTTGCGCGTGGAGCACCGATGTCGTGAGCATCGCGACCACAGTGATAAAAATGTTTCGCAACATCAGTTCGATCCTTTTGGGCATGGGCGGGTGCCACTCTACGCCGTTAACCCTGAATTGAGGAGTGGAAACAAGTCTCGATGCGCAGGAGAGTTTCGGTCATTCTTTCGGTTACCAGACGGAAGAAAGACCGGACGCTCACCCCGAAAGGAATCGGGCATGTCGCATCGAGACCCACGTAGTCGTAACCCATTTTCGGCGAGCGCTCAAGATCTGCGGAAGGTGATCGAGTGGCTGGTGGGGGCGGCGGACTTTCGCGCTCTGCCATCGCCGAAGGATGGTCGCTGGTCGTTCCGCGGGCTGGTGGTGATGGCGCTGTTGTGGGTCTGGTCCGAAGAGGCCACGCTGACGGGACGGTTTGCCGCCGTGCTCCCGATCGCGCGGGCGCTGTGGCCGCAGGAGCTGCGGTCGGCGATTTCCTATCAGGCCTTCCTCAAGCGGTTGATGCGCTGGACGGTTGCGCTGCTCGTCCCCTTGCAGCAGTTGTTGCGGCAGCAGATGCAACAGGCGCTGACGGCGTAGAGTGGCACCTGGCGGATACTTCAACACACTTTCATTCTCAATCCACTACACTTCCATTGTGTTGAAGCCATATGAAAAGTGCTTGCGAATGAGGATTTGGCGATGCCAGATGCCAGGGAGCCGCGTCGGATCGCCGCCGTAGTCGAAGGGCGCCAACTGCGCGAAGAGGAACGGCATCTCGGCATCGGTGCGGCCTTGCGCCTTCGCCGCCCAGGCTTCCGCCGCCTTGCCGAAGTTCTTCATGGCATCGACGTAGCTCTGCAGCGCGGCCTTGTACTGCCGCTGTTCCTCGGCGAGCTCCGGAATCGCGGCATACCCCTGCGGCGGAATCCACGGTTGAATCCGCGTACCGCCCCACGCCGTGGTGATCAGCCCGACAGGCACGTCCAACTGCTGGTGAATCTCGCGACCGAAGAAGTACAGGACGGCCGAGGAACCGGGAACCGTTTCCGGTGAACATTCGACCCAGCGACCGTATAGGGAGTTCGGGGGGACACCGACGTCCTCGGCGGGAGTGCCGGACGGAAGCAGTTGCACGAGAAACAGGCGGATCTTCGGGAACTTGGCTTCGGCAATCTCCTTCGCCGCATTCTGGCTTTGGTTGACGGCCCACTGCATGTTGGACTGACCGGACCCGGCCCAGACTTCACCGACGAGAATATTCGTCAGCTTGAGTTCGTTCTTGCCTTTGACGGTCATTTCCAGCGGGCCGTCCGGTTTGGTGAGCGCGGGAAGCTCCACCTGCCAGCGACCGTTGGAGCCGGGCATCGCCTTCACCTGGCTGTCGCCCAGCGTGACGGTGACTTCTTCCCCGGCATCGGCCCACCCCCAGATGCGGATCGACTGGTCCTGCTGCAGAACCATGTTGCTGCCAATCACCGCCGGCAATTTGACATTGGCCCACGCCGGGAGCACCGAGAGACACAGACCCAGTCCGATCAGGCACCGCGTTGTCGTCATCCGCATGCTGTCACACTTTCGTTGTTCGGAAAAATGGTCGACTTTCCCGTCGCACCGGTTCGAATAGCACTGCTGCCGTCCGCCACTCGCCACCGGGGAGGCGTGGACCAGCGAGATCTCACGAGACGAGAGAGAAGCGATTGAAGGTGCCGCGAAGGAAAGCAGACTCGCGCTCACCGGCCTCCATCCGAAGCCGGACACCGACAAGTCCCATCGGACTGAACCGCCACCCCCGCTGTCACGGTCTGTCTGGATGCCGTGAGTCGGCCGCAACATCGATTCTGAGGGATCACTTTAATAGGCTTGCCGCGGCCTCAACACGATTCGGAGTCAGTGGCTCGTGTTATTAGTACTGCTGCTATGCGCTCGCCGTTCCACCACCATAACACAGCCTCGCTTAACGGCCCATCATTGGGCATGTCCCAAGGCCGATTGCCAACGCAGCAGTTCGAGTTCGTCCCCAGGCGACGGCGTCGAGCTGCGGGGGACAGCGTCTGGATCGGATAAAAACCCGGACGGCAATATAGATCTACGCGGCGTCACCAAGGGGGGCGCCGGGGTACCCATCCTCGATGGACGGTTTGATCGTCGGCCACGGCAGAAAACGACAGTCACAACTCATTTGGCAGCAAGCGGTTATCGCTGTCCGCAACGGCTGTTTTGTTCGGTCGAGTGTCCCCCGCAGGCTTCTGAGGCACGCGTTTCTGCCCGGAAAACGACGTAAAACGAACGATAGCGCATCCTCCCTTCCGTTCGTCCCCTTCGATCGTCCATCGTCCGGCCTCCTCGCACTCTTCCTGCACCTCTCACCGCCAGGGACAACACGACGACCCGGAGAGGGAACGGAGGCTTCGCCGCGCTGTGATGAGTGTCCGTAAGCGCACCGCGGCGCCGGCCACCTTCGTTACAACTGCGTCTAATAACAGTGGTACAGGCCTCAATAGTTTTTATTATTTCTTCCAAGACATTGTAGTGTGGCTGCGTATTACCCATGTCGACCGCGGCCCCGTGCTGAAGGTTGGCTTGCTCTCTCGCTAACTCGCGATCGGATGCGGCTGAGATCCCAGAGACTCGGCCCGGATCGTCGCCACGAATAGACCGCTGACGCGCCGCTTCGTCACCCCGCTCGGGGAACAGTGCGCGTCCTCACGGTCACGAACAACAACACGGCGCTGCGTGTGTGCCAACGGTTTCGACCGGTTGCGTTGCTGAACGGCGCTTGGCTCTCGCAGTGATTCCCCGCCGCCTCTGCGAGGCGGCGGTCATGCCCCCCGTTGCCGCTTCCCTGTGGAGGCTGCGGCACGAACCGACCCTTACCCCCCCCGTTCCCAGGACTCCGCCCCATGATCCCGCAGACCACCACAACCGCCACTCACCAAGGCATCACGTTCAGTGAAGCCGACGTTCTGAACCTGGACGACTGGATCCCCGCCGGTGAGCACAACCCGCACCGCGTCCGCCCGTTCCTGCTGCACGATCACGGGTTCACGCTCTGCATCGTCTTTGCGGACAGCTTGCAGGAGGCCTTAGACGAGGCTGTGGACGGCGACAAGCTGGATCGGTACCAGGTTTCCGAGGACGACTTGGCCCGCGATGACGACGCGGACGAGAACGGAATCACCCGGCTCGGAAACGCCGGCGAACCCTTCGACATCGAAACGCTGGGAGTGATCGAGCTCCCCAACCCGCCCCGCAGTTTCGTCGCCCAATTCCACGACGCTTTTCCGCCGGCATCGGCAGCGCAGAGCAGCCGCGCCCGGGCCACGCACTAGGCCCCGGTGGGCGGCTGGATCAACTTGAAGGTCAGGGCCAGCGCCGCATCCGGCCAGATCATTCCCGACTGGGTTCCCAAGGGATCATCTTTATCGGCAACACGCACTCCCCACCGGCCGCGATAGCCCGGATCGTCGGTTTCGGCAGTCGTAACGGTCTTCTGAGCGGGCCACCACGTCTGATGTTGCTGCGTCATGCCGGTCCGTTGCCGCTGCATCAACTGGAAGAATTGCCGGTTCGTCGCAGCGGGATCGGTGAATACACCCGTGGCGGGATCGGTCAGGGTCGAGCACTGCCAGACCTTGGATTCCTTGGCCAGCAATTGCCCGCTTTTTCCCGCCAGGTTGCCGGACAGCGGACTCGTCAAGGTCACACCCGGTGGTAACAACGCCTTCCCGATTCCCGTCGTCGTGCTTCCCACCGGTGTCGTGGCGGGACCAACTTCTTCGCCTTTGAATTGATCGGGATCGATTTTCTCGCCGATGGTGCCACCAAAATCGGGAGGACTGGTCGACACCGCTTCAATGATCCCGGCTACCAAACCCACGACGGCACCAAAGGCACCAAAAAGTGATGCGCCCGCGGCAACCTTGGCCAGCAGCACCACGACATCGCGCGACGTATCGATGCCGTCCACGAAGTCATTGGCGTCGTCAACGGCTTTCTTGGCGTCGTCGATCGCCTGATTATTGACTCTCAGGATGATATAGACGTCGACGCGGGGAAGCGTTAGATGTTCTGCCATGCGACGACAGGGAAGTCCTCAGGAGTTAGAGCGGGTGCGACGCGAGGCGGTCGCGCTGGCCGCTCAGGGTGTGGGCACG
>JBGSUN010000246.1:0-36562 GCA_041753475.1 Planctomycetaceae bacterium | reverse complement strand
CCGCGGACGGGGGAGAGGGGACCGGATGTATTAGATGCGTTTCTTTTTGTGTCCTCTGTGCCTCTTCTGGCAAAACCTCTTCCTTCCGAAATGAGTCACAACCGCATGCGGAATGTTCTGACCGGGCTGCTGCTCTTCATGGCGATGACGTCGCGAGTCTCCGCCCAACTCGCGCCGGAGATCGGGTACGTTCTCCCCGCCGGAGCGCAAGCCGGGACGACGATGGAGGTCACGCTCGGGGGATATGACTGGACGCCGGACATGCAGTTGTTCGTGCATGATCCGCGGGTCCAACTCGAATTGCTGGGGCCGCCGACCGAAGTGCTGATCACCGAGCCGCCGTATTGGTTCGGGGCGAAAGCGCGGGGGTATGCGTGGCCGCTACCGCGCGAGTTCAAGGCGCGGCTCACCGTTCCCGCCGATGTCCGGCCGGGCTTGGTCAAATGGCAGGTGGCGAATGCGAACGGCGTCTCACCGACGGGCGTGTTGCACATCGGGTCGTATCCCGATGTGATCGAGCAACCACCAGCGGACGTTCCGCAACTGTTGCCCTCGTTGCCTGTCATCGTCTCCGGCCAGATTCGTCGCATCGAAGAGATCGACCGCTACCGCATCCGCCCCGCGCGGACCGGGCCGATCACAGTGGAGCTTCTTGCCCGACAACTCACCGCTCCCGCGAACCCATTGTGTCTGCACGGTATGTTGCAAGTGACCGATGACACCGGCAGGAAGCTCGTCGATGTCGCCGCGACGGAAGGGCACGATCTGAAGACGACGTTCGTCGCCGAAGCCAACCGCCAATACGTCCTGAGCCTGCACGATGTCGATTTCGCGGGAGATCGTTCCTACGTTTATCGACTCGCTCTCACACCAGGACCGGGGTTGATCGCGACCTATCCCGCGGCCGGAAAACGGGGCGAAACGCGGCCGGTCGAGTTCGTCGGGTATGGCGTTGCCACGGGGGCCGCGCTATTGGAATCCGTCACAAAAGACGTCACCTTTCCAAGTGATCCGACCCAGACGTCGTTCACTTATGTTCTGGAAACGCCGTTCGGCAAGGCCGCGCCGATCGTCTTCGCGCTCGGTGACGCGCCCGAACTGGTTGAAGGGCCACCGCTTGGGGAACTCCCTGCGGCGGTCACCGGGGGACTGGGGGTTCGCTTCGGTTTCGATCTCTATCCCGTCACGCTGAAAAAGGGAGACACCTGGCAGATCGCGACTCGGTCACAGACGCTGGGATTGCCGCTCGATCTGGATTTGGCGCTGATGAATCCGGTGGGAAAAGAAGTCGCTGCGGCGGATGATGCCGCCGGGTCGACCGATGCCGAAGTGAATTACACCGTCCCCGAAGACGGTGTGTACACGGTGCGCGTGTCCGACCGTTCGGGACACAGCGGACATCGCGGCGCGGCGTATCGGCTCAGCTTCGAGAAGCCGCGTGAAGAGGTCACGTTCACGGTTCCCGACCTGCTCGCCGTACCACTGGGAACGACGGGCAAACTGGCGATCAAAGTGGCACGGCTCGGTGGTTTCAACGGGCCGATTGCCTTCGCACTCTCCGGCTTACCAGTCGGATTGACGGTTCCGGAGAACCTCAGCATCGCCGAAGGGAAGAACGAACTGGTCGTCGATGTAACCTGTCCTGCCGATGCCGCCGCGACCGCTGGGTTGGTGACCGTGCAGGCGACGATGACGTTGTCCGGAGCTTCGGTCACCCGCGTTGTGAAATCGTTGGTCATGGTGTCAACCATGAAGCCGCGGATCAAGATCACGCCGGAAGGGTTGGACGACGTCAAGAAAGTCCGGCGGGGGAGCACCCATCGGTTCCCGCTCCTCATCGATCGGCTCGAAGGCTTCGACGGTCCGATCACGCTGGAGATGACAGCGAAACAACAGCGCCATCGACAGGGCCTCGCGAGTGACGAACTGGTCATCGAGCCAGCAGCGGCACGGGTTGATTATCCGATCTTCGTCCCCGAATGGATGGAGACGACAAAAACCAGCCGCATGATTCTCAATGGCCGGGTGATGATGCCGGACCCCAAAGGAAACGTTCGCACGCTGTTGCAGAAGATGGAGCTGCGCCTCGGCATTCTCCCGGAAGGCGCCCTGATGAAACTCGCCCACGCCCCGGCGGAGTATCAGGTTCATCCCGGTGGCGAGTTATCGATCCCCCTCACGATTTCCCGTGTCGCCGAGTTTCGCGAACCGCTTCGGATCGAGTTCGTGCCGACGGATGCTCAAACTGGTCTGGTCACCGCGGAACCGTTGACGCCCACTCCCATCGAAACAAAGACGACGATGACGCTGCGCTTCGCCCAGGATGTGAAACTCGTTGGTGAGCAGTCGTTCCTCATCCGTGCGACAGCACAGCGGCCCGGGCTGGGGCTGGTGAAGTCGGAGACGAGCGTTGTGATTGACGTGCAGCCAACAAAGTAGCCATCACGCTCCGCCGTGATGAGCGGCACGTTTCAACCCGCAACACATACGGGACAGCTTATGCCATTCCCCGAATTCAACGCGGCTGGAGCGTCTTTTGGGAGGGCGAAGCTCCCGCTGAGCCGCTGATTGCCTCAGCGTGTGGAAGCGTTCGCGGCTCAGCAGGAGCTTCGCCCGCACACGTGCAGACAATTTATGAATCGGACAGAGTTGCCACAATCGCCGCGCAGGTGGTTTATCCGCTCATCACGGCGGAGCGTGATGGCTACTTTGTTTTCGCGATGGCTTCTGCTTTCACGTAGAGATGCTCTGGGGCTTTCTCGTAGTACCGGAACATCGCGGGGCAGATCCAGCCTTCCATCGGCGGGTCGTCAAAAGCGTAGTAGTTCCCGCCGCCGTCACCACGAAGCCACTTCAGGGCCTTCTGATGACCGGGAAATGGCTGGGCGCTGAACAACAGCCGAAATCCGTGGTCCGCATTCGGGATGTCCTTCACGAGAACATCGATCATCTCGGGAACACCGGCGACAAACGGTTCTTTCACCAGTCCGACCGTACGATCGTCGAACACCCACGTTCCCTGATAGCGGTACGGGGCGATCACCATGATCGAATTCGCCGGGGGCTTGGAGCGGCTGCCCGGCAACAATTCGAATCGCCAGGCGATCGCACCGGCCACCAGGAGCAGTCCGATGGCGATCCTGGTGACTTGCAGAATTCGTCGCGGCGGACGATTCACAATCGGGGGCGTGTCGGTGTTCATCGCCTCTCCCGCAGCCTGGTTACGTTGATGTCTATTAAGAGACGGTAACACAACCGTCGGAAAAGCCCGGCATTTCAGAAAATGCCGGGCTTTTGCTTTTGTCTTTAACAACATCATCGTACCGGTTCCTGCAACCGGACGTCCACAGAAAAAGTCACCATCACGCAGCGATGTTGGACGAGACCGGGTCATTGATCGCCGTCGTGGATTCCTTGCGCGTCACAGGAGTGACGGGGAAACACAGACCCAACGGTCCTGCGAGGAGCTGCGGCAACCACATCAATTGGAGAACCACGGAGAGGCCCAGCAGCATCGGCATCATTAACCCAAAATGGCCGATGATCGCGACGTCACAGGTTGCCAACGGCAAGAGCGTCAGCCCGAGAATCCACGCCGAACGCCAGGCATGCGGACCGGCGTGGCCCAGCATCGCCAACATGGCTTCGTGTCGTGACGTGCCCGTCGACAGCTCTTTGCGGAAAGCGAGCAACAGCGACAAAACCTGTCCCGCTGCCAACCCAACGGAGAGAACGGCGGATAGCATCACGGCCAGATCAAGCTTGCCACCCAGCAGCGACCAAAGACCCAACAGGGTTGTCGAGGGGGCAACACACGGCAGCAGTGCCAGCAGTGCCGCGCCAACATGCCGCAGGGTGACGACGAACGTCAGGCAGATCAACCCGGCTGCGGCCCCGGCGGCGATGAGAAACGTCCGTAACGCCAGGTATTCCGTATGAACCTGAATGGCCAGCGGGCCGGTGATGCGATGCCGTGTTCCGGGAGCGGCTTTGAGAACACCTTGAATCAACCCGTCGAGTTCGTTCTGCGTCTGCGCGAGATCGACGGCATTCGTCCAGCGGACACGGGTCGAGATCCGCCAGAACTCATCACCCCGGTGGCTGTAGCCGCGGTCGCCATCCATCGCGTCATCACGATCGTCCTTTGCCACGCCGTAGAACTTCGACGCGGCAAGTTGGTCGTCCCCGTCGCGCCAGTCGTCCTGGAGAGATTGCGCGAGTTTGTTGCGGCGATTGGTTTCGAGCCGGGAAGCGTCCTCATCAACGGGAGCAGCAACCGGAAAGAAATCGGCCCAGGAAAGACAGCCGGACACCGCGGGGTGGGTCCGCAATTGTGCTTCCACCTGCCGGACGAGCTCCATGCGGGCGATGGCGTCATGCTCGTCCTGGGAGCGGGCATCAAAACGAATGAGTGCTTCGGCATTCACGGTCCCCGCAAGCTGGCTTTCGATCAGCGCCATGGATTGGTGAGTGCCGGAATGCGGGGGCAGACTCTGCGCAAGATCAACCTGAGGATCGGCAGACCGCAGGCCGATCGAGGCCGCCACGATCAAGACGAGTATCCCGGCGGCTTGCCCCCACGGATGACGGGTCCACAACGATCCCAGAGCATGCCACAGCGATGGATCATCGGTGTGCGCAACCGTACGGCCGCGCCACAACAGCAACACCGCCGGAACACCGAAGTTGACGATCAACGTGCCTGCGATCAACGCAACGCAGGTGGCTTCACTCCAGTCACGGATTGGTGCCAAAGTTGAGACACACCAGACGAGGACCGCCATCACGGTCATCCACGCGGTGGCCAGGCCCACGCTGAATGTCTTCTGGCTCGCATCGGTCACGGCTCTCTCATCATCCAAAGCCCGCGAGGATTGCCATTGCCGGGCCATGTGAATCGCGCCGGCCAGCGCGAGTGCGCCCAACAAGACTGGCGTGATGAACAGGACCGTGGTGTAGTCTGCCCCGGCGACCGGCATCAGGGCCAGCGTCGCGAACACCGTTCCCGCACTCGCCGCCAGTGTGACCAAAATCAACCGCAGATCGCGCAGCACCAGAATCGTCATCAAGACCGCCGCAATGATCGATGTCAGCAATGCCGAGCGGCGATGCACATGCTGCCACGGAAAAACCGGATTCCAACCGGCCCGTTGCGTCGCAGCCTGGAGATCTTCTTCCACCACCACTGGGCCGACGATCTTCAATTCGGTGAGCGGAATCCCGACAGCCACAGCGGCATCGCGCACCCGCCGCAGAGTTTCCGCGCGATCCGCCCGGCCGGCTTCTGAAAACGTGACCTCCAGCGCGATCGGCGTCCCCGGTAAGAAGAACAGGTTGCCAATCAGTTGCGTCCCATCGTTTGCACCATCGGGATGAAACCGCTGCAACCATTCGATGACCACGGCATCAGGGACGCCACTCCAGGAGACTTCCAAATCATGCGATTGGTCCGTGTCTTCCAGCAGCGAGCCATCGGCGGCCATCAGCACCGGTTCGATGGTCAGCGGTGCGGCTTTTTCAATCGGAGAGCTTGTTGATTCAGTCGTCGCTGACTGGACAGCATCACCAGCAGAAGCGACTCGCAGGTCGATGCCCCACTGCTTCTTCGCGGCATGCGGAAGATCGGCCTGGATGCGGCGCAGCTTCTTGCGGCCTTCGTCGGTCAAACGAACACATAATGGACCGCGACCGAGTCCCAGGCCGGTCATCCGTTGAATCGCTTCTGCGGCGGGAACCTCATGGGCCAGAATCATGCGGAGCATGTCACGTGGATCACTGACGGTGGCAATGTACGGCAGGCCGCCGCGCGGAACGCCGTGTTCATCCGGCACCGGTTCGAGTTGACGCCGCAAGGCATCCACCCGCAGATCGTTGATCGAACTGCCTCTCCAGGTGACCAACAGATCGTGTTGAATCGGAAAGGATTCGGCGGCCCATTCCATCGTTTGCCGGGCGGGATCGGACGGCGGCAACCACAAGCCGACGTCATCCCGGCGTTCGAGGTGCGACAGCGACCACCATCCCAACGGCAATGCAAACAGCATGGCCGCGAGGATCCACACAGCAGGTGAATTGCCGAAAACGTCGCGGCGTTCAAAGAGTTGCGGCATCACGATCCCTCACGCCGATACGGTCCGTCGATCCTTGACGAACACCGCGAGTCCCCAGTTTACAGCCCGCGATCACTCTCGATTCTATACGGAAAGCCGCCAACACCGGAAGACGGGTTTTCGCCCGAAATGAGGGGCTTGTATGGAGATCGGTATCGTGTGCCACGGCCGTGTCGGCCGCGTGACGTTGCAGAGCGGAATTGCCAATGGGCACGGCTGACACAGCCGTGGCACACAGGGACTTCAGTGCGATCCGCGTCGCCGCAAGAAATGCTGTTGTGTCCCTGTGATCGCTTCCGCCAACGCATCCACTTCCGCCTGCGTGTTGTACACCGCGAAGCTGGCCCGAGTCGTGGCATCGAGCCCTAGCCACTTGTGCAGCGGTTTCGCGCAGTGATGGCTGGCCCGGACGGCGATCCCGCGCTGCGCCAGACTCGTCCCGAGATCGTGCGCCGGGATGCCTTCCACCGTGAAGCTCACAATCGCCCCTTTGTCGGCGACCGATGGGCCGTAAATCGTCACGCCGGGAATGGCGGACAACCGCGCGTGGCAGGCTTCGAGCAGCGTCTGTTCCTGCTGATGGATCACGTCCCAACCCCAGGCTTGCACACGATCGACGGCGGTTCCGAGCGCGATGGCTTCGGCGATCGGAAGCGTGCCGGCCTCGAACTTGAACGGCGGACGTTTGTAGGTGGAATGATCGTCGAAGACTTCGTCGATCATGTTGCCGCCGCCGAGGAACGGGCCCATCGCGTCCAGCAGTTCGAGCTTGCCGTAGAGGACGCCGATACCCGTCGGACCGTAGAGTTTGTGCCCGGAAAACACAACGAAATCGGCATCCCAGGCTTGGACATCGGTCGGCGCATGCGGAGCGCTCTGCGCGGCATCGACCAGCACTTTTGCGCCGACGGCATGGGCACGCTGGACAATGTCGGCGATCGGCGTCAACGTTCCCAACACGTTCGACATTGCCGTGACCGCCACCATTTTCGTCCGATGGTTCAATCGGGCTTCAAACTGTTCCAGATCGAACCGTCCATCCGGTGTGAGTGGTGACCAGACAATCTTTGCCCCGGTCGCCGCCGCAATCATTTGCCACGGGACGATGTTCGCGTGGTGTTCCAGCGGATTGAGGAGGATCTCATCGCCGGCTTGCAGGAACTGTCGTCCCCACGCCTGAGCCACGAGATTGATCCCCATCGTGGTGCCCGACGTGAAGATGATCTCGCTGGCATCGTCGAGGAGATCGAGTTCATCCAGCGGCCGGGTGTTGAGGAACGCTGCGACTTTTCGGCGCGACGCTTCCAGTTCTGCCGTGATCCGTTCATGCAACGGATGAACGCCACGGTGGACGTTGGCGTTGAAGTGTTCGTAGCACTCGGTGATTTTGTCGATGACCGCCTGCGGTTTTTGCGCGGTGGCTCCGGTATCGAGATAAATCAGCGGGCGATCGCCGCCGGATGTGTTCCGCAGCAACGGGAACTCCGCCCGGATTTCCGCGGCGGTGACGGCGACATCGTGAACAAGGGGGGACATGGAGCGAGATTCTTCGTGTTTGTCTTAGCCCCCCGTCAATGACGGGGGGATGGGAATCGATGACGTGTTTCCCCCGGTCATTGACCGGGGGCTAAGACGCGGCAGGTTGATCCAAACTGTACAGCATCGTCTTCAGCACCTTGAAGCCGAGCAGCCCGCACTTTTGACGGCTCGGCGTCAATGGCACCTGCAGCAGGTCCAGCATCTCTTTCGCAGCCATCGTGCGGAGCTCTTCGACCGTCCGGCCTTCGATATTCTCGCAAAGGATTGATGCCGCCGCCTGACTGATAGCGCACCCTTTGCCGTCGAAAAAGGCTTCCTTCACACGACCGTCGGCGATCTGCAATTCGAGGGTTAACTGATCGCCGCAAATGGGGTTGCGTTCCGAATGCGCGCACGACGGACAAGGCAAGTGCCCCTTGTGATAGGGGGACTCAAAGTGATCGAGGATATGGTCGTCGTAAATCTCAGAAAGGCCGTCGGTCACTCAACTTCCCCAAGACAAACCCCGCACACCCGGCGGTCGTTTGCCGGTCACTCAATTGTAGTCGCCCTGGGGAAGCAACACCAAGCCCCGCGCGGAAACGACAAAGCCTGGGCACAAAGGAAGACGTAGGTGGCGCGATCGAACGGAAGGACTGTCAGCGGCGCTTCCGGCGGGATGGGGCATCATCAACCGGAGGCGTTCCGACAGCGGTCACGCTCAATGCCGAACCGATTACCGGGTTGCCGAACTGATCGACCACCGGCTGTCCTCCGATATTGAACACCAGTGCTCCGACGGTTTGCGAAACTGGTCCAGCGACTTTGGGCAGATAATACGCCAGGAACAGATTCTGCCGAGTCCGCATCTCGAACGTCAAATTGCCGATGTTGCCGGACGGGGCCCAGATTATGTAGGTCGGCAGGTTGAACAACGCTCCGAGGAATCCCGGAAACACAAACACCGGGTCGGCCGGGTCATCGGAAGTCGCGGTCACCACATCCCACACCGGTCCCACTTGCTCGACCACAAATGACGGAATCGGGCTGGGAACATTGAGATCGATTTGCACCGTATACGTGCTGGGAGTCGCTCCCCGCACTGGAATTTCGGTGTCGATTGACATATCGCTGTTCACATCGGGGCCGTCGGTCACGCGTTCAAAAATCGGCGGGTGCACGCTGGCGAACTGGCAGCACGACAGGAACGACAGGTCTCCCGCGCTGAAGTTTGCCGGGGCAAACTCGCGCACAAAACTTCCGTCTGCTGAAGAGTAAAACTTGACCTCCGCGGTTTCCGTCACCGCGATCAGCGCGGCATCGGAAGACGGCGCGACATGACTTTCACCAGGAGCCGAGAACGTTGGTGCCGCCCCCGCCGTGAAAGAGAACGCGGCTGGTGCAGTGATGGTGCCGAGGTTGGTATCGAAATCGAAGGCTTCAATGATGCTGGCGGCTTCGATCGGTGCTCCGGTGATGTTACTGCGCACAAATAATCGCGTTCCGCCACAGGGGAAGGTGAGGCTGTCCGCCGTTTCGCCGACCAAGGGAACGCCGCCGTTCGACGTCATCCCCGCGATCGTGAAGGCCGTCGCGGAGTCGGTCATCGGCGAACGATTCAGGGCGATCCCGAACCCGGTGCCCGGCACACCAATCACCGAATACGCACCGGGCAGATTCAGAAACTCCCCGGTATCGGTCAGTTCTCCCTCCGCGCTGATGGACAGGCGACGGACCCCTAACCCGACGTTATCGACATCGGCTTCCACGGCTAGAACCGTCACGTCATCCAGAGGGCAGAAGACGTTGGAGACGTTGTTGGGGAGCGTTAACGTGTCGACTTCCACACCGGTTGTGGAGTCGATGACGGCGACGGGCGTGGGGCCATTCCCGCAGACAATGATGTACTTCCCGTTGCAGGTGACGGTGAAATTCGAGGCGGAGTTCGACACCGGCAACGTGGTCCCATTCGCCGGTCCCGGTGCCGGTGGTGCACCGGTCAGGCTGAACTCCACCAACTTCGTCAACAGGTGCCCGGCACCATCGGCCACGAAGACCAGGTAGAAGATCGATGTCTGCGTGCGGTAGATCTGCCGAAACGTCCCTTTGTGGAGAGCGGGGGCACCGGTGAATGTCCCCACAGCAAATTTCGATGGATCATTCGCATCGACGATCGTTGCCGTCGAAGCGGTCGAATCGAGGACCAGCATCGGCATCGGGACCGCGACAGCAGACGACGCAGAGAATACCAGCAGCATGGCGCTGCAAGCGGAAACGAACAACGAGCGCAGCAGCATGGAAGTAGGCTCAAATGGAGGTGCGCCGACAGCATCCCGCAACGCTTCGGTTTTGTCCGAATCTGCGACATTTCCGCCAGCAAAACAGTCCCTCACGCTAACGCCGCGGGAAAACCGCTGTCAAGATGCGGAGTCTGGGAATCACGCACTCCGGGCGGCAATCCGTGGAGTGACTCTCCAGGCAGAACGTCGCTCACTCCATCAAACCTCTCGGACCGTCGCAATGCGACTCTCCAGCATGTCAACACAAAACGGACGACCCTGCTTGGGCCGTCCGTTCGTGTGGAACACCGCGAATGAGGTGGAGACTACTCTTTCTTTTCCGGGGCGGCTTCGGCGGGCTTTTCTTCCGCCGGCTTGGCTTCCGGAGCTTTTTCTTCGGCCTTCTTCTCTTCGGCAGCCGGTGCAGCCGGCTCAGCCGGAGTTGGTTCCGCCGGGGTTGGTTCCGCCGGGGTTTCTGCCTTCGGCTCTTCCTTTGGGGTGGTCGCCGGCGTGGGGACTTCGGCACCACCGCCAGTGGTCGATCCCGACTGTCCGCCACTCGGGGCCTTCGGGGGCGCGTTCGTTCCCTTCATTGGGGGCTCGGCACAGCCCAATTGCCACATCGCACAAGCTACCAGCAGCAGACCGCTCAATTTACGCATGGAATTCTCTCGTTCAGTCTCAGAAGGATGATGGTGGCAGACCGCACCCCGTTGGGTCGATTCCCCGTTGCGGCCACCCGCAACAATTTAGACTCCGTCCGCCGGTCCATTATTCCCCACTATTACAGGGCGACAGCAAAGCGAATGCAACCCGTGAGCCCACCGACAGCCTCACCTCTGCCAAATTGGCAGCTCCAACGGCCCTACATTTCCCCTGACCTTTGTTTCTGAGCCGGGGACGTTGCCGTGTGCGGAACCACCACCACCGCGCGGTACAGCCCTTCAATCACCTGCCGAGCGGCATCACGCAGGTGCGTTTGCAGCACAATCTGAAGCTGAGCCTGAGTTTGACGGTCGGCTTCCAGCCGTTCCAACGACTCAAGGACTCCGGCGGATGTCATCGCCCCGCCAACACCGAACTGGCTGATGAGCGCATCTTCTTCTGCCGTTGAGAGTTGCTGAAACAGGCCGGGATGTTGTTCCCGTAACCGAGCGATCGCCGGGTTGGTCGCCCGATCAAACGCCGCCTGCTCTGTCAGAATCTCCGGAGGGGGTGCCGTCGGTCGCTCCACGGTCCGCGCAGAGACAAGCACCTCGGGGGAAATGTCGAGGAGTTCGCCCACTTTTTTGAGCGTCGAGGCGTGGGGGTCCTGCACCGTGCCCCGTTCGAGTTGCACCAGTGTGGTCCGCGAAACGCCGGCTTTTTCGGCGAGTTCGGCTTGGTTCCAGCCCTTACGAATGCGTCCACTGCGAATCAACTCGGCCAGCGACGGAGGCATGTCACGTTCCTTCCAACGGGAGACAGGCCACAGAAAAACATCACTTCTGAACTTTACGCGACATTGAACAACAGAACGATTGATTCAAATGAACACTATGTGTACAATTAATCCCCACTGGCGTCAACGGCTGGTTCCACACCTTTTCCGAGGAAATCCCATGGTTCGTGAAGTCCGCCTGTCTGGGAATGATCCCGATGAACAGCACGCTTTCCGGAATTTGCCCCTCGAGGACGACTCCGAGGACAGGGACGAATCCCCTCTCGAACCACCACCGAAGCGGCGTTGTTCCAAACGGAATCGGCCTTCTGATCCCACGCGAACTCCGTCGACTCTGCCAAGCCCGCCGGACGATCGTTGATCGCAAACAACAGAACTCGAATGTGTCTTACTGTTCACCTACCAGGAGGCTTGGTGATGGCCGACGTGATTTTTCGCAAGCAGATTTCGATTTTCCTTCCCTTGTCCGATTGGAAAGCGATCCGTCGGGAAGCCGCGGAGCAACGAATCCCGATGACCGAGCTGTGTCGCCGCTGGATGGAACCGGGCCTGCGCACCCTTCGCCAGCACCCGCCGACGTCGCCCCCGTGCTGTGATGAAGACCCCGACAGGGAACTCCGCTAACGGTCCATGGATCGATTGTGTGCCACGGCCGTGTCGGCCGTGTGCAGTGGCAAATCGTACGGAAAAATACACGGCCGACACGGCCGTGGCACACAGCCCTTCTCCCCCACCAAGGAATAACCATGACTGCGATCACTCCCCATCGTCGACGTTATCCCAGTGATTTGACGGATGACCGTTGGCAAGCCGTTTCGCCGTTGCTCCCGGCGGCGAAGACCGTGGGACGGCCGCGCGAACGGACTGTGCGGGAGATTGTCGATGCCATCAACTACCACTGGGAAACCGGATGTGCATGGCGGATGTTGCCCCACGATTTTCCGCCGTGGGGAACGGTGTATGCGTATTTTCGCAAATGGCAGCAGATGGGCGTGCTGCGGCCAGTCCGTGAGGAATTGCTGCGGCCGAGACCACGAACACGAAAGTCGGACCACCGGAATCCGCGTCCCACCACCCGCGATTTTCAGAACCCGGATACCCCCGGGTTCCGTCAAGAACCAAGTTGATTTTCCCTTGGCAAAGACATTGGCGATTGCTTGGTACACGTCAAAGCCGGATAATGCGTCCCAAATCCGTCGTCAGTCGTTCGGAAACGTCGATCCACCGGGCCAGGCGACGTTTGCCTCGTTGGATTTCCGTCGGTGAATTCCTCGTAGGTCGATCTGACCTACACTTCCTTTGCTGGTTTCATTTCCTCCATCCGTCCGATTGCGTTCACTTCCTGCAATCGAAGGGAATCCCATGTCCACCGACAGACCTGATCGCAGCCCGACCGCTGGTCCTGGCAAGAAACCCACTCCGGGCGGCACCAACGCGGCCGACTTGGGTGAAACGCTCGTCACCAAAGCGGCCACCCCCACCGAAAAATCGACGCCATCGAAGACCTCCGCCGCCACCGGCGTACGGACCATCGGCGATTTTGAACTGACGCGCAAGCTCGGCCAGGGGGGCATGGGCGAAGTCTGGCTGGCCAAGCAGATTAGTCTCGACCGCGTCGCCGCCATCAAATTGCTGGCCAAGCATCTCGCCGAGAAAGAAGACTTCGTCAAACGCTTCTACCGGGAAGCGAAAGCGATGGCGAAGGCCGACCATCCACAAGCGGTGCGCGTGTACGCCGTCGCCGAGGGAGTCGATTCTGCGGACGGCGTCAGCAAGCATTTCGTGGCGATGGAATTCGTCGATGGCAAGAGTGTGCAGGACTGGATCGAAAAGCTCGGCACGATGTCTGTCGCCGACGCGCTCTTCATCACGCTGCGCTGTGCGGAAGCGCTCGATCATGCTCACAAACTGCAGATGATCCACCGGGACATCAAGCCCGACAACATCATGGTCACCAGTAAAGGCGCAGTGAAAGTCGCGGACTTCGGGCTGGCGAAAGCGCTCGATGACGAAGAGTTCTCGATGACCCAAAGCGGCACGGGCCTGGGAACGCCGTACTACATGGCGCCGGAACAGGCGCGGAATGCCAAACATGTTGATGGCCGCAGCGATATCTACGCGCTTGGGGCTACGCTCTATCACCTGCTGACGGGAAAACTTCCTTTCACGGGAGAGTCGTTGATTGAACTGATCAAGGCGAAAGAGGCCGGACGCTTCGAACCCGCACGGCGGACGAACAAGGAAGTCCCCGAGAAGCTCGACCTGATCCTCGACAAGATGATGGCGAAAGATCCCGACAGCCGCTGCAAAGACTGCGGCGAAGTGATCCGCATGCTGTCATCACTCGGGCTAGCTGGTTCCTCACTGAGCTTCATTGAAGCGCGGGACAAAGTCACCGTCGCAACCGGATCGGCCGCCGCCGCGTCACGACCCGCCGGTGGGACCGCAAAAGCAGCGGCAACATCGGCTCCGGCCAAAGCCGCAGGAACATCGTCAGCGGCCGCGGGAACCGACACCCTATGGTATGTGCAGTATCACACCAAGGAAGGGAAGGACAACATCGCCAAGTGGACGACGCCGCAGGTGCTGCAGGCGCTGCGGGCCGGGGCGATTGATGCCAAGGCGAAAGTCAAGAAGCAACCGAATGAGTCCTTCATGCCGATTGCGCAATTCAAGGAATTTGAGACGGTCGTACAGGGATTGCTCATCAAACAGCGAGCCGACAAAAAAGCCGGTGATATGAAGTCGATGTATGCACAGATCGACAAGCAGGAGAAGTGGCACAAGACGACGAAATGGCTGAAGGGGCTCTTTTCCGGTGCGGTAGGGTTTGCCGGTTTTCTCGTTTATCTGGCCCTCATCGGGGCGGTGCTGGTCGGCGGGTACTTCGCCTGGCAGACCTATGGCGGCAAGATTGTCGAGAGCGTCGGACAGAATGCGAAACCCGCCGAAGGTTCCGGACAATCCCCGCAGCCCGGCACGTCTCAACCGCCGAAATAATCCGTAACCCGCTCCTGGTTGGGGTAGCGAAAGAAACGTTGCATTTCCGGAGATCCCGTTGTGACGACCCGCGCGGCTTCTCATCGAAACGCATCACGGTTTCACCGGTGTCTCCTCATCACCCTCGGGATGCTGCTCGGTTGTTGTTTGGCGATCTCCGCCGGTGAAGTCCGCCTGAAAAACGGCACCGTGCTCCAAGGCCGGCCCGCGAAACTCTTCTCGCTGGCGAAACCGTTCAATCCCACCAACGCCCCCACCGATCACTTTCCTGTCGTGATGGTCCAGACCGGCGGCTCCACTCCGTGGCAGCGGTATTACGTTCCGTACCGTCAGGTTCCCGATGCGGGCCTGGTGATGGACGCAGAACTTCCCCGGCAAGATGAATTCAGCGTCTTTCATCTCAAAGGGAGCCGGTCGTTCATCGTGAAGAACGTGGGCTCCATCACACAGTCGGCTCCGTTCGATCAGAATGGCCGCCGATGGGTCACACTGCAAACCGAGCGCGAACCGCTGAACGTCACGCAGGGCATCACGCGGCTGACCCCCACGCATGTCGACATTTCATCGCTGAACTATCAGTGGGATTTCAGTGTCGCGCTCAACCAGTTGCCGGAATCAACGGTGCTCGAAATCCTCCGCAACCCGGTCGTCTGTAAGCCGGACAATCCACAGGACCGCATGGCCCGTGCCCGGTTCTGCATTCAGGCCGGGTGGTATCCCGTCGCCGAAGAAGAGCTGACGTCGATTGCCCGCGACTTCACCGATCTCACAGCCCAGGTCGACGAGATCCGTCAGGAGCTTCGGCAACTCTTTGCGCGCGACGTCCTGCGGGAACTCAACCGGCGAAAGGAAGCCGGCCAGTTTCAGCTTGCCGAAGAATCGGCGCGGAAGATTCCGCCCGATCTGGGAGCCGGGATTGCGCGGGAAGTCCAACGCTTTCTGGGTGAACTCCAGCAAACGCGCGACACCGTCGAGAAAGTCCGCAGCCTGGTGGCGGAACTGCAAGCCAAGTTGCCCGCGGGAGATCTGACCCGAAACGTCGCCGCAATGCGGTCGGCGTTGAACGAAGAACTCGGCCCCCACGGTCTCTCACGGATGTTGCCGTTTCTGCAAGCGGAAACCGATGCGCAGCTTACCGCGGAGGAAAAGCTCGGCCTGGCATACAGCGGTTGGGTCCTGGGAGCCGAAGGGGCCGACACCGATTTGCCTCGAGCTCATCGACTGTGGGATGCCCGTGTGTGGGTGACCGAATACCTGCGGGCCGACAATCCCGTGGTGCGGGCCGAACTCTACGGTCAACTCAATGCTCTCGAAGGAGTCAGCCCCAATACGATTCGCCAGTTGCTGCAACATCTGCCGCCGGCGCGGGAGTCTGAAGGCATACCGACCGGCACGCCCTACCGCATCGAAGTTCCGGGGGGACATGCTCCCGGCGTGAATGTTTCGTACTGGGTGGTGTTGCCGCCGGAGTACTCGCCGCAACATCGTTACCCCGCGGTGGTCGCGCTGCATCCCGGCGCGAATGCAATTGAATCCACCGCGCAGTGGTGGGCCGGGACCGAAGACCACCCCGGTTGGGCCCAGCGCCGTGGCACCATCGTGATCGTTCCCGAATATCTCCCCGAAGCCGCGAAGGAATACACGGGCAGCCCGGCAGCGCATGCCGTAGTGATCGAATCCCTCAGGGATGCCCGTTTGCGGTTCGCCATCGATTCCGACCGCGTGTTTCTCGCCGGTCACGGTCTCGGTGGCGACGCGGCCTTCGACATCGGCATCACGCATCCCGATGAATTCGCCGGCGTGATCCCCATCAGCTTTCAATGCAACGACTATGCGTTCCTCACGCGCGACAATACCCCGCAGACCGCGTGGTATCTCATCCGGGGCGAACTCACGAGTGATGCCAACAGTTACACCATGCGGTTCTTTGATGATGTCGCCAAGAAACACGGACCACGGCTCGACATCATCTACTGCCAATACCTGGGTCGCGGGGCAGAACGTTACGGCGACGAACTGCCGAAGCTGTTCGACTGGATGGAACTGCATCGCCGACCCGGTGCACCGAAGGAATTCGATTACACCTGTCTGCGACAGACGGATGACCGGTTACATTGGGTGACGATGCTCAATCTCCCACGGAACTACATTCTCCCCGCCCCGGCGACCGATCGCACAGGAATTAAACCGATGGAATTGACGGCCCGCGTGTCGGACGGCAACACGCTGTACGTGAAATCGCAGGCGACGGGGTGCCTGCTGCGGTTATCGGATGAGATCGTGAACTTCGACAAGCGCGTGACGATCCACGTCAACTCGAAGCGCAAGTATCACGACTTTGTGAAAGCCGAACTGTCGACCATGCTCGACGACTACCGCCACCACGGCGACCGCCGCCGCATCGCGCAGGTGGTGTTGCAGTTCTGAAAGTTGCCATCACGCTCTGCCGTGCTGAGCCGAGATACTCCGTGCGGCCAGAAATGCGAAGTTTGCTGTGGCTGCGGTCGCCAGACCGCGGGGCATGCAAATCCCCGCTCTCTGGCGAGAGCAGCTACCGTGATGAGCGGATGAACCAGTAGCATCCTTGCTCATCACATCACGAACCGACGGCCGCTTTCAACATCCGGATGAACTCACGCAACATCGGCGTGTTGTCGTGCCAGGTCCGACCGCTGACGAGGTTGCCATCGACGTGGACCGGGGCGTTGACGTAGCTGCCTCCGAACGATGTGATGTCGAGCGCACATTTCGCCACGGTGGTCATTGTCCGTCCCGGCATGCATCCCGCGGCAGCGGCGATTTCCACGCCGTGGCACACACTGCACACGGGTTTCTTCGCGTCGAAGAAGTGCTTCGTGATCGCCATCAAATGCGGGTCGTAGCGGATGTATTCCGGCGCGCGACCACCGGAGAGAAACAGCCCGACATACTCTTCGGGCTTCACATCGCGGAAAGCGATTGTAGCCCGGATGTGGTACGCCGGTTGTTCCCGCGTGATGTCCCACGGGATGGAATCGTTCGGCGGGATCTCGTGCATCACGCCGTGGTACAACCGTGCTTCCGGCCCGGCGACGACCACTTCAAAACCATCTTCCGGCAACCGAAAGAACGGATACAGCGTATCCATGACTTCCGTCGCGTCACCAATCGGCATGAGAACTTTGTGAGGCATGGGAATCCAGTCAAGAGCGGAGAGTCAAGAGTCGAGTGCCAGAGAAGACGTCGCGCGGATCGTGTCGAGAAAAGGAAGCAGCCATTGGAATTCACTCTGGCTCTTGACTCTCGACTCTCGACTCTCCGCTCTTGACTCCTCTTAGCCATTCGCCACGCAGAACTGATAATAACACTCGACCGCCATTTGCACTTGATCGAGCGCGACCCATTCGTCTTTCGTGTGGGCTTGGGCGATGTCGCCGGGACCAAAGACGACCGCGGGGACACCGGCCAGTGCCATGCGCGAAGCGTGGGTGCCGTAGGGAACGCCGAGTTTGGTTTTCACCCCGGCGATCGGACGGATCGATTCCAGCAAGCGGTCGGCGAGCGGATGATTCGCATCGTCCCCCAACGGTGGACTGTTGACGTACGGTGCGTCATGTTCAATCGGAAAATCGCAAGCTTTTTCCAACGTAGTGATGATCTCGGGAATGACCGCGTCCCGGTTTTCGCCAGGAATCACGCGGCGGTCAATGTCGATGGTGCACCGGTCCGGCACAATGTTCGGACTGCTTCCCCCGGCGATGAGGCCGACACTCAATGTCGCCGGGCCACACAGCGGATGAGCCGGGCGTGACGTCGGCAACCAGGCGGCATACTCTTCCAGTTTCTGCACGACCTTCACCATACGGTAGATGGCGTTGATCCCTTCCGACGGCCGCGAACTGTGACACGCCCGCCCCGTGGTCGAAATCTTCCACCGGATCGCCCCGCGGTGAGCCACCACGACATCGAGCAAGGTCGGCTCCGCGACGATGGCCAGCGTTGGTGCCGTCGGCAACAGTTTGTACGGGTTGTCCTTGGCCCCCCATGATCCGGTGAGATGGTTGATGCCGAGGCTGGTGGCTTCTTCATCGCAGGTGAAGGAGACGACAACGGTCGCCGATTTCGCCGGGCGTTCTTTCACGAGCCGGGAAAAGGCGGCGAGCATGGAGGCGACACCGGCCTTCACATCGCAACTGCCGCGGCCATACATCCGTCCGTTTTCGATGGTCGGTTCAAACGGCGGGATGACCATGCCATCCGTGGGGACGGTGTCCTGATGGGCATCGAGCAGCACCACCGGTGCCCCGGGTGATCCTTCATAACGTGCCAGGATATTCGCCCGGCCCGGAGCGAGTTCGATCCGTTCCCACGGCACGCCGAGCTTCTGCAATTGATCGCACAGATAGTCGCTGACCCGGCCTTCGAAATACTCCGGACCGTGGACATCCCGCCCCATCGGGTTCACACTCGGAATCCGCACCAGATCGGCCAGCAGCGTCGTGACATCCAACATCGTTTTTCCTAACGACCGCAGTTCCAGAATCGACCCCAAGATCGTCGCCCGTGGCTGTTCCCGATGCAACCCATCCGGCGTCGGCGTCTCCAGGCCGGTTCAGTGATTTGGTCTGGTTGGACGTTGACTGAGCCGCGGATTCGTTAGAATCAGGAGGCTAAGGACGTCTCCGTTCGGGAGCAGACACCATGCGCATCTCCTCGCGGACACCGGAAGGTACGCCGAACTGTTGCCCGGTTTGTGGTCATGCGGTGTGCATTGAACCTTCGCATCCACCGGGGGACGCACCGTGTCCGGATTGCGGATGCCTGATGTGGTTCTGCTCCCCCGCCGAATGGGCCGACGACAGGGACGCTGTACCCTCTGCCGCTGACGAAGTCGACCGACTTCTCAGCGCCGCCGAAGAAGTCCGGCTTCGACGTTGGCAAACGGGATCGATGCTGGTCGTTGCCACTGCTGCTGTCGTTGTCGCCTACGCCGCCGTCATGGATGCCGTGGGCTCTGCGCGCTCCGACTCCGATCCGGTGGCCTACTCAGGGCTGGGTCTCATGGCGGTCGGAATTGCCGCCGGCGTAGCTTCCGGCGCATGGTTACAGCCAGAAAGCGATGACGATGGCACTCCACTTTGGCAATGAAGATTCGTTGGGGTACGAGCCGAAGACGCGATCATTCTATGTAGGATGGCCCTTCCGGGCCGTCATTTTCTTCGCGTGTTAAAGGCAGCGACGGCCCGGAAGGGCCATCCTACGGTGAAAAACTTCCAGCCTGAACATGAGCCCCATTTTGACCGGATGACGGTCTTCACACGAAGAACGGAACGGCCACCATCTGGACGTCCTCCCCATTTTGATTATGCTATCCAGACGAGCTTCAGGAGCGGCGCGGATGGTGATGCGGCGGAATTCGGATGCGGGGCGGACGGCGGTGGCACTGCTGGCGACGGCGCTGGTCGTGTTCAGCGGTGCCGTGGCCACCGCGTTCATTGTTCTGGCCACCGCCGAGCGGGCCACGTGGGTCGACTGGACCGTGTGGTCATCCCTCTTCGTCGGCATTGTGCTGTTTCTCTACGCCATTCGGACAAAGCCCGACAAAGACATCAGCGAGTGGGGTTGGTTCTGGCTGTGGCGCCGCCCGGACAAGAACGCTGAAGACGATTACGTCCCGCAGTATCGGACACCGACGCGAAAAGACGCCCCCAACAAACCGCCCACGGTCGATTCGATCCGTGAGCTGTCCGATCAAAGCGCCAACGTCCTATGGGTTCCCAGCGGCAACGCACCGAACCGTCCACGGCCGAAGAAATGACCGTCGCTTACGCTTCCGGCTCGGTGATTGATAACGGTTCAAGGCCGATGCGGGTTTCGGTTTGTGTTGCGATTTCGGTCAGATAGCCGAGGGTGCGACGCCATAACGACCAGTAACTGCTGGCAAACCGGCGGAGATCGGTGTAGACGGCGTAAGGATTCTTTTCGTCTTCCAGATACGGCAGCAGGCCGCGGGCCATGTGGTCGGTTTCGTAAGGGAGCGTGAACGGATACGGCGTCTGCGAGAGATGACCCCACATCGGCTGCATCTCCTCCACAGCCCGCTTGCTGATTTTCCTAACGACATCGATGGTTGCTTCGTCGTTGGCCTTCTGCATGAGTCGCTGGAAGAGCCATTCCAACTGGTTGAGTGTCGGCTCGTGGTCTTCCATCATCAGAGTAACGTCAGCCATCAGGCGAAAGGCCGACCAGACTCGTTGCAACTCTTCCGCTTCCGTCCCGGTGAGCGCGCGATGGGCGAGAATCACGCCGTGACGCAGCCGACGGGAGAGGGCGTTCTCGAACGGTTCCAACTTGGGCCGCAGCTCTTTGTAATGCGTGCCGACTTCTTCGGTGAACGCATTGATCTGGTCCAGGTTTTTGAACCGTTTGCCAATGCGCGGATGCTGGCGAAAATCAGCCGGGTTACCGAAGGCGACGGGAAGCCGGGCCGCCATCATCTGGCTGCCGACCTCGCCCCATTCGTTCCATTCCCGTGCGGCAGCCCGATACCCGGCGAGTTCCTGTTCCATCGTCTGCCGCGCGGCGCGCAATTCCTCCACAAGAACCTCGTCTGCGGCTTCGGTGGTGAGTTCCTCACGCTCTTTTCCCCAGCGAATGAGTGCCAGGTCAGCAAAGAGCGCGAACCGCCGTGCGGCTTCATAACGTTGACGGCGCAGCTTCTGTTCGGCGATGAGCTCATCGACGGACGTCAGTTCGTCGAGTTTGACTTCGCCGCCATCTTTCTTGGAATACGAACTGCGCGTGAACTCACGGCTGAGGCCGGTGAAGTTGCGGAACAAGACTGTCGCCGGCGCATCGAGCGGGAACGGACTGCTGGCATCGAACCGCTCCGCGGCGGTGATCCGTTCGGCGTCCGAGGGATGCGTGCTGCTCCACGGGGCTTTGCGATTGCGGACCGCTTCCAGCACCGGCCGCATTTTGTCGCGGGGCAACTCGGTCGCCTGGAACGAAACAAACTTCGCATAGTCGTCGATCACTTTTCCTTCCCGCAGGAACTGATCGGCAGCGCCGTCTGCAGCCTGAGAGGCAAACGACAGGATTGCCATGCGGTCAAATGTATCGGCAAACGATTCTCGACCGGAGACGCGGACTTCATAGCTGTCGGCGTCGAACTCCATCTGCCGCGACAATCGTCGGCTGAAGAACAGCCCGACATACCGCAACACGTTCAGAATTTTGCGCACGATCCACACGAAGAACAGGGCGAGATACAAGACCCAGCCGATGCGGATGTCAGCCCCCGTTGCGGCCGCTTCGAGTTGTTCGTCCCAGGCATCGCGTTCTTCGACCACGCGCGCAAACCAGTCGTTCACCATTTCAATCACACGGCCCAGCCGCATCGCCCAGAACTGCGAAAAGTGCCCGAATTCGTGGGCCATCACTCCCGTGAGTTGTCGTAATGACAGACCGCTGACGATCGGCAGGCCGAGCGTGAGCACCAGCCTGTTCGTGAAAAACGACCAGTTTGAGGCAAAGCTCGCCGAAGCGTTGACCATGCCGTCGTAATCAATGCGAACGGGGCGCGGCGCGCCGAGAGCATCGCACAAGTTGTCAACGTATTCGTAAAGCAACGGCTCGTCTTCGCGAGACAATGTCGGCCGTTTGCCATACGGGCGTCGCCACCGGAGCAGCGGCTTGAACATGAACAGGACGAGAATGCCGCCGATGATACCGGGCGCAATCCAGGCTCCGAGAACGAGGATCATCCCTTTGCCACGGACCTGACGTCCGCCGAGGAGATCAAACAACCATTGTCCATTTGCGAAGTGCCAGTACACGCCGTAAGCCACGAGGGCCGTCAGCCCCAGATACAACAACGGCAGCAACACCAGCACCGCCGCGACAAACAGCAGCGCCAGCAGATAACCGAACGAGACCCGCACCGGTTCCACACTCTCCGGTAACGCGGCCAGAAGATCTTCACGTGTCCATTTCCGTCCCTGAACGGCAGCGGGTTCCGCTCGCTTCTGAACCATGGCCGTGGCATCGTCAGGAGTCACACTCGCATCATCCGGAATGCGAAACTGGGCTTGGCAATCCATGCAGGTGGCCGACTTCCCGACCCAATCCGGTGGGACGCGAACCGACTTGGCACATTGGGGACACGCCACACTCAACATGAGAGAGCCCGCGCGAAGGATGGGAGGATCATGACGGGACGCAAGATACAACGGACGGCGGCGGTCACGAAATTTCTGCGTGATCCACTCGGAGACTCCGACACCGTGTGGGAGGGCGAATGCCCGACCGACGTTTCCGTTCCAGGGATCACGATCTTAGCCGAGCATTTCCTTGTCTGCCACAGACAGCACGCGCGCGACTCTCATGAAGACTGGCCGGTGTTGTGTCGCAGACAATACGTCTGTAACATGGTGCCGGTGAGACTCCAAGACAGGCCGTCCGATGGATTAGAGCTCTCATCATCCCTTCTTCCGCTGCCACTCTTCGTTCTCCGTTGAGGTCTCCCATGCCAACTGGGCTTCGCCTGCTGATCCTTACTGGAATGACGCTGGTTGCCACGACGGCGAGTGCGGCGGATTGGAATCGCTTCCGAGGACCGAATGGCAACAGCGTCGTCGAAGGCACAACGCTGCCCACAGAGTGGGCAGAAGATTCACACGTCGCCTGGAAAGTGAAAATCCCCGGCCGTGGGTGGTCGCAACCCGTAGTCGCCGGGAACCGAGTATTCGTCACGACCGCAGTCGCCGAGAACGAAGAGAAACCGAAGCGGTACGACGGCGGTTTGCCCGGCGACGCCCGCAGTCCCCTCCAGGACGTCTATCAATGGAAGGTCTACTGCCTCGCTGTCGACACCGGGAAAATCTTGTGGGAAGACACTCCCTACACCGGCAAGCCCGCCCAACCCAAGCATCGGGGCAACACCTACGCCTCCGAGACCCCCGTCACCGATGGCGAACGCGTCATCGTCTCCTTCGGGATGAAAGGTCTGGTCTGTTATGGCGTGGATGGAAAAAAGCAGTGGGAGAAGACTCTCGGCGTCTACCCCATGCAGGCCGGTTGGGGAACGGGCAGTTCGCCGATCATCGATCGGGACGCGGTCCTCCTTCAATGTGACAATGATCAGAAGTCCTTCCTTGTGGCCCTGAATAAAAAGACCGGCGACGAACTGTGGCGCGTCGACCGTGAGGAAAAATCCAACTGGTCGACCCCTTACCTGTGGAAGAACAAAGTCCGGACCGAACTGGTACTCGCCGGCGGAAAGAAGATGCGTTCCTACGACCCGGCAACCGGAACGCTGCTGTGGGAAATGGCGGGCAGCGGTCGCACTTCCGTCTCACCGGTCGGTGACGAGGACCTGCTCTTTGTCGATTCGGTTAACTGGTTTCAGGCGAGCCCCGGACGCCTCGCCGCCATCCGCGCGGGGGCCACCGGCGATATTTCCCTGCCGGACGAAAAGACGCTGAAAAGCAAAGATGTGGCGTGGAGCATCATGTTCAAGTCGTACCGAAATTCCTCACCGCTGTTGTACCAGGGTTGCCTGTATATGCTGGAGCAATCCGCGGGAATCGTGCGGTGTTTCGATGCGAAGACGGGGAAGGTAAACTATCAGCAACGATTGCCGGAATCGCCGGGGTTTGCCGCGTCGCCGTGGGCCAACGATGGCAAGGTCTTCCTGCTCGATGACGCCGGGGTCACGGTCGTGATCGCCGCCGGGCCGGAATACAAGCTGCTGGCGTCGAACCGCTTAAATGATGAGATTGTCTGGTCATCCCCCGCCGTTGCCGGGGATCAGCTGCTCATCCGCGGAATGCAACATCTGTATTGTATCCGGAAGTGAAGTGGCGCATCGGAAAGACTTTCAGCACGGACGGCACGACACGGCTTTCACTGCGCAATTCAGGACGCTGGGACAATTCTCGGCTCAGCAGGAGCTTCGCCCTCCCTCTACCGAATGGGGGCGAACCCTACTCACGACCAACACCGAGCGCATCGGCCATCCGGTTGATGTAGTTGAACCAGGCGGCGATCTGCGTGATTTGCAGGATGGCCGTGTCATCGAACCCGACGGCCCGCAGCCGGTCCATGTCCGCCCGCTGGATCTGCGTGGCATCGCGCGTTACCTGCTCGGCATAGGCACACATCACCCGATCGGCCTCACTCAGCGGTGCGGTGCGATAGTCGTGATGGACGGCTTGAACCAGTGCATCATCTCCCGCGGCCCGCCGCAGGAACTCACGGTGTGAAACACTGCAATAACTGGTGCAGTTCGTCTGCGACACCACCGTGGCAATCAATTCATGCTGCCGTCGCGACAATGGCAACGCCGGATCCATTAATGATCCGAACGTCGCAAACGCATGGTGCAGTGCTCGGGGTATCAAGCTGTGCGCGGTGACAATTCCATCAGCGTCATCCCCTGGTGTCCCCGGCACGTGCTCGGCGTATTCCACCGGATACAACGCATGCTGCGCTTCCAAGGCCGTCCGATAGGTTTCATCGGCCTGCGATTTCGGAATCGTGCGGATCCAAGTCATGCGCGGGCCTCGTGAACGGAGACGAAGTGAACGATACGATCATCGAACCTGCAGCGGCGGCATTTGTTCTAACCGCTGCTTTTGAACAGTTGGGTCATTCAGTTCGGCGTCGCGGCTCACGGCTTCGGCCAGATCCCGTTCCGCTTGCCGTTCGTTCCCCATCAGTGCATGGACACGGCTTCGCGCCAGGTAACACTCCGCCCAGCGTGGGAACAGATCGAGAGCTCGATCCAGATCGCGCAGGGCGAGTTTGTAATCTCCGATTCCGCAATGGGCGATGCCCCGCACATGGTAAGCATGGGGATCGCGGGGGTCGAGACGTACGGCATCGTTCGCATCCTGGAGCGCTTCCGCGTACTGCCGCAGACTGACATGGCTCCGGGCGCGAAACAGATACGGATCCGATTTCCGGGCTCCGTGTTGAATCGCCGCGGTGGCATCACGAATCGATTCCGCGTGGTTCCCCAGCCACTGGTGCAACCGCGCTCGATTCAACCACGCTTCCCAATCCTCGGGCAGGTGCTGCAAAGCCTGGGTATACAGTTCAATCGCCTCGGCATACTGGCCCTGAGCTGCCAGAAACTCGGCCTGCGCGAAGTGCTCATCACCGTCGCCCGCCAATGGCTCTTCGACCGGATCACCCGCGGTTTGGAGGGCGGCATCGGACGGCGGTTCTGCATCGTCGCACGGTTCCTCCAGCGGAGCCGGAGTCGCATCCGCTTGCACCAGCCGACTCAGTTCGAGTTTCAGTAACGACCGCACGTCCGGTCGCAAATGGCGTAACCATGGCGGTTCGGTTTCACCCCGCGCCTGTGCATACCGTGCCAGGGCATACGCCATTTCGGGCATCGACAAATAGCCGCGCCGGCTGACACTCCAGCCTTCCAGAGTGCCATGCTTCCAATTGACCGAACGGATCGTGCTATTCGCTGTGAAGATCCCGAAACCGAAGAAGACCGTCAGGAGGTCGGTGAGGGGTTCGTGATCGGGCTGGTCTGGCTGACAGCGGCCATCGGCGAGTAGCAGAATATGGCCGACTTCGTGTGACAACGTACCGACGACGGCCATCGGCTCATCCAGCCGCGTCTTTTCCAGCCAGATGGTGATGCGCGAGTCGTTCTGTTCAAAGACCCCCAGGGCGTACCCCTGATGCAGGCGATTCGCCGCCGCCGCAGCGACGAAATCGTCGGCGACCTCGCTCTGATACAGTTGTAGATCAATGCGCGACCGATCCACACCCATAAACCGACAAACCCGATCCAGCAGCGTGGCCGCGTTGTCGGCCGATCCCTCGTATTTCTCGGGAAAGAACTCTTCCGAAGGTGTGATCACGGTCCCCGTCAATCGCTCTGTACCGAATTCATTGTGCAGCCAGTCGAAACGGTCATCGATCCACTTCCGCTGCTCCGGTGTCAGTGGCGATTCCGGGGCCAACCACCCAAACAACGCTTGTCGCAGCGTGCGCCACATCCGTTATTCCTGCATGCCGTGCACGGTGATCGATATTCCACGCAAAGGCTCGTCGGCGCGCCTTCTTATAGCAGGCGTCGCAGATGCCGCAGGCTGGTGGCGTCGAGTTGCGATGTGTCTGGGATGAGGAACCGGACGCCGTCGCTGTCGGCGACTAACGCGCCGCGCTGGCCGATTTTGCGGACGTCATCTTCGCTGTCGATCTTCACCACGGTCTCGCCACGGTCGGTGATCACGGTCCACGTGCACGGCGGCCACGGTCCGGAGGATTTGGTGATCCGGGAAATCTTCGGCACGAACTCGCGCTGGGAGAGATCGTGTTCGAGAATCGTCCGTGTTTCCGGCGACAGCGCGGCGAGCGTCGGGATGTTGACGAGTTCGTGTCCATCCGCCGCCACGAGGGCGATGGCTTCATGGGGGGACGTCCACGGGAAACAGCGGACCGGTTCGACGTCAGTATGGACCGTGCCGTCGGGCAAGGTGACGATGAGACGGCCCCAGCCATCGTGGTGAAAACGGAGTCCGTGGTAGTCGATGCTGCTCATGTTGCGATGGTAACAAAAACAGCCCAGGGAAAGCATTCCCTGGGCGTCTGGGTGTTTTTGCGATTAGCATCCCGGCTGCCAGGAAGTAGCCGGGATGCGATGAATCTCTATCAACCCTTGGCGGGGACCGCCGTCTGGTTCGTGGGGGATTCCAGTGCCAACCGGTTGAGGTATTGCTCGATCCATTCCATCGCCGCGTGAACTTGATCGACCTGCACCAACACGAGGTCGCCGGGCTGCATCAGGTCGAGCGTGGTTTCGATCGCGCGGCGTTCATTGGTTTCCAGCTCGATGCATTCTTTCACACGGCTGGTCGGTTTGACGCCCTTGCGCAGGAGCGCCGGGACTTCACCTGGCTTGCGGCCGCGAGCACTAACGTCCTGGAACAACACCCACACATCGAAGGCCTCGGCGACCAGTTCCCCTTGAGCGATGATGTCCTGATCGCGACGGTCACCAGTCGCCGTGTAAAGAATCACGCGGCGTTCCGACGGGAAGTGATTCAGGCCGTCGATCAGGGCCCGCAACGCCGAGGTGTTGTGACCGTAATCGAGGACAATCGTTGCCCCGCGGAAGTTCATGACGTTGAAGCGACCGGGAGCCTTCGTTGGGTTGGCGGCGAACGTTTCCAAAGCATGCCGAATGATCTGGAACGGCACCCCGAGCGTCCAGGCCGCCGCGGCGGCGGACATCGCGTTTTCGACCTGGAAGCCGATCGCGCCCCCCATCGTCATCGGCACGGCGGACAAGTCGGCGATTTTGGCTTCCCAAGTTCCTTCCGCAGCGATGATGGCGTTATCCCGAACGAATACGACCTTGCCCCCCTTGGCCCGGTGCGCGGCCAACACAGGTTGGTCTGCGGAACGGGCGAAGTAGAGCACCTTGCCAGGACAGTAATCGGCCATCGCGACGACGAGCGGATCGGCAGCGTTCAGCACCGCGTATCCGGTCGGCGCAACGTTCTCGACGATCACCCGTTTCACCCGCGCGAGTTGTTCGACGGTGTCGATCCCCATCAAGCCGAGGTGATCGCCATCGCCGATGTTCGTCATGATCGCGGCGTCGCACATGTCGAAGCCGAGACCTTCACGAAGGATTCCCCCGCGGGCCGTTTCGAAGGCGGCGGCTTCCACAGCCGGATTCGCGAGCACCATCCGGGCACTTTGCGGACCACTGCAATCACCGTCATCAATCCGGCGGTCTTCGATGTAGATGCCGTCGGTGCTGGTGAGTCCGGTCTTCTTGCCCCAGCAACGCAGGATGTGGGCGCTGAGCCGGGTGGTCGTGGTCTTCCCGTTCACACCGCTGACGGCAACGATCGGAATCCGGCCGCTGTCCTGGTTGAACATCATGTTGACGATCGCTTCGCCCACCGGACGGCCCTGGCCGAACGACGGTTCGAGGTGCATCCGCAGCCCCGGCGCGGCGTTGATCTCGATGATCACGCCCCCCTGTTGTTCGAGCGGGCGGCTGATGTCCTGAGCGATCACGTCGACCCCGGCGATATCGAGCCCGACCATGCGGACGCCATCAATCACGCGCCCGGCGACTTCCGGGTGCACGAGATCGGTGACATCGGTCGCGGATCCACCGGTGCTGAGGTTCGCATTGCGACGCAACAGCACCACCTGACCGGCCGCGGGAATGGACATCGCCGCGAGACCTTGCTCGGAAAGGACACCCTGCGCGATGGCATCCAGCGGGATCTTGCTCAGCGACGTAGCGTGATGTTCCCCACGGCGCGGGTCTTTATTCACTTCATCGACGAGTTCCGCAATGGTACGGCGACCGTCACCGATAACCTGGGGCGGTTCCCGACGGGCCGCAGCCACCAGCTTGTTGTTGATGACCAGCAGGCGGTAGTCGGCTCCGAAGGCGTACTTCTCGACGATAACTTCATCGGAGCGCGCGACCGCGGCGGCGTAACCGGCGAGGACCTGTTCCTTCGTGTGCAGGTTCACCGCCACACCACGACCCTGGTTGCCGTCTTTCGGCTTCACGACGACGGGAACACCGATTTCGAGCGCAGCCGCCCAGGCGTCTTCTCCGCTGGAGACCGCACGACCACGTGGAACGGGGACACCGATGGCTTGCAGCAGTTGCTTCGTCAGGTCTTTGTCCTGCACGATCGCTTCCGAAACTGCGGAGGTGCGATCGGTCGCAGCGGCTAGAATCCGGTGCTGCTTCGCCCCGAAGCCAAGCTGGACGAGACTTTCTTCGTTCAACCGGCGGAAGGGAATTCCGCGCTTCACGGCGGCGCGAACGATGGACCAGGTGCTGGGACCGAGCCGCAATTGCTGATCGAGATCACGCAGTTCGGTGATCTGCGCGGCGAGATCGTATGGCTGGCCGGCCCGTACGGCCGCAACAAAAGCCATTGCGATTTCGAGGGCCTTCTTGCCGACGCGTTCTTCCCGGTACTGCACCGCCAGCTTGAACATGCCGGTCTGATGGCTTTCGGAGACGCGGACAAAATAAACGTCGGACCCGGCGGAAATCTGAATGACCGCGATACATCGGGCAATGAGTTCGGCCACCGCCAGTCCGGAAGACCGTGGCAATAGGACGAGACCGCTGTCTCCCTCGCCTTGGCCCTTCGAAGGCAGTGGTTCCATCAAGCGTGGAAGCTTCTGAACGAGCGCTCCGCGGAAAACATCGACTTCGGTGAATGTCCAAGACGTCATCGGCGTCAGGTCGATCCAGAGTTCCAGGATCGTCGACTGCGTCCACGTGTTCGGACCGCGCAACACCCGCGTGTTACGGATTTCCATGTCGTATCCTTCGTATTCTTCAATCGGTCGCCACCGGTTCGGTCGGACGATGGGGCTTGTCTTCAAGCCACACTGCTCAGGCCTTGGGGAAGTTCCCAGAGCACTCGGCGTCTGCAAAGCGTCCGTCTCGAACGTGGCGTGTTGTGAATGAGGCCTTAAGTTTGTCTTTCCCGTCGTCTTGGCGAGTCAGGGGTTCGTTTTATCTTGTGACAATTTTCACGGTTCCGGGGCGTCGTGCCACGCCGGCATCGCGGTTCGAGTCAGGCAACCGAAGTTGCCCAAGGACCGCCCTCCAGTGGCGGCGATAATCCGTCAGCCGGCTCTAAGCCCAGCAGAGAATGAATTTTCCGGACGGTGCGCGGAATGGTCGCTGACTGAACAACTAGCAGTTCGCCGCGCCCGAGCTGTCGCCACGCCGTTTCCACGGCGGCGCTCCAATCGGCAATCTCGCGAATCTCCTGGGTGCGGGTTGCGCCGTCTAAACCCTGACGCAGCAACCCGACAACGTCCCCGGCAGGCCGATCCTGGCTGCCATCAATTTCACAAAGATAGACGCGGTCGAACGACTGACCTAACAGCGCTCCCTGTGACCGAATATCTGCCGCTCGTCGATCCCCTTCCGCCGAGTAGACCACGGTCCGTTTCGTGTGCGGAAAGTTGTCGATCGCCGTCGTTAACGTCTGGAGTGCCAACTCGTTGCGACCATCCATGATGACCAGTGTCTTGCCGCCCCCTTCCATGACGCTGAACCGGCAAGGGTTGTCGACCAGATTTCCCTGGAACGATTGCAGTCCCTGACAGATCACGGATTGGGGGATATTCAAATGCCATGCCGCGGCGACGGCGGCGAGCACATTTTCAATCTGAAAGGGCACTTTCCCCCGGTGTGTGCACGGGATTTCTTCCGCAGCGATCAAATTCCGTTCGTCGGTTCCTTCGCACAACGTGATGTTGCCATTTGTAAAAATGACGGCCCGTTTTCCATTTTTGCGATGTTCAACCACCACGGGATGCTGCGGATCGCGCGAGAAGAAGGTCACACTCCCCGCGGACAGACTCGCCATTTCTGCCACCAGCGGATCGGCAGCGTTGAGGACGGCGGTCCCGGTCGGCATCACGACGTCGACGCCACACCGCTTCACTTTGTACATCTGCTCGGGCGTGTGGAGGTCGTACTGACCCAGGTGATCGGCCGAACCGATGTTCGTGACGATCGCCACGTCACATTTGTCGAAACCAAGGCCTTCCCGCAAAATCCCGCCACGGGCACACTCGAACACAGCCGCATCGACCAGCGGGTTCAGGAGCACGTTTTTCGCACTCCGCGGTCCAGCACAATCGGCGAGTTCAATCGTCCGGCCGTCCACGAAGATCCCGTCCGTGCACGTCATGCCCACGTGCTTGCCAGCGGCTTTCAGGATGGAAGCGACCAATCGGGTGGTGGTCGTCTTGCCGTTGGTTCCTGTCACACAAACCAGCGGTATCCGTCCGGTATCGCCTTCGGGAAAGAGCGTACCAACGATTGCTTCGCCGACTGGCCGCGGCTTGCCGAACACCGGTTTCAGGTGCGGCAACAGCCCCGGCCCAGCATTCACTTCCACGAACCGCCCACCCTGCGTTTCGAGTGGTTTCGAGATGTCTTCGACAACGAGGTCCAGACCGGCAATATCGAGTCCCACAACCTGAGCTGCGAGCACGGCGTGCTCCGCGGTCGTCGGATGAACGAGGTCCGTGCAATCTTCCGAAAGGTTGTCGTTCCGCCGGACGAGAAGTTTGACGCCATCGGCAATCACGTCGGTGGGAGCATGTCCCTGTCGCTGAATTTCCGCGAGGGTCACGGCATCGATCAGAATCGGGTTGAGCGGACAGTCTTCGGTGTCACCCCGTCGTGGATCAGAATTGATTTGCAGTTCGATCAATTTGGCGATGGTGTGAACTCCGTCGCCGATGACAATGACCGCATCTCCACGGGCCGCGGCGATCAATTTCTTGCCGATGATCAGCAACCGGTGCTCGCGCCCGGGGGCAAATTCTTCAACGATGACGCCGGAGCCCTCTTTCAATGCTTCTCCATACGCCGTCTTGATTTGCTGCTCGTCGGTCAGGTCCATGAAGACCCCGCGGCCATGGTTGCCATCCAGGGGTTTCACCACGACCGGACCGTCGATTTTTTGAGCCGCCTCCCAGGCATCTTCGGGGCTGTCGACCATCCGTCCCGACGGAACCGGGACCCCGGCGGAGCGGAGCATTGATTTCGTGAGATCTTTGTCCTGCGCGATCGACTCGGCAATCGCGCTGGTTTGGTCGGTCTCTGCGGTCCAGATCCGGCGTTGCTTCGCACCGTAACCGAGTTGGACCAGGCTCCCGGCATTCAGTCGTCGTGACGGGATATTCCGCTGTTTGGCCGCATTCACGATGGCCGCCGTGGATGGTCCCAGACAGACGCGGTCGACCATTTCACGGAGCGTTTTCAGTTCGTTCTCGACAGAAAATGGCTGGTCGAAGACGGCTGCCAGACACAGGCGGTAACCCACATCCATGCAGGCCCGGCCGACGGCTTCCTCCTGGTATTCGATCGCAACCTTGTAAATGCCTTCGACTTCCGTCTCCCGTGCCCGCCCGAATCCTGATGGTGTTCCCGCCCGGTCCTGCAATTCGAGCGTGACATGTTCCAGAATATGGGCGAGATAGGTCCCCCGGCGCAAACGGATGAAAAACCCGCCACGCTCACCGGGACTGCAACGGTGCTCGATCATCCCCGGCAGCCACGACATCAACCGATCGTTAAATCCAGGAATAAGTTCCGATGACGTATCCTTAAGCGGTCCAAGGTCCACCCACGCTTCTAGCACGGGGCGGCGGAGCCAGATGTTGGGGCCGCGAAGGGCACGGACCTCGAGGATTTTCATAGGACTCGCTTCCAGACGGCGAACGATCAATCGGCGGGGGCGGGTGGGACTCTGCCGCGACCGGGTCCCACTGGGGATGACCGGTTCTCGAACAGACTTCTGGTACGGAACTGCTTTTCAGCCCAGGGTTTAAGGGCAAAGCGGCCGACTCAGAATGGCCAGATAAAGCGAGAGGGTTGACAGGGAGCGCAAACGCACGGTGGGACTCCGAGGCACGTCAACCAAACCCAATCATGGATCGGCAACGCGGGGACGGGCCGGACATCCTGTCTAACCAAGTCTGCCTATTATTACGGCAGTTGATCCAGCATTCCATGACAAATTCCGCGCGGAAGCGGATCACCCTCAATTTCTTCACGGGGGTCGCCAAAACCCCATCAGCAGAAACCGCCGTTGCAAGTGGCAGAGTCGAGAGCGGAGTCTCGAGAGTCCGAGCCTAAAAATGCGGTCCGGAACCTAGGCCATCCTGAATTGTGAAATCAACCCATCGGCAAAGCCGGCTCTGGACTCTCGGCTCTCAACTCCTTCGACTCCCTTCTGTCACCCTCACTTCCTACAATGCCGGCCTTGGATTCCGTCCTCACCATATCGGTTGCCGTCTTGAGTGCTGCCCCGTCCACGAACCGCCCTGATCTTCCCGATGTGATTTCCCGCTGCCTCGATGCGGACGAGACCGTCGCGGCGTGGGTGCATTGCGACGTTGATACCGAGCGGAAATTCCGCAGCACGTATACGGTGCTGACCAACAAGCGGCTATTCAACATCGCCGCGACGGGGGAAGACCGGCCGCGGCAATCGTGGCCGTTGTCGCAGGTGGTGAAGATCAAAACCCGTGACCGCAGCGGGTTGGGAACGCTCGAAGCGCTCGGTGAAGATTCGCGGTTGGCGGTGTGGTACTACACCATCGCCCAGGGCCCAGCGGTGCTGGTGCTGATTGATCGGTTTGAGGAACTGCGGGCCACCGCGGCACCTGTGGATGCCATTGAAGAACCCGAAGCGCCGGAAGCGGAGGTCAACGAGCCGCCGCCGAACACGTATGCGTTGTTCCGCCTGTCGCGGTTTGCGCGGCCGCACTGGCATTGGGTGATTCTGTCCTTCACGCTGACACTCACCGCCAGCGTGTCGAGCATCCTGCCGGCGTATCTGTCGGAGTCACTCGTTGATGATGTGCTGAAGCCGTTGGAAGCGATTGCCGCCATTGCCAAAGGCGAACCCATCGCCGCGGTCGTCGCCGATCAAGCGGAAGCGATTTCCGAATCGAACCGGTTGACTCTCGGGGCGTGGCTACTGCTCGGCATGCTCGGCGCTCACATCGGCTCGTGGCTGCTCGGCTGGGGCCAGGGGGCCATGCTGGCGTGGGTCAGCGAACGGGTCTCCGCGGATTTGCGGCTGAAGACGTACGCCCATCTGCAAAAGCTCTCGCTGGAATACTTCGGCGGCAAGCGGACCGGCGATCTCATCTCGCGATTGAGTACCGACTCCGATCGCCTCTGCCAGTTTCTTGCCGACAGTGTCGCCGATTTCGCCGCGGATGCCCTGCTGCTCGTGGCGATCGCCGTGATGTTGTTTCTGACGAACCCGATGCTCGCCTTCATCACGCTGATCCCGTTTCCGTTCGTGATCTGGCTGATGTATTACTCGCGCGACAAATTGCAATCGGGTTTTCTCGCCAGCAGCAATGCGTGGTCGGCGATGAACAGCGTGCTGGCCGACACGATCCCCGGCATCCGCGTGGTGAAAGCCTTCGCGCAGGAACACCGCGAGATCGAGCGCTTCAGCACCGCCAACGAACACCTCGTCCACACCAACAACCGCGTCAACCGCATCTGGACGTTCTTCTGGCCGTTGATTGCGTTCCTCAACAACCTCGGCGTGCTCGTGGTCCGCGGCTCGGCGTTGTATCTCATCAGTTCGGGCAACCTCACACTGGGCGAATTCTTTCTGTTTCTCGATCTCAGCAGCCGGTTCTACAGCCGGTTGGAATCGATGAGCCGGATGGTGAATGCGTCGCAACGTGCGGCGGCCAGTGCCCAGCGGATTTTCGAGATGCTGGACCGCGTGTCGAGTGTTCCCGAACCCGCGCGGCCGGTGCCGTTGACTCGTCTCAAGGGGGAACTCGAATTCCGCAATGTTGGCTTCCGCTATGGCAATCGCAAAGTCATCAAAGACTTGTCGCTGAAGGTGAAACCGGGAGAAATGATCGGCATCGTCGGTCACACCGGCGCGGGAAAGAGCACGCTCATCAACCTCGTCTGCCGGTTCTTCGATGCGGCTGAAGGTGCAATCTACGCCGACGGTGTCGATATCCGGTCGTACAAAGTGACGGACTATCGCCGCAACATCGGCATCGTGCTGCAAGAGCCGTTCCTGTTCTTCGGAACGATTGCCGAGAACATTTCGTATGGTCGTCCTGAAGCCACCCGTGTTGAGATCATCGAAGCGGCGAAGGCAGCGAAAGCCCACGATTTCATTCTTTCGCTGCCGGATGGATATGATTCGATCGTCGGCGAGCGCGGTCAATCGCTCTCGGGTGGTGAACGGCAACGCATCTCGATCGCGCGGGCATTACTGATCAATCCGAGCCTGCTGATTCTCGACGAAGCCACGTCCGCGGTGGACACTCAAACCGAACGCGAAATCCAGGAAGCGCTGCAGAACCTCGTCCACGGCCGCACGACGTTGGCCATCGCCCACCGGTTGAGCACGCTGCGGCAAGCCAACCGCATCTGCGTATTGGACCGCGGCCGCATCGTGGAAATCGGTACGCACGAGGAACTCCTCGCCCTCAACGGTGCCTACGCCGCCCTGCACCGCGCCCAGCAAGAACTCACCAAAGACATCGGCTGGTAACCAGAAGCCCACGGTTTCTGAACCGTGGGTCTCTTCGATCCACAGAGAGCGCACTATGTCCCCCCGTTTCCGCGTCCACGTCACCAAAGACCACCTCGTCTTCAGTGCCGCCCACTTCATCACGTTCAATGGCAACATCTGCGAACGCCTGCACGGTCACAACTGGCGCGTCGCGGTGGAAGTCGAAGGGGGCCTCGACGAAAACGGTTACGTCTTCGACTTCATCGCCCTCCGCGACACCACGCAGCAACTGGTCACGATGCTCGATCACCACATGCTGCTGCCGACGCAACATCCAACGATTCTCGTCACCACCGATGCCACCGAAGTGACCGCCCGCTTTGAACAACGCCGCTGGGTCTTCCCGAGTGAAGAGTGCGTCCTGCTGCCGATCGCCAACACCACCGCCGAACTTATTGCCCGGTGGATGGCGGAACAACTCGCTGTCGCGATCGCTGAACGCAAGGGCCACACCATCGACACTCTGCGAGTCGACATCGAAGAAAACTTCGGTCAATGGGCGCGATGTGAGCTGAGTTTGAAAGCCGAGTGAAAGACGGAGGGAACCACGGAATACACGGAGGACACGGAAGGGGAGGGAGAGGACGGAAGAAGAATCCTTGAGATGTTCTGGTGATGAGAATGTCGTCCTGCGAGTCGATCCCCGGTCTCTCTCTTCATTCCTTTTCCGTGTCCTCCGTGTATTCCGTGGTTCCCTCCGCATTCCGCATTTCAATCCGCCCGACGCGCCAGAAACACCGTGATCGTGTCTCCTGCGAGATCCCTTCGTTGTCGCACGTCCCATTGATGACCGTCGTATTGCCAACGCAGAAGTCCACCGCTTGGCACGGTCGGCAATGTCTCCGTCGCGGCCGTGATGGTGATCTCGAATGTATCCGGTGCCCCGTTGAAGCCGGGAATGCGCTGTAGCGCTGGCACGATGGTCACCGTGGTCGGCGTCACCACCGGCGAGCCCTCCACGGTGGTGACCACTTCCGCGACCGCGTCGACACCCCAGTCGGTCAGCACGCGGGCTACGTCGGCGGCGAAGATTTCGTCGGGAATGAGCATGTTGTGTTCTCCTGGAAGAATTCAAATGAACAAGCCCGAAGCGCGAGCGCCGGGTGCATTTCA
>JBGSUN010000245.1:0-19584 GCA_041753475.1 Planctomycetaceae bacterium | reverse complement strand
ACAGAGAGCGCCAGAGCAGCGGGCGGGGTGACGTAACGTCTTGCGGAAAAGGCGGAAACGAAAAAACGCCGGGAGGCGAACCTCTCGGCGTTTTCCGTGAACTGGTCTGTACTGCGAGTACGCAGGACAGAAACGAGCTCCCCGATTAGGACTCGAACCGAAGACCGGCGGGTTAACAGCTACCAATTCGCACTCAAAAAGTCAAAAGTTCCATCCGCGTAATCGTGTAGCAGAATGTAGTAAATCGCACGGAATTCGATTGAATCGATCGCGATTGCCAGCAAGGCTATTGGCAATAACGCCGCGAGAAACTCCGGCAATCCGAAGCAATTGCGTCACGACTAATACTTCTCATCCGCAAGGATGAGGACGACATTGGGTTTCGCGCCGTCGGCAGCGAATAGCGACACCGTGATTAGCGGTTGGACCGCGAGCGCCAAGAAGCCCAATAGAAACCCACATCTCCCGAAAGTGGTATTTCGCAAGCTCGATTCCTTTGCAACCGCTGCTCCGAGCGCAGACCCCAGACAGAGGATGGCCATCCAGGGCGTCAGCCGATTTCTCTGGTAGAATCTTTGAGTACACTTTCGGATCGTAACCGACGCCACTGTCGCCCACTTGGCTCTCCTGAGCATCAGTCCGTGATTCCGCGCACAACCCATCCCGAGTTGGCCAGGCCGTCCCACGTTTCGTCGGTGGAGGTCGCGTTGTTGGAACGGCTGTTCGACCGCTCGCCGGAGGTGGCCTTTTTCGTCAAAGACGAGGCGGGGCGATACGTCGCCGTGAACGAATCGCTGGTGGCGCGGCATGGATTGAAGAGCAAGTCGCAAGTGATCGGCAAATGCCCGCGTGACATCTGCCCCGGCGACTTCGGGCGGATACCGACCGAACAGGACGAGAAAGTGCTGCGGACCGGACGGCCGCTGGTCGACCATCTTGAAATGCAATGGCATCGACCGCACGACCCGGTCTGGTGCCTGACAACCAAGTTGCCGATCCACGATCCCGCAGGCACGGTCGTCGGCCTGATTGGTTTCTCGCGCGACATCCGCGCGACCGTCGAACCACACGAGATCCCAAACGACTTTGCGAAGGCTCTCGAAGACTTCGAGCACACCCTGTCGCCCGAGGTCACCCCCGCGTGGCTCGCCCGCCGTTCGAAGTTGACTCCGCAGAGATTGGCCAGGCTGATGAAACGGCTCTTCGGTCTGACGCCGAGCCAGTTCATCACTAAGTCGCGGATCGCCGCCGCGTCACGAATGCTGCGAGATCGCGACCAATCGGTCTGCGAGATCGCCCACGCCTGCGGCTTCTACGACCACAGCGCCTTCACCCGCGCCTTCCGCTCCGCCACCGGTACGACGCCCAGCGAGTTTCGCTCGCATCGATAGTTTCAGCAGACTTCCGGCGTGGTTGCCAGCATTCCGAAGTTGAGCTGCATCGAGTTGTCCAATGGTGATTACCGCATCTCCCGAAGGTGGTTACGAAGAAGGTTGGTTCCGGCGTACTCCTTTATTTCCTCGAACCCGGCGCGACACGGCGGTTAGCTCTCAGGGTAGAGATGGCCGTGTTCGGGGCTGGTGATTAATCCGCCGACAGCGGAAAAAGGTTGCGTTGATGGCCGTGAGGGGATCGCTTTCGCGTTCGTCGCGTGGAGAGCGGCGGATGAAAGGGTTGGGTCCGTCTGTCCGAGATTTGGGCCGCGAACTCTTGCGCTCTCGGATTCCGGGACAACGCGGGAGTGCGAAAATAAAAAGCTGCCGCAGCCTATTAACGGCCTGAAGGTTGCGGCAGCATGTGAAAGCCTACAAAAGAAGCCCGGCATTCTCCGAAATGCCGGGCTTCTTTCAATTCGTTTCAGCCGGGATCGTTATTCGATTCCCACCGGGGCGGCAAATTTGGCGGGGTCGTTGGTGAAGACCGCATGGTTCTCTTCGCTGGAGAAGAGATACAACTGGCCTTTGAACCATGCGGCGAAGTCGAGGGTCCCTTCGGCGACGTCTTTGTCGCGAATCAGCACCACCACATCGGCACCGTACGCCGCGGGGGCATATCCGGTGGGGGCCTGGTCGAACTTGGCTTTGGCTTCCGCGGAGGCGAAGTGGAACTTCTGGCCGCGGTATTGCGAGTGGAATTCGGGCTTGGCGTCAGTCAGTTCCCGTTCATCCCGCAGGGTCACGGGGCAGAAACCTTTCAGCCCCTTCATGCCGCCGCGATCGCGAATCTTCTGCATCTTGGCAGCATATTCTGCCGCTTCGGGAGATTCCTTTGTCGGCTGGGCGATAACCGGATCATTGGGTAACGTCAGCACGGGTTCGTCAGCCGGTTTGGCCAACTCAACCGGAGCTGCGGCTTCCGCAGGCTTGGCGATTTCAAGCGGTGTCGCAACTTCAACGGGCTTGGCGACATCGGCCGGGAAGAACTCGTCATCCTCCACTTCTTGCACGGGCAGCGGAGCCGCAGGTTTGACGACCTCCACTGGCAGAGCCGCTGCGGGTTCAAGGGCCGCGGTTGCTGGTGCCGGGATGACCGGGGTGTTGGCGGTCGGAACGTTTAACGGGAGCGGTTCCGCAGTGGAGTCGGCTTGTGGGGCCGCTTCCTCCGGAATTTGTTGAGCAACGATCGGTTCTTCTTCGTCGAGCGCCAGTCCGGAGAAGGGCGATTCCATGGCTTCTTCATCGGCTTCCGCTTCGTCTTCTTCCGGGAAGGGCTCCGGGAAGTCGCCTTTGGGAGCTTCGGCTTCCGCAGCGGCAAGCGGCGTTTCATCCGTGGTTGCAGCGATGATCGCGGGTTCTTCAAACGGCGAGGCCTCCGTGGCTTCGACAATCACGGGGGCTTCAAAGACCGGTTCTTCCTCCACTTGCGTGGTTCGTGCAGTGAATGTTCCCGCGGTGGACGGGCTAGTCACCACAGGGCCAGTCACCACTGGACCGGCCGTTGGCGGAGTCGCGATCACACTGGCTGTCACCGGCTGCGAGGGCGTGGTGACGACCGGTTCAAGCTCCAATTTCTCCGCAACGTTCACCGGAATGGGCGGCAGCGCCGTCACGGGAGCGGTCTTTGGCGGAGTCGTCGTTGCTACCGCGGCAGGCCGTGCGGGTTGCTCGGCAAGACGCTTGGGTTGGGTACCATTGTAAGGAGCATACGACCGCGGCGGAGCGGCGGGCGGTGGTGTCTGATTCGCCAACGCGGGGGCAGGCGTCGTGGGTCGAGTTGCCGGCGGAGGTGGCGCGGCCCGATTGGCCGGCTTGGAGCTCGGCACAATTCGCTGGAAGAACGACACGAACGGATTCCGATTGGTTGGCCGCGTCGGGGCACTGGCGGCAGGAGCCGTACCGGTCCGAGCTGGCGCGACGGCATTCGCTCCGTACACTGGCATGGGTGCCGGGACCGGTGCCATCGGCTGGGAGACCGCTGTCCGACCGTTGGCGCGTTGCAGTTGCGTGGGTGTCGGAACTTCAGGGGCTTCGCGGCCGCTTTCCTGATACAGCCGGCGCAGTTCACGTTGCACGGCGGAATCACCATCCGCGGCCGACCCTTGGGCAACAACGGCCGCCGGGACAACCCCTTCTTCTGCAGGAGGGACTGCCGGAGCCTGTGTTCGTGCGGTGGATTTGGCACTGGCCGTCCGCACGGCCGGTTTTGGAACCGGCTTTCCTGTGGACGGGGACAGAGCGGTCTGAGCGGTGGAGATCGACGGAGCGGCGAGCAGGCCCATTGCAGCCGCACTGAGAATCCACTTCGGCATTCGGTAGGGATGTGGCCAACGCATGATCCGGGAACTCCTGACTCAGCCTGGGCTTCTGGCCTCGGCCATGACCGTTTCGGCAAGGAAATCAGCCGTAAGCCAATTTCCTGAATGACGTTACAACCTGCGAGCTGGTTCGGCGACTCGCATCCCTGCCGACCAAAACGGAAGGAGCGAAGCACTCCTGTTCGGACGCAGGTACGGTAAGTTTCATCGTCGTACCGACCGTGCGGTTTGTACCGCGTGTGCGGATTTTGCGAATGAATCCGCCGTAACAGCGAGTACCGTCGACACCATCGGAAAAGTCGGTAAAGTCTATCGGAACACCCCATTTTGACATTTACTTCCTGTCTGGCCGTTCCGCATGAGAACTCGTCCGCGGCTGCTGCGGTTTCGGACCATGCCGTTCTTGACCGCGATCAGGTTCACTACGTGGACTCCGCGAGCCTGACCTAATATTGCGTTCGACCGGACACCGCAACGGGACGAACTACTCCCGCGTCACTCACTGCGGTATCTTCGTAGGGGAAAGTTTCCAGCCGGAACCCGGCTCCTGAATGACTCCGACGAAAGCCACGGACTATGGCGTCTCCGATTTTTCCCGACACCGATGGTGGTGCCCGCCCCGCGGCTCCGACCGTGGTGGTGCAAACACAGCCGCACAGCGTCTGGCAAACCTGGGCACTGCGGCTGGTGATGGTCGCCCTCGGCATCTCCATCATGGTGAACTTTGGAATGTTCGCCTCCTATCAGGAATACTTCGCGAAGGCCGAGCCGCCACAGGAGCTGTATCACTCGGGGGACAGGGCGGCCGACGACAAGATTGCCGTCCTGACCGTGAACGGCACCATCATGCCGCCCTTCACAGAACGGCTCATCGAACAGATCAAGGCCGCCGAGAAGGCCACAGAAATCAAGGGGATCCTGCTCGTCGTCGACAGCCCTGGCGGACTTGTTGCCGACAGCCATGAAATCTATCACCGGCTGAAAAAGCTCAGCGATAAGAAGCCCGTGTATGTGCAGATGAAGCGCATGGCCGCTTCAGGCGGTTACTACATTGCCATGGGGGCCGGGCCCAAGGCCAAGATTTATGCCGAACCAACCACCTGGACCGGATCAATCGGCGTCATCATCCCCCGGTACGATGTGACCAAGCTCGCTGAAAAGTTCGGCGTTGATTCGGCGCCGATTAAAACCGGCGAGTTCAAAGATGCCTTGAGTCCGTTCCGTCCGTTGTCCGACAACGAACGCAAAGTGTGGGATAACATCATCGGTCAGGCGTTTGATCAGTTTCGCGAGATCATCGACACGAACCGTGAAACCATGAATGCAGAACAAGTCGCGGCCATTGCGACCGGGGAAATCTTCACCGCCAAAGATGCCAAGACCAAAGGCTTAATCGATGAGATCGGTTACGAAGAAGAGTCGATCGAAGCCCTGAAGAGCCAGCTCAATTTGAAGTCGGTCCGCGTGGTGACGTATTCACATCCGATCACTTTGGTCGATGTGCTGCTGGGCGCGACGGCGAAATCCTCGAGTTCCGACCGTTGGCGTGCCGTGATGGAAGCCAGCGTGCCGAAAGCGTTGTACTATTGTTCGTGGTTACCGCCGTTGCCGGAATGACGCTCGCCTGAGACGGTCGTGGTGTGACATCGACTTTTGTTGGTGACGCGGTCATGCATCCGTTTTCCCTCTGCTCACCCATGAATCGTCGGCGCTGGCTGGCGCAGTCGTCCGGAGTATTGATTGGCGGGCTGCAAACAGCCACGTCCGTCCGCGCTGCGTCCGCATCTTCCCCACGGGCAAAAACCGTGTTGTTCGTCGTGGCCAACGGCGGGCAAAGTCAGCTCGAAACATGGGATCCCAAGCCGCTGGCGCCGCGGGAAGTGCGTGGTGACTTTTCGGCGATCTCTACGTCGGTCGCCGGTACGCAGTTCTCCGAACATTTGCCGCACTTGGCCCAGCGCGCCCACAAGTTCGCCGTGATTCGAACGATGTCCCATGAAGATCTCGATCATGGGTCGGCACTCTATCTCACGCTCACCGGGCAGTATCACGCCCGGCGGTCCGCCAACCCGTTCCCGGCCGCGACCGATTGGCCGACAATGGGAGCCGTCGTAAAGCGTGTTCGGCCGACGCAGGACTCCCTCGAAACGGCGATCCACCTCAACGGCCCGGCTCAGATTCCGATCAACATCGGCGCCGGTCAAAACTCCGGCTTTCTCGGGCCCGATTTCGATCCGATGCTCCTGGGTGACGTCACCGCCGATGACACGACGCTGCCAGGGTTATCACCATTACCGTTGCTGGATGTCGCCCGGCGTCATCATCGGGCCCAATTGCTACAACAAATGGAACGTCCCGCGGTCGCCACTTCGACGACAACGCAACGACATGCGGTGCTGTATGACCGTGCGTTCGATCTGCTCGACCGGCCGTCGGTACAGCATGCGTTTGATCTCGAACGGGAATCCACCGCGCTGCGCGACCGCTATGGCCGCAATCGTTCGGGACAGGCGTGTCTGCTCGCGCGGCGGCTGGTGGAAGCCGGCGTGCCATGGATCACTCTCTTCTGGAATCACACCGGCCGCGGACAAGACCTCGCGCCGGAAGACACCGAGGAATACGGCTGGGACACGCACAACGATATCTTCGACGCCTTGAAGAACCGGTTGCTGCCGCGCTTTGATCAAAATTTTTCTGCGCTGCTCGATGATCTGGAGTCGCGCGGCCTGATGGAAAGCACATTGGTGGTGTGTGCCGGCGAGTTTGGTCGCGCACCGCTTGTCGCCTCAGAAAAGAACTTTGCGGGAGAGTCCCCCGGCCGTAAACACTGGGCGGCGTGTTATTCTGTCATTGCCGCCGGTGCGGGTGTGCAACCGGGGCAGGTGATTGGGGCTTCCGATCGCCGCGGAGCCTATCCCGCCACCGAAAGCTGGGGGCCGTGGGATCTGACGGCGACGATGTTCTCCGCGCTGGGACTCGATCCCGAATCCCACTTCACCGACAAATCGGGGCGGCAGTTTCCGATGTCCTCGGGTCGGATCATCGCGCCGTTGTATGGATAACCTCACCCGAGTTCAGTTCTTCCGTCGGGCCATGGCGCGCGGGAGTTCCAACTGAAACTCGCGTTGCAATTCGGCCACCGACTTGCCGACGATCTTCTCGAATTCCGCAACGCGCTCATCGGGACGGTCAAAATCGAGCGGCTTCTTCGCGGCGTAGTGCTTCACCAGGTTGTTGTATTCAACACGGTACTTGGTGACCAAGAGCCAATGCAGTCCCCACGCATGACCATACGCTTCGGCGGCCAGAACATCGCCTTGAAACGGCTCATCACGGGTGACAATTTCGTTCCATGTCACCACCCGGGCGCGGAGGGCCATTCGTCCGTAACGGTCGCTGATCGATTTGGGGCCGCTGCGGACGCGTTCGCCATCCCCTTCGAACCCGGTCGCGATGCCCTCATTGAACCACGACGGAATGGGAGCAAAGCGCTGCAGCATGCCACGGTTATAAACTTGTTGATGCACGGCTTCATGCAGCGGAGTATCGAACGTCGTGCATTCACTGAGTCGGATCACCAGCCGGTTGGTTTGCAGATCGTAGAACGCCGCGATATTGGGGGACGATAACCCGCTCTGATCTTCCGTGACGCGGGCGGTGTAGGCATCAAAATGACGATCGGATTCGAAGATCAAGGCCGCCAGGGGAAACTTCGCCGCGGTGGTTTCGATGCGCGCCTGTTTGACGAACTCGAGGAAGTTGGTCTGCATCCCTCTGAAAAACGTCCCGGCTTTCTTCACGACGTTCTGATATCGCTTCTCAATGGTCGGATCGAGCGCCCCTGGCCGCGCCCGGACCAGCACGATGACGAACGGCTTGTCGATGTTCGAGATCGTCCGCGTGGCACTGAATTCGTCGTTGATCTGCGTGAGCATCTCGTCATGCGTTAACGGTTTCGGATCGGGCCCGGGCTGACGTTCAAGAACCCGGTCCGATGGGATCAGCTTCCAGCCGCCATCGGGCATTTCGAGTGCCGTCGCTTTACGGCCCTCTCCCGCAAACCGCGCGGTGAGTGTTGTTGTATCGCCGTTGTCGAGCCGAATCGTAAAATCATCGGCACAGGCCGGAATCAAGGACAATAGAAGAGTGCAAAGTGAAAAGTGAAAAATGCAAATTGCAAAATGGGGAAGACGAAGTACAACGGGCATTGTGGTGGCCGAACTCGTGCTTTTGGCTTTGATCCCGGAGGGATCGCAGACGGTAGCCGGGGGTTGAGCGCGAGCGATACCCCCGGAAAGCGTCGCACGAGAATTCGCACCCCGGAGGGGTGCCAGACGACCTGGCCCCAACGCTTCTTCTGGCACCCCTCCGGGATGCGACCGTACGTCGACGCTTCTCCGGTGGTCTACGCTTCGCTGCGACCACCAGCTACCGTCTGTGACCCCTTCGGGGTCGATACGTTTTGTCCGCGTCATGCCAGCACCGCCTCGATCGGGCGTCCACTCGACACCACATACGGTCGGCCTTGTCGATCGTGGATCTCCGTATTCGGTTCGATTCCCAACGCGGCATAAATCGTCGCCGCGACATCCGCCGGGCTGACTCCGTCGCGCAGGGGGTAACCGCCGTCGCGATCGGAGGCCCCGTACAATGCCCCCGCTTGCACGCCACAACCCCCCAGCAGGACCGAATAGCAATACGGCCAGTGATCGCGACCGTCCGCCGTCGCGCCCGCACCGGAGGTAATCATCCCCACTTTCGGAGTGCGGCCGAACTCGCCCATCAACACGACCAATGTTTCGTCCAGCAACCCGCGCTCGGCGAGATCATCGAGCAATGCCGACACGGCCGGGTCAAACGGCGGACACAACGATCGCCGCATCAGTTTGAAATGATCGCGATGCGTATCCCACGCCTGATCAATCCGTCGGCCGGTCATCATCGTGACGAGTTTCACCCCGGCTTCGAGCATCCGCCGGGCGAGCAACGCCGATTGTCCCAGATGTGGCAATCCGCCGAATTTGCGGGCTTCGAGAGACCGATCGCTGCCGGGATCGAGGCCGTATTTCTCACGCATGGTTGCTGGTTCGCGCGACAGATCGAACGCCGTTCGCACCGTGGGAGACGCAAGCAAATCGACTGCCTGCCGTTGGAACAGCGACACGCGCTGTGTCGCGGCGTTGTCAACCTGATGGGCAGATGCCATGCGCTGCATCAACTCATGCCGCTGTTGCAATCGTGTTTGTGATGACTGCGCCAGCGGAGCAAACCCCGGTGGTGAGTAACCCGGCAGGCTGGGATCACCGGTGACGAACGGATCGAATGCGGCTCCAAGAAACCCCGCGGTTTGTCCCGGCAGGTCGGACCCGTTGTTGAATTGTTTCTCGGCGATGTGCAGGAAATCGGGCATCGCTCCTTGTGACGGCCGCAGTTTGGCCAGCACGGCTCCCACCGGCGGAAAATTCTCCGGGCCGGAGTTCACCACCAATTGACCACTCTCGATCGGATACCGCCCCGTGAGTGCGTAGTAACTCCCGGCGTTGTGATCGTTGATCGCATGCGTCACCGCGCGGAGCACCGCGAACCGGTGGGCGTGTCGCGACAGTCCCGGCAGCAATTCCGTGAACGGCAATTCCGGATGCGAAGTCTGGATGATGCGGAATTCGCCACGGACATTAATCGGCGCTTTCGGTTTGACGTCCCACAGATCGATATGGGATGGGCCACCGTCCATGAAGATCAGCAAGCAGCGCTGGGCCAGCCTGCGACCCGGTCGTTCCGTCGCCGCAGCGAGATGATCGACGGTCAATCCCAACGGCGTGAGCGCACCGAGACGCAACCAAGCGCGTCGCGAGAACCCCGTGGTTGGGTAGAACGTCATCAGAATAGTCCGGGAACGAGATGGGATGGACAACCGGTATCTTACCGGTCCCCACGAGTCGAAACCAGACGTTGTTCCCCGCTTGCGGTTTCGCGCCCCGCGCGGATTTCAGCCCGTGATGTCCGACATCAGGAAGTTGGGGATCACAGAGCGGTCTCCGCGCGAGGCGCGAAACCGCAAGCGGCGTGGGGTTACTTTTGGAGCAGTTCGGCGAGGATGTCGTCGTGGGGATATGGGTGGCCGCGGTGTTGACGGAACCCTTCACCGTAGGCGACGCCGAGCTGTTGCCCGCGCGCGGCGGACCACCGGCGCGTGCCATCGAGGTATTCGTCCAACCCATGCTGCCGCCGTAACCAGTCGCGCTGACTGGCGTGGCAGGCGAGCATTTCGAGCTTGGTCTCGATGGTGGCGGAGATGTCGACGATCAGACCCGGTGTTTGTGGGTTCCCGTAGTAATCAACGCCTTCAATGGCATCGACGTAGTACAAATGCGGGATGCCCGACAGCGGTGCCGCCGGGTCCCATTGCCGCGTGGCATAGTGGGGTACCGAGGCATTGAAGCACGCATCCCGCACCAGGCGGCTGGTGATCTCATGGTCGCTCATGTAGTCGATCGGAGGGGCCGTCATCACGATGTTTGGCCGGGCCTTCCGCACCGCCTCGGTGACGCGCCGCCGACTGTCATCATCGTGCACGATCGACAGGTCCCGGAATTCCAGGCAGACGTATTCCGCCCCGAGCAAGTCCGCCGCACGTTTCGCCTCGGCTCGTCGCACCGCGCTGATTTCATCGGGCGGCAGTTCCGCACTCCCCAAGTCCCCTGGCGTCATTGTTGCGATGGTGATGTGGCAGCCGAGCAGCTTCAACCGCAGCAGCGTTCCTGCACACTGGATTTCGACATCGTCCGGATGAGCATGAATCGCAAGGACACGGTTTGACGAGGGAGTTCTGGGCATATTCCGGACTTTCAACGAGGAACAAATACAAGTGTGATGTCATGCTTCCCAGCCCGGTGCGCAAGCGACGGGAGTCAGGGTGATGCGAGGGCCTTCCGTCGCTTGCGCTCCAGGCTGGGACAGAATCAACTTTCCAACCATTGCACGAACACATCGGCGATATCGACCTGATTCACCCGCGCGAATGCCTTCCAGCCCGGCACGGCGTTGACTTCGATCACATAGCCCTGGCCGAGTTCGTTGTACAGAATGTCGACGCCGGCGAAGAGGGCTCCTGTCGCAGCGACAGCTTGCAGCGCCCAGTCGCATTCCTGGTCTGTCGGTTGATGCGGTTCCGCATGCGCCTGTCGTGACACATTGGTCCGGAAGTCGTTTGGTGAGACACGACGCATCCCGCCGAGCACTTTGCCATCGAGAACCAGAATGCGGACATCACTCCCGCCGTGGTTGATGAATCGCTGGATGTACAGGACCGATTGCATCCGCGACAACGTGAAGAAGACACGCTGGCCGATGTCTGGATCACTCACACGGACGATGCCCCGGCCTTCCGCACCGAAGAGCGGTTTTACCACGACATCACCGCCGAGTTGATCCAGCGCCTTCAGCGCGATCTCGGGGGACTCGCACACGATGGTGTCCGGGACTGGCAACCCCGCGGCAGCCAATCGAGCCGTCGTGAGGTACTTATCAACAGCGCATTCCAGTGACTTCGGCGGATTGATGACGCGCACCCCGCGCGCTTCCAACCGCGCGAGCCAGTCCATACGCACCACAACTTGTTCCAGTGATCCTGGTGGCATCGTGCGAACGATGACGGCGTCAACAGAACGCGCATCGACCTCACCGACCGCAAAAGATTCTCCGCCGGTGCAAACCATGCCGGTGATCTGTGGGAAATCCCATCGCTGCGCATGATGTCCGTGATCTGCCGCCGCCCGCGCAAGATCGCGGTAGTACCAACTGTCATCACTGGCGAGAATCGCAATGCGCATGGGCGGTAAATCGGTTCACGCGATGCCGAACGACTTCGCCAGGATGTCATGTCGCACACCGCCGGCGAGGTGGACGCGGCCGGTTTCGACGTTGTGGATAATGATCTCCGCAGGGCTGAAGAGCATCTTGTCGATCTTGTAGAAGTCGCGACCAGCGGCTTCGAAGATCTCCAGAAACGGCTTGCCGAACATAGCCGAGGACTGGGACGGCACTTTCGGAGCGATCTCCGCCAGCGTGTCATCATCGCCGTTGACCAGCAGCGTCACGCGGCCGCCGTAGAGGATGGCGTCGTTGGTGCGACCGATCCCTTCGAGATCGTTTTTGGCCACGGGGGCCAGCGGGGCGACACCGTACCCGCTGCGAACACGATTCACGTCGAAGCCGAGTTCATAGAGCTTGTGCATCGCCGTTTCGATGGACCGGGCCAGCACCTGATAATTCCCAGCGATACTCGATGTCGGCGCGACGGCGAGAATCACATCCGCCGGCGTGACACGGGCTTGTTCGGCGATGTATTCAAAGACATCGCGGCCCGGTAGCTTGGCCGTCTCAAGCACGCCGACAACCTGTGGGGCGTCTTCGCGGTACCACAGTTTGTCGAAGAGGGCTTCTTTGCCATAAGCCGCCCGCATCGGACCGGACCCCATCGCAAAGTATTTGCCGACGTTGATCTGCCAGCCGGCATATTGACTGAACAGGCACGCGGCAACAGGGTAGTCGGTCTGCACGGCGACATGGGGCCAGTGATGATCGGCAAGAGTGCCGTAGACCGTGCTGACGTCTGCCAGTCCGGACATGGTGATCGAGGCCAGCATCGCTCCGGCTTCGAGGCCCCCTTCGGTTTCAACGCCGAAGTCGAGCAACAGCCCACTGCCGCTCAGTTCTTCCGCCGCGACGCGCAGGTCCTCGGGGTTTTCCGAGACGTCCTCAATTAACTGGGAAGCGAGATCGTTCAGTTCAAGATTCATGCTGGCGATCGGTTCGTTGTGTCGGATGAGTTCCGGGGGGGCGAGGCTCGCGCCGAGTTGTGAGCGCTTCAGCACGCCTGGACAATCAACGGCTCAATGGGAGCTTCGCCCTCCCGTTTCGGATCGTTATTTGGGGCTATTCCCTCGGAACTCCACGGGGAGTTCTTGTGGTTGAAATCGTAGCCGGATTTCCTGCTGGCAACAATCACACGGTTTGATCTCGTACATCGGGATCGCGCAGATGTCGCACCAGTAATCGGTATAGTTGCGAGCCTTGTCCTTGTCGAAGGTAAAGACCGTGAGCACTTGTAGAAACGGCACGCCCGGTCGGCGGTAACCAATCAGTTCGACCTGACGATCCCTTAGCCGTTCGTCCTGATAAAACGCGCGGCCGCGCCAATCGGGCAGAATGGGGATGATCTCGTTTTCCGGCGTGAGGAGCACCACTTGCTCGCGCAGCTCCTGTGGATAGGCTTTCACCTTCAACCGCTGGAGCGCATCGACCGTTTTCAGGACCTCGCCCCGAAACACCTGCTTCGGCGGCATGGGACGGTCATCGGCAGGCTCAGCACCGGAGAGAAAGAGGAGCGCCGACAGGGCGATGAAAAGCGAAATCCGAAAATGGAAATCCGAAGGAAATCGCAAGCACGAAACGGGAAAACGTGCCCGCACATGATGCATCCGACCGATCACGCTTTCCCCCTTAGAAGTTCGTGCTTCCTTCGGATTTGTGATTTGGAGATTTCTGCATCAAATTGGTGCGTTGCGAAGACTCGATGCACACGACGGCTTACCGTTCACTGCTGCGGAGCTTCATCAGCAATCGCAGGATCTCCACGTACAGCCACACCAGCGTGACCATGAGTCCGAACGCGGCATACCATTCCATGTACTTCGGCGTGCCCCGCGCTGCGGCGTCCTCGATGAAATCGAAATCGAGCACCAGGTTCAGGGCGGCGATAATGACCACGAACGCACTGAAACCGATGCCGATGATCCCCGCCTCGTGAATGAACGGCATGCGGATCGAAAAGAACCCGAGGACCATCGACACGAGATACAGCAGCGCGATGCCGCCGGTGGCAGCACACACGCCGAGCTTGAAGTTCTCCGTCGCTTTGATCAGTCCGGATTGATATGCCATCAGCAGGGCAAACATGGTACCGAAAGTGAGTCCCACCGCCTGCATGGCGATGCCGGGGTAGCGGGCATTGATAATGGCCGTGATGCCGCCGAGGAACAGTCCTTCCGCCAGGGCGTACAATGGTCCGGTGATGGACGCCCCGCGGGGGTAGAAACTGGTGATGAGTGCGAGGACGAACCCGCCGATCGCGCCGCCGAGAATCCAGGGCATCGCGGCTTGCGGCGTGGCCAGGGCCATCGACCACGTCCAACTCGCCGTACCGACGCACAATCCGAGTAGAATCAGCGTTTTGGTCGCCGCGCCTTGCACGGTCATCACGTTCGTGGCCGCCGTTGCGGTCGATTCGTACGGGACGAACGTCTCGGCGTTCAAAGTCGGATTGCCAGTGCGCATCACACGATTCCCAAACGGAGAAATTGAACATTCGTCACGGGAAGTATACGCCGTGCCGGCGGCGGAGACGAGTCCCGTTCGCGCGGGATTGCCGCGGGAATCACATCACGGCGGCGGCGGAGGCCGGCGGCGTGACCTCGTGAGTGATGCGATTTCGCACGGCAGACGGGGATTCGAGGTTGACATCGATCCGTACTGGCAGCGTGATCGTGAACACGCTGCCCTTACCGAACTCGCTCACCAGGTGGACGTCACCGCCCAGCAGCTTGGTCAGTTCGCGCACGATCGACAGCCCCAGACCGGTGCCTTCGTATTCACGGGTGAGCGCATCACGTTTGCCCGGCAGCGTCTTTCCTTGCCGGAATTTCTCGAAGATTCGTTCCTGTTCTTCGAGGGGAATCCCGACGCCGGTGTCTTCCACGATGATGGCGAATGTCGATGGGTCACGCAGTTCGACGTAAACGCGGACCCGGCCACCGTCGGGAGTGAACTTAATGGCATTCGACAGCAGATTGTTGAGGATCTGCTGCAACTTTCCCGGGTCTTGCCAGAGCACAGGCACGCGCGGGTCGACATCCCAACCAAGATCGAGATTCTTCCGTTCCGCCAACGGCAACATCGCGCCGACCATCCGTTCCACGAGATCTTTGATCGAGAACTCGACCGGATGGCGTTCCATCTTGCCACTCTCGATTTTCGCGAGATCCAGCACGTCGTTGATGAGACTCAGCAGGTTCTTGCCGGAAGTTTGGATATGGTTGACGTACCGTTTTTGTTTGTCTGTGAGATTCTGTGAACCATCGAGAACATCGCTGAAGCCGAGAATCGAGTTGAGCGGCGTCCGCAATTCATGGCTCATGGTTGCCAGGAATTCGTTCTTCAAGTTGTTGAGTTCGTACAACCGCAGGTTGGCCTGCGCGAGTTCATCGTTCTTCAGTTCATAACCATGGTTGAGGGCTTGTAACTCTTCCTGCACCGTAACGAGGTGCCGAAGCATGCGATTGAACGCGTGGCTGAGTTCCTCGAATTCATCACCCGTGCGGATATCGGCGCGCTGATCGAGTGCCCCGCGGGCGATGTTATCGCTCACCTCTTTCAGGTGGAGCACGGGTTTCACGATGACATACCGCACAATCGCGTAGGCCGCCAGCATCGCCAGGAAGGCGGTGACGATCGCGGTTGCCAGCAGAATGGCGTTGTTCCAGGCGAGTTCCCGCTGCGTCTTTTCCATCGGGAAGGAAATCTTCACCATGCCGATGAGATCGCCCTCTTTGAGAGGCGGGACCTCCGGTTTCTTCTCGGCTTTGACTCCGTCCGGTGTCGACTCACCCGCGGTCAGTTGCAGATGTTCTTTGGAACGGCGCTGTTGATGACAGGGAATACATGACGCCGAGGCATAGACCGCCCCGTAGTAGTTGTACTCGTGATGCTTTTTGTCCTTGAGAATGCGGATGATTTCGCGCTTGCCGCGTTCAATCTCATGGAGGGCTGCATAGCTCTCACCATCAAAAGGACGTTTCGACGAGTCCTCCGTGTCGGCACTCATCAAAGCCCAGTTGTATTCCTTCAGATCGTTCGGTTTGAGGGCGGTTGCCATTTCGGAAACGCGACTGGCTAAACCGAATTCCTGGCCCCGCTCCGACCATTCCCAATGCTTTTCGAGGATGACCGGGGCCACCAGCAATTGGGCTGTCACCTGGTTCTGTCGATAAACCAGTTCCGTCGTCTGCCGGGCGTAGAAATAGAAGCTGCCGGTGATGAGCGTGAGCAGGCCGCTGCCGAACAGGAAGCGGCACTTCCGTTCGAGGCTGGTTTCTCCCAGCAGACGTTTGATTGTCCGGTACGACATCGGCCCAGGTCCTCGCACCGCTCCCGCAGCGGTTTCTCCGTTGTACCCGCTCGGCGAACTGAGAGCGAGAGCAGCCCGCTGTGCTGGAGCATTCGATCTTGTGTGCCACGGCCGTGTCGGTATTGGTGTCTACACAAGTCATCCGCCTAAATCATTCTTGTTTAGCCCCGGCCTTCAGGCCGGGGTGAGCATCGCCCTAAGTCTGCCAAGTTCAGCCCCGTTTACGGGGCTTCTGTTGGGTTGAGCCGAGAAAGCCCCGTAAACGGGGCTGAAACCATAGTAATTTCGGCTCCAAACCCCGGCCTGAAGGCCGGGGCTAAACAAGACAATCCTCATTGTTGTGATCTAAACAACTTGTGTAGATACCGATGGCCGTGCAGATTTGCAGGGCGTATTGTGGCTTCGGACGGCCGACACGGCCGCGGTGCACACAATCGACTGGCGGCGACGGAAAAAGTCGGCCCAAACCGGTGCGAAACAGAAATCCGCTTGAGTCCGGCAGGGGGTTCGGCGTCTAATGATGTCCGGACCGGGGGAAAAGCCGCCACCGTGTGCTGGATTCCGAGCGCTCTCGAAAGTCACCATCAATGTCACGCCGCGAAATTGTGGCCCTTGCCGGCCCTGTTTGCATCCTCAGTCTGGTCCTCGTCAATTTTGTGGTAGCCCAATCGGGGAATTCCAAAGCCAAGCCCAAGACCAAGGCGACGACGGGGACCGGGGTGCGGGCGCTCGATGCGCGCGTGCAGGATTTGCAGGAAGGCCTGCTCCGCGACGCGTCCGAGATCGCCAAGGGTTACGAAGACGCCGGGGAATACGACCGGGCCAAACTGCTGCTGGAAGTGTTGCAGAAGCTCAATCCCAAGCTGCCGGGCTTGAAAGACAAAATTGACCAGCTCACTGAAAAATCGCTCGATTCTTCCGAGTTCGATATCGAGGTGGACGTGAGCAAAGGTTGGACCCCCGCCGTGGCGATGCTTCAGAAGGACCGACTGGTACGGATTGAAGCCACCGGCGATTACAAGTTTGTCGCGACGCTTCCGATGACGGCCGACGGGTTTCCTACCAGTGACAACGGTGTTGATGTCTACCCGGGCGCTCCGGTGGGGGCCCTCATCGGGATCATCGTCAATGCAGAAACCAACAAGCCGGGTAAGCCGTTTGAGGTGCGAGCCAAGAAGGAATGGTCGCCGCCACAAGCGGGATATCTGCAATTGAAAATCAACGTGCCGAACGGCCACAAGTGCACCGGTAAGCTGAAGATCAACATAAGCGGGGCATCGAAAGTCGCCACGTGAGTCTGTGGTACTCAGCAAATCTGTTTCGATGACAACATCACCAAGGCCGGCACAATTTTGAAGACCCCGCAAAGTCGTTGGCGACTGGCGATTGCCGGGCTGGGCCACCGTGGCCATTTCTTTTGGGAACGCTGGCGGTTGTTGAATCCCAGCCGCGTCGTTGCGCTGGCAGATGATGATCCGCTGCGGCAGCGGTCAGTGGGTGCAGCCGCGATCCCGCTCTGTTCACTTTCAGAACTAGCCCGACGCCCCGGCGACTGCACTGCGGTCCTCGTCACTGTGCCCCTGTCCCAACGCGGCACTCTTGTGGCCGATTTGCTCACTGCGGGACTTTCGGTGTTGGTCGAGCCGCCGATTGCTCCATCCCTATCAGAAGGACGCCAGTTACTGGCACTCGCGCAGGCTCAGAAAGTGGCGCTGCGGGTCATTGGTTTACGACGTTCAGAACCAGACTTCATCGCGGCGTTGGCGGCCATGGCCACCGGCCGACTGGGGCCGCTTGCAGCACTGCGATGGCATGCGGCGGAGTATGCGGTCCGGGCCGGTGATCCCGCCGCCGATTATCGCCGTGGGGAAACGTTGGCGGCTGCCGGACCACCCATTTTCGATCAACTGGCGGGATTGACGGCAGCCATTCCCGAAACGATCTGGGGTCGGGCGTTTTCTGCGGAAGACGGATTCGCCGCGGACATTCAATTCGTCGATGGAAGCGGGTCACACCTTGAACTGCGTCGAACCGCGCGCGCGGCGTTGCGGACCGGTTGGATGATTGAAGGAATCACCGGGACGTACCATCAACGGCGTCTCATCACGACGACCATCGACGGTGAATTGGTGGATGAAGCCATGCCGGTGATGCTGCCGGTTAACGATCCGCTCGGCGAATTGGAGTCGATGATGGATCTCGAACCGATGACGGAGGCCGAGCAGTACCGCAGCCTCATCACGGCGGGGTTACTGGATGCGGTGCAGCGATCGATCGCGACCAATTCCCCCGTCGAGTGGAAAGCGCTGTGAGTCTGCCAACGGCCACAACCGAGTCCCTGACCGGTCGCTTGAAGGCCGAAGCGCGGCGCCTGGGATTCGACCTGGTCGGGATCGCGCCGGCCGTGTCGCCACCGGGATATCCGCGGTTGCTGGATTGGCTGGAACGCGGTTTCGCTGGCGAAATGCACTATTTGCCCCGACGTGCTGCCGCCTACAAACACCCGGAACATGTGCTGGTCGGCGTGCGCAGCGTGGTGATGGTGGCGCTGAACTACAAATCCGACTCAGCGGCGACCGTGTCGACAATCGCTCCGGCGCGTGTGGCTCGCTATGCCCATCCAGCAGGCGACTATCACGACTTTCTTCGTGCCCGTCTGAAGCAACTCGGCGATTGGTTGCATACTCAGGAGCCGAATTGCCGCACCCGCGTGGTGGTCGACACTGCCCCGCTATTGGAGCGCGATTTCGCCCGGCTGGCGGGACTCGGTTGGTTCGGTAAGAACACGCTGCTGATTCACAAGCGGGCCGGGAGTTTTCTCTTCCTCGGTGGTTTGCTGACCGATGTGCCGCTGGAACCGGACGAACCGCATCACACCACACACTGCGGCACCTGCACACGCTGTCTCGATGTCTGTCCGACACAGGCGTTTCCCGAACCGTATGTGCTGGATGCGACGCGTTGCCTGGCATATTTCAACATCGAACTCGACGGACCGATTCCGCGCGAACAGCGCACCAGGGTCGGCGACTGGCTCTTCGGGTGCGATCTCTGCCAGGATGTCTGCCCGTGGAACCGCAAAGCACCGACATCATCCGATCCCGCTCTGCAACCGCAAACGGACCTGGTCCCGGCTGATGCGCTGGCGATCTTCACGATGACAGAACAGGAATTTAAGGCCCGGTTCACCCAGACGCCGCTGGACCGCCCCGGCTGGAACGGCATCCGTCGCACCGCGGCCATTGTGCTGGCGAACCTGCAATGTATGGAAGCCATCCCGGTATTGATTGTCGCCCTGTCGGACACGGATCCGGTGGTTCGCGGCGCCGTTGTCTGGGCGCTGAGACAATTCGCCGACGATCGCGCACAGGCAGCGCTGCACGATCATCAGCTTGAGGAGACCGATCCGTCGGTGCTCGCGGAATTCAGCGAGCAAGTGTCGGCACGCGGTGTGAGTCCAGAAGGGACTTCTTGAAGTGGCTGGTGTGTGTCGAACACTCCGTTCATCACACGTTCTCTGCGTGAGGAATGGGTCCCACAGCGAGCAGCCTGTGGATTGATTGTGTGCCACGGCCGTGTCGGCCGTGCAAAGTGGCAAAACGCCCTGCAAATTCGCACGGCCGACACGGCCGTGGCACACGAG
>JBGSUN010000244.1:0-11744 GCA_041753475.1 Planctomycetaceae bacterium | reverse complement strand
ACCTCACCGAACTCGAACTGGCCACCGCGACCGCCCTCCGAAACAAACACCACCACCCGACCCGTGTCGCCGGCTACATCCGCAAAACCAAGCTCCCCTTCCGACTCCGACAAGCGGCTTTAACTTCCTGAGGAGCAATAGTTGACCGGCGATCTGGTTGACGTAACGACCTTTGCTGGCAAGGAACTCTCAATGGTCACACATTCGACGATTTCTTTGCTCCTTCTGTCAATCGAAAGCAGGTAAACTCGGTCATGTTCCGGGTAGCCGCCACGAAAGAAATGTGATTCCACCAGGAAAAGGGTGGTACGACCACCATCCAAAGAACATACAAATCGAATCGATCGCGTGACGCCAAAGTTGGTCTGTAGCCCAATGATACTGTCGTCGACGCCTTGTTCACATTTGGTGTTGATAAATCTCCTCACGGCATCGCGCTCCGATCCGTGGCACCAGTATGGCCTGCTGGATCGGTACACCAGAAGAGCGAGGAGCATCGACGTTATACATACTGCAATGGTCATTGTTCACTGATGTGGCATAACAGGTATTCGACCGCCGAAGTGCGGTAGAATTTTACCGCAGTTTCGCGGTATAGCACAGACTTGTAAAGCCTGATGCGTCTTTGTCGCCAAAGAGTTGCAACGACGTGCCCGCTGGCCGCCGATGCTACACCGCACTTTGCGACACTGTGCTATGCCGCAGTCTTCATGAAGTTAAGATGCCTGACCCGCTCGCCATCGCCCTGACCCGCACGTACAGCACTCCGCGCTACGAGTACGGCGACACGGTCACCGATGCCATCCGCGGCGATGTGGTGATCGTCAAAACGTCCGATGCGCCGATTCCCTGGCCGATGGCCAGACTGCCGGGCGGACGCAAACCGGGCTTGGTGGTGTTCGACGGACTGCTGATCGCTCTCCGCACAGAATCGAACGTCGCGATTTGCCATTGGTGGAGCGTCACAGGGCAGACGGTCACCAAGTGGCGGCGGTTGCTCGGCATCGACCAGAAGACTCCGGGAGCACTCCGACTCCGTCAGCAGCGATTGACGCCGGTGCGGATGCAACCAGCGCTAATCGAGTCCGACGGAGTCGAGATGACTCGCCCATTGCAAGCGCCGCATTGGAGACTTGGCATCGAGCGCTGATGCCAAATCCCAACGCAGCACCTATCCTCGGCAGAAGTCGCGGTTCAACCGAGCTTCTTGACGGCTTCCACCGTCTGGCGTTCGGCCGCTTTGCTGTAATGTTCCGTCATCGCCCGCGTGGCATGCCCCAGGAGACGCTGCGCCCCTTCAGTGCTCATGGTGTCGGCCAGGCGGGTTGCCACGGTGTGCCTCAACCAGTGCGGTGTAAATACGTGCCGCTGCCGCCACTCCATCGCCTTGCGGCGGATTTCGGCGCGTTCTTCCACTGGAAGGCTGCGGTCTGGCTTCCGTAACTCTTCTGGCATGCCGAACGCGACTTCACATGCCCGTTTGACGGCGGTACCAAAAGTCGATCGCCGAACGGGAAACAGTCGCTGATCGAGATCAGCGAGCAAATACTTCGCCAAGATTGCCTGGGCAGTGGTATTGAAGAACAGCGTCCGCGTTTTCCCTTTGTGAGCGGTCTTGTGCTGTACCAGGTCGGCCCGCCAGATCTCGCCTTGTCGTTCGATCATGCCGGTCGTCAATGACAATCGTTCTCCCGGCCGGGCGCCGGTCAGCAACAACAGATCAAAAATGTCCCGTTGCCGTTCATTCAGGAGTGCTCGCACCGCTTCCAAGTCATCGGGATTGACGGCCTGCCGCCGGGGACGTTCCGGAGCACTGGTCTCGCCAGCCACGAGTGCGGGAAGTGTCTTGAGTGCCACCACGACGTCGGGACGAACCATTTCCCACGAAACCCCGACCCGGAAAATCAGTCGGATTCGACCGACCTGTCGATTGATCCACCGCCGGCTCCATCCCGCCGCAATCATGGCCTCGCGAACCACGCGCAGCCGCAACGGGCCGAAATCATCCGCGGTTGTCGTTCCGAAGTGTTCCCGCAACAGCCGGATCACGCAATTAAAGCAGTCGACTTCTGCTGACGGGCGGCCATCCGGCTGCCGATAGCGGGTGGCATAGTCCGTCAGGAACCGCAGGCAGAGCACGTTCACCTTCGGGCGACCGGCGGATGGTCCTTTTTTCGCCGCCGCGGCCTGCTCACCACGTTGCACCGCACTCAGAAAGGCGGCATAGCGCTCACCACTGGTGGGATCGGATTTGTGGCCAAACCAGTGCTGGCGGCCTTCCGGACCACGGGCGAAGAGGTAGCCCTTGGCGTTTTCACAGAGCTTCGGAATAAGTCGACGCGGGCGCGGCATAGTGCCAGACTCCAGGTTTTGGTGGAACTTTCCACCGATTCCGTTGGTCTAAACACTGCACTGCCGACCGTCGACAGGTAACGTAAATCGTTTCAGCGTAACATATTGCCCAGGACAGGAATCGAACCTGCACGAATGTTACCTCACTAGGCCCTCATGCATCAGCCGAAACAGAGGAGCATTCAGCACGAACCTCTATGAAATGAGAGTTTAACGACGTTTCGACGTGCTTGCAAACACTATTAATCCCCGACAAACAATAGCGAACAGTGTTAGGGAAATGGGATCGCTGCCGGGGATTCGTCGGGGACTGTCAGGGATGGGTAGCGGGTGTCCATAAGCACCGTACCCGGTTTGCTCCTAATCACGCCCGCTGATGATGCGCGGCTTCTTGTGCCACAATCTCACTGGGGTAGCCAATTCATATCGTTGTGCAGATTTCCCTGACGCGCGAATCGGCCTTCCGCTGACTGCCAAAGGAAAGGAAGATTCGATAATCCTCTTGTGAGGCTGCGCCGGAGATCCAGGAAGCGCTCCTGTTCCTGCCTCGCGTGGCGTCTGGAAAGGATCCGCTCGCCGAACGTGACCTGCGACCGATCGTCGCGACGCCGGACTGGCGCAAAGAGAGGGCGATGTGGGATCAGGTGAATCGAGGAGAATCGTAGGGCCCTTGTCCGCTCCACGCTCACGGCTCTCCGGTAACCATGAGTTCCGCGGTGTTGGCCTCCTCCCCGTCGAACTCAATCAGTGAGACAGAGAGACCGTCGATCACAGGGAGCTTGAACGATGACGGAGTCCATGTTTCCTTGAGCATTATCATCCAGCACCGAGCATCAGTCACTCACTCGCTCGAAGGCAGTTCATGGATCAGAATCTTGCGGATCAGATTCAGCTTGCGTTCCACCGTGCGCGTGGTTCGGCCCCATTTGGCCGCGATTTCTTCGTTGGTGAAGCCTTCGAGCTTCCATTCCGCTAAACGGGTGAGTTCCTCACTGCCCAGGGCTTTCATCCAGCGGTCATACTGTTCAGCCACTTGAACGGCGAATTCGGGTGTGGGCTCACGGCCGACGATTTGATCGACGATGGACAGCCCGTCAGCAGAATCTGCGGACGGTTCCAGCTGACGGAATTGTCCCCCGCGTTTGAGTCGATTCTGGTCGCGCTGCACATGCAGCACCTTGTGGATGGTGATGCTGACCAGCAGCCGCCAGAGACCCTGCCGGTCGCTCAATTCGGGAAAGCGCTGGTTTTCCACACCACGACAGAAACTGGCGAAGGCGCTCAGTGCAACGTCCTCGGCATCGGTGGCCCGACGATGCGCGGTTCGCAGACGTTCCTGGACCAGACGGACCAGGCGTTCGAAGAACACGTCCCACAGCCGCTGCGCGGCGTCATTGTCGCCAGCTTCCAATGCCCGCAACCACTTCGTAACAGGGGCATCACTTGGGAGCATATCACGTTCCTGTCACTTTGTTTATTTGATTCGCAATGGGATAGCATATTTTTCGACGAAGCTCGATACCACGCGCGGCACTTGGTTCAAGTTCGCTGTTGACAAATTGCTCTGATAGGTGTCGGGATGGCGGCGGGCTTGGGCATTGTCCAGTGGACGCGCAACAAATGCAGTGGATCGGGACCAATCGAACGGTTGCGACAGGGGGAATTCCCTCGGAGTGAGGTATCGAGATGGGTGAGGAAGCCGCGGACTCGGTGGACACAGCGCGCTTGATCGACTCTGTGTGTGATGATTTCGAGCAGGCGCTCGCGGCCGGTGAAGCGCCGCAAATCGAAGTCTTCCTGGGCCGTGTTCCATCCTCGTTACGCCAGTCGCTGCTGCTAGAACTGCTGGGGCTGGAAGTGGAGTTCCGCGTCGCACGGGGCCAACAACCAGCGGCCAGCGACTATGCGACGCGCTTCCCGGAATTATCGCCCGAGCAGCTCACCGCCATTCTCGAAGCTCCTCGCGCCGGCGCAGAAAATACGCCGACGGTGATTGGTGCCAGTGCCGACACGACATCACATCTCCCCACACGAGTTCTGCGCTACTTCGGAGACTACGAGCTCCTCCGAGAACTGGCCCGAGGGGGGATGGGTGTCGTCTATCAGGCTCGGCAGACGAATCTGAACCGGATCGTTGCGGTCAAATTGATTCTGGCAGGTCAATTCGCCCACGAAGAGGAGATCCAGCGATTCCGGCGGGAAGCCGAATCCGCTGCGCAGCTCGATCATCCCCACATCGTCCCGGTCTTTGAGACCGGCGCAGTGGATGGCCAATACTTCCTCTCGATGGGATTTGTGGACGGCCAAAGTTTGGCGCAGCGTATTGCACAAGGCCCGCTCGATCCCCGCGATGCCGCGGCGCTGCTCAAGATCCTTGCCGACGCGATCGCCTATGCGCATGCCAAGAAGATCATCCACCGCGATCTGAAACCCGGAAATGTGCTCTTGGACAGCGGAGGCGTCCCCCACATCACCGACTTCGGTTTGGCCAAAACCCTCGAGGAGGACAGCGATCTCACGTCCACAGGCCGGGTGATGGGCACGCCGAGCTATATGCCTCCCGAACAGGCGCTCGGCCAGACCCAACTCATCGGTCCCCGTTCCGATGTCTATTCGTTGGGGGCAATTCTGTATTGCCTGTTGACAGGGAAGCCTCCGTTTCAGGCGGACAGCGTGGTCGACACGCTGAAACAGGTCGTTGATCGAGAGCCACGCTCGATTTCCACACTCCGCCGTGGCGTTCCAATCGACCTGGAAACGATCTGCACCAAGTGCCTGGAGAAGAATCCCGACAACCGGTACCAGTCTGCCGACGAACTGTCGGCAGACCTGCAGCGATTCCTGGAAGGTCGCCCGATTTCCGCTCGTCCGGTCTCACGCGCGGAGCATGTCCTCCGGTGGGTGCTGCGAAATCCGATGGTTTCGAGCCTCATGGCCGGAGTGGTCCTGGTGGCCGTTGCGGGAACCATCGCCTTCAATTTCCAACAGACGGCGACGCAAACGGCGTTAGGTAAGGTGGCCGTCAAGGAGGCGGAGAATCAACGGTCCGCGCTGGAAGCCGCGGCAACGCGAGCCGAGGCCATCCAAGCCGACCTCGCTCGCTTACAGACGTCGGAGGAAGCGAATCGGCAAGGGCAAGCTTTGCAACTGATTCGTGAGGCCGTGCAGTTGCGCACCAGCGCGTTGGCCAAAAGCGAGCATCTTTCTCTGGAGGCGCGCACCGCGTGGACCGACCAAGAATCACTATTGCGAACGACGGCGCTCCACTGGCTGAGCCGCAACCTGCTCACGCCGCTCCAATTGTTTCGCCTCGACAGCCGCAGTTACGGCGACCAGCAACAGCGCAGCGGCGAGAGCTGGATGGCCACCGATCTGTCGGGAAAGCTGCTGGCCGTCCCCCGGCAGTCCCTGGGAGCCGGGGGACAGCGGGCCGCGCGCACGATTGAACTATTCGATTTGTCATCGGGGGGACAAATCGCCGAATTCCCGATCGATGAAAAGTCGTGCCCCAATGCTCGGCCTGCTGCTGTGGCGTTCTCTGCCGATGCCCGTCGGCTGTACGTAGTGGTCTACAACCCGGCCTACACTCCCGAGGCAGAGCCGTGGGTCATTCAAACGTACGAGCTTCCCAGCGGAACGCTGGTATCAACCGGGAGGATGAAGGGGACCAAACCGCCTGGATGGGAGCCCCGATTTCGGTTCGATGATTCGCGGCGTTGGATGCTGATGACCCACGGTGCAGAACCCGCGGCGTGGGATTTGGTCGAGCAAAAGGTCGTCGAGGCGCCGGGCTTGGTGGGGTTTTCTGACGTCGCGTCCTTCGCCGGCGACGGAACGGCGGCAGCTCGGGGCACGACACGGAACATCTTCACTGGCAAGGTGCTCAGTCAGGTGCCTCTCCCGCGCGGCTACAGCGCACCGCTCCCTTCGGGCAACGGCCAATGGCTGATCGAACTGAAGAACCCGGAAAACTTCGGCTCGGGGCGCGACGCTGCGATTGGCATTCTGGATGCCAGCACGGGAAAGGAAATCGCGACCGTCGCTGGCCTGGCTGGGAACGTTCAGACGCAGATGTTCAACGACACCACGCGGTTCCGAGATCCGCCGATCCTCGCGGTGGCGCCCGATGCACCGTATGTCGCCGTTTTGAGTAAAACGGAGTTAATTGCTTGCGAGCTACCGCAGGGGACGGTGATCGCCCGATATCGCCTGGAGCCGAGCGACTCGATTGTCAAGCCGGTTGATGTGCGCTTTCTAGGAAACCAACGGCTGCTGACAGTCATCGAACTTCGCCCGGACGCAAACCAGTCATCGCCGGGCGGTTTCATGGGGAACCGTTACCAGCTTCAAACGTGGGAACTGTCCGTCTCCAAATCGTCGCCGATGAAATCGGTACCTCTGCGCCACGAACCGCTGGACGTAGCCTGCTCGCCGGGCGGAGACGCGATCGTCACCGTCGGTTCACAAAATGCGCTGCGAGTCTTCACTGCCGACGGCACGCCGCGGACACTGGGCATTTCCGAACAGCGTCCGGCTGATCCCAATCGTCCGGTGCGGTACAAGTTCCTGTTGAATGAGTACCGCAACGGACTCCTGCAGCCCTCGCCCACCAAAATACATGCGTGGGCGGGACCGGACCCGGATCGTGTCGGCATCGCAATTCTCGATGCCGACACGAAAGCCGTGCGATTTCGGTTGGCTCGGTCCGCATGGAAGGATGTGCGGGGCGTCGAGTTGCATCCGAACGAGAAGTACTGGCTGATCACCACGAAACTATCCGAAGCTGGCGCCGAAGCGCGCCGCCCGCCAAACGATCGGACGATTGTGTTCCATGTGGTCGGGCGCGAGACCGGCGCAGAGATCCTGTCGATTCCTCTCTCGCAGGAGGAGCCCTTGCTCGGCTTGCAGCATGATATTCTGCTCGGAGTCGAAGCCGACGGAATCGGTGCCTACGACCTCTCCACTGGGCAGCGCCTGGCGCAACTGAAGCACGACAGCGTGGCCGCACTCGTGACCGCCGGATTTACCTATGGCACGAGCTTGTCGCCGACGGGTCGCCAGGCCGTGCTGATGGTGCAAAAATCCTCTGGCGTGTACCAGCCGTTGTTGTGGGACATTAGTAGCAATACCGCTGCACTCCTCGAAACGACTTGGCGGAGCCAGGAAGCCAAACAGGTCACCTGGACCGCCGATGGTACGCGGCTCTTGCTGAAGGGGACGAAACCAGGGGCCACGTCACGCACCGTCGAATTGTGGAGCGTAGCCGAACGTCAAAAGCTGGCCACGACGGCTGGCCGCGGCGCTGCCGATTTCCTCGACCGTCCGCAGCTCATCGCGGGTACCAACCTGGCCTACGTGGGCCTCTCCCTCCCGACACAAGCCTCGCTCGGCGAAGTGTGGGATCTGCAGACGGGAGCCACCGTGCGCAGTTATCCGCGCGCCGCCTATCGCTTCAGCGCCGATGGCCGGTATTTCGTCATGGCGGAACCTAAAGACCCGCCGATCGAAAACGACGCGTCGTCCGCGGTTTACGAAACGGCGACTGGCCGCAAGTTGATTGATCTCGCGGAGAATGCGGTGGCGTTCAGCCCGGATGGCCAATTGCTGCTGTGCTGTCCGTCGCAACCAGCGCCGCGATTGCCGCTGGCGCTCTGGAACGTGACCACGCAGCAGCGCTGGTCATTGGATGTGTCGGTACCGGTCTCCTACTCGGGAGCGGCTGGTACCGCGTTCGACCCCACGGGGCAACGCTTCGCCGTGTTTGATAGTCCGTCGCTCGCCGTCAAGGTGTGGAATGTCGCGACAGGGCAATTGGTGCAAACCGTCGCGCTGTTGACTTACCCGCCCGTCTCGGCATCACCCGCAATCACCAGCAGCATCGCGTTTTCGCCGGACGGAACTCAAATCGTCGCGCACATCAATGGTCGCGGGCATACGTTCGACGTCGCGACCGGCACACTGTTGTCGATGCCGACTCGTGGCAGTCACCTCATTCAAGGAATGGCGGGGGCTGTCCTCGCCTCCGTGGCCTACAACCACGATGGCTCGCTGCTGGCGACCGCGGGAGCCGACGCCACCGTTCAGTTATGGAATACGCAGACGGGTCAGTTTGCCGGACTGCTGGAAACGTTTGGCGGTGCGGTGACTTCCGTGCGGTTCGCTGCGAACGAGAATCAAGTGGTCACGCGCGATGCCGTGGGAAACCTGACGTTGTGGGGGCTCGATCGCAATATTCCGCAACGGAGCGAACTCTTGCAGCCCCGGGTGATCTGGAATCGGACGATCGCCGGCGTCGAGGTTCAGCAACGAGGTGCGCCGGGGATTCGCTTTGCTCAACTGGCGATCAGTCAGGGGGGCGCGGCACAGATTGCCCTTCCCGCGGAAACCGGCGAGGTCAAGCTCGTCGATTGGAAGACCGGCGAAGTGACTTCGTCGATCAGTGGTACCGGACAGATTACGGGTCTCGCTTTTCACCCCGAGCAGCCGCTGTTGGCGGCCGCATACGCGTCCAAGCTCGTTCGGCTTTTGAATTACGAAAGCGGCGCGATCGTCCGTGAGTGGGAAGTCCCTGAATTCCCGCTGAGCGGCCTCGCCTTCTCCCTTGATGGGAAACATGTCGTGACCGTCGGACACGATGTGATGTTCTGGAATATCGCGACCGGTCAAAAAGATCTGCAGAACGAGTTGCCATCCACCGCGTTGACCGCAGTGGCCGTGAATCCTGCGACAGGAAGTCTGGTCGTCACGGCCGCCGATCAAACGCTGACGATCTGGAATCCCTACGCCATCAAGGAACAACTCGAAGCGCTCGGTCTGCGCTGGGACTAAACGACTGAGAATTGTGTGGCGAGAGGAACATTTGATGCCCATTTTCGTGACCTGTGCCTGTGCTCGCACTTTTGCGGTGAAGGATTCTTTGGCCGGCAAACGAGTCAAATGTCCCGGCTGCCGCCAGCCCGTCCACGTTCCCCCACCGTCCGAGGATCTTGATCCTCTCACAGGATTGAATGACCTCGATCTCGATGAGCTGAAAAGCTTGCCGTCATTGGCACCGCTCCGCAAGAAAACGAAGTCAACCGGTCAGCATTGCTCGCAGTCATCAAGTCGCACCACGGATGCTACCTGGCGTGCGGCATTCACTCCGAAAGTGATTGGTGGCATCAGCGCCGCCTGCATCGTTGCTTTAGCTTTCATTGTAGGTCTGATGAACCCGATCATTTGGTTGGGGCTGTTGCTGATCTTCCTTCTTGTGGGTCTCGCCGGTTCGATTGTGGCGGTCGTCGGGGGAATTGGCATGTTGATGGCGGCCTTTGAAGAGGACTCAACAACCGGCATCCTGTACCTGCTTGTTCCGTTTTATCCCTTGTATTTCATGATCTCGCGGTGGGACGACATGAGCTCTCCCAAGATTACCGCTGCAGGAATAGGGATGACGATCGCGAGTCCGTTACTGATCTCCGGACTCATAGCCATCACTCCGAAACCCACAACCCATGATTTGACCCGCTGGGAGGGACGCCCCGCACCGGATTTGACTATCACCACGACCGACGGTTCCAGACTGAAAATCTCCGATTTGCACGGACGTGGAGTGATCGTGGACTGCTGGGCAACTTGGTGTGGTCCCTGCCTGCGAGAAATTCCTCATCTCGAACGAGTGGCCGATGATTTTCCCAAGGATCTGGTGGTGGTCGGCATCAGCTCTGAAGAATTGCAGACGGTCCAGCGGTTTGCGAGTTCAAGAGTCATTCGCTATCGGGTGGGAACTGCCGACAGCCCTCCGCCCCCGTTTGCCCCTATCGCTGCGGTGCCGACCACGTTTTTCATCGACCGTCAAGGAGTCATTCGGAAGGTGCTGGTTGGTTATCGCGATTATCCTGCGCTCCGTGAACAAGCCTCGCTGCTTGTTCAGTAAGGCGACTTTTCGTGGTCACCGCTGACTGACCCTGCAAGACATACCATCTCCATTCGCTCCCCCCGCATTGATCAGAGGTCTCTAGTTACTTCACTGAGAGAAGGGCAAACATGATAGCAGTCCGGATGCGTGCCTCCCGTCGTGGTTGGGAACGGCTTTGTTCGTTCCGGGTCATGATCGTCCTCGTCGCGGCGACGAGTGTGATGGGTTGTGCTCAATCCTCGCCGCCGGCCTCTAACCCCCCGGCCACTTCCGCCGCAACTCCAGCGGGAACTGTGTCAGCGCCACCACTCGGAGTCGCTCCAGCGACGCCAATGCCACCCCAGGGTCTCCCGACGGCGGCGGGAGCTTTACCCTCGGGACTTGCTTCGCCAATGACCGACAGCGATCTCCGAAATCAGCCGCGAATCTTGGTACTGCTTCCCGCAGCGCCCCATCTGGCAGGAAGCGATGCGGATGGTCCTGCTCCTCCCGGAGTGATTCCGCCCGGTGCTGTGGCTGGTGCGCCGCAATCGGCTGCCGTGGCCGGAATTATGCTGCCTTGGGCTCCGCCGTCGAACTTGTTTGAGGACGATTTCATGCGTCTCAATTTCTCTAGAGAAACACCCTTGTCCCAGCAGGCCCATCGGCATCCCGCGGATCTCCTGCGTCATTCCAATGCCAAAGTCCCCGAACCGATCGCGAAAATGGAATCGTTCGCCGAGGGGCTCGCGGAGATCAAACGCCGCTGGTTAAGCGCCAGCGGCAATCGTGACTCCCTGGACTCGCTCGCGCACGAAGCGGAGCAGTTTGACCGAATGGTGGGCGACGCCAAGAGCGTCACCGATCTCGTCGACGGACTGAAATCTGGTCGCGTCTTTCAGGTCGCAGAACTTGTCCGCCTGCTGGGGTTGTTTGGCGAGCACGCCTCGGACGCGCCACCCACGCTGGTGAAGCTGGTTCGACAGCACTTCGAAAAACCGGAGAGAGGTGTTCTCGGCTACCAAGGACTGGCGGAATGGGCGCAGGCCCTGGCGAACATCGGTCCTGCCTCAACGGCGGAGTTGAAAGTCCTGCTGCGTGAGGGGAAGGATTCCGAAAGGACCTTCGCCATCGTCGTCGTGGGCCTCCTGGGGGAGCGCGCAGCACTTTGCTTGCCAGAGTTGATCGCGCTGCTCGACAGCGAAGATCCCGCAGTGGTGGATTCTGCCCTGTGGGGGTTGGCAGCGGTAGGTCCGGCGGCGGCGGACGCTGTTCCGCGCGTCATGCTGGCTCCGGAGAAGAATCCGGCAGTGAGCCCGAAAGTGGCAGGTGTCCTCTACTCGATCGGCCCCGCGGCGGCCGACGAAACACTCAAGCTAGTCCTTAAACCAGTATACCCGGCGTGGTTTTGCCCGGACTCGGCGCGTCGTTGAGTGGGCGTATCGCGAGCGATCCGCTACGGCGGGCGTGGTGGCGCCGGTTAAGGGTTTGCAGCAGGTGAGCAGTTTCCATTCCG
>JBGSUN010000243.1:0-8774 GCA_041753475.1 Planctomycetaceae bacterium | reverse complement strand
CTGAAAGCCTGGTCCCGACTTCCAACATGGCACCCCAGGCCCCGCACCACCCCGGAAACATTCCTCAACCCGTTCACACTCGCCCGCTGGGGCAATTCGATCGGCCGATACCAAACGGCTTAAATCCACAAGCTGCTAACCCCCCGCCTTGGTTTCCTGCCTGACATCACCGAATAGTAAAAAGTCCTGCTGCATGGCCGATGACGATCTGATTTTCATGATGGGAAAGTACGAAGCACGCTTCCCCGTGGATCGTCAGTATTGCCGTTCGCACTTGTGGCTCTCACGAACGGACACCGGTTATCGTGTGGGATTCACGGCGTACGCCGTCCGTTTGTTGCAGGACGTTTATTTTCTGGATTGGTCGATTGATCCAGATACCGCGGTGAAGAACAAGCAGGAGATTGGGCAAATCGAAAGTTCGAAAGCAGTCTCCACGTTGTACGCCCCGAGTGAAGGTCGCATTCGAGACTTCAATGCAGCGCTGATGAGTGATCCGTCACTGGTCAACATCGACAATTACGACGCCGGGTGGCTGTACCACTTTGAGACTGATGCTCCGTTGATGTCACCGCAAGACTATTTCGCTCACCTCGAAGCCACATGGGAAGTGACCCAACGACTGCTCAAGAGCCAATACAACGAATAGACACATCCCGATCGAGAGACGAGAACGACATGGCCGGCCGAAAAATCACCGTCGTGGTCTCCCAGGCCCCGGGCAAGAATCCCAATAAGCGGCAACTCGAAGAAGAGATTGCGACGCAGTTGATTCTGTCCGGTACTGCCGAAGTCTCGTTGATTCCGCATCTGTACGACTTGCCTGAAGATCATCACGGCATGTTATGGCTGCGTTCCATCCCCGGTGATGTTGTCGTCTGCGGTTGGCTCTATCCCCGCGCCACGCGTTGGGTCCTCGATCGCAACGACATCCGCGGCCATGAAGGCGTCTCACTGCTGAAAAGTGACGACGAGGAGGACGATGAAAGCGAAGAGGCAGCGGGCGAATTACCACAGGGCATCGGTTCGGTGAACGTCCCGAATCGCAAAATCTACGTGCTTGATCTTCGACAACACGCTGACGCCGCGGTCTATATTCAGGAAATTGAGCGGATCGCGAACGAATCCACCGTACCGCTGGTATCGCTAGGTTCGTTTGGTTTGACGAACGGTTTCGCCGCGCCGAAACCTGCCCCCACCCTGGCAATCACATCACCGTTTGTCGCCGCCAACGGCACCACCGTACCGGTCATCGTCGAGACCGATGCCCGTCGGCGGTGGTATCCCGTCATCGACTACAGCCGCTGCACGAACTGCATGGAGTGCCTCGATTTCTGCCTCTTCGGCGTTTATGGCGTCGATGGGATGGACCGCATCCTTGTTGAAGAACAAGACAACTGCAAGCGCGGCTGTCCGGCATGCAGTCGTGTCTGTCCTGCCAATGCAATCATCTTCCCCGAACACAAAACACCCGCCATCGCGGGAGCCCCCACATCTGCTGTCGGTGACTTCAAGATCGATTTGTCGAAGCTCTTCGGTGCCCCGTCGGCTATGGAAATTGCTGCCCAGGAACGAGACGTGGAACTCGTTGCTGATGGTCGTGCAGCGGTCGGGATGCAAGTCGGCATTCCGAAACGACAGGCCGAAAAGTCCGCGCAACCGCGCGATGACCTCGATGACCTCATGGACGGTCTCGATTCCCTCGACTTTTAACGAGCCGCACACGCTCATCCCTGAGAGCCGAATACCGTGACGCTGTTGTCCCTGCATGAACTCCGAGATGCCTATGAGCGAGCCGCATCGGCCCTGCTCGCCGAAGCCACACCGGCCGGGCATTGGGAAGGGGAACTCTCCGCATCGGCGCTCTCCACAGCAACAGCCATCGCCACGCTGTCGCTCTTGAGCACGAAAGTTCCCGCCCGCATGGAGAGCATCAAACCATGGATCGAGCGTGGTCTCGCCTGGTTAGCAGAGAAGCAGAACCCCGACGGCGGGTGGGGCGATACCGTTCTCAGTGTCAGCAACATCTCCACGACGATGTTGGCGCGAGCCGCATTTGCCCTCAGTGGTGAAGCGGCTCGGTATGCCGACGTGGTGAATGCGGCCATCGGCTACATTGACCGTCAGGGGGGCGTGGCGGCCGTGCATGCAAGGTATGGCACCGACCGCACGTTTTCGGCTCCTATTCTCACGCAATGTGCCTTGGCGGGACTGGTCGATTGGCGTGAAGTGTCGCCGTTGCCGTTTGAACTCGCCTGGTTGCCGCATTCGTTCTACAAGTTCGTCAGCTTGCCCGTTGTCAGTTATGCCTTGCCGGCCTTGATCGCCATCGGCCAAGTTCGGCACACCTTCGCACCATCGCGCAATCCGTTGTTGCGTACGATCCGTAACACGGCCGTCGCTCCGACTCTGGCCAAACTCACGACGATCCAACCGACGAGCGGCGGGTTTCTCGAAGCCACACCGCTGACCAGTTTCGTCACGATGAGTCTCATCGCGATGGGACATGCCGACCATCCGGTGGTCCATCGTGGCGTGCAGTTCCTGCTGGACTCTGTTCGCGACGACGGCAGTTGGCCGATCGATACAAACCTTGCCACATGGGTGACAACGTTGTCGGTCCACGGACTCGACATGGATACCCTGCCGGAATCGCAGCAGCGCGTCCTCGCCGAATGGTTGCTGGGGCAACAGAATCTCGTAACCCATCCTTACACACAAGCGGCCCCTGGCGGTTGGGCATGGACCGATTTGTCCGGCGGTGTGCCCGATGCCGATGATACCCCCGGGGCGATTCTCGCTTTGCTGAAATTGTCTCACCTGAATGACTTGACCCACCGCTGTCATCAGGCGGTTGCACGCGGAGTCGATTGGTTGCTAGACCTCCAAAACCGTGACGGCGGATGGCCGACATTCTGCCGCGGTTGGGGTACACTGCCCTTTGACCGTAGCTCGGCGGATATCACTGCCCATTGCCTGCGGGCGCTGCACGCCTGGAGAACGTTGCCAGCCAAAGTGAAGACGGTCGATCCGGCTCAACGAACACGCATCGATCGCGCCATCACCAACGGAATGCGTTATCTCGCTCGGCGACAACGCGCCGATGGAAGCTGGCTCCCTTTGTGGTTCGGGAATCAGAATGTCGCAAACGATGAAAATCCACTCTATGGCACAGCCCGCGTGCTGATGGCATTTCGCGATCTTGACCGGCTGAATGATGCCGAACCTCAGCGTGGTCTGCGCTGGTTGGCGAGTCAGCAAAACGACGACGGCGGCTGGGGCGGTCAAGGCGGAGTGACTTCAACAGTGGAAGAAACCGCCTTGGCCGTGGATGCGTTGTGTATCGAAGATGACCGTTTCGACCATATCCGGGATCGCGGTTTGCAATGGTTGATCGACCGCGTGAACAACGGTTCGATTGCGGAACCGTCACCGATTGGATTCTACTTTGCCAAGCTATGGTATTTTGAACGTCTCTATCCGCTAACTTTCGCGGTCTCCGCTTTGCGTCAGGCTCTGGCTTGTCGGGGGCAAGATCCGAACAACCATGAACAGCTCCCCTGCTCTGTTGCGGATGCGTCCGTAAGCCCGGCAGCCCTTCCTTGTGAGAGTGTGTGATGACGGTTTCGACTACAATCTCGCCGACGGAATCCGAAACCGCACGCACCAGCGGTGCCGAAGGGTCAAAACGGCGCAGCACGTCGCACCTGAAACTTGTGCCACCGACACTGGCCGAGCGTGAAGAACTCAAAACGGCTGCGGAACGATACGCCCAGTCGCTCGACAAGAGCCGGCCGTTCACCCGTTCCGTTCTGGAAACACACGGCCGCAAACTGCTCGAACAAATGGGCAAGCCCGAGGGATACCTGGGGTTCGCGATGGTGATGGTCGGCAATTTTTTCTGGAAGAGGCAGTTCCTGGCGTTGCCCTTCAATCGCCGCATGCTGCTCCTGCCGCACTGCCTGAAGCACGCCGATGGTTGCCCTGCGGAATATGATGAATTCGGTCTCGATTGCGAACGCTGCGGGGCCTGTTCGATTGCCGATTACAAAGTGCGGGCCGAGCAACTGGGCTACAAGGTGCTCGTGGCGGAGGGTTCACCGGTGGTCCTGAAGATCATCGTGTCAGGTCATATTGATGGCATCCTCGGCGTCGCATGCCTGAATGTTCTCGAAAAGGCGATCGACAAAGTCCTGCTGGCCGGTGTGCCATCCTATGCTGTGCCACTCCATTCTGGAGACTGTAAGAACACCACACTGGATGAAGCGTGGGTCTGGGATTGCCTCGACAAATACGAACCGCTCGATGTCGCGGAAACATCCGGTTACATCCCGCTGATGCGCGCTGCCAACCGCATTTTCGATGAGCAGTTCGATGAAGTCGTCCCACCGATGCGCGAGGCGCGGAACACGGCCGACCTGATGTCACCGCTGTTGTTCACCGAGACAGTCGCGCGGGAATGGCTTGTCCGTGGGGGCAAGCGTTTGCGACCGTTCGTCACTCTGGCGGCCTATGAAGCATTGACGCGTGATCCCGAACAGCCGCCGCAACTCCTCGCCGACGCCCCAGCCTATCCGCTGTCGGTCCGGCGGATTGCCGCCGCAATGGAAGCATTCCACAAAGCCTCGTTGGTCCACGATGATATCCAGGACGACGACGGCTATCGCTATGGCCAGCAGACGCTGCACCGCAAGTATGACATTGGTAACGCCATCAATATCGGCGACCATCTAATCGGGCTAGGCTATCGACTCATCACACAAACACGCAAGGAACTCGATCCCGCCGCAGTGGCCGACATCGCCGATCGTCTGGCCGTAGCACACATGAAATTGTGCGAAGGACAAGGGGCGGAACTCCGTTGGAACGGTCCCCACGTCACGACGCTGACGCCGCTGGAAGCGATGAAAATCTATGCGTTGAAGACATCCCCAGCGTTCGAAGCGGCGCTCTACGCCGGAATTCGCATGGCGGGACCGTCGGACGCGTATGACACCATGATCCCGCAGTTCAGCCGACATTTGGGCGTTGGCTTTCAGATCCTCAACGATCTGCAAGACTGGGAAGAAGGCGCATCGAACAAACTCACCGCCGGTCGCGATGCCGAAACGTTCAAGCCGACGTTGCTGCTGGCTCTGGCATTCGAAGCGGCTACAGCAGATCAGCGGATCGCACTCAATGCGATGTGGAATGACACCACGCTCGTCAACGGATCTCGAGTCGCCGCCATTCGCCATTGGTACACGGAGCTGGGTGTCTTCACGAAGGCGGAAGCGCTCGTCGAGAAATGCCGGGCACGAGCGGAAGCCCTCGCCGATGAAACCGAGCCGGTTGCCTTGCGGGAGCTGCTGTACTACATCGTTGACTCTGTGCTGACGCGCGAAGCTCCACCGCCTCCACCGGTGGTTGAACTGCAACTGACGAACCGGCTGCCATCGCTGCCCGTCATCGTGCCTCCAGGCGCTCCCTGATGCCTGCACCGTATCTGCTGCAGCTCGGAGAGCGCATCCAACGTGGGCTGCGGCAACTGCCGGACGAGTTTCGCCGTCGCCATCAGGCATTCATCCTGTCCCGGCAACTTCCCGACGGCGGTTTCTCCGGGCGCGATGTCGACCTCAATGGCGAACCACTCTTCGAGGATGGTGTCCAAGCCGACTTGTATTACACTTCGTTTGCGCTTCGTGGCTTGGCGTCACTGGGGGAAATCGACCCCGTTGCCGCGATAAAGACGGGCAACTGGCTGAAGCGCAATGCCGGTCGAACGACATCGGTCATCGATATCGTCAGTTGGCTTTACTCCGCCATCGTCATTCAAAGCGCCACCGGGACGGATCTCCTCGTCGATGTTGCCCCGGATTGGTCCGAACGGCTGGCGGTTCTGTTGGAAAGTTTTCGTGTCACCGACGGCGGTTATGCCAAGACGACCAGCGGCGCTTCGGGAAGTACATATCACTCCTTTCTGGTCGCATTGTGTTATGAATTGATCGGACGCAAAGTTCCCAAGGCAGAACGCCTGGTGGCCTTCGTTCAACAACGCCAACGCGACGATGGCGGGTTTGTGGAAGTCGGTCCCATGCGCCGCAGCGGTACCAATCCCACGGCCGCTGCTGTGGCCATGCTCAAGATGTTTGGCGCTCTGGACGATGACACACGCGGTCATGTGGCCGATTTCCTCGGCGAAGTCCGCGGCGATGACGGCGGATTCCAGGCCAATACTCGCGTCCCTTTTTCTGACACGCTCTCCACTTTCACGGGCTATCTCACCGGCCTCGATCTTGGCGCGGCTGAAATCCTCCCGGCGGGGAAACTGAAGCGATTTCTGCAACAGCTTGAACTCAAAGAGGGCGGCTTTCTCGCTGCCGGTTGGGATCACGTCGCCGATGTCGAATACACGTTCTACGCACTGGGAACACTGGGGCTGTTGCACGAGACCGCAGCAACCTGAAGTCGCGGCGAATTCACCGTTTCTCGGAGCGCGGCGTCTGCGCTTGTGCAAACTGACGCATATCGAGTCCTTTCAGTGCCGCCGCGAGTAAGTCGGGCAGGCGATCAGGAGTGCACCCGAAGCAGGGCATTCCCAACGAAGCGAGTTTGTCCGCCAGTCGTTCGTTGTACGATGGCTGACCATGATCGGAAATCGCCAGCAGCGTAACGGCCTTCAGGCCCCCTTCCAGCAACGACTCCATCTTCTTCACGAAGCGGGCTTCATTGGGACTGGTGTCGTACAAATCCCCCAGTACGATGTAGAGTGTTTTCGCCGGCGTGTGCATGAATCGTTCGCAGTAGCAGGTCGCCTTCCAATAGTCCTCTGCCCCACTGAGTTGCACGCCGAACAACAGATCGACCGGGTCGGAACAATATTCGGTCAGGTCAACCACGTCTTCGTGATTGAATGCCACGACGTGTGTCTCCACGGCGGGGATGCTTGCGAGAATTGCTCCCATGATGCCGCCATAGATCAATGACGAAGCCATCGATCCGGATTGGTCCATGGCGATGATGATGTTCCACTGGTTCTGCCGTTGCTGACGACTGAAGAACGAGATGTGTTCCGGGACAATCGTCTTGATCAGCGGGCTGTAGTTCTTGAGATTGCGGCGGATGGTCCGCGGCCAATCGAGATTGGGCAAGCTGCGAAATGGACTGTGCGCATTGCGATTGAGCGCCCCACGAATCGCCTGAGTGAATTGCGATTCCAATCGCTTGCGGACTTCTTCCACGGCTTTCCTGACGACTTCCCGAGCCGCGGCTTTGGCCTTTTCTGGAACGAGGTTTTTCAGCGTCAGGATCATGCTGGCCAGATCCACTGACGGTTCCACATCAGCCAACAGTTCCGGCTCGAACAGCAGTTGTTTTATTCCCTTCCGCTCAATGGCGTCCTTCTGTAACAGAACGACAACATCCTTGGGAAAGAACTGCCGAATCTGTCCCAGCCACCGCGCCACCCTCGGAAAGGTTCGGCCCTTCACCGCTCCGTGACCGACGGATTTGTCCCGCTCCCATTCTTCACGCGTCAGGTCCTCGTCAGAACCGCTGGAATAAATCGCATCCAGCGCTTCGTCCATCTGCATTTCGGCATCGGATAACGCACAACCACCCGCGCAGCAACTGGCGAGATGATCTTGAGAATCCTTACCAAGAATGAGCCGCCAGCGCCGTACCTGATCGGGATCTGCAGTGGTCATGAGGCAATTATCCGTGAAAACTACGGGTCACCGAAGTCAAATTCATTGAGATCGGACAGCGATTGTTCTTCCGCTTCGGTGAGCGGGTTCTCGATCAGTTCGCTCACAGTATCAGCATGAACGCCCCAGTGTTCGCTGAGGTTCTCGGAGATGTGCCGCTTTTCTCGCGGGCTGAAACCACCAAACGCGCGACGGAGAAACACGAGTGCCCGCCGGAACTGTTCGTCATCCAGTGACGCAACGTAGTCGGCCAGTTGGACCCAGAGTGGCTGCCGGGCCAGCAGAGCGTATCGGTTCCGCAGCGACAACCCTTCAAACCAACCGGCCCCCAAATCGGCAGGAACACCCGGTGATAGTCTTCGCGAGACTTCCCGTGCTAGGGCTTCATTCTCGACGAGGCCCCGTTCCAACAGAATCGCGCAGGCATATCCCGACAGTAACGGGTTGCGATCGTCGGCGTCGGCCAGTTGTTGCAGTCGCTCAAGCCACAACGCCTCATCGACGCGGTCGGCATACTCCAGTGCCACCTGATTCAGATCATTCATGGCGATCCGCATAGCTGGCGCGGCATCGTTGTCGCAGTTGGCCGCACTGTGCAAGGCGAGCGATCCTTGCACAAAGAGTTCCTCAATCAGCGGCATCAACGGCGAAGGATCGAACTTGCGGACGTCACCGTAACGGACAATCTGCCCCAAGGCGTGAGCCGCATGGGCGATGGCAGTGAACTCCGATGTCCCGGCAGCGAGTTCCTGCATCCGTTGGCGTGCGGCTTCCATCGCCTTCATCAAGCCGCAAAGAATTGCATCCCGCACCACATCTGCTGCCGCGGCAATCGACGAACAACTTTCCAATGTGGTCTTGAATTTGTAACCGACGGCGAGTTCAACCGTTTCCCCCAGCAGCACGGCTTCAATCAGCTGGATTTCACTTTCCGGTGTCCACTGTAATTGGCTCTTCCGTTTCTAGGTGTAGAAACCGAGGAAAAGCGTGCGGATCGTGTTCGCCATGTCGTGGATCTGAGAAACGGTGAACGAGACGGCCATTCCGGCCAGGTTGATGTCGAGGCTCAGCCGGTTCCACAGCGTCGCG
>JBGSUN010000242.1:0-30227 GCA_041753475.1 Planctomycetaceae bacterium | reverse complement strand
ATGACATCGCTGGAATTGATATCGGTCGGGAAGACGCTCGTCGTTCCCGCGGGAACAGGAAGCAGTGCCCACGTCGCGCCGCCATCACTGAATAACGGCTGGTAGGTGACGCCATTGAGCAATCTGGCGCCAACCACTGTTCCCTCAGCATTGATCGCCACCGGCGATCCGTTACCGAGGAACTGCACTCTCAGACTGGGAAGGTCGGCTGCCCTACAAATCGATGGCATCACAGCCGTGAAAAAGATCGCGAGACTGACTGCGAACCGCCAGCAGCGGCTCAGGACGACAGCATTGAACATGAATCTGCCCCAAAATACAGGATGGTCAAGTCCACAATCGGAGCATAGGTGTTTCTACCATCAGCTTCAATTTGAAATGTGTCGAAGTCGAACGGTTTCTCAAAGACGAGATGATGGAGCATGGTTCGAGGAAAACATCACTATTGCGGCTACGGAATTCCTGAGTTGCATCGCAGATTGCCGATCAGGCAAAGTGTAGATTTAACGGAGAAATCCTCGCAGGCCTTAGCAAGCACGTGGGGGATTAAGCATTTGTCGATTGGCACACTGACAAAAAGCAACGCAGAGCGGGGAGGAACAACATCTCAATGGATTCCCGCTCTGCGTCGGAATAAAGCGAGGCCACTTACGGCGAAGGAATCGTCGTCACGGAGATCTTTGTCGCGATCTTCGTATACCACTCGATGCGCATTTTCGCCCAGTCGCCAACTTCGAGCATATTGAGATCGCGCGCGATGTTATCGAGCGACACTTTGGTGGCCGACGTCACCCAGGCGCTTCCCGTCTTGTAATATGAAGCGCCAACGGTGATCGTTCCGGTGTTGTCGTCGATTGCTGTGATGTAGCCCGTCACTCAAGTCTCCACCGGTTTCACGCTGCCACCTCCGCTTTTGCCCCCAGCCGCATCAGCCATGTTGGAAAACGAACACGCTGATAGAACCACCGTCATCCCTTCGATTCAGGAGCACTCGCGGGTCTCGCGATGAGTGCCGTCCACATCGACAATCCCGAAAAAGTAACCCGCCCCTGACCAGTCGCAAGATCAGCGCAAAACTTCGCTGGCAAGCGGATTGAAATCCCCGAGGCACCGATCCTGCGCGGCTTCCAAATGGAAACCATGTGAACGAAGAGTTATTGTTGATCGCTCCGCTCACAGGAACCGGAAGTCCATGCTGGTCGGTCGCTTGACGGCTGCCTACCTTCTACGCGGGCATCAAAGGGCATCAGCAACATCGCCACGAACGGCGTAGTTTCCGGCATGGTGCGTAATTGCGGCACGCCGAGTGTCAAATGCTCATGGGGATCATGGGGTTGGGCACGATAAGTCCGAAACAGCCTGTCCCACCAGGGGAGGTTGAATCCAAAATTGCTGTGCGTTTCCTCCGGGCGGATCGAGTGATGCACGCGGTGCATGTCGGGCGTCACGATGATCCAGCGCAGTGCGCGATCGTACCAGGCAGGCAGGCGGACATTGCCGTGATTGAAAACCGACGTGGCATTTAGTGTGATCTCGAAGATCAGCACTGCCTCGTAGGCTGCGCCGAGCAGGCTGACGGCGATGACCTTCACTCCCATCGACAGCAGAATTTCCACGGGATGAAAACGCACGCCGGACGTGGCATCCAGATCGAGATCGGCGTGATGCACCCGGTGGAAGCGCCACAGAATCGGCAGTCGATGTGTGGCCACATGCTGACCGTAAATCAAAAGATCCAGCGCGATTAGCGCGACGAGACCAGTGAGCCAACCCGGAGCATGAACCTGATTCAACAGGCCAAAATGGGATCGGGCTGCCCAGTCCGCGGCCGCCACGGCTGACAGAGCAGGGATGACCCGGACGATCAACGAGGCCATCACCACCAGCAATAAGTTATTGAGCGATCGCCGCCAGCGACTGGCCACGCGTTCGCGACGCGGCGAGAACGATTCCCAGACGGTCATGAGGACGAGCACGCTGGAGAATACCCCCAGTCGGATCAAGGCTTCGTTCGGCACAGATTATCTCACGGCTTCATACTCGGGCGGAAGCAGGTTCCATTTGGGACCGTAGACATGAACCCGCGTGGTTTCACGGCCCTCCGGAGTCACCACTTTTTGCCCGGACTGACACCAGGCGATGATACTGCCGTTGAAAGAGGCGACGGAAATGCCGCGTCGCTTCATGGCTTGGGAATACTGGGCGCTGCGGTACCCAATCGTGCAGTAGCAGACGATCGACTTGCCGGTGTGATCCTTCAGGGTCGCTTCAAACTCGGCAGCCGAGATCGCGCCGGGAATGATCGAGACCTTTCGCTCGGCGTCGGTTCTGACATCGACCAATACACCATTCTTTTGACGCATTAACTCGACAACTTTCGCGACATCGACCTCGTTGGCCTCGGGGAAGGCGCTGCGGTTTTGTTCCATCATCTGTGTCAGAACTTCGCGGTTTCGAATGGCGTCGGGGGAGGATAACGCATTGAGTTCCAGACGACAGGCAAAGGCGAAAGCCAGCAGCAAAGCACTCGCGATCAGGAGAGAGCGAAGTGAGAAGATTCCCTCGCGCTGTGATCCTTCCAAAGTCCGACCACAACGAGCGGTGTACCAACCGGCTAATCGCTCGGGGGAAACCCCCAGTCGAAATCCAGCGATGCACAACTGATTGATGAGCGTTGTACGCACAATCCCCAGCTTCGTCCACCGGCGAGCGGAAGTCCGGACGGCTGTCGACGCGATGCGAATCCGTCCCTGGCTTCGCAGTCGACGAGACAACTCAAAGTCTTCCATCAATGGCCAGTTCTTGAATCCCCCGAGCCGAACAAAGTCGCGGGACCGCAGAAAGAGTCCTTGATCTCCATAAGGCAGTTCCAGGAGCTTTGCTCGCAAATTCGTGCCCCATTCCACGCATCGCAGCCCCCAGCCTGGCTGATCGATACCCAGCCGAAATGCTCCCGCAATCGCGCCTCCATCAAGAATGGTGCGAATCTCTTCCCGAAAGTTCGGCGGCAGTTGCGTGTCGGCGTGCAGAAACAGCAGATCCTCACCGTGTGCCAAGGCCGCACCGGCGTTCATTTGTCGACCGCGACCGCGATTGGCGGTAATCACTCGGCAACCAAGTCGCCTAGCGAGTTCAACCGTGCCATCAGTACTGCCGCCATCGGCGATGATCACCTCACACTCTGGATGAGACAGGATTGGAGTCAGCGTTGTTTCCAGTTGCCCGATTTCGTTGAGCGTCGGAATGACGACGGAAAGCAATCCCGCTTGCTGCTGGGGCAGACACTCAGCGAAGTCGCTCTCGAAGCGACGGCAGACGATCAGATTCTCGGCTTCATCGATGTCGCTCAGGACCGGCAGAAGGGAGCACGACTTGCCCCATTCGCGGCACCGATTCCGCGTCTGACGAAGAACGTGTTCCGTTCCCCAGTCGACCCCCGCGAACAGCCTGGCCTCCGGCTGTTTCATTCCGATCAGAAAGTAGCCACCGTCGTCAGCGGGGCCAAGAACGAGATCGCTGTGATCGAGTGAATGCCAGGCGCGCGTCAATACATCCGGTGTGAGGTCCGGGCAATCGGTACCGATGACAAGGACTGCGGTAGCCCCTTCGCTGAATGCGGTAGTGATCGCGGTGTGCATCCGGTCGCCGAGATCCGTCCCCTGTTGTTCGCGCCAGATCGGCGTTCCCGCCGTGTCCAGCGACTCCACTGAAGCCGAATTCCCTCCGGTGAAACGGACTTCGACCTCAACGGCCGATTCCTGGGCATGCACATTCACTATGTGCAGCGTTTTACGCAACAAGGCCGCATGGAGCGCGGCCGCACCGTCGGACCCCAACACCGGGATGAGCCGTGTTTTGACTCGCCCCGCCTCGGGAATCCGCGTCATGATAATCAAACGCCGAACAACAATACTTGGCGTCGCGATTTGCATCGTCGGATGATTGAGATTGGAACGTTGACCAGCCAATGGGGCGACTCCTGGCGTAAGCCCGTTACGGCGCTACTGGATCTTTTTCAACTCCGTCAGAATCGTTGGGATGTCGAGCCGTTTGGTGTAGTCGGGATTGCTGTGCGCGAAGGCGATCTTACCGGACTTGTCGACGATGTAGACCGCGGGAACGGGGAGGGCATGGTGATTACGTCCCGAGGCTTTTTCCAGGTCGATGCCAAAACCTCTGTATTTTGTGATCGTCTCGCCATCCACTTGGAACGCGAGGCCAAAGGCTTTGGCGGCTGCCAAGTCGGAGTCCGAAAGGAGCGGAAAGGGGATCTTGAGTTTCTCGACATTACCCCGTGTGTTCTCAACGGTGTCGGGACTGACAGCGATCATTTTTGCGCCAAGTTTTGCAATCTCCGGATGAACTTTGATTAAGTCTTGGAAATGCCTGGTGCAGATTGGGCACCAGCTCCCCCGGAAGAACACGATCACGACCGGTCCTTCCGCGTGATACACGCTGAGCTTGACGGACTTTCCCGCCGCATCATGGACCGACACATCGGGAAGTGCGGCCCCCGCCTTCAGGGGCGCGATGGCTTGCGCGCTCGCTGCCACCGGGCGTTCTTCAGCAACAGCAGCGGAAATGGAAGTGGCGACGACTAACAGGGGCAACAAATGTCGAATCACGAGTGTTCTCCAAATCGAATGGGGCTGGGTGAATTTCCAGGTTGTCATTTTACAGAATGACACGCACAACAAACGAGCCGAACGGATTTTACGATGCTGAAAAAAATCGTACCGTCACGAGAAAAGAGAGCGCACCGAGCAGCATCCCGCACGGCAGTGTGACCAGCCAGGCACCGGCAATCCCGCTGATCGTCCTCCAATGGGCTCGGCGGTTCGCAACGCCAATGCCAAAGAGCGATCCACACATCACATGGGTAGTGGAGACGGGCATACCAAACCAGCTCGCCGCGATGACAATCGTGCCCGCCAAGGCATTGGCAGTGAGTCCCTGACCGTGGTTCATGGTGGTGATCCGCTGGCTCATGGTTTCCGCGACGCGCTGGCCTCGCAGAATCCCGCCAGCCGCCATGCAGGCTCCGACGAGCAGTATCGACCAAAGTCCGTCGTTATGGATGCCCACCAGCATCATCGCGGCAATCTTCGGCGTATCGTTGAGACCTCGGGCAAAACTGACGAGACCTGCCGAACCGAAGTGCAGCGTGTCGAGGACAGTTTGTGCCTCCAAGCCCAGAACTTGTCCCACGTAAGCGGCACTGCACGTTGTTTTCGTGCCGACATTGATGGAGACGGCGGCCACCGGATACGAAGCAATGACTCCGCCGGGGGAACAAACCGATTGAGATACAGCGGATTCCAGGCAGACACAGCTCTCTGGAACCACACCCAGGCCGACACGCATTCGACTGAGCACTGGATAGACGACCGCCGTGCTCGTCAGTGCCACGAGCGGGCTGGCCAGCAGCGGCGCGATGAAGGCGGCCATTAACTGCCCTGCGTGGACCGCCGACCCAGCAGCAATTCCTGCACCGACCAGCGCTCCCAGCAGTCCATGGGTGGTCGAGACGGGCAAACCCAATCGCGTTGCCAACAGGACCGTCAGGCCCGCTCCGCACGCCACCGCCGCGGCGAAGTCCGGTCGCAGGACGAGTGCATCTGCCACCAGCCCCTTACCGGAAAACGTCTTGAGCAGGTCCGCTGCCAACCAGGCGGCCGTCAGCGACCCCAGCAACGTACAAAACGTGGCCCAATACAAAGCCCGGCGATAGTCCGCCGTACCACTGCCGAGCAGCGTTGCGACCCCCTTGAGGTTGTCATTGGCACCGTTCGCGAAGGCCAATAACAGGCCCATCAGCAGCAGACTGATGGTCATGGGGCCTCCGGATTATCGACCAACTTTCGTCGGTCTGGGTGTTCGAACTCGAACTGTTCGTGCTTGATCATCTCCAGAGTTTCGTGAATGGAGGGGCGGTCACCCCAGAAAGTTCCGTAATACGCAAACCGAACCACGCCCTGAGGATCGACGATCACCGTCGACGGACGGTTGACGTATTCCGCATGAACGGCGAAGCTCATCGGATCGACTCCGTAAATGGCCCCAACCGCGCCTGCGTGATCGACTAAGTGCGGCCACCAAATTCCCGCTCTGTATTTATCATTAAAGGATTGTTTGGCAAACCAGTATTCCGGTTCTACTTCCTTGCCAATCATGACGCGGCTGCGATAGGTGTCGTGGCATTCGATGGTAGCGATCTGAACGCCCGCGTCCCGATACTCCTTTCGCGAGGCAATCAGATCGCGGAACTCGCCGTGGCAGACGGGGCACCAGTCGGCAAAGATCCAAATCAACACGATCCATCCATTCTGATTGGCTTCACTCAACCGCCAGGGAACACCCTCGGTGTCTTTCAGGACAAAATCGGCCGCCTTCCCTCCGACGCGAACCGATTCAAAGTCTGAGGAAGTCAAATTGCGAAACGCAGTCACGTACTCGTCAGATGCGCCCCGCTTCTTCTCAATCTGGTCGATCGCCAGTTCGCACTGGTGCCGTACATCCCGAGACGGGTCTGCCTTCCGGCGTGTTCGTAACAAGTCGAGCGAACTCACCGACTCCATCTGGCCGAGCGACATCGCCGCCTGCGAGCGAACCAGGGAACTGTCGTCGGTTTTGAGAATTTGCTCCAGGTTTCCAGCGGCCGTCGTCTGTCGGGCGATGCCCAGTGCCGCCGAGGCAATCTGCCGGACATGAAGGTTCTCGTCGACAAGCCCCTGCGTCACGTCATCGGCGGCCTTGGGCAGAAGTCGCACCAGAGCGCTGATCGCCACTAGCCGGATTCGCCAATCGCCATCGTCCGTGTTTGCAATGCCGTGCTTGCCGAGAAGACGGTCGTTCGTGAAGGTACCTTCTGCATTGAGCGGGTGAAACGGCTGTTGTCTGATCCGCGAGAACACCGCGGCGACCGTGGCCTCAGAATCGGCACCTTGAGTGACGGCTTGTGGCATCAGAAACAGAATGACCAGCGCTCCCCGCCACTGCGAGCGCAGCCGTCGATGGCGGCTATCCGAGCGCGTCAAAGCCACGGCTACCGGTCGCCTCTTGATCTTCGCGGCGGTATCACGATCTGTGCGTGATGTTCTAAAACTCACTGATAACTTCTCCCTCACTTCGCGTGGCCAATGCCCGCAAGACCGTCAAGTCCAGCGATTCACTCAGGAATCTCGCCGAGCCGTCACCGAACAGGACCTGCGCGCCACCCGTGTGAAAGCTGAAAATCTCCTCGAAGGGCCCACAATTGTTGACCGTCCAGAGGCACGCGGCCGGGCCGCCCTGGGGGGCCTTGTTGTTATTGATACCTTTGGAAATCCCCAGGGCGTTGTCGGGTTCCGCCCAGCGCCAGAATCGTCGCCGTTGCCCATCGACGGGATCGGTGTAGACGTGTCCGGGCTGCATCCGCTCGTCACGGCCACTATCCTCCACGACAAACAGGGTGGAACTCAGACCATCCGTGACATCCGACATGCGAGTCCAGTCCCGCGTCAGCGCGCCTTCTTTCCGCAAGTTGCGATTTCCGTTACCGGTTGAGGGATCGAGATCCACGTAATAGGACGCGGCATAATCCGTCGCGCCGAAACCCTGTTGATCCGCTGGTGAAGAACGCCACGCATTGCTGGGGCAGATAAATGCGGGAATGACTTGCTGGGAGGTGGCGATGTTTCCCAGAGAGCCATTGTAGGCGAAATTGAAGTCGAACCGGCTGTAAGTGTTGGATTGGTCCAGCATGGGTAGGATCTGCGAGAACAACGAATGCGGTCCAAATGTCGTCACCGGTCCCGTGGCAGTAAACGTTGTTCCCTGGCCTGCCGAGGGTAACCGGGAATAGGTGCTCTCATAGTTGTGAATCGCCAGCCCCACTTGCTTGAGGTGGTTTTTGCACTGCGTTCGACGGGCCGCCTCACGGGCTTGCTGCACCGCGGGCAGTAACAGGGCGATCAGAATCGCGATGATGGCGATGACCACCAGCAGCTCGATGAGCGTGAATCCCCACGGATTCGGCCTCGACGCTCGAATCCGTCCCTGATTAAGCCTCCCTCGCGTCTCGTTACGCATCCGTAGCTCCTTCTGCTTTGAAGCCTCGACCAACCCTGAAGCATTACCCGAAGATCGGGACGCAGGATTAGTCGGTCATCCAAGCGGCTTCTTACATGACTCTGCCCAGATTTCTGAAAACTGTTCTTCGAGAATTCAGAGAGCTTTGCGGCGTAGTGAGAGCGATATCTGACAGTCACAGCGGCAGACGCTCTAACCCTCGGACAGTACGCGGCTGATTCGCGCTCTCGCTTCGGTGGAGAGCGACACTTGCGGCAATACGCTGGATTCCGGAGTCGCTTGGCCCAGTTGCACCACGGCCCGACGTAAGACACGCATCTGGCGCACAAAGCGGGTGCAGAATGAGCACATCAGCAGGTGCATCCGCAGTGTCACCCGTTCGCGAAGTCTCAGTGGCCGATCCATCGACTCCGAGACCATCTGTGAGGCCTGCTTGCAGGAGAAAATGTTCATTGCTCACGCTCCCCGCCGAACCAGTTTTTGTCCAGGCATTTCCACAGTCGCATCCGCGCCCGATACAGAATTACCCACAGATTCGACGGGGAGATCGCCAACTCCTTACAGATTTCCTCCGTGGACAGTTGATCGATTTCGCGCTGCGAAAACGTCTCGGCCATCCGCTGGGGCAGCTTCCCGAGACAATCGGAGAAGACACCCCAGAATTCCGCCCGCTCCATTGCCGCTCCCGGACCGCGTTCCCAATTCCCCGGCGCGACTTTCCACCGTTCCCGTTGGTCGAAGAGATCGTCGACCCATTCATCGGCCTTGTGGAACGATGGGAAAGCAGATTCGCGGTCCCTCAATCGCAGATGATCGATGATCTTCCGTTTCAGTATCGCGAGCAGCCACGTCCGCTCATCCGCTTCCCCTCGAAACTGCTGCTGGCTGCGGAGAGCGGCTAACAACGTTTCCTGGACGAGATCCTCCGCCACTTCTGACCGACCGACTCTGGTTTTCGCAAAACGAAACAACACATCGCCATGCCCATTGAGCCAGCGGTCGGGGTCTAATCGTGGGGCACCGGAAATGTCCCGAGTGCTATCTTTCGCGTCTGTTGAATCCAAGGCCAATTCTCGTCTCCGCACATGACACTTGAATCTCGCTTCTTCAACCGTGTACGTGTAAACAACATCGAAGCCGGATCGTGGTGACCTGTCTCCGTCGACGCCCTCAACGCGCATTTGACTCTGGAGCCACGGACACCGCTGGCGTTGTCGGTTTCACCGCGACTTTGGCGAAACCCGAGATGCCGACGACTACGGCAGCGATCACCAGGATGGCGCTTTGCCAAAAGGTGGCGTGCTTGCGCATACCCTCGAATATCTTCGATTTGCCCACCAGCGCGGAAGCGATGACGAACATGCCCAAGGCCAGCAGTATCTTCATTCCAATCAGGGGATGGTAAAGTTTGTCGCCCTTGTGCAGCGGTGCGGCGACGATCAGGTAGTTGTAGAACCCGCTGACCAGAAACAGGACGATTCCTCCATGAATAAACTTCTTCCATGCGGCCATGACGAGCGACTTGAACTGCGCCTGCTCGGCGTCTGGGAATTGTGTCGTTACAGGTGCAAGCACGAACCGCAAGAAAAAGGTGCCGCCGACGAGAACGATGGCCGTTCCAACGTGCGTCCATCGAGAAATGATGGCTAACCAGTCCATGTTGCGCTGTCCTTGCCAAAAACAAATGAGAAGACTGATGATGCGTCGCGCGGATGTGTCAAGCTGCCCTTATCGAGTCCAAGCCAGCCATTTCCGGAACAGGGATTTGACGAACGGTGTGAGGCGTGTGCGGTTGAACTGGTCGCCCAATTTGCGAATCGCTTCCGCCTGCGTCGGGTAGGGGTGAATCGTGCTGCCGATTTTCTTGAGGCCCAGCCCATGCGTCATCGCCAGCGTGATCTCGGAAATCAGATCGCCGGCTTGCGGAGCGACGATGGTGGCTCCGACAATTTGATCGGTTCCCTTGCGGGTGTGTACTTTGACGAAGCCTTCCGTTTCTCCCGCCAGAATCGCGCGGTCGATGTCCGCGAAGTCCTGGGTGTAAGTGTCGAGTGCGATCCCTTGCTCCTGGGCATCCTTCGCATAGAGTCCGACGTGAGCGATTTCCGGCGAGGTATAGGTACACCACGGAATCGTCAGCGCACTGGCCTTGGCCCGGCCTTTGAAGAGCGTGTTTTGAATGACGATCCGCGCCATGAAGTCAGCGGCGTGCGTGAATTTGAATTTTGAGCAGACGTCACCGGCCGCGAAGATGTGGGGATTCGTCGTCTGCATCCGGTCGTTGACGCGGACTCCTGTCCGGGGATCGAACTCCACCCCCACGGTTTCCAGTCCGAGGTTCTGCACATTGGGGGCGCGGCCCACCGACACGAGCAATTGGTCCACGGCTTCGTCGTATTGCTGGCCGTGCGATTCGACCGACATTCGGATTTGTCCGGCATCACGACGCACCTTCAGTTCCTTGCCGCAACACAACAACTTTACACCATCGCGCTGCATCGACTCCCGCACGATCTCTGCCGCGTCGCGGTCTTCGAGGGGCAGGATGCCGTGTGCAACTTCAACGAGCAGCACTTCTGAGCCGAGGTTGGCGAACGCCTGGGCCAGCTCGCACCCGATCGGCCCCGCCCCGATGATGCCCAAACGCCGTGGTCGTTCAGTCAGTGAGAAGACAGATTCATTCGTGAGATACGGCACTTGATCCAGACCCGGAATCGGCGGCGCGGAAGCACGGGCCCCGGCGGCGATGACGGCTTTCCGAAAGTGCAGCGTCTGGTCGCCCACCTGAACCGTGTTGGAACTCGTAAATCGGCCGCCGCCCAGATAGACATCGACGCCCAGATCACGAAACCGCGCGGCCGAGTCATTCGGGCTGATCTGGGCACGCAGCCGACGCATCCGTTGCATCACCCTCGCAAAATCGGCATTCGTTCCCACGGGAACATGGATGCCGAATTCGTCGGCTTGACGGATGGTGCGTGCGACGCGGGCAGCACTGATCAGCCCCTTGGACGGAACGCAGCCGACGTTGAGGCAGTCGCCGCCCATCAGTTCCCGTTCGATGAGGGCGACTTTGGCCCCGAGTCCCGCCGCTCCCGCCGCTGTCACCAGTCCGGCCGTCCCCGCGCCGATCACGACGAGGTTATACCGGCCGCTCGGGGTAGGATTGACCCAACTCGGCGGTCGAACGTGAGCTTCCAGTTGTTGATTGTGTTCGTCGTGGGGTTGTAACTGAATCAATTCTGACATGCGACTTCCTTGGCGAACGATTCGATGTCCGTTGATATCGGGAGCTTTAATCGAGATGTACATTTTTTAAGGCGGACTTAGCGTGGCCTTATCGGTGACGATTCGTGAACCGTCGCTCACGAACTGGTCGCATCGGATGGCTCTGAGGCAGCTATCGGGCGAAAGTGTTGCACTACCTTCTTGAGCACCAGCGGGACAAGCCCCAGCAGGGCGAACGCCACGAGCAACTGGGGCGACAGAATGCCCTGGGCTCCCTTCTCGGCGAGCGTCGCCAGATTCGGCACGCTGGCCCCGGCGTAAATATAGACCGCCGTGCCGGGCAGCATGCCGATTTGGCTAACCCACCAGAAAGTGCTCGTCCGGATGGGCGTCAGTCCCATGACTAGGTTGATCACAAAGAACGGCACGGCCGGAATTAGGCGCAACATAAACAGATAAAAGGCCCCTTCACGCTCCAAAGCCTGGTTGAACGATGCCAGTCGGTCGCCGAAGCGTTGCTGAACGGAATCGCGGAGCAAAAAACGGCTGACCAGAAACGCCACAGTTGCCCCAGTGGTGGAAGCGAAACTGACGAGGAGCGCGCCGCGCCAAAATCCGAAAAACCAGCCGCAAGTCAGTGTCAGCACCGCTGCGCCGGGTAGCGACAGTCCGGTAACGGCGACGTAGACGAGAAACGCCACGCCGTACACTAGCACAGCGTGTTCCTGCTGCAGACTGCGGAGTTCGGCTTCCCGCTCCGCCAGATGCTGAAGAGTGAGCGCATGACGGAACTGAATGTACGCGAAACCGCCAACCGTCACGACCACGGCCACAACGAGAAGTTTCTTCCATAGTGCGGTCACCTGGCCGGCAATCGCTGGTTGAGAGTTCATGGGATTCCTGTTACTGGAGGCTGCCCGAGCAGCTCGAACCGGCTCCGGCCGTACAGCCGAAACAATGTTTGCCCGTAACGATCAATCGGTGCCGCAAGGCGTCGAGCGACTGGTCATCAAGGTCGAGGATGTTCGTCGCATGAGGACTGGAGACGCCCAGATCGAGCATCTGGTTGAAGTCGCAGTCGAAGAGATTTCCTTGCCAATCCACCGACAGCATCGAGCGGCACATCAACCCGTCGATTGTCGCGGGATTGAAGGCCTCCACGAGTTTCCGCATGTACGACTCGTACTGGCCACTTACAAGCAGATCCGCCAGGAACCGGCTGATTGGCATATTGGTAATCGTAAAGAGTCGCGTGAATTCGATGCTGTAACGACTGCGCAGCTCGCGGCGGTAGTCCTCTTCGAGCCGCTGTTGAGCGGGCGGAAGTGAGACTCCGGTGGAGTTGTAGACGAGTGTCAGCGGGAGTTGTGAATCCGGCAGTCCGTACCCCAGCGCATTCAGGCGACGCAGGGCTTCGAGCGAGCGCTGGAAGACCCGATCACCCCGCTGTCGGTCGACATTGGCTTCCAGATAGCAGGGCAGCGAGGCCACGATCTCGACTTGATGTTCGGCCAGGAATTCCGGCAGGTCGGTGAAGCCGGGAGCCACCAGGATGGTCAAATTGCAGCGGTCAATTACGCGGCAGCCGAGGGCGCGGGCGCTGGCCACCAAACGTCGGAACTGGGGATTCATTTCTGGCGCGCCGCCGGTAATGTCGAGCGTGGCGATGTTGGCGGATTGCAGCAAGCGGAGAGAGGCGTCGACGACTTCCACGGACATGCTCTCGCGGCGATCGGGGCCCGCATCGACGTGGCAGTGGGTGCAAGTCTGGTTACAGACTTTGCCCACATTGACTTGCAGGATGCTGATCTCACGAGCCTGCAATGCCTCACATCCGTGGCGGGACAGAACGCTCTGAAAGCCCGATGTCTGTTCGTCACTCTCGAGTAAAGTGACCTGTTCTCGCGGATTGGCCAGGCGGTTCCCTGACCGAAGCAACGTGAGTTCGACCATGATTTCCTCATTTCAATTTGTGCGGGACATCCGCGGTGGGAGCCATCACAGAATCGGCCACCAGGCAGGACGGCAATTCGGAGCGGTGAATGCAAACGCCCTTGGGAGCGGTAATTCCCAAGCGGACCCGATTCCCACGGATTTCGAGGACACTCACTTCAATCGCCTCGGCGATGCCAATGGATTCGCCTTGTTTTCGAGAGAGCACCAACTTGTCATCATCCTTCCGTGGTCGTGTGGTGAATGGGCTCAGCAGCAAACACCGTCCGGACCGCAGCACGGCCCGATCGATTCCGTTGTCTCCGCGTAATCCAGACCCTTGGTTTCTTTCGGGGAGCGGACCTTGTTTCGACGGCAATCAAAGGGACCCGCCTCAGCGAGCAGAATCGATTCACGCGGCTCGATGGCGTCGAATAGGCCGGTGTACGGAGCCTGTTGCAGCAGGCGATAGGTCTTGTCGCACGTGGCCATGCGCACGCCCCGGTGGTATACATGACCGTCGTCGTCTTCCACCTTCTTGAACGGGCCGCGATAAACGACGGCCTGATTCCGTTCCAGGCACGGTCCCTGTTTCCCTTTATAGGCCACGACTGTGACCGAGCGGAATTCGATTCCTTCGACCGTGCGCCATGGATCGGCCTGCCGCTTGGCGACTTGAATTCCGTGGAACCCTGCGTCTTCGAACGCTTGCAGGAACAGATCCTCACGGAAGGCTCCGGAAATGCACCCCGACCACAATTCTGAGTTCTCCTGCAAATGTCGAGGCACTTCTTCGTCCGACACGATGTCGCTGATGGCAGCCCGACCCCCGTTCTTCAAGACACGGAAGATTTCGGCGAAAAGTTGGTGGCGATCCTGCTGCCGCACGAGATTCAACACGCAGTTGGAGACCACGCAATCGACGGAGTCATTGGCGATCATCGGCTGGTCTCGGCGCAGACGCTCCTCGACATTGCGGAGGGTGAGCCAGCCCGCCGGGTCGGATACCGGATGCTGCGCCAACTCCCGACCCAATAGATCGAGATCGAGTTGCAAGTCCTGGATCATTCCATAACGAAAATCGACGTTGCCGTAGCCAATTTGCTCGGTGACCGCCCCTTGGTACTTCCGGGCGAGTCCCAACATTTCCTGATTGCAGTCCACGCCGATCACGCGCCCGCGTTTACCAACGACCTGCGATAGGATGTAACAGAGCTTGCCGCCGCCAGAGCCGAGGTCAACGACCGTTTCCCCTTCGCTAACAAACCGTGTCGGGTCGCCGCAGCCATAATCTCGCTCAACAATCTCGTCCGGGATCACTGACAGAAAATCCGCGGCGTACTCTACCGGGCAGCATAGGGCTTCCTCCCGAGCATTCGCGGCAGCGGCGTATCGATGGTAGACCGAATCTTCAGTCGTCTTTAACTGGGATGCTTGAGACTGCGGCATGGTGACAGATTCCTTCAAGGCTTCGACAAATTCCGCGGTGGTCGATTCCATTGTGCGACCACTCCAACAGGGGTAAATGTATCGAAATGGAAGACGAACTATCTGTCAGCCAGGACACACTTCACGAAAAATGTGGTTTCCGTTGGCAGCTACAGGCCTGTGTTCCAGAGCGACAATTACCACGTCACCAACCAAGTCCGCTATCTCGTCGATCTGTGGAGTAAGGTGACCGCTTCTGTGCAGTTTTCTGATTGATGTAAAGCCTTCACGAACCGTCAACATTGATCGCGATTTTGGCCCAACAGGACAGCTGGGAACTCAGTTCAAGCGGGGCTAGACCCGCTTGAACTGGTCGCGACTTCAGTCGACATCGATTTTCCAGCACGCTGTGGGGCCGACCGGCTTCGGCATCTTTCCCCCGCTCTTTGATCGTCGCCTCGGCCAGCTACAGGAGCCATTGCCGGTTCAGACGCTCTAGGCGAAACTTGCCATCGAACAATTCGGTGAAAGAATCTTCCGTTGGCCTCTTGGATGGCCTCATCCAGTTGCACCAGAATGAGGTACGCCAGCTAGTACCACATCCAGCACGTATCTTCCGAAAGAGATCGGGAGTGACGCGGTGAGAGGTGATGTGGACCTTGAACTTCCACTATTTGCAGGCTTTGGCCTGGTTGCGGTCTCGGACCCAAGCGGCGGTTGCGCGTGAGGACGACACCGCGGCCAATACTCATGGCCACGTCCAAATCAAGTCGTCTGTTCTCCGTGGCGTATTGACGAGTCCGCAAAGATGGCATAATCCGTCTGTGTTCGATCGGACGAATTAAGGAAATGCCGTTCGACAAAGTTGAAGAAGGCCACTCCCGCCGCGAGCGACAGGACAAGGCTGACCGGCAGAGTGACCAGAAGCGTTTCCCAGTTCCCGCGCAATCCCCATTGATAGAAAGCATGCCCGATTCCTGTCGTTACCAGCGGATGAATCAGGTACAAGCTGTAGCAAATCTTTCCGCAGTACGAAAACGGCCCCAGCATCCGCCAGGAACTCAATTGAGCGTCGCTTTGGTGGAGCGCGGAAAGCAGGAACGCAAAGAGCATCGCCATGATCCACGAGAATCTCAGGTTGGAATCTGGAAACAGCAGATGTCGTGAATCGAGTGCGGGCAAGAACATCGCGACACAAATCAACAATGAAATGATCGAACGCCCAACCCGTCCCGCGAAGTGGATCCGGTAAAAGGCGGCGATTCCGGCCGCAAAATAGAACCAGTATCCTCCGATGATCGTACCGTCCAAATGGATGCCGTTCCGATGCGCCCAGCTGCCGAGGAACGGAACGCTCAAGGTGACGAAGAGCGCCGCCAGGAAAAGTCGCCTCGGTGCCAGGAGGAGAATCACCCCGGCGACGGCATAGAACTGTTCTTCGTAACAAAGTGTCCAGGCGTGTCCGATGAGAAATCGGTCTCGTCCGCCTGTCAGATGAGAGCGCCACGACTCGGTCAGTGTCAGGTTTCCCAGCCATTCCGTCAGATTCAGACTCGTGGGTGAATTGATCTTGAAGACAGCGCGCGTCAACAGCCCTGGCCACACGAATCGCTCCACCAGCCAGATCACGACCGACGAAACGATCAATGCCATCCAGTAGGGTGGATAGATGCGATGAAACCGCCGCCAGAAGAAAACGCCCACACCCTCACCATTCCGGCGTCGCGCATCGAGCGTTGCCATGATGCAATAGCCGCTGATCACAAAGAAAATGGGGACTCCGACGTTGAGGTGTTTCGTGGCTGCCACCAGCCAGTATCCGAGTTGATTCCATCCTTTCGCCCCCAATTCGGCTGTTGCGTCCACGTGCATTGTCGAATGGTAGATCACGAGCAGAATACAGGCGAAGCCTCGCCACGCATCCAGGGTCCGGTAGCGCGGTGCTAGTTCCCGCACACCTGCGCCTGTGTGACCCGATAGAGAGGCGGGAACTTCGGGACGATCTGACATGGCCGATCCCTTTGCAGTGACACTGTTGGGCGAGACTCGACCGCCCTGACTCTGATTGATGTCCCGTGGGACCGAGTCATGTGGCTTGTTCCGAAAGTATTTAGTGCAGGCCTTGATGTCATCTCTGTTGCTGCGGGCACGAGTCCCCTCGAATCACACGTCAAGTCGACGTGGATTCCAATCAGCGCTGAGGAATCGGAGCTGGAGGAATTGGCGGAAGCCGGGTACCCAAACCGCTTCCGGTCAAGAGCGGTTTGTCGGCTCCCGGAATCCCGACAAGACGACCGAAGACCCAGCCAATGGATTGAGGCTGTTCGCGCGGAAGCGAGACGGGATCCACGACACGTGTTTCTTCTGTCATGCTCGCGGATGTTCTTAAGGCCCATGTCCCACATAGAACCACAAGCAGAGCTGCCGCACCTCCGACCAAACGCCAGTTCCCTTTCATTGACAATCTCCTGAGGGTTTATTTGAGCCGCAGAAATGTAACGGCCAGGTAGAGAAACGTAGTTGAGTTTCGACAAATGGGCGATCTAGTAAGCTGAATACAATCCGCGCCGTCTGCGTGTTTGTCAGACGGATCGATGTTCAGCGACGGCCATCGACGGTCGAAGCACTCAATCTCTCGCAACACGACGCGATTGTCCGGCTGTTGACGGGTGCATTAACGCATGCCGGAACCAAACAGGCCCGACCCAGGTGGTGGATACGCCGGCTGTTGATTGGGCTGTGCGCCGTAAGTTCCGTGCGGTGCGCCGCCATAACTTGGAGCAGGGCAGCCGCATTGGCCGTTTGCTCCCCCGTACAGTCCGTGGTGCGCACACCCTGCGACAATGCTGGCGACCAGTAACAGCAAGGCTAAGGCCGAAGAACGGCAAATCTGGTGCACGTGAGACCTCTTCCGTGAGTGGACGATGATTCTGTCGCCATGAATCCGTTCATGGCAGCGATGATCGAAGCGGGATCGTCCAACGCGCTGCTACATCTGGCGGATGGACTCTAGACCGCATCTGATTGCTGGGACAAGTCTACTCGTGATGTTGTCGTTGTGTCTGTAATCTTCCTCACACTCTGGGCATCGTCTGAAGTGGTTCGCATTCTGAACATAGCGAGTCGGAGCAGATCAGCAGCGATGGATGTATCGTCAATTGTTGTGTTCAGAGAATCTTGGATTAGGCGGCAAGTTGTCGAATGCCGTCGATGAAAACACGTCCTTGATTTAGGAGTGTGATCAATTGATGTCTATTAAGCCTCCTCCATTTGGACTGATCGGGAGTCGGCATCGACAGGGAATGGATGATAATGATGAGGTCGATCTCGAACAGAGTCATTTGTACGACCGGGTTGGTCCTCTTGGTGAGCGACACTCGCGTCAAGCGTCCCTTACAGACATGTCGTTGGACGCCTCGGCGGGGCTGCTATCGGACACTTCGCAAACGGCGCTCGTCAGGAAAGTGCCGCAGTACACGCGTCCCACCACCGGTAAACGCGATCGGTTCTGACGGGGGCGGCACTGTCCACTAGTCAAGGCGGACGGTTCGCAAGGGTGATCTGTTGAACTTCGTCATGCGAGCTTGTCTGGCTTGTGGATGACAAGTGCGTGGCGGCTGAACGAGATGATCCCCTCGCTTTGTAATTGCCCCATCGCGATCGTGACAGATTCTCTCGCCGCACCGATCTGCCCAGCCAACTCCTGGTGAGAAAGGTGTCGATGAACAACGACTCCGTCGTCCGTGATCGTCCCGTATTGTGCGGCAAGGTCTGCTAACAACTGAGCAAGACGATAGCGCAGCGAGCGAACCAGGAGGCTTTTGATGCGGCGTTCTGCCTGCTGTCGGCGGACACTGATCATCTGCGTCAATCTGAGTAAGAGTTGATGATCGTCGCGGAGCAATTGTCGGACAGCATCGGCTCGAATCGCGAGAATAATCGAGTCTTGCACCGCTTCGACATCATCATTCTGGAATTCCGGAGTGAACAACAGGAGTTCGCCGAAGAGTTGGCCGGGCTCAATGAATTCAAGAATGCTTTCCTTGCCGGGTTCTGTGATATGGGATCGCTTGGCGCGCCCAGAGCCGAGCAAGAAGACGGCGTCGACGTTCTCCCCCGTCGAGCAGACGCGAGATCCAAGGACACAGTCCCGGATCACGCACTGACGACTGAGGCAACTAATCTGATGACGAGTTAAAGGCGTGAATAGCGGGCATCGTTCCAGAAACCACGCCGCTTGCGACATCACGACACCCTGGAACGATCCCGAAAACGAAATTCAACACGGTCATCAAACACTGGCCAACGCTCGTACAATCATATTTTGTGCCGTTGCAGGCGATTCGGTGGTTCTTTTGCCTCTCACGACTCAGCTGGCCACACAACGCCTCGTCCGATGCAAGAGGGTGCGCTGCGCCGTTCTTCCCCTCTCTTTTCGTGATGCCACTGCGTAACACCTTATTCGAAAATCCTGCATTGAACTGTGGCCTGGCTTACAGATCGCCACCCGAAGCGAGCGCTAGACTGTTTATCGAGGCGAATCGCGTTGATGCCGCCAAGAAGAATCCTCTGATGTCACAAGGAATGAATGCATGTTGGACCATAACGTTGACCGCCGGAATTTCACCCGCCTGGCCGCCGCCGCACTCGGGGGGATTGTAGTGGGAGCATCCGTCGTTCGTGCGGAAGACAAGAAGGATGCGGAAAGCCTGCTGCTGAAGGAACCGCACGTCTGTCGCGGCCTCAATGCCTGCAAGGGGATTGGCGCAGGGAAGAAGAATGATTGCGCGGGAACGGGTGCCTGCGCCACGGCGAAGCATCACGAGTGCAAAGGCCTCAACGAGTGTAAAGGCCAGAGTGGCTGCGGCGCGAAGCCTGGTGAAAATGCTTGCAAAGGGATGGGTGAGTGCGCGGTCCCTTTGAGCGAAAAGGCCTGGAAGACCGCCCGGAAGAACTATGAAACGGCCATGACAAAAGCCGGAAAGAAATTTGGCGAAGCGCCGAAGCCGAAGAAGAGCTGAGCTGAATTGTCCTTCGAGGGTTCGGCCGATCTTCGGTGAGGCCTGCGGCGTCGGCGCTCGGGAGAGCGACGCCGCAGGCTGTCTTAACTTCTTGAGGGCTCACGATGATCAAGGAACGTCTCGGACTGCCGCACCTGGGTTATGGTGTGGGACTACGTACCCAGCACTTCCCGTATTTGCTCGCGCAACCAGCACGAGTCGACTGGTTGGAAATTATCTCGGAAAACTTTATTGATTCCGGGGGGCGCCCTCGCCATGTCCTACATCAATTGGCGGAGCGCTATCCCATTGTGATGCACGGCGTTTCAATGTCGATCGGGAGCACGGACCCGCTGAACCGAAACTATGTGCAGCGAGTGAAACGGCTGGCTGATGAAATTCAAGCCGTGTGGGTCTCAGATCACCTGTGCTGGACCGGTGTGGCTGGCGTCAACACTCATGATTTGCTGCCGCTTCCCTTGAATGAAGAGTCGTTGCGACATGTTGTAAAACGGGTGGCGACCGTGCAGGATCTACTGGAACGGCCGCTGATACTGGAAAACCCGAGTTCGTACGTGACTTTTGCTGCGTCCACGATGCCCGAACACGAGTTTCTGGCACAACTTTGTCACGAATCGGGTTGCGGTTTGTTGCTCGACGTCAACAATGTCTACGTGTCGAGTGTGAATCACGAATTTGACCCAGTTGAATACATTCGCGGCATTCCCGCAAATCATGTGGTTCAGTTCCATTTGGCGGGCCACACAAATTGTGGGACACACTTGATTGATACGCACGATGGTCCTGTGATCGATCTGGTCTGGGAATTGTATCGTTTGGCTGTCCGACACACCGGGAGCGTATCCACGCTGCTGGAATGGGATGCTCAGATCCCCGAATTTCCGGTTCTCGAAGCCGAAATCAACAAGGCGCGCGCTGCATTTGAAGGGCGAAATGAGCCCCGGACGCTCGAACTTCCGTCGAGGCGAATGGAATCGCCCATACCGCATCCGGCACTGGTGGCCCTGGTGGAGGTGGAATGACCGTGTTGCCGGATTATTCACTGCCAACAATTCAACGCTGGATGCAAGCAGTCATTCAACATCCAAATGGCGTCGAAGCCGGCGTCGCGGCCGAGACCCGCCTGTCAGTAACGCTAGAGACTCTGGAGACGGTTGTTCCCCGCACATCGCTGCAAACGAGCCTACAACGCTTGCAGATCTATGCGGATGCTTACTTTGCCCGCCTCCTCGAAGTCTTGCGGAGTGAATTCCCGGCGCTCGCCCATGCGCTGGATGAAGAACTTTTTGCGGAGTTTGTCGCGGGCTATCTTCAGGCCCATCCCGCATCGAGTTATACTTTGAGCGACCTGGGAGCCAAATTCCCGGAATACTTGGTCGCCACACGACCACCACGTGAGGCCGATGAGCCCGACTGGGCCGATTTTCTAATCGACTGTTGCCGTTTAGAACGTTTGTATGCGGAAGTCTTTGACGGACCGGGACCAGAGCTTTTGCTTCAAACGGTGCCTCAACCAGACTGGGCAAATATTGATCCCGGCGAATTTGCTGCGTCGCGGTTGATTCTGGCACCTTGGGTACGATTGATCGCCCTCCGTTTTCCGGTGCACGAGTACATTTCGGCGACCCGCCGCGAAGAATCGCCCGAGATTCCGGCACCTCAGGCGACATGGCTGGTCGTCAGTCGACGCGAGTACATAGTTCGCCGTGCGCCGGTGCCTCCTGCGGAATTCTATCTGTTGACAGCCCTGCGTTCCGGAGTTCCTGTCGGTACTGCATTGGCGTCGCTGGCCGCTTCGGACCGTGGTGAAGACATCACTGTAGAGATAGTCGAGGGGTGGTTCGCCGCTTGGGCGGCCGCCGGATACCTGGAAGGACGGGCGGACCCATAGAAAATGGATGCGATCGTGGTCAACTTTGAGCATGGTCCGGTGGTCAATCGATCTCGGCGGTGGCAATCCGATAGGCACGGGGATGGGACGTGAGTACAATCGCACGCACATGCGAATTGATCTTGCGGGATGACGCGCCGTCGGCACGTCGCGAAGCTGCCCTGCCGTCCGACTGCTAGGGACGCCGATGGACGAGCGTCTTTGGATACTCAAGCGTTGTCCGCTGTTCGAAGCGCTGAATGCGGCCCAATTGGGCCTGCTGGAACGGCGGGCTAAGATGCGGACATTCGTTAAAAAGAATCTGGTCTACCTTCCGTCCGATAGCGCTGACGGCGTATTTCTTCTCGCTGAGGGGCGGATTCAGCTCAGCAGCTACACCGCTGAAGGTAAACAGACCGTTTTGGGATTCATCGAACCCGGTGAAATCTTTGGTGAATTAGCGCTCATCCATTTCGGGGTCAGGGAAGAGCATGCTGAAGCCATCACAAAATCGCTGGTGATCTGGATTCCTGCGAGCGACATGAAGAGTGTCATGGAACAATCTGCCGCTCTCGCGTTCGGCATGACTAGACTTATGGGCCTCCGACGACAACGAATCGAACGTCGTCTGAAGAACCTGATGTTCCGGAGCACTCGGGACCGGATCCTGCATCTCTTATGCGAACTGGCGGAACAATACGGCCGGCGCGATCCGGCGGGCGTCCTGATTGGCATTCCACTTTCCCATCAGGATGTCGCCAACCTGATTGGCAGTACCCGTGAAACTGTGACCACACTCTTGGGTGAGATGCAAGACGAAGGTCTCATTAGCGTCGGTCGGAAGCGGATCCTGGTCCGCAATCCTCAACGGCTGGCCAAACTCGCCGAAGCGGTTGGACATGCATGCGATCCCTTGTCGGACGCTCCAGTTGGCAACGGGTGGATTCCAGCACCGCTGCCGACATCCTGAAAAGACGAACAACGTAGGTTGGCTTACAGATTCTCCAAGCTCTTGCGTCGATACTGGTAATTGAAGGTAAGAGTTCCTCGGCAATTTTCTCGGACTTTGCTCATGACCACAGAGCCCAGTGCCAAAAAGACGTTTGAGAGCGAAGGCTGGGTTGATGTTCATCCTGGTATGTTGTCGGTCTGCGCGCAAAGGAAGCGACGGCGAACACGTTGGCGCCAGGCAACAGCGGTGGCCGGCCTCGTTGCCATCTTCGCGGTCGGGATTGGTTTTGGATTGACGGCGAGTGACTACTGGAGTCGACCATCCGAAATGAATTTCGGTGGCATTACCTGTCGCGAAGTGCAGGAGTTGCTGCCAAAGGTGGCCGCGATGGAAGAGTTACCTGCCGAACAGCTCGCGAAGGTCCACGCCCACGTGGCGCAGTGCCCGCATTGCCAGCGAATGCGCGAGAAGATGAAGATGATGTATCAAGAGAGAATTTCAGCCGTACAAAGAGCAAGCGGCCCCCAGCAGGCGACGGCGGCTCTGAACATGAATGTCTTTGCGTCCCTCTAGCTCTGAACGGTCCCAAACTCCGAGAGCCAGCACACGTCCCACTTTCACGCGGAGAGCGTCGACGCTCAGGAGCGCTGGACGATGTCAATGTCCTTCTCGGGCGTAGGACGCCTGCTTTGGCTTCGAGTTTGACAAGCGTATTTGGCGATCGTGGACAAGATCTTGATACCGGCCCGGAAGGTTCCGGAGATTGTGCCACTGATCTTGCTGACACCGATCCGTCGGCGATAGGACACCGGGACTTCCTGAATGCGCAAACCCGCTTCGACGGCTTTGATTTGCATTTCGATCGTCCAGCCAAAATCCACGTCCTGCATCCCCAATTTGGATAATTCGCTGTACCGAATAGCGCGAAATGGTCCTAAGTCGGTGAATGTTGCGCCCCAGATCCACCGCATCAACGTACAAGCAAGCCAGTTACCGTACCGGCTTTGCGGTGGCATTGCACCGAATTCGCGTCGACCGCGCAGCCGCGAACCCAACACAAAGTCGGCCTCACCGGCAAGAAGGGGGGCTAACAGCAGCGGCAATTCGTCGGGATGGTCGCTGTAATCGGCGTCCAAGAAGACCACGATCTCCGGTGCCGGTCGCCCCGCGGCAATTCCGGTCTGGATTTCCGCTAAGCCCCGCAGACAAGCAGAGCCGTAGCCTCGTCGTTCTTCGGTAACGCAATGCGCGCCGCCGGCAACGGCCACTTCCGCCGTGCGGTCACACGACGCGTTGTTGACCACCAGGATTTGATCGACCGGCGGGAGGTCGCGTAGGACCAACGGTAGCGATTGCTCTTCATTCCACGCTGGAATGACCACTACCACGCCAACGAATTTCGTAGACATCGATTATTTTCCTGACGGACGATCGCGAAAGATTTCCTGCTGACAATAGTTTAATCCAGGAGCATTCCCTGATCTGTGATCTGCCTTACGGACCGCCTCGTCAAAAAGTGACGATGTTCTTCCCGCGTCACTTGGTACGGCTACAGCTATGGTCAGCCGCATGAGACGCTCCTCCCTCAGTGCAAGGATGCTCGCATGCCAGTCGCAGCTCATTGGGCGTTTTACGCCGTTCTCGTTGGATGCAGTTTTTTCATCGGATGTGCGCATCATCGCGCCTCTCACGATAGTCAGAACGGCTTCCGCTCGAATCCAGGCGGAACGGACTCGGTCTTCGTGCCAGAGTCTCGCTATGAGCCATCGACTCCCAATGCTCCCACGCCCTATGAACTGCCCCCCGGATCGGCATACGGCGGGTCGGGTTCTCGCTGACTGCAAAACCTGCGTGCGGTTTTTGCAGAACCGACACGAGGGATTCTTTGCATAACGGCATTCTGAAAATGGAGCGAGTTCGATGTTGTGGACGTGGCTGCAAGATTGGTGGTCGAGCATTCGTCGGAGACGGATCATTCTCCCACGATCATCCGCCGCTCGTCGCTCGCCGGCGTCAGCTCCAGTGATGATTGAATATTTAGAATCGCGGGAATTGTTGGCCGGCGGTGCGGTGAATCCATCCACCAGCGCGGCGGACCTGGGTGTGATCCAGCTCGACACCGTTACCGGAGCCTGGCAGGCCTCGCGGTATGACGGATCGCAATTTAATCAAGAAACGATCGTCACCTGGCAATCGCCGTTAGCAGAGATGGAGGCTGTTTATGGTGACTTGTGGGGAACTGGCCAACAGGAACGAATTCAGTTTGACGCTGCTACGGGTAATTTCAACGCCGAATGGAAATCAGGATCCGGGATCGCGACAGGAACTATCGCTTCCTGGATTCCGGGAATGGACCTGCACTCTCTGACTGTGCAGGACCTGAATCATGATGGCCGCGACGACATTCTCGCCCTGGACCGCAATACCGGACGGTGGGCGGCGTCGACTTCGCAAGCGACTGGCGGGTATTTCACGCGTTTCATTGGTACCTGGCAAACAGGAGTGAACTGGCAGAACATCTCGATTGCCGACCTGAACGCCGACGGTTATGACGACGTGATCGCATTGAATCCGGAGACGAATACGTGGAATGGGCTGCTGGGCGAGCCAGACAGTTTCCTATCGACCTCTTTCGTCAGCCCGGTAGCCAGCGGCAACGTTGCGAGTGTCGCTGTCGATCACTTTGACGGTGCTGCGGGGGCGGACATCCTGATCCGCGATGCGATTTCCGGGAATTGGACCAAGGTGTCCTACGTTTCCGGAGAATTTACTTTCACGAGTGTGGGGAATTGGTCGCCCGGCAGCACGTGGGTGGATCTCAATACAATCGACTTCTGGGGGACGGGGCGTGAAGCCGTCATCGGTCGAAATCCCGAGTCAAACGAATGGCGTTTGACCTGGTCATCGGGCAGCGGTTACGCGACAGCCACCGTTTCGATTTGGGGGGCCGGAGCCTATGCCGATGCCCAGGTAGCGGACCTCCAACAGGATGGGCGTGAAGACTTAATCGCTCGGCAAGTGGCGACCGGGAAATGGTTCTCACTGGAGTCTTCACCCGCCAGCATTCAGACAGAATTCATCGGGGCGTGGCAACCGAACGCAACCTACACCAAGGTCTGGCATGGCGATTTCAACGGCGACTCGAAGGTCGACCTGATCGGGCTCGATTCCAGCAAGCAGACTTGGCAGGGGCTGCTATCCGCATCCTCCGCCAGTTACACAGTGCAGACGTACGCCAATCCGGAATTCGGATTCAACGCCACCAATCTGGCGATGGGCGACTTCGATGCCGATGGTCGCCTGGACCTCATCGGACGCGGAACCGGAACGGACAACTGGCAAACGCTCTCTGTCGCCAATGGTCAACTGGTGGCGAGCCGCTTCGACACTTGGACAGCTTACGGCACGACTTGGAGCGACCAACTCGTGATCGATTTCAACGGCGATGGGGACACCGATCTGCTAGCCCGCGATGCTACCACGGGCGACTGGTGGCTGACGACGTTTGCGGCATCGACGCCCACGACATCGAAAGTCGCGAACTGGAATCCCGCAGCGACGTGGCAGGCCATGCAGACCATCGATTTCGATGACAACGGGAAGGTCGAGATCATCGCACGCAACACCACGACGGGAGATTGGCAACTCTTGCGCTCGGTGAACGGAGTGATCACTTCCACGGTGATCGGCAATTGGTCGACCGCCATCACCTGGACCGACTTTCAAGTCGTTGATCTGTTCGGCAACGGCCGGCCGATGATCGTGGCGCGGAACGCGGCCACGAACGCCTGGCAGGGACTGTGGAGTGTCGGCGAGGGCTTCTCAACCGCCAACCTGCGGGGAATGGCGGCGGGACGGACTTACGTTGACACGCGTGTCGTGGGCTTCTTCGGTGACGGTCGCGAGGCGGTTGTCACACGGGATGCCCAGACGGGCACGTGGTATGCCATATGGTACGGTTCCTACCGTTTCAACTTGACGCCGCTCGGAACATGGAATCCCGGCGGGTCATGGGAAGCCGTGACCGTGGCGGATTTGGAAGGGAATGGTCACGAAGCCCTTTACGGCCATGATGTCGTCTCCGGGCAATGGTGGCGGCTGGGATTTGATGGCGTCAACGCGTCACAAGCGGTCGTAGCCACGACGACGACCAATACCGCGATGCAGCTCACTTCGGTCGGCCATTTTCTGAATACCAAACAAGATGTCATCCTCGCTCGCAATGCCCTCACCGGAAATTGGCAACGGTTGTCCTTTAATGACGTCAACTATCAGCTCGGAGACCTCGGGATCTGGTCGGAAACCGCGACGTGGACCACGACTGCAGTCGGCGACTTCAACCGCGACGGGATCGCCGATCTCTTTGGAGGAGCGACAGCGCAATCAGCCTGGAGTACCCGCACATTTGACGGAACGACCTTTTCAAAGGTCGCGGCCGGATCGCTAACGGTGGCAGCGAAAGTCGTCGACATTCCAGGGGCATCGAACCTGACGTTACGGGCGATCATCCTGCACGATCTGCCCGGTTTGCAGGCAGCAATCACGAATGACGACCAACGAACGACGGTACGGCTCTTGCGACACTGGGTTGGCAATGCCGCCGACTCGGCGCTCTTCAGTAACCCATTTTTATGGGATGCACCAAGCGCCGCCATCAGCTATTTTGGCAGTTATGTCCCGAATCACGCGGGTTCATCGTGCGGTGGATTTAGCGACTTCTATTCGCAGGTGCTGGCGATTTTCGGTATTGATTCGCTGACAGTCAGTTTCGGAGACATCGCGGCGGATTTAATCCACACGACAGTCATTGTGCCGATTTGGGAGCACGGAGCCTGGAGCTTTGAAATGTTCGATCCGACGTTCAATGGGACTCCGATCGACATTGCGACCCAACAACCAGTCTCGTATTTGGACATCATTGCTGCCGTGCAGGCGGGTGACACATCGCAACTTGGCATCGAGCAAGGGGCGAATGATAACCGCGAGTTCCTTTCGCGAGCGGAAGTCCAGTCACCGCTGCTCACGCTCGAAAAGGTCGAAGACGGCATCAACGTGTACCGATGGGCGGACTACGGTCTGGACGACTACCTGACCACTTACGAACCCAGTTTCGCCGCGAACGGTTACTCGTCTGGAAACGCCGGGTTCTTCCAACTGATGCCACAGGTATTGGAAGTTTTTTCCACAAACGGCTCAGGAGATCCTTCTGTCGCGGCATCGCAACAGTCTGCCTTCATGTCAGGACTGGCAAATCTGGGAATCGTCGTTCCCAATTGATTCCTCGCCGATAGCGCGTCTCGGACGTGACGAGGCCAATTCCTATGCTGACACTCATCGGGGTGATGAAAAACCACACCCTACGCGGACACGAATTGCGGATCGATCGGTGTCTGGGAAACATGGTTGATGTAATTCGAGAGCGTCTTCGTCGCGACACCCAAGAGGACTGCCAGCCTTTGGGCCGAAGTGAAGCCCGCCTTCTCCAACCGTGTGGTGGCGGCTTCCGAAGGGTATCCGCGAGTGATGGTTGCCTCTCGCGTGTAGGTCAGAAGTGCGTCTAGACGTTCATCACCGATGGTGCCACCACTTCGAGCGGCCGAGATGTGCTCCGGGGAAATACCACTCCTCTGCGCAAGCTTGGAGTGGGCCGCCATGCAATACTGACATTCGTTGGCCTGGCTGACCGCCAGTAGGACCAATTGGCGTTCGCGCGGCGACAGAGTTACCTTCTCGAACAACCCGATGAGCGTCATGTAGGCTTCAAGAACCGCCGGTTCGTCGGCCATCGTGGCCAGCATGTTTGGCACAAAGCCGAATTTCTGTTTGGCGTCTTCGAGCCAGCGCTGGCTTGCTTCCGGAGCGGAGTCGATCGTGTGCATAGAGAATGGCATGGCTTCGCTTTCGAGTAAGTTGACAGCATCGAATCATCAAAGATGATGGCACCGTTGTCGCTGCCCGAGGCCATCCAACGGCCTTTCAGGGACAATTCATTGCAATGGTTCTCGGAGAGCTGGATTCTGTCCGTTCGCGGATGGTTCGACTGTCAGCCAGAACACATATCGGTGAATTTCTCTGATTCGAAAGCGTTCTGAAGTCGCCCGCCCATAACTCCTATTGCAAAACATGGACGTCATCACCTTTTCGAAGTGTAGCGCCGCCTACAGACTCAAAAGCCGTCGCCCGTAACAATGGTGAAGTGCATCGAGGTGGTTGTTCAAGCAATCTGCGGGCAGGCAGAAACACAACCCGAGATTTCCGGTGCGATAAACCCATGAATGGAGCGAATCGATGATCAGGTCTCTGAAATCTGCCGTTGCCATTGCCGCGGTCCTGCTGGGCACAGGCTTTCTCTGGGCTCAAAGTGGTTCGCGCCCAGCGGTCACGCGGCCACAGAACGGAGCGGGCGCGGTACCATCTGGAACTTATCGTCAAACAACACCGCAACAGCCTCGCGAAGTTCCCTTCGAAGAAAAGCTGTGGGATTGGCTGCAGAAGGCGCAGTACAAGAACTGGGGGCCGCTGCCGGGGGTTACCGCCGATGCGTACCGGGGTGAAGAGCCGCACGGTGCTGCGCTGCGTCTGTACGCCAACCGCGTTGCCGCGGGGAAATCATCCGAGTTACCGCTCGGATCAATTCTGGTGAAGGAGAATTATTCCGAGGATGCGCAGACGCTGATGGGCATCACCGTAATGTATCGCGCCAAGGGTTTCGACCCGGAGCACGGCGATTGGTTCTGGGCCAAATATGAAGCCGACGGTCGCGTCTCGCAAATGAACGGGATGCCGGTCGCAGGCCGCGTCGGCATGTGCATCGAATGCCACAGCGGTGCTGGCGGGAAGGATTTCTCGTTTGCGAACGATGGCCGATAATTTGGGAAACATGGTGACTTCAGTTCAAAGCTCAATCAGTAACTTGATCACCGGAAAGAAGGTCTCCGCATGCCAAATCTTATAATCCGGACCGTGGCATTCGGCACCATGCTTGCCGCCACCGCGCTCATGATGCCCGATGCATACGCCCAGTTGGGGAGTGGATCACGCCCATACGGAGGGTCTGGTACGCGCGCTCCGGTGGGCGGTTCTAATACCGATGGTCTTCCTCCGGGGGCGCGACAACGCATGGGAGGCTGCAGCCCACAACGTGACTGCGGCAACATGCCAGCGACAGCATGGCCGTGCCAGCCTCAACAATGGCGTTCGTATCCCGGCAACGATCCCTATATTCCTGCCGATCGGACTCCCCCTCCGAATGCTCCCGGCTCAGCGCTCCGTCCCGACTGGGGACAGGGAACTCGACGGTCCGTCCCTCTTCCGCCGACCTATCTGCCACCGCCACTACCGCCGGGGGCATCGTCGTAACGGAAACTTTTTCTTCAGCGGAAGTCGCAAGTCAGTTAAAGGAACACCGCGATGTCCTCGCTGATCGAGCCCGTGCGCTTGCCCGAAGCGGCGGTGGATGCCAAGCCGTTGCTCGAGTCGATTCATACGGGACTTCGAATGATTCCGAATTCGCTCGCGGTCCTGGCACATCATCCGCCGGGATTGGCGGCGATTCTGGCAGTCCAACAAGCCCTCCAAGAGGCACTGCCAGGAAAGCTTCGTGAACTCGCCAGCTTAAAAGCGGCGGCGCAGAATGATTGCTACTATTCTCTCCATGACCATCGAACGAAGGCGCGCCGGCAGGGAATCACCGAAGACCAGATCACAGCGATCGTCGGGGGGGGGG
>JBGSUN010000241.1:0-3032 GCA_041753475.1 Planctomycetaceae bacterium | reverse complement strand
CTTACTATTGCCACGAACGCCCCCACCAGAGTCTGGCGAACCAGACCCCCTGGCACGCCTTCCACACCACTCGCCGACGACCTCGCTGAAGACCATCTAAGAAACACCGCCCCGTGGTCTAAAAAACGGGGTCCACTTCAGGACAAACATCGCCAAGTACATTCCAATCGTACTGCAATGGGCACCATGATCGAATCCGGCCGGGCTCATCGTGTGCAACACTCCGTCCAGAAGCTCATAACGAAACTGTCCGCGGGGGAGTTTCAACAACTCGTTCGCAGTCATCAGAGTTTCGGCTACGGTTGTGGTCATGGCACATTCCTCCGAGATTAATCTTAACACCCGCGGCCGGTGACGGGATACGCTGGATCGGGGAAGCCTTTGCCGCTGTGTTCGCCGGGGGGGACGAGCGTGTCGACGAACGCTTCGTCTTCCGGCGTGAGGGTGACGTCGCTGTAGCGGAGATTGTCCTCGAACTGGGCGAAGGTGCGGGGGCCGACGATGACCGATGTGAGAATCGGGTTCGCCAGACACCATGCCAAGGCAAAGGCTGATGTCGCCACGCCCTTCTTCTCGCAGTACGCCGTCAGTTGCTGGGCGACGAGGAAGCTGTCTTCGCGCAGCTCGGCTTCTTTCATCCGCTTGTCGTTCCGGGCGGCGCGGCTCCCTTCGGGGAACGGTTCGCCGGGACGGTATTTGCCGGTGAGAATACCGCGGGCGAGCGGGCTGTACGTCACCACGCCGAGGTTCTTTGCTTGACACAACGGCAGCAGTTCGACTTCGATATCGCGGTTTACAATGTTGTATAGCGGCTGCACACACGCGAATTTTTCCCAGCCGTGCAATTCACTGACGCCGAGGGCTTCGCAGACTTTCCACGCGCGATGATTCGAGACCGCGGTGTACCGCACTTTGCCGCTGCGGACCATGTCGTCCAACGTCCGCAACGTTTCTTCCCACGGCACCGTCGGGTCCGGCTTGTGAACGTAATAGAGGTCGATGTAATCGGTGCCGAGCCGACGCAGGCTGTCATCGAGCGCCCGCATCAACCACCGGCGGCTGAGCCCCTGCTGATTGCGATCGGGTCCCATCACATTGCACGCTTTAGTCGCGAGAATGACGTTGTCCCGTTTCCCCTTCAAAGCGCGACCCGTCACCTCTTCCGACTTGCCGGTCGAATACATGTCCGCCGTGTCGACAAAATTGATCCCCGCATCGAGCGCGGCATGAACGATTCGTGTCGATTCCGTTTCATCGGTCGGGCCGCCGAACATCATCGTGCCGAGACAGATTTCCGAAACGCTGACGCCGGTGCGGCCGAGCAGACGGTATTGCATGGCTGACATCTCTTTTCACTCAACGGTCGAGGCCCTGCCCCGACGCATGGCTTTGCGGTAGAATCGGGCGACTTTCACGCGAACCGCAATTCTAAACGAAAGGCCGGGTCATGAGCAGTGTCGAGCAACGATTGCAATCTTTGGGGCATTCCCTTCCCGTCGCCCCGGCTCCGGTGGCGTCGTATGTCCCGGCGATCCGCTTCGGCAACGTCGTGGTCACCAGCGGGCAATTGCCGATGGTGGGGAAAGAACTCGTCTTCAAAGGAAAGCTCGGCAAACAGCTTCACGAAGAAGACGGCGTGAACGCCGCCCGGTTATGTGCGCTCAACGCCCTCGCGCAGATCAAGGCGGTCATCGGTGATCTCGATCACGTCAAGCAGATCGTGCGCGTCGAAGGCTACGTGCAGTCCGCGGACGATTTCAACAAGCAGCCGTCTGTGGTGAACGGTGCGTCCGATCTGCTCGTTCAGGCGTTCGGTGACAAAGGAAAGCACACGCGCATCGCCGTGGGGGTGAATGAATTGCCGCTGGACGCCGCGGTGGAGTTGGTGATCTGGGCGGAAGTCGGTTGAGTTGGGTTCGCACTGGGTGGGATCGGCGCGAGGCGCGAAACCGCAAGCGTGAATCGTTCGCTTTGCGGTTTCGTGCCTCGCGCGGGAGTCACCGAGTGTGCTCAACCCGCTGATCGAGCCCCCGCGAGATCCACAATCATCTGCTTCGTCGCCGCTTCCACTGCGGCTTCCCATTTTGTTGGCCCGAACTCCGCCGCAAACGGCCCGCTGCGATATGCAAAATTGATTCCGCGCGAATTGTTGACGAGCGCCCCAAGACCGCGTGCATCAAACCCGCCGGCGACATCGGCCGCGGTCCCGCCCTGGCTGCCGTAACCGGGAATGAGCAGCGGCACATGCGGCATCACGGCCCGCAGTTCCACCAGCTCCGCGGGATACGTCGCTCCGACCACGGCCCCGATGCAGCCATAACCGTCGGCATCCGCCGTGGACGCGCTGAGCCCTTCCACCACTTCCGCGACCCGGCGGTACAACGTTTGTCCGTCCGTGAGTCGATCCTGAAATGTCGCCGCGCCGGGATTGCTCGTCTTCACCAGCACATACACCCCGGCTCCGCGTTCGTTCGCCACTTTGACGAACGGCTCCAGCGTGTCACTTCCCAGGTACGGGTTGACAGTCAGCGCATCCGCCGACCACGGTGCGGCGTTCGAGTCCGCCCCGGCAAGATACGCGCGGGCGTACGCTTCCGCGGTGGTGCCGATGTCCCCGCGTTTCGCATCGGCGATGACGATCAATTCCTGCGCGCGGGCATACCGCATCACCCGCGCCAGTGCGAGACAGCCATCCGGGCCGTATTCCTCGAAGAACGCCGCCTGGGGTTTGACCGCCGGGACCAGCGGCGCGACGACATCAATGATGCGGATACAGAATTCTTCAAACGCCGCCGCGGTGATGGCCTGCGGGTCGCTGTGGTTCCGCCGCGCACTGGCCACGACATCGTCCGGCAGCCAGTCAAACCGCGGGTCCAGTCCGACCAGCGCCGGAGTTTTTTTCTGTTGAATCGCGGTGTGGAGTCGAGTCGCAAAGTGATTGTTCATGGACGCAATTGTGGCGATTTTCGGGTCCGACGAAAAGGTTGCGAACACTGTGTGTGACCGGCGCGGGGCGCGAAACCGCAAGCGGG
>JBGSUN010000240.1:0-3621 GCA_041753475.1 Planctomycetaceae bacterium | reverse complement strand
CCTCGATCACCGCGCGCACATCGGGCGGCAAGGCAGCCAACTGTTCAGAGCTGATCGGTCGCGACGACATCCCCCAGATGTCGCCTTTTTCTTAATCCAAGAAAACCCCAACTTTCGTCCCCGCCCTGTGAACGGTTACAGCGGACAGAACAGCCAGACATTCGTTCCCAAGTCTGATTGCACCAGACACGCTGTATACGTTTCACTTTGACCGTTTAACGTTACCTTGCGGACCTCGCGAATCCTGCAGGTCCGCATGTATCCTTCCGGAAAACTGCTGCCGTACGCCTTGACGGATTCAGCAATCACCTCGCTGGCGTTCGAATCCGGCGGCAGCGTCACGATGGGCGTACTGCCATTGAGCCGCAGACCGAAACTCGCATTGATGCTCGCGACCAATGTGTCAATCGGATCAGCGACCACTCTCTTTACGCCGACCGCATCTGTCATGAAATGGGATTCGCCCTCGATTGGGACCAGATAGAATTCGTCGTCGGCGAAAACCTTCGTACCTTGACGGACTCCGCCCAGGAACCGTAGCTGCCCAATAAATCCCTGATGTTCCATGCTCCACCGGCAAGCGACGAGCGTATATGACGACAGTCGCTCGTCGGTATCTTTGAATTTCACGAGCCTGGTTGTGCCCTCGCGAAGGTTGTGAAGCATGAACCGTCCGTCGCTCGCACAGCCGATGAGTTCCCCGTCAGGATGCCAGGCAAAGCTGTAAATCGGAATACCCTGTTCCAACCGTTCGAGTTTCTTTCCTTCGCTTACGACCAAATCAAACAGTTCCCGCTTCACCCTCTTGCCGCATCGAACGAGATAAGCAAGTTGTCCCTGCGATCCGTATTTCGGTTTCACGCAGCCCGACTCTTGCTTCGTGATCTGTACGACGTTGCCGCCTTCCGTATCCATCCGATGGATCTGCCAGTTGCCGCTGCGATCCGAGGCGAACACAATGTTTTTCCCGTCTGGTGACCAACTGGGGTCATTGTCATAACAATCATTGCTCGTGAGCCTCCGTCGCTCCGTTCCATCGGCTCGCTCAATATAGATCTCGGAGTCGCCGTCCTCCGCATTAACAAAGGCGACCATCGAGCGATCGGGGGAAATCGCTTCCTGAAACCTTGGATTACCTGCATGCACGCCCCTAGGCAAACAGGCGGTCAATACGCCAAGTACAGATAGCACAATGATTCGGTGGAAGATGAGCATAGACTTCTCCGATTTGGTCCCTTGTTGCCGCAACAAGCTGTGAACAGGATAGCATGACTTCCGAACGCAGTCTGTAACGGGATCGTAAATCGCATCAGGCGATTCTGAACGGCATGGCAAGCTTTCTGAACCGCGTAGGAAACGTTGCTCCGACGAACGCCACGGTTAACCGGGCCGCGGCTAACCAACATTGCCTTCAGAACCCGCGCGGCCCGCGGCTCCGGTTCAACCGATTGTTATGCCTCATTCGCTTGCGGAAGGAACCTTCGGCCTGCTGGACAACCCAGTGATCAAGGTTACCTGCTCGCATAACCGCTGTAAGTTCTCCGGAACGCTGCCATCATGACTACCCACGAATCCATCACAGCCCCAATAAAAATGATAAGTGTGCAACTTACCGGAATTGTCGGTGAGCATGATGTCGAAGTCCCACGGGACGAATGAAACAGTTCGGCTTGGATCCAAACTGGTTGGTATCCAGCGTAAGTCCCGTAGGCTGGTTACGACAGCTTCGCGCCTTTCGGCGTTTGCCACTTGAAACGTCAGTGGCGGAGGGGGCGACCATGGATCTTGGTAGAAGCAAGCGATGGTCATCGCCTGCGCGTCGGGAACGATCATGGGTGGGCAATGCTTGACATAATTATCCAATATGTAGTCAACAGTTTTTTTGTCTTTCTCCGCCAGCTTCGTACTGATCTGCCGATAAAAATCATTCAAAAGGCGCCCCTCGAAATCGTCAGCTGAACGGAGTGACCGATCGTGCAATACGTGCACCACATTCCGGGGAGAAGCGTGTACTCCAGTGATCGTGGGTACAAACCAGCGCTTCGTCGACGAACCTACAGCTTGCCAGCCACACAGTCCGGGCGTGATTTCTGGATTGCCATACTGCTCCGCCCAACGCGACACCTCGGTGGGCGAAACGACATCGGAGCTAAATCCGAATCGGGTCGTCACGACACGGTCGCTACCGGTGAGCACGCATTTCATTCTCGTTTCCGTCCGAACGTCAAACTTGGCGACGAGAAACGCGATGACCGCAATCGCCAGGAGACACGCAATCCGAATCTGCGTGGCTCTTCGGCCGAAGACTTTCTTGATATCGGTGATTTTCATGCTGCATGCACCGAGCCTTGTAAGGCATGACGCTCCTGCTCACCTGCGGCCGGGGTGAGGATGACGCGTCGAAGTTAACGATGATACGGCCGTCAGGTGCAGCAGATTGTTCGGCGTCTGCGGTTTACCGGTCCGGCTCGAACTGGAAGTGCCAAGCCGGCACCCCCTCGATGCCCGCGGCCCGAAGCCGCTCGGCTGTCTCGGTGGCCACGGCGTCGGCAGCGGCAGTGGCGAGCTGTCCCGCCGACTCGCCCTCCCATCCGAAGCGCCCGACCATCCGGCCGACAAGCACGAAGAACCGCCGCTCGTCAGTGGTCACGCCCCAACAACTTTGGAGCCAGTGCTGCTTTGCTGCGACCTGCCACGGGTGCCGTCGAAGCTCAAGCGACTCCACCGTCGTCGCGTCGTCGGCATCGACTTCCCGCCGGACGCCGTAGCAGACATGGAACGCATCCGCACCCACCGTATGCCCTCCGCCGCCGAACGCCTAAGTTAAGCAGCGACTGGGCACGGGTCGCCCTGCCCCTGTGGAAAGGCGTGGCGCCCAGCCGTCTGCTTCAACGCCCTGTTCGGCGATGGCTTACAGCGTACTGGTCTTTTGGTCTTGCCACCATTGTGGAGGGGGTGGTCTCGAGCCCCGTCCGCCTTCACCCTCACCTCGCCTCACCGGAAAGTGGGCGAGTTGAGGGGGATGGAAGGATGGGGCGGCCCCGTCTGTCGAGCCGGATCCGAGTCTTGCGTGTTGGACTTCTCCGTGAAGTGGTGGAGCAGTTGGCGTGATGGTGCCGAAGAGACCCGGTAGCGGCGGGAGAGATGAGCGGAGGGCAGCCCGTAGGGAGGCGCCGCGGAAGAACGGACGCCGCGGACGGGGGACGGCAATTATGGTGACTTGTGTTCAGGTTTCGAAGCGGTGGGGGTAGGTCGGTGGTGGGTCCGACCCATGTAACACGGACCCTGCATTACTCCATCACCCAGTCACCTGTACATCAAGGCCAAGCCCCGCCAGTCCCGTCCGTCGCGCTCCCTAAGTCCAGGGCCAGTCGGTCCCTCAGCCCGTCGCAATCCCGTTCCGGGCGGAAATCCGTCGCCGGTTCCGGGGGCAAAGCTGGGCCGGTGGCGTTTCTGGCCCCCATGGGACCCTCGTTCGCCGAACGATGAAGCTCAGCAGCGGCGGGGCACCGGTGAGCTACGAACTCCCAGAAACCAATCATGCCCCGCCGTCTGCTGCAGCGCCTGGTTCGGCGTCTGGGCGAACCACTACCGCTTGCCCGCCTTGACCTCTACGGTACC
>JBGSUN010000239.1:0-6823 GCA_041753475.1 Planctomycetaceae bacterium | reverse complement strand
CCGCCTTTAACACTAATCGCTGTATTTGTCTGCGGGTGGGTGGGCGATGCTCCTGCTGCGCCGCGAGCGCTTCAACACGCTGTGACAATCCGCGGCTCAGCGGGCGCTCCGCCCTCCCAGAAGACGCTCTACCCGCGCAGTTGAATTCTGGGACTGGTATAACAAGCACAGACAGAAGCCCAAGGATCGCAATCCTTGGGAGGCTTTCGTAGATCGACCTCTCGATGACTGGTTCATCGAGGGGTCGTCTTGTTTTCGGAGCACAATGAAGCCAGCCCGCGGCTGGCCCTCCGCGGGCTGCCAACTGCACCGCGATCAGTCCTGGCCGGTCGCCTGGTACAACGGCAGGAAGCGATAGTACACTTCCAAAGACATCACACAGAGTGTCGTTGAATACAGCCGGCCTCCGACGCTTCCCCACGGCCCGACCGGGTCCCAGCTTCCGGCGAACTCTCCTCCAGGACGCTGCAGCCGGATGAGTTGGTCACGGAGCGCCCCGTTCCATTTTTCCCAAGGCTCGCCGCCATATTGATACATGGCCAGTGTGCCGTAGTACCAGTAGTACTCATCTGGAGCCGACAGTCGGGGGAGATGCTGCTGCAGATACTCTGCCGCTTCGACACTGGCGGCATTGGTCCGTCGCAGCCCCGAAATCTGCTTGCAGAACAGGGCTTCCGCCGTCATGCCGGGCGAGGGTGAATCTTCGAGCTTATAACCGGCAAGCCCGCCCTGCGCACCACGGCTGCGATCGCGCAGGAACTTAATGACGCCGGTTTTTGTCGCCTCGGGAACAGGGATGCCGGCGAGTTCCGCGCTCTTGAGGGCCATCATCTGCCAGCCGAACATGCTCATATCACTGGCGGAGGATCCCACCCGGTAACGCCAGCCGCCATCGGTGTTCTGCGATTGCGTGATGTAGTACACCCCTTTGGCAACGGCTTCCCGCAGTTCCGGGAATTCGCTGGGGTCATTCTGCATCCCCAGCGCTTCGGCCAGGGCATAGGTGGCGATGGCATGACAATACATCTGATCGTAATACCGGGCTTTGCCTCCGAGGTAACCATCCACGCGCTGCACCTCGATCAACCAACGGATGGCGCGATCGACGGTCCGGGAGTAATTCCCTTCCTCATGGGTGTAACCGGCTCCGAGGAATGAGAGAATGACCAGCCCGGTGATGCCCGTGTCAGTCTCCGTCCCCCCAGCGAGTTTGCCATCTTCGATCTGCCGGACTTCCCGTTGACCGCCGCCGTATTGGCTGGCGTCCCAGGAACCGTCGTCTTCCTGAATATCGCTGAGCCAGGCCAAGGCCCGTTCCACCGCCCGTTCGGAAGCGTTGGTCCCGCCGTTCTTCAGTGCGATGTCTTTACGCTTTTCGAGACGCCGGAGTCGATACGTGGTCGCTGCCGATTGTTTCCCCTGACCGATACCGTCCTGTTTCGGCGCGAGCCGCACCGGAGAGGGCAATGCTTCGTCGTTGCCAACGCCGCCCGTCGACCGATTGGCCGCCGCGGCAATGCGCTCCCGGTTTTGAACCATCGTCGGCGACGAGGGCCGCGGCGTCGGCCGCGCCATTGAATTGTCAGCAACCGCCGTTGGGCCGCGACTGCCAGCGCGTTGGAAACGGGATCCGTTCGATGGTGTCCCGCCAGCGGTGGTTTCTGACGGCAGCGTTCCGCCGGCCGGTTGGTCTTCAATCGGCGTCGCCCCGGGGCTTGCTTTCCGGGCGATGTTATCGGCTACCGACCCGACCGGTCGCGGCAAGGTCGGAGCGGCGTCATCCACATCGAGAGGAATCGCGAACGCCGAATCGTCCACCTGGGGCGATGTTCGCATCGCCCCTCCGGTTCGCGGCGGCGGTTCCGTCGTTTCGCTGGGAAGGGCACTCGACCGCTCTTGCGGAGAGAGCCGCCCTTTGTTTCCAGCACTGCTGCGAACTTCGGGCCGTGACTCCGTGAGCGCTCGTTCCGGGACCATCGCCATCGCGGCCGGACCGGCTGCGGTTGGCGTGGGCGTGGTGATGTTGGTTTTCTCCGGCGCGGCAACCGTCGTTTCCACTGTTGTTGCGAGTGCGGGCACCAACGGGGCGTCGGGCAATGTCGGGACGGGAGTGGCTTGCGGGAGCGGCTCGTCGAGCATCGGCGAGACGGAAGAACGTTCCGTCCGAGTCAAATCACTGGAAACCGAGGGCGACAGTTGCGACAAGATCGGCGTGTTCCCGGTCTCCTGTCGTGTGATGGCTTCGTCCGCATCACTGAGGATCTGTTGAATCGACATCGGGGCCGGATCGCCGGGCACTTCCAGCAACTGCGGCGGAGACATCACCACCGTCGCCCAACCCAGGCCGATGCACAGATGAACAAGCATCGACAGGATGAACGACTTCGTCATGGCGTTGTGATCACCCCAACGGGTGGCCAGCATGATCAGCATCTGCACGCCGGCAAACAGCGTGCAGCCGATGAGGCAACCACGCAGGATGAGTTCGGCGGTCGAGGCTGTCGGCCCGCCGGTGAGCATCTCCATTAAGTACGAGAGCCAAGCCTCCATTACGGCGTTGCTCCTGTCAGCCGGTTGGCCAGCGACACATTGCGGATCCCGGCGCGGCGACACATCGCCAGCACATCCATGACCGGCTGATATTTTCCATCGCCATCCGCCCGCACAATCACAGCCTGGCCGGGGAAGCGTTCACGCGCGGCTTTCAAGAGAGATTCCAATTCCTGGTTGCCGACAGTCTGTCCCTTCACATTGAAGGTGCCGTCCACCATCACGTTCACCACAATTTCGTCCGGCTGGCCGCTGAGGGCGGTGGCTTCGGAAACCGTCGGGAGTTTGACGTCGTATTGTCGCTCTTCCTGAATGAACTGCGTGCTGATCATAAAAAAGATGATCAGATTCAGCACAACGTCCAGCATCGAGGTGAGATTGATGCTGGGTTCATCGAGCGGCAACGTTTTCAAAGGCACAGCGTCGCTCCTTCGCGCCAGCGGGAGAGGCGGTCCGATGGCCTCCTGCGAACCGGTATCTTAGCAGATCGACGCGAATTCCCGCGCCCCTGATCGGTTCCCCCGAATTCCCGGCAATCAAGGACATCTTGACAACGCCCCAGCGGCAATTCCTGCCGAAGCGGAATTGTTTGACAGAGATTCTGAGCCTGAGTCGCGATGCACAGCCCGGAGCGCAAGCGGCGGCTGTACCGAAACGCTCAAGCTCGCGCATCGAGAAAGAAGACGCTGACCGCGGAGATCGTCCGTCGCTGGCGCTCCGGGCTGTGAAGAAATCTACGCCGCCTTGCGGACCGAGTCGAACGCCGGGAGCGATTGCGGCTCGAAGTTCAGCGTGCTGCGGATGGCGTAGTTCGGCATGCCGCGGACTTCAAAGTAGATCCGGGCGCAGAGTTCGCCGAGCATTCCGAGCACGAGAAACTGCACGCCGACCATGCCCGCCATCGCCGTGAGCATCAGCAGCGGGTTGCCCGTCATGTCCATGTCATTGGCCAGTTTCAACCATACCGTGGCCAAGCCCGACAGGCCGCTCACCGCGCCGCAGAAGAGACCGATCATTCCGAACAGCTTCATCGGGCTGGCGGAATAGTGGATGAAATATTTGACCGTCATCAGGTCGAGAATCACGCGGGTCGTGCGCGACAGGCCGTACTTCGAGACGCCGTGCTGCCGGGCGTGATGATTGGTGACCACTTCGCAACACTTCGCCCCGCGCCAGTGGGCGAGGATGGTGATGAAGCGGTGCATCTCGCCGTAGAGCTGCAATTCCTGGGCGATTTCCGTTTTGATGACCTTCAACGCACAGCCGAGATCCTTCACCGGAAAGCCCGTGACCTTCGAGATGATCCAGTTGGCAATGACCGATGGCAGCCGTCGATGCAGGAACGCGTCCTGCCGTTTTTTCCGCCAGCCGTGGATCAGGTCGTAGCCTTCATCGAGCTTGGCGAGCATCATCGGAATGTCGTTGGGATCGTTCTGCATGTCGCCGTCGAGGAGCACGGTGACTTCCATCGACGCGGCTTGAATCCCGGCCTGCATCGCCGCAGTCTGGCCGTAATTCTTGCGGAATTCGATGACCTTCACGCAGGAATCTTCGCTCGCCAGCTTGGCGAGGGCTTTGGTCGAGCCGTCTTTCGATCCGTCGTTGACGAGGATCAATTCGTACGGCTGATCCAGCGTCTGGAGCACATCGGTGAGCGCCCGGTGCAGCAGCGGGATGTTTTCCTCTTCATTGTAAATCGGCACGACAACCGACACGCCCATGATGCATCCCTGCGCAATAGTCCCACCAAACCGCCCGCATCCCGCGGCAGCCAATTATCGGGGAGTGTCGCAGAACCGTTGCGACGGGTAAAGACGAGTTCCGTGGCGGCAAGATTCGTAGGGTGGGCTGTGCCCACCAACTGTCTGGGCCTAATCGACCGGCCGTGGAGTTCGGTTCGCTGGTATCGGGAACGCAAATCCGTCGGCGTGTCGATTACTTGGGTGGACTGTGATTAGTGGAGGCCCGGTGCCACTGCTTCGTACTCGAAGCAGTGCTGTTGATCGCGTCACGAACCGTCCGAAGCCACTGCTTCGAGTACAAAGCAGTGGCACATCCACGGTTCCCGAATCGACTGAAGCAGGGCCACCCCGCCCGAGAACTTGTGCCGTACCGACACCGTCTTGATTCTTCACGAAGTCCCCACTGGTCGGAGGAAGCGGGGGTGTCGAGCTGCTGCCACAACCAACGAGGGCCAGCAGCAGGATGGGCATGAGTTTTTTCATGTTGTTCTCACGTGGTCTCTGGGTGTTGTTCACGACAATGAGTGATTCGCTGCCCGCAGGCGAATCTTGGGGGGAAAATGACCCCGGACGCCCGATTACGCCTCTTCGACCGTCAAAACGCGGTCGTGATTCACCTGCGGCTGGCGGTCGATTATAGATCCAGCGACGACTGTCGTCCGTTGACGCGCGTCGCTTTCCTCTTGTGAACCCAGACGCTGCGGACAGCGCCTGGGCCACCCGTCAAAGGACTTTTTTGACGGGTCTAATTCGTTTCGTAAAGTCCCTCCTGATGCGTGTGCCACTGGCTCTGCCAGTGCCGATACACAACCCGCGTGGTATGTTCCTCAATGAAGGAGCAGCCCGATGGCCCACCACAAGACCGTTCAGCATTTTCACGAACCGGGTCATCTGCATGAATTCACGTTTTCCTGCTACCAACGAAAGCCATTGCTGACCAACGACGATTGGCGGGAAAAGCTGGCCCGATCACTCGATGCCGCCAACGAATCGGAACACGTTCAACTCGTGGCTTTCGTGTTCATGCCGGAACACGTCCATCTGCTCGTTTATCCGACGACAGAGACTCCCGACATCGGCCGTTACCTGGCTCGCATCAAACAACCGTTCTCGAAACAAATCAAAGAAGTGCTTATGGCTCGGCACTCCTCACTGCTGGATGAACTCACGGTACAGGAACGCCCCGGCAAAACGTGCTTTCGGTTCTGGCAGGAAGGACCGGGGTTCGATCGGAATCTCTTCACTCCGGAAGCCGTGACGGGCTTCATCGACTACGTCCATCACAACCCGGTCACTCGTGGGTTGTGTAAGCGAGCCATCGATTGGAAGTGGTCGTCCGCCCGGTTCTATCTGCTCGATCCACCCCGCCAGCAATTCGCCGGGCTGCCGTACATTCACGGTCTTCCCCCCGGACTCCTCGACTGAGTCCACCGACGGCACTGGCAGAGCCAGTGGCACACTTTTCAGAAGAGCTTTTCGATAAAACGCCGGTGTTGCAGGCCTCGTCCACAGCACCCACTTCGATCAACACCATCCACAGCCGCCTGTTCCCCTATCAGCAACAGCCCCGTGTGCCACTGGCTCTGCCAGTGCCAATGCAGGACCGACGCCGTTGGTCATTTAGAATGACAGTGCCACCCCGCCGGTACCTGGTTCAAGACACGCTCGAAGCTACTGAAAGAGGATTGGCATAGCTCGTTCTGTTGCCACATCACAGAGCCGAATGAGGCGATCCAACAGCAGTTCGCCATCCACATCAATGAACGATTCATAAAGAGACGCAGGCTTCAACCCCAGCGACTTCCCGACTTGCTGTTGCCATTCCGCACGAAACTGTATGCCGGGTAACTGCTGGAATTCACTCGAAATAGCTATCAATTCGTGCCGGAGTGACTCACATTCCGTTAACGACCATTCGCCATCCGAATCCGAGTGAATGATGAGCGTAGGGAATTTATTTCCGGCAATACCACCTTCCAAAAGTTCCGTCACGCTACTGCGAAAGAAATCGAAGTCAGAATAGCTGCCAACATCCACGCCCTCAATCTCATCATCGTTGTCGAACACGCACAGATAAAGCCCCATAAGCTACACCTTCTCGATTCGGACGATTTTGGGATGTTCCTTTTGGAAGTCCCGCAGCGTTGGATGAATTTGACAATGTTTCGGAACGTCGATGACTAACTTGCGACCACAACTCGATGCCATGTAGGTAAGCAAACGGATTTGATACGTCAGCCGCAACTCCGAACAGTTTTTTATCAAATACAGAATTCCCATTCGTTCTGCGTCTGGTCGGGTTCCACGAGCAACTTGGTTCCGAGTGTATCTTTGTGCGATGTTCACTTGATTTTCTCCACCGGGTACTACCGGTTGCCTCAACCGTGCCGCGGTAACCGTTCACAGGGCGGGGACGAAAGTTGGGGTTTTCTTGGATTAAGAAAAAGGCGACATCTGGGGGATGTCGTCGCGACCGATCAGCTCTGAACAGTTGGCTGCCTTGCCGCCCGATGTGCGCGCGGTGATCGAGG
>JBGSUN010000238.1:0-115912 GCA_041753475.1 Planctomycetaceae bacterium | reverse complement strand
GGCATGGCAGCATTTTTCGGAGTGGTCTCAGGCGCGCGGCTGGCCGGCCACGTCCGCGGCAATCGGCCTGGCCGCCGCCGTCCTCGCCCTCGCCGCTTTGGCCTTGGCGATGACCCCACGGACGCGCCGAACGGTGAAGTAACATCACTCCGGATTGCCGTTTGTGGATTGATGATGTGCCACGGCCGAGTCGGCCGTGCAAATTGGCAATGCGCACCGGAAAAAGGTACGGCCGACACGGCCGTGGCACACAGAAGCGAACACATCATCAGACGGCCCTACGGAGACGCGACAGCGTTCCGCCACCAGTCATCCAGGTCGGCGGGCCACGGCGAGGCGAATTCCATCCGCTGCTGAGTGGCAGGGTGGATAAACGCCAGAAACGCGGCGTGCAAAGCCAATCGCGGCGGCGGTTTCCGTCGGCCTGGCATCGCCTCACCGGCGGGAGATCCATATTCCCGGTCACCGCAGACGGGAAAGCCGAGTTCCGACAAGTGGATGCGGATCTGGTGTGTCCGACCGGTCTCCAAACGGCACTCCACCTTGGTGAAGCCACCCCGTGTTTCGATCGGGCGGAGATGTGTGACCGCGGGAACTCCGTGGCGACCATCGGGACTCGAACCCCGATGACCATCACCCCGGTCACGCACCAGATGGGAGCGAATCGTAGTCGCTGGAGGACAGCCCGCAACGATCGCATGGTACACCCGCTCGGCTCGATGCTCAGCGAACTGGTCAATCAAAATCGCCGCCGCGGGAGTCGTCCGGGCGAAGACGATCACACCAGTGGTGTCGCGATCCAGCCGCTGGACGCGCAAGAGTGGGGGAAGCGGTCCAGCCGGGCGGCGGTTCTTGACGGCCACCACGGGCACGGCCCGTAACCGGGCGGCGATCAATTCATCGAGCGTCGGGGCCAGCCGTTTTTTTTCCGCAGGCCAATGCTGCTCCTCGGGTCGCCGTGTGCTCACCACTCCGGCTGGCTTATCCGCCACCACGAGGTGGTCATCCACGTAATGAATCAGGAGTTGTGTGGGCTTCAAGGGGGATGCGGCGGGATCAGCCAGGAACCGAACCTCATCGCCGCGCTGTAACCGGCGGCCTTCATGAACGCAGAGGACGCCGTTGACGAGAACCCGTCGGGCGTTCAAGACTCGGCGGCATTCGTTCCACGACGCCCCTGGGTTCAGGACCCGCAACACCGCTAACACGGTCTGGCCTTCGCGGTCGGCGTCGACGGACATGGCATGTTCAGGATTCATCCCGACGAGTGTATCGCGACACCAGATGTGGCGAAACGGCAACAAAATCAGGGCATTTTGTCAAAACTGGAGAATCGGAGCCGGCGAGATTTGACCGCCGTGGGTCCTGACCTATGTTTCCTGTGTCGCCGCCAACGGGTGACGCGACGAACCGAACCGACTGCCTCGACCGTGGCTTGCTACGGAAGAGTGTAGAACGCGGCAAGGAGGAGCTGGGAGCTTCGAGGGGACCTTGCCGCGTTCTCATATTTTCACTGCGTGACGGCTGAGGAGACAGGCCGTCCGCCCGATGCGGACACAAACGACCTCGATGGTGTGATGCCATCGAGGTCGTTGTCTTTTCCGGGCCAATCTCGTCAACGATCTTCAGCCATTTCCGCCGATCGGGAGAAAACGACCGCGGGACAGTGGGGACTTGTGCCGATGGTAACGATTGCAGAACTTGTGCGGACTGAATCGTTCCGCGTTCCACAGAGAGGGGATCACGGCGTCCATGGTGTTCTCACATCCCTCCCGATCCGGTCGCTGGAAGTCTCCACTGCTGACGGCGCTGCTGCTCGTCGGCATCGTGGGCTGGCTGTTTCCCTCGATTGCGGCGGCGCGGCGGACATGGAATGTGGATCGTGTGGCCACCCAGGTCAACTTGCCGCGTGAAATTGTGCTCCAAATAACGCCGAATGCCGGCGATCTCTGCGTTCAAGGAACTTCCCTCGCTGGACCTCGACGGACGGCAGTCATCGACGGTCATGTCGTCGGGGTCGGGGAAACCATTCAGGCCGACGGAACTAAGTTCCGCATCACGAAAATTGAAGCCGAAAGCGTTCGCCTGCGTGAAGTCACTGGCGTCGGAGAAATCGAGCAGGTTGCCGCGGAACGGCGATCAGACATCCGTCAGTGAAATCGAGACGGTGACAGGGAGGTCGACATGTCCGGGGGGCAAGCGAGTCTGCGAACGGCGGTCGTGACGCTGGGTCTCGCGCTCATCATCATCGGCACGTCCTGGATGTTGCGGGGGACGTTTGCGCCACCAGGTGTCGCAACGGGAACTCATCCGCACATTGCCAGCTCCAACTCCATGCGCCGCTCACAATTTGCAGCGTCACCAGTGTCCCTCGGTGCGCTGGAAACCGATGATGCCGCGCCGTTGAAAACCAGCCGACGGCTCAGCACATCTCCCACACAATTGCTGACACAGATCGAGACAGGCGATATTCCACCGCCTCCCAATCCCGATAGCGAACCCGTCCCCGATGCGCTGGATGCATTCCAACCGCGCAGTGCCCCTTCTGCGGAACTGATGGATGTCGAGCCGATGCCCCCGGTTCCCACGCAACCCACGACCGCCGCGCCTGCCACCACAACGGTTCCCCTCAGCAATGAACGTCAGGAACTGCAACTCGCACGGATTGCCCTGGGAATCGAACGGCTTGCACGGCAAGCGACCCAGACCATTGTGGAACGAATCGCCATCGAACGATCACCCATTCGTCAGGACATTTTCGTCTCACCAGCCGAACGGGAAGCCACCGCGATTATCAAGATCGAACGGACGGCAGAAGATCGAGATCGCTTTTCGCTGTCAGTCCATGCGGCACCGGTGCAAGATGTCTTTGACGTGCTATGTGATCTGGCGGGCTTGAAGTTGGAGGTTGCCCCCGAAGTGACCGATCGGGTGACGATGACGATCCGCGATGTCACCCTGGGTGAAGCGATCAACGCCGTCCTGAAACAGGCGAATCTCGGTGTCGAGCGCGACGAGCATTGGCTGCGGGTCATGCCGCGGACTATGGCCGAGAACCGGGCCCTCCGGCAGCAACCGCTCGTCACACAAATCTATCGACCGCAAACGCTCTGCTGTGCCGAAGCGTTACCACTAATTCGCCCGCTACTGACGCCGGGCATTGGCCGCTTGGCGGTGATGCCCGATCCGGCAGGGAAACTCTGTCCCGATGAATCGGAGCTTCTTTCCGGCACGGCCTCCGAGATCCTCGTGATCGTGGACCGCGCCGAAGTTCATGCGGAAGTTGAGAAGCTGCTGAAAGACCTCGACGGAAAAATGGCCACACCGTGAGCGTGGCACAACTCCGTCCATCACAGTCCGGAGCGCGAGCGACGGGGGTGCAAATTCGGTCCGAGCTGGCTTTGCTGCGTGTGCCACTGGCTCCGCCAGTGTCTTGCTTACAATAGTTGGTGCGTTTGACGGCCGTCGCTGGCGCTCCGGGCTGTGAGGGAGCGATGCGTTTACCGTGCACCGTTGCCAGAAACGCAATCGATGTGCTCGGTTTGCGTCGGATCGGTCGCGGGAAAGTCAGATCGGGTATGGACGCCGCGGGTTTCTTTCCGCGCCATCGCCGAGGCGATCATCAGCCGGGCGACGAGGAGCATGTTCTGCAACTCCCAGCCTTTGGTCGAGTTGAACTCCCGTGGACCGACGTAACGGTCCCAGAATTCGACACGTTGTAAGGCCGCTTCCAAGCCTTCCGCGTTCCGTTCGATGCCTACGTTCCGCCACATTTCGCTGTTGAGCGAATTGAGCAGGTCGTCGAGATTCAAACCGTCATCCGGCAACAGTGGCAACGGATCATCATCCAATGGGAGCGCGGTGAAGCGGTCTTCTTCCCCGAGAGCCGCCTGGGACGCATTCCGCCCGGCCCGGAGACCGAAGACGAGTCCTTCCAGCAGACTGTTGCTCGCCAGTCGATTCGCCCCGTGAAGCCCGCTGGACGTCACTTCGCCCGCGGCCCACAGTCGGGGCAATGTTGTTCGTGATTCAGTATCGAGCGTCACGCCACCAATCATGTAATGGGCGCCGGGACGGACGGGAATCAGATCCTTCGTGAGATCGAGACCGAAGCTCGCGCAGACTTTGCCAATGTGCGGGAAACGCTCGGCGATCAGGGCTTTGTCGAGGTGCGTGACATCGAGATAGACGCAGTGATGCCGGGTCTTTTCCATCTGGCGGGTGATGGCCCGGCTGACCTCATCACGCGGCGCGAGTTCCAGTTGCGGGCTGTAATCGGACATGAAGCGGTAGCCGTGGCAGTCGCGGAGCAGGCCCCCTTCACCACGGACCGCTTCCGAGATGAGGTGCCGTGAACTGCCGGCGATGTACAACACCGTCGGATGAAACTGCATGAGTTCCATGTCGCGCAGTTCTGCACCGGCGCGGAACGCCATCGCTTGGCCATCCGCGGTCGCGATTTCGGGATTGGTCGTTTCACGGAACAACCGACCCGCTCCCCCGGTGGCGAGAATCGTCTGTTTCGCCCACACGAACGTCTTGCCGTGCTGCGGATTCCACATCAACGCCCCGCGACATTCGCCGCCGTGGGTGAGGAGGTCAATCGTGAACGTGTCGTCCCATACGGAGATCGACGGCTCGCTTTTCAACCGGGCAATCAGCGCCCGCATAATCTCTTTGCCGGTCGCATCACCGAGGGCATGGACCACGCGGCGGTGACTGTGCCCACCTTCTTGCGTCAGAGCCATTTCGCCGTCGGATTGATCGAACGCCGCGCCGTAGAAGACGAGTTCGCGAATCCGCTGCGGGGCTTCCTTCACCACCATGTCGACGACATCGGCATGGCACATCCCCTTCCCGGCGGCCATCGTATCGTCAAAGTGATTGGTGATGTCATCCAGCGGGTCAAACACTCCGGCGATGCCCCCCTGAGCATACGCGCTGTTGGAATGGTCAATCCGGCCCTTCGTCGCCACGACGACATTCAACTTCGGATCAATCGACAACGCCGCCCGAATCCCCGCAATCCCCGCCCCGATGATGAGCACGTCCGTAAACAGATGCGGAATTCGCTTCGGAGCAAACCGCACAAGATAACGGCGTTTCGGGGTGATGTGGAGCATGATTTCTTTGGCAAGCGGGGGGACGTGAGTCCCCTCGGTGATGGATTCAGACAATTGCAAATTGATTATTGAGAATTGCAATCCCTGCATCACAGACCGAATTACCGGGGGAACTCACGTCCCCACGCTCGCCGGGCTTGTTACCCAATGAATTCCAGCGTCACCGGGTGCGGGATGATCTTTTCATCATACGCCCGTTTGAGGAGCGTCGTCACGGCTTCGCGGCCGCGGGGGCCGAAGTCGATCGTCCAGTCGTTGACGTACATGCCGACGAACTTGTCCGCCTGGCTGCGGTCGAGATCGCGGCCGTATTGCAACGCGTGCTGCAATGCTTCCGCGCGGTGATCGAGGGCATACTGGATGCTTTGCTTGAGCAGCACGGTCACATCGTGCATGGCTTTTTCGCCGAGGTCCCGACGGATCGCGTTGCCGCCGAGGGGCAACGGCAGGCCGGTGTCCTTCAGCCACCATTGGCCGAGATCGGTGATCAGGTGCAGGCCCTGATTCTGGTAGGTCAACTGGCCTTCGTGAATGATCAACCCGGCGTCGACTTCCCCGGCTTGCGTCACGTTCAGGATTTCATCGAACGGATAGACGACCGGTTCAAACTCCGGGAGTGCCATCCGGAGTGCGAGGTACGCGGTGGTCATGGTGCCGGGGATGGCGATCCGTTTTTTGCGGAAATCGCTGAGCGCACCGGGTTGCTTGGCGACAACCATCGGACCGTAATTGTCGCCCATGCTGCATCCGCAGGCACAGAGGGCGTACTTGTCGGTGAGGTAAGCATAGCCGTGCAGGCTGACGGCGGTCAGTTCCAGCTCGCCCTTCAGCGCCCGGCGGTTGAGGGTCTCGATGTCCTGCAATTCGTGCGTGAACTGATAGTCGCCGGTGGGAATCTTGTCGTTCGCCAGGGCGTGGAACATGAACGCATCATCGGGATCGGGACTGTGTCCCACTCGGATCAACATGGGCTTTTCTCGGCGGTTTGCAAATGTCTCAGCTCGACGGAAACATCCCAGGGACGGCAGTCCCTGGGCTTCGGGTGCGGTTGCCGCATCATAGTCGAGTCCTCTACCATTGCCTATCCGCCGGACGTGTTGAGATGTTAACCACTTTGTTTGCGACCCATGCTGCTCCTTTCCGCGACTGATGTTGTCCGCCAGTTTGATCGGGCCCCGATTCTCGATGGCATCACGTTTGATCTGAACAAGGGGGAACGCATCGGGCTGGTGGGGCCGAACGGGGCCGGCAAGACGACGCTGCTGCGGATTCTCGCGGGACTGGATCACCCTGACTCCGGCGAGGTGTCGCTGGGAAGTGGCTGCCGGGCGGGGGTGCTCGAACAGCAGCCCGATTTCGCCCCCGGCAAGACGCTCATTGAAGAAGCCCGCGAAGGTCTGAGCGAGATTTTCCGGCTGCAAACCGAATCCGCGGAACTCGCCGAAGCCCTGGCAAAACCGTGTGATGCGGCCGAACAAGCCCGGTTGACCAAACGTCTCGATATCGTGCAGCACGAACTGAGTCACCGTGACGGTTTCGCGGTCGATCATCGCATCGACGAAGTTCTATTCGGTCTCGGATTCCAGCCCAGCCAGTACAATCAGACGCTCTCGTCGCTCAGCGGCGGTCAACAGAACCGCGTGCTGCTTGCACAGTTGCTCCTCAGCGCGCCGGAAGTCTTGCTGCTCGACGAACCGACGAATCACCTTGATATCGAAGCGTCGGAGTGGCTCGAAAAGTACCTCGTCGATGGCAATCAATCGCTGATTGTTGTCAGCCATGACCGCTATTTTCTCGACCGGGTCTGCACACGGATTCTGGAACTCCACCGCGGCGGTATCGCCGATTACCCCGGCAATTTCTCCCATTACTGGGAGCAGCGCGAGGAACGACAGCAAGCGGCCGAAAAGATCTACGAACGACAGCAGGAGTACATCGCCCGCGCGGAAGAGTTCATCAAGAAGAACAACTACGGCGTTGGGGCCACCCGCGCCAAAGATCGTGAGGGGAAACTCGCCCGGCTCGAAAAAGTCGAACGGATCAGCGACATCCGTGGCCCGACGATGGGCTTTCCCGAACCGACCCGCACCGGCGATTGGGTGGTGGACGCCGTCGGCTTATCAAAGCGTTTCGGCGACAATCCGCCGTTGTTCGACAAGCTCGATCTGCGCATCAGCCGCGGGGAACGCTGGGGATTTCTCGGCCCGAACGGTTCCGGCAAAACGACCTTGTTGCGGACTTTGCTTAGCGAATTGAAGCCCGACCGCGGGACTGTCCGGCTGGGGGCGAATGTCAAAATCGCCTATTTCGACCAGCAATTGAGCAGCGTGGACGCCGATGCCACGGCGATGGACGCCGTCCGACCGCCGCAGATCGCGCGGTACACCGATGGCCAACTGCGGGACACTCTCGCGCGGTTCGGTGTCATCGGCGAACTGGCATTTCAGCGCGTCGGTGACATGAGCGGCGGCGAAAAAAGCAAAGTTGCCCTCGCTCGCCTCTTTTCCCTCGAACCGAATGTCCTGGTCCTCGACGAACCCACCAACCATCTCGATTTGTGGTCGCGCGATGCCCTCGAACGCTCGTTGAAGGAATTCGCCGGGACGGTGCTGTTCGTCAGCCATGACCGCTATTTTCTCGACCGCGTGGCGACGAATCTGCTCGTCTATGAGACCACGCGGTGGTTCGAGTTCGGCGGGAACTACACCGATTACATGGCCTTTTCCCGCTTGCGCCTTGCAGAAGAGAAATCAACCGCCGCTTCAACAAAACCCGCGGAAACCACCCGTTCCGCGGCAAAAGACACGAAGCGCAAACGCCAGTTCCCCTTCCGTAAAGTCAGCGATATCGAAGCCGACATCGCCGGGAAGGAAGCGATGCTCGAACAATGCCAGGCCGATCTGGCCAACGTCGAAATCCACCGCGACGCGACTAAGATGCAGTCGACGATGGATCGCTTCGAAACGACGAAAACCGCTCTCGAACAGCTTTACGCCCATTGGGAAGAAGCGATGGAACTCAACTAAACGCCGCATCCCGGCTGCTTCCTCGCAGCCGGGATGCTTGAATTGGCAACCCGCTCCGACAAAAGAACCCCGGCTACGAAGAAGCAGCCGGGGTGCCACTCCTGTACTCGACTCGCTTCACCCTCACTCCGAATGGAAGTTTTCCGATGGAAGATGTCATCAACGTACTCTCCCGCTTCATCCACGTCGGCACGGCGATTGTCCTCATCGGCGGGATGGCGTTCCAACGCTTCGTACTGCTCCCCTCCGCCGCGGAATTGCCGGATGCCGAACATGACAAACTCCGAACCGCAGTCCTGGGCCGCTGGAAAAAGTTTGTCCACATCGGCATCGGCTTATTCCTGCTGACGGGCTTCTACAACTACCTGGGCGCCCCGACTCCTGCCGCCGAACCGATCCGGTGGAAGCTGTATCACCCGCTGGTGGGAACGAAGATTCTGCTGGCGCTGGCCCTCTTTGCGATGAGTTCCGGAATGGTCGGCCGCTCGAAGGCGTTCGCCGGACTCCGCGCCAAACCGAAGCAAACGCTGACGATCATGTTGATTCTGGCGGCGATCATCGTCGGCATCTCCGGCTTCCTGAAAGTCGGCGGAGCCAAGGCCATGCGGGAAAAAGCAACCGCCGCGGTATCTGAGCGGGGCTGACCAGCACCGGGATCTCCGAAACCAACGTATCCGTCTCCCGGGTATGGGATTATGCGGCTGCCGTGGAACCAAACTGCGCGCTGAGCATCCAATGGGAGGGGGAATCACTCCGCACATTGCAAAATGAGACAGTTAGGTCACCCGAGCGCAATTTGTCCTTGCGGCAAAATAAATCTTCAGGATGTGTAAGAGTTTCGATTGGGCCCGGTAAGGACTTTTGCAAAGAGTGGTTTCCAACGTGGTATTCCGATTCCCCGGAGGCTTTGCAACGACCGATTCTTCCCACAATGGGCGATGGAATTAACGTAAGTCCATTCGGAGAGTTACTTGTTTCTCAGGATGAAACGATTTTCAGACGAGGATTTGATCCGTAGAGCTCCTGATTTCGTTTTCTTTCTTTGGGAATCCGGCGAACCTGGCCCCTCGCGGGGGTTGTCTAATCAAAGGTTTGAGAATAGCGAGTTTGTCGGCATTCGGTTTGCAAGGAAGTGTTTGGTCGGAAACGGATGGAGTCAAACCTGATTCGGCCTGCCAACTTGGCGGTTTGAACGGGGAGGTGGAGTATGTCAAATTATCAAAATCCTGCGTTGCGACAGCTACGCGATCAACAGATGCGGTATGCGCCGCGTGATGTGCGCCTGAAGCAAATGGAGCGGGCGGAAGAGTTCCTAAGCGAACTCGATCCGCGCAAGTCGTATCGATATCCCGAGTTGTGCGAGCAGATTACGTCGTACCGTTCGGAAATGTATCCCGATCTGATCGTGACCGCCTCGGAAGCAGCGCATGATCTTCGCTGTTTCGTGGAAGATCTCTCGGAGAGCGTGGACCTCTCCGTGGATGCCGCCGGGGAAGACGTCTGGACGGTCGATGACGTCAGTCAGCGGTACAACGTCTCGAAGAAGACCGTGGCTCGGTGGCGTGATCGCGGACTGGTCAGCCGTCGATTTCGGTTTGGCAGCAAACGCCGCTTGGCCTTCCTGCGGTCCAGTGTCGAGCGGTTCGTCGCCCGGCATTCCAGCGAGGTGGCTCGTGGGTCCAATTTCAGCCAACTGAGTGACGAAGAACGATCCCGCATGATTTCCCGCGCCCGCCGCTTGGCCCGCGCGGGGGCGAACCCGACAGAAGTCGGTCGCCGATTGGCCCGCAAGTTTGAACGTTCACCGGAAACGATTCGCTACACCCTGAAGAATTTTGATCGCGAACATCCGGAGGTCGCCGTGTTCCCTGATTCCACCGAGCCGCTGACGGCCGAACAACGTCGGGAGATCGTGCGCGAGTGCCGCAATGGAATCGCCATTGAGGAGCTGGCGGAGCGATTCCACCGGACGAAAACCAGTATCTACCGCATCATCATGGAGGTTCGTGCCGAACAACTGCTGGAACAACCCATCGACTACATGGATTGTGCAGACTTTCATCAAGCGGATGCGGACGAGGTCATTCTGCCTCCGCCGCCCCAGTCGGAACGGAAGGCCGGCGCGGTCAAACCGCCTCCCGGATTGCCGCCGTATCTGGCGAGCCTGTATGCCATTCCGCTGCTGACCAAGGAAGAGGAAGTTCACTACTTCCGCAAGATGAATTACCTCCGATTCCAAGCCTCGGAGTTGCGAAAAACGCTCGACCGGACGCATCCGCGGGCGAAAGACATGGACCAGATCGAGGCGTATCTCGAACAGGCCACCGAGATCAAGAATTTCCTGATCCGCAGCAATCTGCGCCTGGTGGTTTCGATTGCCAAGCGGCACATGAAGCCGAACACGAGCTTCTTTGAAATGGTGAGCGATGGCAACATGTCGCTGATTCGGGCGATTGAAAAGTACGATTTTTCGCGCGGCTTCAAGTTCTCCACCTATGCCAGTTGGGCGATCATGAAGAACTATGCGCGATCAATCCCGGCGGAGTCGGTGCAACTGGATCGCTTCCGCACAGGGAATGAGGAGGTCTTTCAGTCGTCGTCCGATACCCGCAGCGATGCCTTCAAAGATGAACGGGTCAATCAGAAGCAGCGCGAGTTGATTCTGTCGATTCTTGATCATCTCGATCCGCGTGAACGGGAAATCATCGTCCATCGTTATGGATTGAGCGAAGGGGGCGCTCCCTTGACTTTGGAGCAGGTTGGCACTCGCTTCGGTGTGACAAAAGAGCGTATCCGTCAACTGGAATCCCGCGCTCTGCGGAAGATGCGGAAACTCGCTCAGGAAGAGCATCTGGAAATCCCAGGTCTCGAATAGTCATTCCTAGAAGCCCAGCCATTGCCATGGCTGGGCAGCTCAAGACAGATCACCGCCCGTGTGAACCCACTTCACACGGGCGGTGTCACTTTCTCTTGCTCAATCCACCGGACCAGCAGTTTTCGTCCGATGAATCCGCATCCCACAGCAGGAAAGCGATTCGCGCTTGCACGAAGGCTGTTGCTCGCTATATTGTTACGTCCCGGCTTGGCGGGGACGCGCTGGCTAGCGTAGCTCAATTGGTAGAGCTCCGGTTTTGTAAACCGGGGGTTATGGGTTCGAGTCCCTTCGCTAGCTCCTGGTGTGCAACCCGTTGAAAGTCCAGAGTGGCAAACGAGTTCAGGCTCGATGCCATTCGCCGAGAAAAATGACGGTGGAATTCCCGAGCGGCCAAAGGGGTCAGACTGTAAATCTGATGGCTCTGCCTTCGCAGGTTCGAATCCTGCTTCCACCATTCGGACTTTCAACCGCGAACAGTCCCGCAGTAAATTGATCCAAATCCCGCAAGCAATGGTGTTTGCGACAAGTTCACAGGAGAGAAATCGCTTTCGCAAAACCGGGTTTCCGCAAGCGCACTTGCGGGTGTAGCTCAATGGTAGAGCTCCAGCCTTCCAAGCTGGTGGTGAGGGTTCGATTCCCTTCACCCGCTTCTTTTCGGGTTCCACGACGTCCGCGTGGACAAGGAAACTGTTGTTTCCCTCCCGGCAGAGTTGACAAGTCGCTTGCAATCAGCCATCTTCTGCGGGCTGTCGAGTCACTCGGCGCCCGTCGTGTCGCTGCTGTAGCTCAGCCGGTAGAGTGCGTCCTTGGTAAGGACGAGGTCAAGGGTTCGAATCCCTTCAGCAGCTCTCGGGGCGAGCGGCCGTAACCGCGGGCGGTGGCCGCAGCCTGGAACCCGATCTCCGGGTTAGTTTTTCCAGACAGTGTCAGTCGAAGCAGTAAGGCTCGGTTCCGGCGTCCGGATCCCGAGGGCTCCAGAAAGGCGTAAGGGCAGCATCAATGGCAAAGGAAGTCTTTCAGCGCACGAAGCCGCACGTCAACGTCGGCACCATCGGTCACATCGACCATGGCAAGACCACGACGACGGCAGCCATTCTCGCGGTGCAAACCGCCAAGGGTCTGGCCAAGTTCAAGAGCTACGCGGATATCGCCAAAGGCGGTACGGTCCGCGATGAAACCAAGACCGTGACCATCGCCGTGTCGCACGTCGAGTACGAGTCGGAAAAGCGTCACTACGCTCACATCGACTGCCCCGGTCACGCCGACTATATCAAGAACATGATCACCGGTGCCGCCCAGATGGACGGCGCGATCCTCGTCGTGTCGGCCGCTGACGGCCCGATGCCGCAAACCCGCGAACACATCCTGCTCGCCAAGCAGGTGAACGTCCCGGCGCTGGTCGTCTTCCTCAACAAGTGCGACCTCGTCGACGACGAAGAATTGCTCGAACTCGTCGAAATGGAAATTCGCGACTTGCTCAACAAGTACGAATTCCCCGGCGACGACGTGCCGATCATCCGCGGTAACGCCAAGGGCGCCCTCGATAACCCGGCCGACCCGAAGTTCAACAAGTGCATCGGCGACCTGATGGAAGCCCTTGACGCGAACATTCCCGAGCCGACTCGTGAACGCGACAAGCCGTTCCTGATGGCCATCGAAGACGTCTTTTCGATCGCTGGCCGCGGTACCGTGGTCACCGGCCGTATCGAGTCCGGCGTCATCAAGATCAACGAAAAGGTCCAGATCATCGGTCTCGCACCGATCCAGGACACCGTGGTCACCGGTATTGAAATGTTCAACAAGCTGTTGGACGAAGGCCAGGCGGGCGACAACGTCGGCTTGCTCCTCCGCGGCATCGCGAAGGAAAACGTCGAACGCGGTCAGGTGCTGGCCCGTGCGAACACGATCACTCCGCACACCAAGTTCGAGTGCAAGGTGTACGTGCTGAGCAAGGAAGAAGGCGGCCGTCACACGCCGTTCTTCAGTGGCTACAAGCCGCAGTTCTACTTCCGCACGACCGACGTGACCGGCTCGGGCAAGCTGCTCGACGGTGCCGAAATGTGTATGCCCGGCGATAACGTTCGCTTGGAAGTCACGCTCGGCAAGCCGGTGGCCATGCAGGAAAACGTTCGCTTCGCCATCCGTGAAGGCGGCAAGACCGTCGGCTCGGGCGTCGTGACGAAGATCCTCGAGTAGTTGTTGACCTCGGGTCGAAATGGCCCGGCAATTCGGATACGATGTTCTCCCCGCCCCCCGTGTGTTCGGGGGGCGGGGTTGTTTCCACTCAGTGACGGGATCCATCGCGATGGCTCGCGAATATGTCTGGCTCGAATGCACCGAAAGCGGCGTCCGGGGTTACCGTACGAACAAGGAAACCCGCGGCACAGAGCGGCTGGAGCTGAAGAAGTACAACAAGAAGCTCCGCCGCCACACGATTCATAAGGAATCGCGGAAGAAGTAAGAGTGGTTCTCAGTTGTCAGTTCTGAGTTCTCGGCCAAGACCGAGCTGCATGCGATCTCTCGCTGTCAACTGACAACTCGGAACTGACATCTACTTACGAGCGTAGCTCAATTGGCAGAGCAGCGGATTCCAAATCCGCAGGTTGAAGGTTCGAGTCCTTCCGCTCGTGTTGCTGCGAAATCAGTCGAGCTGAATGATTCGGTGTGTGAGAGATTTGGGCCTTTGGGTTCGCTGGCAGGGATCGGTCATGGCGAAGGTGGAAAAGAGCGGCGGCTTCTGGCAGTCGATGATGGGCATCGACTTCTATAAGCGCAATCAGGGGCGGCTGGTGCGCTCGCTGACGGCGGCTGCCATTCTCTGTGCGATCCTGGTGGGGGCTTGGGCGTTCATGATCACCTTTTTAGGTGAGGCCGAGCCCGCGATCCAGTACGGTATTCCGGCGGCGATCGTTTTGCTCGGCGCCTGGTTTTCGTTTCGAATCGTCAACTTCCCGATCTTTGCCGATTTCCTGGCGGATGTGGAAGCGGAAATGGTGAAAGTGTCGTGGCCAGCTACGGACGAAGTCCGGCGGGCTACGGCCGTCGTGTTGGTGACGATGTTTCTCTTCAGTTTTGTGTTGTTTGCGTATGACGTGATCTGGCAGTACCTTCTGCGTCTGATCGGCGTCCTCAAATTCTGAAGTCGTTCGCTGGCCTTGCAGGCCTCCACGCTTGCAATTGAACGGCGATCTCGCCATCATGTCGGATTCCCCGCCGACACCTCGCTTGCGGGGCGTTGTCCGGAGCGCCCGTGAAAGGGCACAATCAGTATGGATCAGGCACCCCCTGTCGCAGTCACCGAAGAGCCGTCGAACGGCGGTCGTCAGTGGTATGTGCTCAAAGTGCAAAGCAACCGCGAACGAACCATTCGCGATTCGCTGGTCCGGCGAATTCGCCAGGAAGGCCTCGAAGAATTTTTCGGTGAGATCGTGATCCCCACCGAGAAGGTCGTCGAGACGAAAAGCGGCAAGAAGCGAGTTACCGAACAAAAGCTCTATCCGGGCTACCTGATGGTCCAGATGGAGTTGAACGACGATACGTGGTACTTGGTGCGCAGCACCAGCGGGGTGGGTGACTTCACCGGTTCGGCCGGCAAGCCGATTCCGATGCAGAACGCCGAGATCCAGAAGATGCTGGGTCGCGAGCAGAGCAAGAAAGAAGAAGCTCCGCTCAAGGTGAAGATGGAGTTCCAGTCCGGCGATCATGTGAAGATTAAAGAGGGCGCGTTTGAAAGCTTCGAGGGAACCATCGAAGCCATCGACGATGCCAGTGGCAAGATTACGGTGTTGATTCAGATTTTCGGACGCCCGACCCCAGTGGACCTGGAGTACTGGCAGGTTGAGCGGATGTGATCCGCTCAGCAGGGGCTGGTGGGTCTCGGTAAACAGTGGCGATCGATCAAGCAAGCGGCGGTTGTAGGTCATGGCGAAAAAAGCAGCGAAAATCAAGGCTCAGGTGAAGGTGCAGATCGCGGGCGGGAAGGCCACGCCGGCGCCTCCCGTTGGTACCGCCCTCGGTCCGCACGGGATCAACCTCGGCCAGTTCGTTTCGCAGTTCAATGAAAAAACTCGCGACCTCAACGGCATGATCGTCCCGGCAGTGGTGACGATTTACGAAGATCGCAGCTTTTCGTTCGTGCTGAAGAGCCCGCCCGCGTCGGTCCTGTTGAAGCAGGCGGCGAAGCTGGCGAAGGGTGCTCAGAACGCCAAGACCGAGAAGGTCGGCCGCGTGACCAAGGCACAGGTGCTCGAGATCGCCAAGACCAAGTTTGAGGACATGAACTGTCCCGACCTGGATGCGGCCTGCCGCGTCATCGCCGGGACGGCCCGCAGCATGGGCGTCGAGGTGCTGGATTAGTTTCTCTCTCGTGATGAGCTGGTTGATTGGCTCTGCGGGTAAATCGGTTGGGAATTGGGAATCATGGCCAAGCAATCCAAGCGCGTCCGACATCTTCTCGAGCAGACGAAGTCTGTCGGTACGGTTTCTGTTGATGGTGCAGTGAAGTTGCTGAAGTCGCTGGAACCCGCGCTTCCGGCGACCATCAAGAAGTGCAAGTTCGACCAGACGGTCACGCTCGCCATTCGGCTCGGGGTCGATCCCAAGCAGGCCGATCAGCGCGTTCGTGGCTCGGTCGTGCTTCCGCACGGTATCGGCAAGGACAAGCGCGTGCTGGTCTTCTGCCAAGGCGACAACGTCGCCGTGGCGACCGCGGCGGGTGCTGATTTCGTCGGCGGCAAAGAACTAGCGGACAAGATTAAGGCGGGCTGGACCGATTTCGATGTGGCCATCGCGACTCCCGACATGATGGGTGTCGTCGGTCCGCTCGGTCGCGTTCTCGGTCCCCGCGGTTTGATGCCGTCGCCGCGTGCTGGCACCGTCACGCAAGACGTGGCTAACGCCGTCAAAGAATACAAAGCTGGTAAGGTTGAGTTCCGCTGTGACGATGGCGCGAACGTCCACTGCGTCGTCGGCCGGTTGTCCTTTGATGAGCAGAAACTGACGGAAAACATCGAAGCGCTGCTGAAGTATCTGCGGGGCTTGAAGCCGAATACGTCCAAGGGTCAATACATCCGCAACGTCTGTCTGACCGCGACCATGTCGCCGGGGATTTCGGTCGCCGTGTAGCGTGTGTCCGTTCGGGTCGCGTCTCTGTTTTTCAGAAGAATCGTAGCGATTCACGACTGGGTGAGTGATGAGCAAAGTTGTCAAGCAAATGATGATCGCCGACCTGCAGGCCGCCTTGGGCGACTGCCGGGAAGTGCTGGTTGTCGATGTGTCCAAATTGAACGCCGTCGCGACTAACAAGTGGCGGCTCGATCTGCACAAGAAGCAGATCCGCGTGATGGGCGTGAAGAACGCTGTCGCCGGGAAGGCGCTGTCGGACATCGGCCTGAGTGGTGTTCGCGAGGTCCTGTCGGGACCGTCTGCGATCGTCTGGGGCGGTGAAGACATCGTCTCGCTGGCGAAGGAAATCACGCAGTCGGTGGACACGATCAAGGAACTCGCTCTGAAGGGCGGGGCGATCGGCGCGACATCGCTCGATATGAATCAAGTCGTCAGCCTGAGCAAGAGTCCCGGCCGCAAGGAATTGCTGTCGATGGTGTCGGGCTGTCTGCTCGGACCCGGATCGCAAGTTGCGGGTGCCGTGCGCGGGACCGGCGCCAAGTTGGCTGGGGCCATCAAGTCCATCGCCGACAAGACCGAAGCCCCGGCGGCGGTTTGATCCAATCGGGAATGCTCTTCGGGCAGTTCCATGGGAAATGTGTGCGACGGGTCGCGAGGCGCGAACTGTCAGGTGGTTTCGAAGCTCTAGAGATTGATTTCGGTTACGAAAGGATCGGGACAAATGGCGGATTTCGACGCCTCGATTAAAGAACTGGGCGATAAGATTGCGAACCTCACGCTGCTTCAGGCCAAGTCGCTCGTCGACTACCTGAAGGAAGCTCACGGCATTGAACCCGCCGCGGGCGGCGCGGTGATGATGGCGCCGGCTGCTGCTGCGGCAGCTCCGGTCGCGGAAGAAAAGACGGAATTCGACGTCGTTCTGACCGGCTTTGGCGACAACAAGATCGCCGTCATCAAGGTTGTCCGTGGCGTGACGGGCCTCGGCCTGAAGGAAGCCAAGGACCTGGTGGAAGGGGTGCCCAAGCCCCTCAAGACCGGCTTGACGAAGGAAGACGCAGCGAAGCTGAAGGCGGAAGTCGAAGCCGCCGGTGGACAAGCTGAGGTCAAGTAGTCAAGCCCAGTTTGGTCGAATGCCGACCAAATTTTTGGCGACTCGTTTGACGGCGTGGTTCGAGCGGTTTAGTCTACTTGAGATTCCAACAACGCCTGGCCCGGAGGGAGCCCTTCCCTTCGGGCTTGCGTTCGTTGTTCCTCAGGCTGTGGAGATCAGCGGTGAAGCTTCGGCACCGCCTTTCGGGTTTGCGGCAGGAAGTCGCACCTTTCGCTCGCTCCGTCAGACTGTCTCGTGGGGTTCGTCGGCACCGCCGCTGGGATGCGCGGATGGCCGGACTTGCGTTTGCGCCCACTTCTCCCTCCCGTGGGGTAGAGATGGTTGCTTGTCGCAGGGAACGGACCTGAACGAGCTCGTTCTGTGACCCGACTGCCCCGCACCAGTCCGGTCTCGACTTCGCTGTGCAACGATGGGGGTTGCATGGCCGTCCGACAAATCTGAATTTCGAGGGACCGCCTCGCATGCCAATTCCTGCCATTCGTACCATTCCCGCTGATGAAGAACGGAATTTTGGTTCACTCTCTTCCGAGTTTCCCATTTCCGATCTGACCGTGATCCAGACCGAAGCGTATTACCGCTTCCTTCAACTGGAGCGGGATGCCCGCGAGCGGAAAGACGAAGGCCTCGAAGCCATCCTTCGTGAAATTTTTCCGATCGAGAGCTACGATCAGCGGTACCGCCTGGAGTATGTCAAGTACGAACTCGGCAAGCCGCGCTACACCCCGCTGGAATGCCGGCAACTGCGGTTGACCTACGGGCGCCCGTTCCGCGTCTGGCTGCGACTCATTAAAGAGCAGCCCAGCGAAGAAGAAGTCTATCTCGGCGATATGCCGATCATGCTCGGCGGTGGTGAATTCATCATCAACGGTGCCGAGCGCGTGGTCGTCAGCCAGTTGCACCGCTCTCCCGGTGTCGACTTCGTCGAAGCTGCTGAGCCAGGTGAGCGCAAGAGTTTCTCCTGCCGCGTGATTCCCGAGCGGGGAAGCTGGATCGAAGTCAACATCACGAAGCGGGAAACGCTCGGGGTGCGGATCGATCAGAGCGGCAAGTTCTCGGCGATGACGTTCCTCCGCGCCATGGCGCCGGAGTACGGTTCGACCGCGGGTTTGATCCGTCTGTTCTACAAGACGACGGACGCCAAGGCGAACAAGGACGACGCGATCGAAGCCCTGGTCGGCAAGACCTCGGTGGAAGACGTGATCTATCCCGTCGGCCATGAGAAGTGCGGCGAGATCATCGTCGAAGCCGGCCATGGCATCACCAAGGCGGCCGCGGACGAAATCCGCGAGTCGACGTTGAAGACCATCGAGATCATTGAGAAGGTCGAAGACCGCCTGTGCCTCGACAGCATTCTGGAAGACCCGACGGCGAGCTACGAAGATGCCCTGCTGCGGATTTATCAGCGGCTGCGTCCGGGCAATCCGCCGCAGTTGGAAAAGGCGCTCGATCTCTTCAAGGAAAAGTTTTTCGACGTCAACCGCTATCGTCTCGGTCGCGTCGGTCGTTTCCGGATCAACCGGAAGTTTGACCAGGACGTCCCCGATTCGGAAATGACGCTCCGGCCGGAAGACATCGTCAACTCGATCCGCTACTTGATGAAGCTGCGGACGGGTGAAGCGGCCGCGAACATCGACGACATCGATAACCTCGGTAACCGTCGTCTGCGGACGATTGATGAGCTGGCTGCGGAAGAAATCCGCAAGGGCTTCCTGAAACTTCGCCGGACCGTGCAGGAGCGGATGAGCCTGAAGGACGTTGAAGAAATGTCCCCGCGGACGCTCATCAATCCGAAGAGCGTCTCGGCGGCGATCGAGTATTTCTTCGGTCGTGGTGAACTGTCGCAGGTGGTCGACCAGACCAACCCGCTGGCGACGCTGACGCACGAACGGCGGCTCAGTGCCCTCGGACCTGGCGGTTTGAACCGCAAGCGGGCTGGCTTTGAAGTCCGCGACGTGCACATCTCCCACTATGGTCGCATCTGTCCGATTGAAACGCCGGAAGGCACGAACATCGGTCTGATTTCGAGCCTGAGCATTTTCTCGAAGGTCGATGATTACGGCTTTCTCACGACGCCTTACCGCGTAGTCTCGAACCGGAATGTGACCGCCGAGATTGCGTGGCTGCGGGCCGACGAAGAATCGCGGGTTTACATTGCTCCGGCCGATACGCCGGTGGCGAATGGTAAAGTCGATGAGTCGCGGGTGATGGCCCGGTACTCGAACGACGTGGTGTGGGTCGCCGGTTCCGAAGTCCAGTATCTGGACGTCGCGCCGTGCCAGATGGTCGGTGTGTCGGCCGGTTTGATTCCGTTCCTTGAGCACGACGATGCCAACCGGGCCCTCATGGGTTCCAACATGCAACGGCAGGGCGTGCCTCTGCTGATCACCGAAGCCCCGCTGGTCGGCACTGGTCTCGAACGGGCCGTGGCGGAAAGCTCGGGGATGGTGTTCCGGGCCGAGAAGGCCGGCAAGATCACGTCCGTCGACGCGAACCACATCGAGATTGATGGCAAGCGGACCGAACTCCGCAAGTACATGGGTCTCAACGAACGGACCTGCCTCAACCAGAAGCCGCTCGTCAAGGTCGGCCAGAAGGTCAAGAAGGGCGAGATTCTCGTCAACACCGCGGCGACGTCCAACGGCGAACTCGCCCTCGGCCGGAACGTGCTGGTGGCCTTCATGTCGTTCGAAGGGTTCAACTTCGAAGACGCGATTATTCTGTCCGAACGCCTCGTGAAAGAAGACGTCTACACGTCGATTCACATCGACGAATTCGATGTCGAAGTTCGCGAAACCAAGCTCGGCCGCGAAGAGTTCACCCGCGATATTCCGAATGTCAGCGAGAAGGCCCTGCGGCACCTCGACGAAGACGGCATCGTGCAAATCGGCACCCGCGTCGAACCGGGTGACATCCTCGTTGGCAAGGTCTCCCCGAAAGCGAAGACGGAACTGACGCCGGAAGAAAAGTTGTTGCACGCGATCTTCGGCCGGGCTGGCGAAGACGTAAAGAACGAATCGCTGGAAGTTCCGTCCGGTGTTGAAGGAATCGTCATCCACACCGAGAAATTCTCGCGGCGGATGAGCCTTTCGGAAACCGATCGCAAGAAGTTCGAAGCCGAACTGAAGAAGGTCGAAGACAGCGGTGCCGAAGCGATCGCCAAGGCCTTCAAGGAATTCCTGAAGGAATACGAAGCCGCTGCCGGTGGGAAGCTGAAGGACGACGACGGTCGCGACCTGAAAGCCACCGACGATAAGTTCCTCGCCGCGTTTGCTGAGAAATTCCTGGGTTACTTTGAAGGGCTCGATCTGAAGAGCCCGCAGAAGAAGGCGGACTGCAAGAAGGTCATCAAGGAACACTGGCCTTCCGTGGAAGACGCCATTGATGCCCGCGACCGTCTGGTCAACACGATGAAGCGTGGGGATGAACTCCCCAGCGGCGTGTTGCAGATGGTCAAGGTGTATGTCGCTCAGAAGCGGCAGATCTCGGTCGGTGACAAGATGGCCGGCCGCCACGGAAACAAGGGGGTGATCTCGAAGGTGCTGCCGGAAGAGGACATGCCGTTCCTCGCCGATGGAACGCCGGTCGACATCATTCTCAATCCGCTGGGCGTGCCAAGCCGTATGAACGTCGGTCAGATTCTCGAGACCCACCTCGGCTGGGCGTGCTCGAAGCTCGGCATCCGTGCCAAGTGCCCGGTGTTCGATGGTCCCGCCGAAGAGTTGATCCGCGATCTGTTGGTCCAGGCCGGTTTGCCGGAAGACGGCAAGGCACAGTTGTACGACGGTCGCACCGGCGATGCCTTCGAGCAGAAGACGACCGTCGGTTACATCTACATGCTCAAGCTGCACCACCTCGTCGAAGACAAGGTGCATGCCCGGGCCACGGGACCGTACTCGCTCATCACGCAACAACCGCTGGGTGGGAAAGCCCGCTTCGGCGGTCAGCGGTTCGGGGAAATGGAAGTGTGGGCGCTGGAAGCGTACGGCGCCGCTTACATTCTTCAGGAACTGCTCACTGTGAAGAGCGATGACGTCGAAGGACGCACGAAGATTTACGAATCGATGGTCAAGGGTGAGAACACGCTCGAAGCCGGCACCCCCGCCAGCTTTGAAGTGCTCTGCAATGAAATTCGCGGTCTCTGTCTCAATATCCAGTTGGAGAAAGCAACCGTGTAATTCAGGCTGATCACCGCCAATGCGGTTGAGTGTCCTGCTGTTGCGTTCTGTTGTTTTTCTCCATCTCGATTCCATTTATCAGGAGCGTCCGCCGTGAGCACTGCTGGCGAAACCGCTTACGATCGCGTCAACGAATACTCGGCCATCAAGATCGGTCTGGCCAGTCCCGCGGAAATCCGCAGCTGGTCCTTCGGCGAAGTCAAAAAGCCGGAAACGATCAACTACCGCACCTACCGCCCCGAGCGCGACGGTCTGTTCTGCGAACGGATCTTCGGGCCGGAGAAGGACTGGGAATGCGCCTGCGGTAAGTATCGCGGGATGAAATACAAAGGGATGATCTGCGATCGCTGCGGCGTCAAGGTTACCCACAGCCGTGTTCGCCGGAAACGGATGGGCCACATCGAGCTCGCCGCGCCGGTCGTCCACATCTGGTTCTTCAAGACGATGCCCAGCCGATTGGGTGCGTTGTTGAACATCAAGACGACGCAACTTGAAAAGGTCGTCTACTTCCAGGACTACGTCGTCATCGACCCCGGTGATACGCCGCTGCGGAAGGGGCAACTCCTCACCGAAGAGGAATGCCGCCAGGCCAAAGCCAAGTACGGTGAAGGCACGTTCGATGCCGACATGGGCGCAGAAGCCGTCAAGAAGCTGCTCACCGGTCTGAATCTGATCGAGCTGTCGGTCCAGCTGCGCGCTGAGTTGAAGAAGACCACCAGCCAGCAAAAGAAGAAGGAACTCATCAAGCGGTTGAAGATTTCGGAAGCCCTCCGCGACAGCGATAACCAGCCCGAGTGGATGGTTCTCGACTGCGTGCCGGTCATTCCGCCGGACCTGCGCCCGCTGGTGTTGCTCGACTCCGGCAACTTCGCGACCAGCGATCTGAACGATCTGTATCGCCGGATCATCAACCGGAACAACCGGCTGAAGAAGCTGGTGGATCTCAACGCGCCGGAAGTCATCGTCCGCAACGAAAAGCGGATGCTGCAGCAGTCGGTCGACGCCCTGTTCGACAACAACCGCTGCAAGCGTCCGGTGCTCGGTTCGTCCAACCGGCCGTTGAAGTCGCTGACCGACATGATCAAGGGGAAGCAAGGCCGCTTCCGTGAAAACCTGCTCGGCAAGCGCGTCGATTACTCCGCCCGCTCGGTCATCGTCGTCGGTCCGAATCTGCAACTGCATCAATGCGGGTTGCCGAAGAAGATCGCGCTCGAACTCTTCAAGCCGTTCATCATTCGCCGCTTGAAGGAACTCGGCCACGCCGACACGATCAAGTCCGCGAAGCGCATGCTGGAACGCCGTGACGAAGAAGTGTGGGACATCCTCGAAGAAGTCATCACTAATCATCCGGTGATGCTGAATCGGGCCCCGACGCTGCACCGCATGGGGATCCAGGCGTTCGAACCGACCCTCGTGGAAGGGAACGCCATCCGCATCCATCCGCTGGTGTGCAAGGGCTTCAACGCCGACTTCGACGGCGACCAGATGGCCGTCCACTTGCCGCTGTCGATCGAAGCGCAGGTCGAAGCCACCACGCTGATGATGTCGACGAACAATGTCTTCAGCCCGGCGAACGGCGCCCCCATTATCAGTCCGTCGCAAGACATCGTGATGGGTTGCTACTACGCCACGGTGAAGAAGGCCGATCGTCCCGGCCACGGGATGAAGTTCGCTTCGCTGCAGGAAGTGCACACCGCGCTCCTGCACAAGAAGGTGACGCTCCACACGACCGTTCGCGTCCGCTTGCCGAAAGACAAGCGCGTGAAGGGCGAAGGGGCCGATTCCTTCAAGCTCGGCGGCCTTGTCGAGACCAGCGTCGGCCGCGTGATGTTCAACGACATGCTCCCCACCAAGATGTCGTTCTACAACATCACGATGAAGAGCAAGGACCTGGCGAACGTCATTTCCGATTGCTATCTCGAACTCGGTCGTCGGCAGACCATCGGCCTGCTCGACAAGATGAAAGAGTTTGGCTTCATCCAGTCGACCCGCAGCGGCCTGTCCTTTGCGACCAGTGACCTGAAGACACCCGCCAACAAAGAGAAGGTGATCACCGACTCCGAGAAGAAGGTGTTGCAGGTCCAGAAGCTCTACGAAAAGGGCCTCATCACTCAGAAGGAACGGTACGAAAAGGTCCTCGATACCTGGACGCACGCCAGCGAAGAAATCCGCGGCGCGATGATGGAATCGTTCAAGACCGACGTTCGCGATGGCGGCCACTATGTGAACCCGATTTACCTGATGGCCGACTCGGGTGCCCGCGGTGGTCAGGAGCAGATTCGTCAGCTCGCCGGGATGCGTGGTTTGATGGCTAAGCCCAGCGGCGAAATCATCGAAACGCCCATCAAGGCGAACTTCCGTGAAGGTCTGACCGTTCTCGAGTACTTCAGCTCGACACACGGGGCCCGTAAGGGTCTCGCCGATACCGCCCTCAAGACGGCGGACTCGGGATACCTCACCCGTAAGCTCGCCGACATCTGCCAGAACCTCGTCATCACCACGCACGATTGCGGCACCACCAAGGGGATCACCCGCGGCGTCGTCTATCGTGGTGAAAAGGTCGAAGTCGGTCTCGCCGAAGCCATCCGCGGCCGTGTCAGCCGGACCAACGTGGTGAACCTCATCACGGCGGAACCGATCGTTCGTGAAAACGAACTGATCACGGTCGACATCGCTCGCAAGATCGAAGCCCTCGGTTTGGAAAAGATTCAGGTCCGCAGCCCGATGACCTGCGAAGCCGATCTCGGCTTGTGCCGGTTGTGCTACGGGATGGACTTGTCGACCGGGGCGATGGTCGAAGAAGGTCTCGCGGCGGGCATCATCGCCGCGCAGTCGATCGGTGAACCGGGTACACAGCTCACGATGCGAACCTTCCATATCGGCGGCGTCGCCATTAAGGAAGTCCAGGAGAACGAGCTGAAGACCCGGCGTGCCGGTCGTGTGAAGCTGGTCCGTGTCCGCAGTGTGGTGAACGCCGAAGGCAAGAGCGTGGTGCTCGGCCGGAACGGCGAAGTCACCATCGTCGACATGAAGGACCGGGAAATTGAAAAGTACACGATCCCGAACGGGGCCGTGTTGCAAGTGAACGAAGATGAGGTGATTGAGGCCGGTCAGACGATCTGCACGTGGGATCCGCACGCCGTGCCGATTCTCTGCGACGTCGGCGGGAAGGTTCGCTTTGAAGACCTGATCGACGGCCAATCGGTTCGCACCGACGTGGATGCCACGGGCAATTCCCGGCGGACGGTCATCGAACACAAGGGCGATCTCAACCCGCAGGTCATCCTCGAAGACCAGTCGGGCAAGATCCTCGGGTTCTACTACCTGCCCGAACGGGCCGGTATTGATGTCACCGAAGGCCAGCAGGTTTCGGCCGGTACGGTCCTCGCCAAGGTGCCCCGCGAATCGCAAGGGACGCAGGACATCACTGGCGGTTTGCCCCGCGTGACCGAACTGTTTGAAGCTCGGAAGCCGAAAGACCCGGCGATCATCGCCGTCATCGACGGGGAAGTCGAACTCGTCGCCGAGAAGAAACGCGGCAAGCGGATCATCATTGTCCGCGGCCCGGATGGCACCGAAAAGGAGCACGTTATTCCGCACGGCAAGCAATTGCTGGTGCACAATGGCGATCCGGTTCGGGCCGGGGATGCACTCGTCCGTGGTCCGCTGGTGCCGCAAGACATCTTGGCGGTGAGCGGTGAAGAAGCGGTGCAGCAGTATCTGTTGCACGAAATTCAGACCGTGTACCGGGCCCAGCGCGTGGGGATCGACGACAAGCACATCGAGCTTGTCGTCTCGCAGATGTTGCGGAAAGTCAAAGTCGAAGACGTCGGCGACACCACGTTGTTGCCGGGCGTCCTCATCGACCGCTTCGAATTCCGTAAGGTCAACCGGGCGCTGCAAGGCTGCGTGCGGGTTAGCGATCCGGGCGAATCGGAATTCCATGAGGGCGACGTGGTCCCGACCGAAACGGTGAACCAGGTGAATCTGGAACTCGAAGCCGCCGGGGCCAAGGTCGTCAAGACCTCAAAGCCGAAACCCGCAACGGCGACGACCCAGTTGCTGGGCATCACCAAGGCCAGCGTGCAGAGCGAAAGCTTCATCTCGGCCGCGAGCTTCCAGGAAACCACGAAGGTCCTCACCGAAGCGGCGATTGCCGGCAAGGTGGACGGCTTGGTCGGTCTCAAGGAAAACGTGATTCTCGGCCACCTGATTCCCGCGGGAACGGGCTTCAAACTGCACCAGCAGTCGGAAGTCCGCATTAAGCCGGAAGCCCTGGCGGAAATCTACGCCGAACGCGACCGGATCCTCGCTCAACGGGCAAATCTGCTCAACGAGCCGGATCTGACAGGCAGCGGTGCCGCCGCGGATGGAAAGAAATAATGGTCGCCAAAGCATCCCGGCTGCTTCCTCGCAGCCGGGATGCTGGACGGCTCACATTGAAGCGTAGGATGTAACGAGTGTGCGAGTTACATCTCCCATCAAGGGATGGCGGTGGAACCCGAACACCGGTTCCACTTTATCAGATTTGATTAGACTTGAAGTTGTCGTCCCCCTACCGTAAACTGCGGAATTCCCGCTCCCGGCTGGTTGTCGACAATGGAAACCACTGTGACGACCGTCTTTGAGCCGAAGTGAACAACAGTCTGGACTTCGCCCCGCCGGGGTGGGTCTTTCAGGCGATTCGATCTGGGTTTTTGACGTATGCCGACGATCAACCAACTGATTCGCAAGCCGCGCGTGGTTCAGCCTTCGCGGACCAAATCACCCGTGCTGGAAGGCTGCCCGCAAAAGCGGGGCGTCTGCCTTTTGGTGAAGACGGTGACCCCAAAGAAGCCGAACTCGGCTCTCCGAAAAGTGGCCCGTGTGCGGTTGTCGAACGGCAAGGAAGTCACCGCGTACATCCCCGGTGAAGGCCACAACCTGCAGGAACACTCGATCGTGCTCATCCGCGGCGGCCGCGTTCGCGACTTGCCCGGTGTGCGCTACAAGATCATCCGCGGCGTGCTCGACTGCCTCGGCGTCGCCAAGCGGAAGCAGGCCCGCAGCCGTTACGGTGCCAAGCGCCCGAAATAATCCGTTGCCTCACGGCGCGTGTTAAAGTCATTCTCGTAAATCACACTGTCGGCAGGAATGCCGAGTTATCGCAGGATCGATGGTATGGCCGAACGAATGACGGCGAGCAAAGAGCAACTGAAACCAGACCCGCGCTACAATTCGCGACTGGTCTCAAAGTTCGTGAACTGTTTGATGCACGACGGCAAGAAGGCCACCGCGCAGATGGTGTTTTACCGCGCCATGGAGATGATCCAGGAGAAGATTCCCGAGCGCAACGCTTTGGAAATCTTCGATGCCGCGGTCGAGAACTGCAAGCCGTCGGTGGAAGTGAAGTCCCGCCGTGTCGGTGGTGCCAACTATCAGGTGCCGGTGCCGGTGCGTGAAAAGCGGCAGCTCACGCTGTCCATCCGCTGGCTGCTCGCTGCGTGTCGTGGCAAGAAGGGTCGCCCGATGGATCGTAAGCTGGCCGATGAATTCATGGCCGCCTTCCGTCGGGAAGGGACCGCCATCACCACCCGTGAAAACGTCCACCGCATGGCCGACGCGAACAAGGCGTTCGCCCACTTCGCATGGTAAAAATCAGTCGCAGCGGGATCGCCCGGCGGCTTACGTGAATCATTGCAGCGGCGTGAGTCAGTTTCTGGCTCACGCCGTTTTTGTTTTTGAGGAGGTCAGTTGTCAGTGGTTCGTGGTCAGTTGTGAAAAACAAGACGCGGATTGCGTACACAGACTTCTTTGCCACTAACAACTGACCACGGACCACTGACAATGGCGCGTTCCATCGACCACATCCGCAACATCGGCATTGTCGCCCACATCGATGCGGGCAAGACGACGACCACCGAGCGGATTCTGTTCTACACCGGCGAAACGCATCGCATGGGCGATGTCGACTCCGGCACCACGGTCACGGACTTCGACCCCGAAGAAGCCAAACGCGGCATCACCATCTACTCGGCGGCGGTGAGTTGCCAGTGGAAAGAGTACGCGATCAACATCATCGACACGCCCGGCCATGTCGACTTCACCGCGGAAGTCGAGCGCAGCCTGCGGGTGCTCGACGGTGCCGTGGTGATCTTCAGCGCGGTCGAAGGCGTGGAAGCCCAGAGCGAAACCGTATGGCGGCAAGCCGACCGGTATCACGTCCCGCGGATGTGCTTCATCAACAAGATGGACCGTATCGGCGCGAGCTTTGAGCGGACCTTTGAGCAAATCGAAAACCGGTTGCGGGCGCACCCCCTCGCGCTGCAATTGCCCATCGGTGCCGGCCCTGCGGATCGCCCCGGCGGCTTTCAGGGGATCATTGATCTCATCGAAAAGAAGGCGCTGTACTTCGATAAGGAGAAGCAGGGCCAGGAAATTGATTACCGTGAGATTCCCGCCGAGGAGGTCGACCGCGTCGAAGAATGGCGCGGCAAGTTGATCGAAGCGGTCGCCATGTTCGATGAAAAAGCGTTCGGTTTCTACGACGAAACCGGTGACATCCCCCCCGATGAAATCCGCCGCGTGCTGCGGCAGGCGACGATTCAATCGCAGATTCAGCCGCTGTTCTGTGGGGCGTCTCTCAGCTATGTCGGCGTGCAGCCGGTGCTCGACGGTGTCGTGAGTTTTCTCCCGTCGCCGGTCGAAGTCCCCCCGGTCACGGGCAAGAATCCGAACCCCAAAAAAGAAGGCGTCGAGACGCGCAAGCCCTCACCCGACGAACCGGTCTGCGGCCTGGTCTTCAAGGTGCAGGCCAGCCAGCACGCCGAGTTGTGCTTCGTCCGCATTTACTCCGGCGTGCTGAAGAGTCGGTCACGGTTGCTCAACCCACGCACCGGCGAGAAGGAACTCATCAGCCAGTTGTGGAAGATTCAGGCCAGCAGCAAAGCACAACTCGAACAAGCCGAAGCAGGGGACATCGTCGGCGTCGTCGGGCCGAAAGACTCCGTCACCGGTGACACGCTTTGTGATCAGCACCATCCGATTCTGCTCGAAGCCATTCGCTTTCCCGAAACCGTGATCTCGATGGCAGTCGAACCCGATTCCAGCGCCGAGCGGAAAAAGCTGGAGGAAATGCTGCGGCTGATGGCCAAGCAGGATCCGACTTTCCTGGCGAAGATCAGCGAGGAAACCGGCCAGACGATCATCAGCGGTATGGGGGAACTGCACCTCGAAATCATCCGCAACCGCATGGAGCGTGACTTCGGCCTGAAAGTCCGGGTCCACAAGCCGCGGGTGACGTATCGGGAAACAATCCAGAATTCCGTTGATCAGGAAGGCGTCTTTGAGCGGCAGGCCGGGACCGCGTCGCTGTATGCGGGGATCAAAATTCGTCTGGAGCCGTTTGAAGGGGAAGCACCCTACCTCGTCACCAGCAAACTCAAGCCGGGGTCCATCCTCCCGGAGTGGGAAAAGGCCGCGTTACAAACCTTGACGGACCAGGTCCGTGGCAGCGGCATGGTCGGCCATCCGCTCATGCACCTGAAGGTAACGCTACTGGATGTCCGCTCGCGCGAGGGGGAAACCAACGACGTCGCGCTGGCCGCCGCGTCGTCCAAAGTCTTCAGCGAGGCGCTCCAGGCCGCCGGGACGGTGCTGCTGGAGCCGATCATGAAGCTGGAGGTCGTCACGCCGGATAATTTTCTGGGGAACGTGACCGCCGACCTGAATTCCCGGCGGGCGATCATTGTGAACAATGAGCGTCGCAATGATCTGGTCGTGCTGGAAGCCCACGCCCCGCTCGCCGAAATGTTTGGCTATTCAACCCAGATTCGCAGTTTGTCCCAGGGCCGCGCATCGTATTCGATGGAGCCGCTTCGCTATGATGCCGCACCGCCCTCGGTGCTGAAGGCGATGTTGGAGTAGTTTGGGTAGCTTCGGTCGCCAATCGTTGCCTACGATTTGGTGGCAACGGTGCCGAAGTGAAAAGGACTCGGAAAGAATTCCACGAATCGAATCGTGAATGATTGACAAACAAGGTCTCCGACAATTACCATCTTCGATTCCCCGCGGCTGGGTCCGTTCGGGGGTCGCGGCGGAATCGACGTAACGTTTTGGCTGAAGGACAGTTCGAGTGGCTGCTGGGAATCGTCAGGAACGAATTCGCATCCGGATGGAGGCGTACGACCACTCCGTTCTGGATACGTCCGCGACGGAAATCGTCGATACGGCGAAGCGGACGGGTGCGGTTGTTCACGGCCCGATTCCGCTGCCAACGCGGATTGAGCGGTACACTGTGCTCCGCAGTCCGCATATCGATAAGTCCTCGCGAGAGCAGTTCGAGATCCGCACGCACAAGCGGGTGATTGATATTATTCAGCCCACCGGCAAAACGATCGATGCGCTCAACAAGTTGAGCCTGCCGGCGGGGGTGGATGTGAAGATTCGGGCCTCGGCTGGCTGATCGGCTGCTTCGAGGTTCCATGGATCGCCGGCGGTCATCGCTGGCGTATCGGGCAGGCCCTGCACAGGATGTGCTGTGGGTCCGTCTGGCCGCAGATGCAATTGCGGTGCTGATGTGTTTTCTGGTCCTGGGTCGCATTGTCGGTTGGGTGGTGTTATGGCTAAGGGCATTCTCGGTCGCAAAGTGGGGATGACCCAGGTGTACGACGAAAATGGGTCGTGCGTCTCGGTCACCGTCATTGAGGCGGGTCCCTGCGTGGTGCTGCAATTGCGGACGCCCGAAAAGGACGGCTACTCGGCCGTTCAGCTCGGGTTTGCCGACAAGCCGCGCCGCTTGGCGTCCCGTGCCGAGCGTGGTCACGTCACTGCTCTCGGCAGCCGTCGCCAGAAGGCGTTGCAAGCTGCCGGGGCTGCCGCTGTGGTGAAGGCCGAGTGCGAGCCAAAGAAGTTTGTCCGCGAGTTCCGCACCGATGGCGAGCAAGTCGATTATCAAGTCGGCCAGGTCCTGACGGTGGCCTCGCTGTCGTCCTGGAAGAAGAAGGCCGACGATAAGCCGCTGTTCGTGGATGTTATCGGGACGGTGAAGGGTCGCGGCTTCACGGGTGTGATGAAGAAATACAACTTTCACGGCTTGTGCGCATCGCACGGCGTGAAGAAGGCGCACCGCTCGCTCGGTTCGACCGGCCAGCGACAGGATCCGGGCCGCGTGTTCCTCGGTCAGAAGATGCCCGGTCGCTGGGGCAACGAGCGTTCCACGGTTCGCGGGCTGAAAGTGGTGCGTTGCGACGAGCAGAACAATCTGCTTTTGGTTTACGGTTCGGTCCCGGGGCATAACGGGGCCTTTGTCATGGTTCGCGAAACGACCTGCGTGTAACTGTTCGGCTTGTCGGTAGTGTCAGGGCGGCTTGTCGCCCTGTCTGGTTCAGGTCTGAGCAGGTTCAGGTAATAAAATGATTTCTCTGCCCATTCACGATCAATCGGGAAAGCCGACGGGACGGACTTACGAGTTCGACCCCGCCGAGCTGGCGCCCGGCATCAATAAGCAGTTGCTGCACGACGCGGTGGTGATGTACGAGGCGAACCTTCGCCAGGGTACGTTTAAGACGAAGACTCGTTCCGAAGTTGCGGGCAGCAAGAAGAAGCTGTTCAAGCAAAAGGGAACGGGCAACGCTCGTATGGGCACGAAGCGGTCTGGTCTCCGTCGGGGTGGTGGTCACATTTTCGCCAAGCTGCCGACGGAGTTCCGTCAGTCGATGCCGAAAAAGGCCATGCGTCTGGCAACCCGGATGGCGCTGCTGAGTAAGTTCATGGACGGTGAAGCGGTCGTGGTCGACACCCTCACTGTCGCGCAGCCGAAAACCAAGGCTGTGGTTGGTCTGATGAAGAACTTGGGGATTGCTGGCCAGTCGTGCTTGTTCACGGTGGAAAAGCATGATCCGGTGATGTGGAAGTCGGCCCGGAACATCCCTTCGGTGGGTGTTTCTCCAGCGGCCGATCTGAATGCGTACAAGTTGCTCAAGGTAAAGCGGCTGGTGGTGACCGAAGCGGCGCTTCAGCAATTGCGTAGCCCGGCGGCGGCCAACTAGTTTTGTCGGTGAAGGATGTCAGGTCATGGCCATCGTCATGAAGTCCGGTGTGAAGTTGGAGCCGCATCAGGTCGTTTACCGACCGGTGGTGACGGAAAAGGGAACGCACCTTTCCGAGCGCTACAACTGCTACACATTTGAAGTCAATCCGCTCGCGACGAAGCACGATATTCGCGACGCGGTGCAGACACTGTTCAAGGTCCGCGTCCTGGGGGTACGGACGCAAAACCGCCTCGGCAAGCCGCGGCGTCATAAAATGATTGAAAGCTACACTCAGGCATGGAAAAAGGCGGTTGTCGAGCTGCATGAAGAAGACCGGATTGCCTTCTTCTAACCGACCGGGGCCGTTCTGATCGCTGGAAATTCCTCGCCTGCCTTGCATTGAAAGTTCGTGATCATGGGTGTCCGATTCTACAAGCCGACCAGCCCCGCCCGCCGTGGCGCGATGGTGAGCGATTTTGCCGAGATCACGGACAAGAAGAAGAAGCCCGAAAAGGCGCTGCTGGTTCACCTCAAGAAGCACGGCGGACGGAATTTCCAGGGCAAGATCACCACGCGACATCGCGGCGGTGGCCACAAACGCATGTACCGGCTGATTGATTTCAAGCGGAACGACAAAGATGGCGTCATCGGCACGGTGACCCATATTGAATACGATCCGAACCGCACCTGCCGCATCGCCCTGGTGCAGTATGCCGACGGGGAAAAGCGATACATCCTCGCTCCGGAAGGAATCGCAGCGGGCGCGAAGATCACCAACGGTTCGGACTGCGAACCGAATGTCGGCAACTGCATGCCGCTCGAAAAGATTCCGCCCGGTACCTCGATCCACAACATTGAAATGCAGCCCGGCAAGGGTGGCCAGATGGTCCGCAGTGCCGGGACGTCCGCGGTCATGAATGCGGTCCATGGCGATTGGGCACAGGTCACTCTGCCGTCCGGTGAAGCTCGTCGCGTTCCAGCCAAATGCCGGGCCACGATTGGCGTGCTCGGCAATGCAGACCACTCCAGCATCGTGATCGGCAAGGCCGGTCGCACCCGCTGGAAAGGCCGTCGTCCTTACGTCCGCGGTTCGGCCATGAATCCGATCGCCCATCCGATGGGTGGCGGTGAAGGTCGTCGTGCCGGGGGTCGTCATCCGGTCAGCCCGACAGGGAAATTGGCCAAGGGTGGTCGCACCCGCAATCCCCGCAAGCCGTCGCGAAATGCGATCATTCGCCGCCGCAAGTCAGTTCGTTATGGCCAGTTGAAGGTCTGACGTCGCTGTGCGGGCATGGCGGAGTGTTCGGTTCACAGATCATTGAGAGTTTTTCGGTTCGAATTGGTCGAGGCAAGTCATGGGTCGTTCCACGAAAAAAGGTCCGTACGTCGACGCCAAGCTGCTCAAGAAAGTTGAGCGGCTGGATGGTGCTCGTCGGAAAGAGCCCATCAAGACTTGGGCGCGGCGGTCTACGATTTCGCCCGACTTCGTGGGGCACACGTTCCAGGTCCACAACGGCCGCAAGCACATCGATGTGTATGTGACCGAGGAAATGGTCGGACATAAGCTGGGTGAGTTCGCCCTCACGCGGACCTTCCGCGGACATACGGCTCGCGGGAAGTAATCGCGCCGTCGGCGCAAGTCCAGTGGCATGGCTCCAGCCGTGCGGTGGGATGAGAAATCATGGCATATCGTTCAGTTTTTAAGTTCGCCCGGATCGCTCCGACCAAGGTGCGGCACGTGGTCGATTTGATTCGTGGGATGTCGGCGTCCGATGGTCTCGACGCACTCCGTTTTCTCCCTCACCGTGGTGCACGGATGGTGGAGAAGGTGCTGCGGAGCGCCATCGCCAATGCCGAAGACCGTGGGGCCCGCAATGTGGATTCACTCCGCGTTGTGGAAGCCAAGGTTGATGGCGGCCCGATGTTCAAGCGGATTCAGCCACACGCCCGCGGGATCGGCTTCATGATCAAGAAGCGGTTCTCGCACATCACCGTGGCGGTGGGTGAACCGGTTGCGGATCTCGCCGGTGACAATGACATTTAGTCCGTTGGGAATTCCAGTCGTTCTTGAGAACGCGGATCGATTCAGTGGGCAGAGCAGCCCAGCCAGAGGTCAGTGACTATGGGTCAGAAAGTTCGTCCCACAGGTTTTCGCGTGGGGATTGTTGAAGACTGGCGCAGCCGGTGGTACGCCACGAAGCGCGAGTTCGGCGATCTGCTCGTTGAAGACTTCAAGATTCGCAGCTTTGTGAAGACGAAGTACGAATTCGCCGGGATTTCACGGACGGAAATCGAACGGACGCGCGACCAGGTGATCGTGCATCTGCACACGGCTCGCCCGGGGATCATTATCGGCCGTAAGGGCCAGGAAATCGACCGTCTGAAGGCCGAACTGGAAGACCTGACCGGCCGTCGGATGGATTTGAAGATCGTTGAAATCAATCAGCCGCAGCGGAGTGCACTGCTGGTGGCGGAAGACATCGCCCAGCAGATCGTGAAGCGCGGTAGCTTCCGCCGGATCATCAAGCGATCACTCGATCAGGTGATGGAAGCGGGTGTGGATGGAGTGAAGATCGAACTGTCGGGTCGCCTGGGCGGGGCAGAAATGTCCCGGACCGAAAAGGCGATGCGGGGCTCGATTCCGCTGTCGACGCTACGGAAGAACATTAACTATGGCTACGCCATTGCCCGGACCACGATGGGGGTGATTGGCGTGAAAGTCTGGGTCAACCTGGGCGAATATAAAGACGAGGAGTCTGGCGATGGCGCTCATGCCCAAACGGGTCAAGCACCGCAAAGAACAAAGAGGCCGCGTAAAAGGTAACGCGACGCGGGGCAATACCGTGGCTTTCGGCGAATGGGGCCTGCAGACAATGGATGCGGGACATGTGCGCGGAACCACGATTGAAGCCTGCCGTGTCGCGGCGACCCAATACGTGCGTGGTGAAGGCAAGCTTTACATCCGCATCTTCCCGAACAAACCAATGACCGCACGTCCGCTGGAAACCCGTATGGGTACCGGCAAAGGCGAGCCGGATCACTGGGTTGCCGTGGTTCGTCCTGGCAAAGTCTTGTTCGAGCTGGGCGGTGTGAGTGAAGAAGCCGCGCGGGAATGTTTTGCCCGCGTGGCCTACAAGCTGCCAGTCAAAGTCCGTCTGGTCGGACGCCGGCCAAGCGTGTAAGCCGATGGCGTGCGGTGACGTACCTCATCTCATCCGTCAATTGTAATGTGAATGGACAACAGCGAATCCTCCCCAGCGGGGATTCGAGGTGGATCGTTATGACAAAGCCTGCCGAATTGCGCGAGAAGAGTACCGAACAGTTGGAATTCAGCCTCCGCGAGACGCAGGAGCAGCTGTTTCGCTTGCGGTTTCAGGCAGCGACCGAGAAACTGGACGCCCCCAGCAACTTGCGAAAATTCCGCCGGGAAATTGCCCGGTTGAAAACCATTTTGCGTCAGCGGGAAACGGTCACTCCTCAGTAATTTTTTCGAGCCCTTGGCGGCTGGCGTGGGAAAGTAGAAGTTATGCGGAAGCGGTTAGTCGGCACTGTCACTGGCGACAAAATGAACAAGTCGCGGCGCGTTGAGGTGCAACGCGTCTATCGACACGCGAAATACGGCAAGACCATGCGGGAGCGGATTGTCTGCCACACCCACGATGAAGAAAACGTCTCGCATGTCGGCGACGTCGTCGAGATCGTGGAAAGCCGCCCGCTGTCCAAGCTGAAGCGCTGGTCGTTGGTGAAGATTGTGCAGAAAGCACTCGTGACGACCGCTGCAGCACCAGAAGCCACGGTCTGACAAGCAACGGTGTTGAGCGGCAACGTTCGATTTGATTCGCGAGCAATGGGACGTCCGGCGGTAATGGTGCCGCTCCGAAAGCAAGTATCATGATTCAAATGCAAACCATGGTCGACGTCACCGACAACACCGGTGCCAAGACCGCACGCTGTATCAAGGTTCTCGGCAGTTCGCGCAAGCGGTATGCCTCCCTGGGCGATGTGATCGTGGTCGCTGTGCAGAAGTCGTTGCCCAACAGCGCTGTCAAGCATGGCCAGGTCGTCAAGGGCGTGATTGTTCGCATTCGGAAGGCCGCTCGCCGGGATGACGGCAGCTATGTCCGCTTCGACAGCAACGCGATCGTGTTGGTCGACAATGACGGCAACCCGAAGGGGACCCGCATCTTCGGTGCGGTCGCCCGCGAACTCCGCGAAAAGAAATACATGAAGATCATCAGCCTTGCGGCGGAAGTGGTCTGAGATCGTCTGAAACATACAGCATCACGAATTGACGCGGGCCGAGTGAGCGGACGCTGAGGGTAAGAGAATGCGGATCCGGCAGGGTGATATGGTGGTGGTGATTACCGGCGATGATGCCAGTGACACTCCGCGGAAAGTGATCGAAGTCCTCGAAGGTGGCGAGAAGCTGCTGGTCGAAGGGGTGAATCGCGTTTACCGCCACGTCAAGCGCGGTCATCCCAAGAGTCCGCAGGGTGGCCGGTTGTCGATGGAAAAGCCGATCAGCGGCTCGAACACGCTGTTCTTCTGCAGTGCGTGCAGCAAGGGTGTGCGGATCGGTTATCGGTACACACCGGAAGGCCGTAAGGAACGTTATTGCAAGAAGTGTCAGGCCTCGGCGGGAGTCATTTCTCCGCCGCGTCCCCGTTACGCTACCAAGCCGGCTTGATTTCGGTATACTGATCGGTTCGATGCGACCGCACGTCGTCGCCCAAGAGGCGTGCACCCCAGGTTGAAGGTATCATGGTTCGTCTGCAAGAACGTTACAAAACAGAGATTCTTCCGGCCCTCGCCAAGGAACTCGGCCGCACCAATCCTCACGCACTCCCGCAACTGAAAAAGATTGTGGTGAGCATGGGCTTGGGTAAGGCGATCGGCGAACGGAAGCGGCTGGAAGAAGCGGTCGGTCATCTCGGACAGATCACGGGACAGCGCCCCCAGATCACCAAGGCCCGCGTCGCCGTCTCGGGTTTCCGCCTGCGTGAAGGTATGGAAATCGGTTGTGTGGTCACGCTCCGCGGCAAGCGAATGTACGAATTCCTTGACCGGTTGATCAATCTCGCTCTCCCCCGCGTGCGTGACTTCCGCGGCCTGAATCCGAAAGGGTTCGACGGCCGGGGCAATTACAACATGGGCCTCAGCGATCAAATGTCGTTCCCGGAAATCAATCCGGACAAAGTGAATTTCACCCAGGGCATGAACATCACGATGGTCACCACCGCGGCGACCGATGATGAAGGCCGACTGCTCCTTCGGGAAATGGGACTCCCGTTCCAGAAGCCCGAGCAGAAGTAGTTGTGCGAATCCTGGGCAAGGCAGATTTCTTGAAGGCGTTCTGGCGATGATGACCGATCCTGTGGCCGATATGCTGACCCGTCTGCGCAACGCGCTGCAGAATGAGAGTCCGTTCGTCGACATGCCCACGTCCAAATTGAAAGTTGGTGTTGCCGAAGTGCTCCAGCGCGAAGGTTACATCTGGGATTTTGCGGTCATCGAAGGGGCGCCTTTCAGCACGCTCCGCGTGAATCTGAAGTACGGCCCGAACGGTGAGCGCGTGATCCAGAACATCAAGCGGATCAGTTCGCCCGGTTGCCGCGTTTACTCGGCCGCCAAGGACTTTCCGGTCGTGCTGCAGGGCCTCGGCATCTGTGTGGTCTCGACCAACAAGGGTGTCCTCAGCAGTCGCGAAGCCAAACAGCAGCAGGTGGGCGGCGAAATCCTGTGCACGGTCTGGTAGTCGTTGCGGTTTAACAACCATAGCAGTGTCATCGACGGAACATTGGCTCGACGGTAGGTGAAGTAATCATGTCCCGGATTGGGAAAAAACCCGTAGTCGTCCCCGCTGGCGTCACCGTGCAGGTGGCCGACGGTAAAGTGTCCGTCAAGGGGAAGCACGGCGAGTTGTCGATGGCTTGGCATCCGCGGATTTCGGTCACGTTCGATGCAGCGGCGAAAGAGCTGCGGGTCGAGCGTCCCGATGATGTTCGCGAAAGTCGTGCCTTGCACGGTCTGACCCGGGCGCTGCTCAATAACATGGTTCAGGGAGTTAATACCCCCTGGGAAAAGAAGCTGGAAATTGTCGGCGTCGGTTACCAGGCCTCGCTCAGCGGCAAGACGTTGACGCTGCAGGTCGGTTTTGCCAATGCGATCAAATTGCCGGTGCCGGCTGGTGTCACGGTGGAAGTGCCTGACAACACGCATATCAACCTGAAGGGGGCCGATCGGCAGGCGGTCGGTCAGTTCGCTGCAGAGATTCGTCATGTGCGACCGCCAGAACCCTACAAGGGCAAGGGCATCAAGTATTCGACGGAACGTGTGCGTCGCAAGGCTGGCAAGGCCTTCGGTAGCTGATCGCAACGGAACAAATAGAAAAGTGTGTTCGTGGTCTCGCTTAATGTGCGGGAACGTCGAACCAGAATTTATGCGGCGGGATGGGCGGTCTGAATCATGAAACTCCAAAAGCAAATCGGCCTTCAGCAACAGCGTCGCGCGTACCGCGTCCGGAACCGGGTGCGGGCCAGCGGTCGTCTGCGGTTGACTGTGTTCAAGAGCGGTAAGCACATTTACGCCCAGATTATTGACGACGAAGCGGGCAAGACGCTGGCCGCGGCCTCGACGGGCGAAGCCAGCTTCCGTTCCGCCGACAAGTCCGGCAGCACAGTCGAAGCGGCGACGCAGATCGGCAAACTGCTAGCCGAGCGTGCCTTGGGACAGGGGATCACGGAAGTCGCCTTTGATCGCGGCTCGTACCGTTATCACGGGCGGATCGAAGCACTGGCCGATGCGGCACGCGAAGCCGGACTCGATTTCTAGAACCATTCCAGATCAAGACAAACTGCAAGCCATCTCGGCACCAGATTACGAATTCATCAACCCGCGCGAACGAACAGCCGGTTGAGCAGCAGAAGCACTAAGGGGTTCAGGCGTGGCGGAAAGAGGCGGAAATTCCGATTCACCAGAAAAGGTGGTCCAGATTCGGCGCTGTGCCTGTGTGGTGAAGGGCGGTCGTCGCTTCAGCTTTACCGCGCTGGTCGTCGTCGGTGATGGACAGGGCCGCGTGGGCTATGGCTACGGCAAGGGTGGCGAAGTCCCGCAAGCGGTGGAAAAAGCGGTGAAAGCCGCCAACCGCAACATGATCAAGGTCACCTCGGCTGGTTCGTCCATCCCTCACCAGGTGATTGGACAGTTCGGCACGTCGCGAGTCATGTTCATGCCGGCGAATCCCGGGACCGGGATTATCGCGGGTGACTGCCTCCGGGCGATCGCCGAATCGATTGGTATGAAGGACGTTCTCACCAAGTGCCGCGGGTCAAGCAATCCGCTGAATGTGGTGAAAGCCGCGTTCGTCGCACTGAAATCATTGCGCAGCCGCGAAGAAGTCGCCCGGTTGCGGGGAGTGCAGCTTTAATTATGATGATCGACGACGTCCATCAGGGCATCCATACACAGAAGCCGCGCAAGCGCATTGGTCGCGGTATCGGTTCGGGTCACGGCAAGACCTCCGGTCGCGGCCACAAAGGTGCAAAGAGCCGTGCGGGCTACGCGCGTCACTTCGGTCATGAAGGCGGTCAGATGCCGCTCTTCCGCCGGGTGGCCAAGCGTGGATTCAACAACAATGAATTCGCGGTTCGTGTTTCCGAAGTCAATGTCGGCGCGATCAACGATGCCTTTGATGCGGGAACCAGCGTGACTCCCGAAATGCTCGTTGCCAAGGGCTTGGCAAAAGGCCGGTTCGATGTCATCAAGATTCTCGGTGACGGGGATGTCTCGAAGAAGCTGACGGTTACGGCGCATCGCTTTTCGGCAAGTGCCGAACAAAAGCTCGCCGCAGCGGGCGGAGCAGCAAATCGGATCGACCAGGCTTAACGTCAATCGAGTTTGGTAGTCGTATCGTGGATTCTCAACACTCGCTGTCGGTGGTTGATTTCGACTTGGATGTGTCAGAGCGGCGTTCGACGGATACGGCAAAGGGATTGGATCAGCCATGCTGTCGAAACTGATGATGATCTTCCGCATTCCGGAGTTGCGGCAGAAGTTCGCGCTGACCTTCATCCTTCTGGCCGTCTACCGCCTCGGCTTCTCGATTCCCTTGCCGTTCATCAATCAGGAACTGCTTGCGGAAACGATCAACCGCATGAGCAATTCCTCCGGCGGGATGGATCGTGTCATTACCATGCTGTCGCTGTTTTCAGCGTCCAGCATCGGCATGAGCACGATTTTCGGCCTCGGAATCATGCCCTACATTTCCGCTTCCATCATTTTCCAGCTCTTGGGGACCGTCTACCCTCCGTTGGAAAAACTGCAGAAGGAAGGTGAAGCAGGCCGCAAGAAGATCAATGAATACACCCGGTATGCCACCGTCTTCATCTGCTTCTTCCAGAGTTTCTTCTGGATCCGTTCCCTCGGCAGCCAGCAGAACATGATGGGTTCGGGAAGCCTGATTCTCGCCGAATACAACACCCTGTTCTTTCACCTCGCCTGCACCGTCACCATGACGACAGGAACAATCCTGCTGATGTGGATCGGTGAGCAGATTGATGAATACGGCATCGGCAACGGTGTCAGTTTGTTGATTATGGCGGGCATTCTGGCCCGGATGCCGGAAGCTGGCCGGACGCTACTCGCCCCAGCTTTCCAGAACGGCGTGAAGATCGGCAGTCAGACTGGCATCGAACGCTTCCTCATTTTGGGATTGCTGTTCGTTGCCGTGGTAGTGTGCGTGGTTTTAATTACGCAAGCTCAACGGCGCATTCCGGTGCAAAGTGCTAAGCATGTCCGCGGCAGCCGGGTTTTTGGCGGCCAGCGCCAGTTCCTGCCGTTGAAGCTGAATCAATCGGGCGTGATGCCGATCATTTTTGCGTCCAGCTTGCTCATGTTTCCGCTGTTTTTGTTGAAGATGATCGTTCCGTTATTCGAAACGGTCCCAATTCTCGGACCGATTCTGACTGCCGGGGAAGCGACCTTCCAGAATCATGGCTACGTGTACGAAATGTGCTACATCGGGTTGATTTACTTTTTCTGCTACTTCTGGACGGCGATTACGTTCAATCCGCAGGACATGTCGAACAATCTGAAGGATTACGGCAGCTTCATTCCGGGTTACCGCCCAGGTGTGCGGACCGCAGAATACCTGGAACGAGTGATGGTTCGGATTACGTTTGTCGGGGCAGCCTTCTTGTCCCTCGTCGCGATTATTCCGACAATGATTACGTCCGCACTCAACATCGACCTTCTCGTCGCTAGTTTTTATGGTGGCACGGGATTGTTGATTTGCGTGTCGGTGGCCTTGGATTTGGTGCAAAAAATCGACAGTCATCTGGTGATGCGAAACTATCCCGGATTGCTGGAAGGTGAAGCGAAGTAGGTCAGTTCCCGTTCGTGTTGCGGTCTGGCCCGGAAACTCGTGCGGATACGCTTGAACGAGCGAGCCGTGCACTCTATACTCCTCGATTCCCCCTAGTTTCGGGATTCGGGCGACGTCGATTGAAGGTTGTTGGCGATGAAAGTGCGATCAAGCGTCCGCCGGATCTGTGAAGGCTGCAAGATGGTGCGGCGCAAGGGTAAACTGTTTGTGATTTGCTCGGTAAATCCGCGGCACAAACAGCGGCAGGGCTAATCGTTCCTCACTGCCCGTGTCCGTCTTTTCAGTGTGATCCGCAGGAAAGTTGCTGGCCATGCCACGTATTCAAGGTGTCGACATTCCGGCGGAAAAGCCGACGTTCATCTCCCTCCAGTACTTGTACGGAGTGGGGGATCATCGCGCTTTCGAGATCTGCTTCGCGCTGGGACTGGATCCGCGCCGCCGGGCCCGTGACCTGACCGACGATGAAGTGGCCCGTATTTCGACCATGCTCGACAAGGAATTCCTTGTCGAAGGTCAGTTGCGGCGCTTCGTGCAGTCAAACATTGCCCGCCTGAAAGACATTCAGTGCTACCGTGGATTCCGTCATCGGCGGAATCTTCCCTGCCGTGGCCAGCGGACGCGGACGAATTCCCGCACGCGGAAGGGCATTAAGAAGACGGTGGCCGGTAAGAAGGGCGTGAAGGACATGAAGCACTAATCGCCATCTGTGATGGTTGTGTGTGTCCAGTCTTCATTTGAATCATTTTGAATTGTGTCGGCGGCGGCGACGTAAGGGGTAGGCGACGTGTCCAAGGCGAAGCGGAAAAAAGTTCGACGTAACGTCAGTCGCGGTATCGCGCACATCAAGGCGACGTTCAACAACACCCAGGTGACCATCACCGACACCAATGGTGATGTTCTCTGCTGGGCAACCGCAGGGACGGTCGGTTTCAAGGGAAGCCGTAAAAGCACACCGTTTGCTGCCCAGAAAGCGGCGGAAACGTGTGCGGAACGGGCCTCGAAGTTCGGCTTGAAAGAGATTGAAGTCCGTGTGAAGGGTCCTGGTTCGGGTCGCGAAAGTGCGATCACAGGTCTGCAAACGGGCGGGTTGTCGGTACGGTCCATTGAAGATGTCACGCCGCTGCCGCACAACGGCTGCCGTCCGCGGAAAAAACGCCGCGTCTAACCTTCGATGACGAAGGGGACCGAGTCGATTCAGGCGGATTGTCAGGGCGATTGAGGGGGAGCGAGACTATGCGGATTCGTTGGCGCGGGTTGGAATTGCCGAGTCGGGTGGCGTTGGAGCGGGAAACCGCAACCGGAACGTACGGGAAGTTCACAGTCGAACCTTTCGAGCGCGGCTTCGGATCGACAATTGGCAACAGCCTGCGGCGGATTCTGCTGTCCAGCCTGGAAGGCAGCAGTATTACCCGGGCCAAGATCCAAGGCGTGCAACACGAATTCACCACCATTCCCGGCGTGGTCGAAGACGTGACCGACATCTGCCTGAACATCAAGTCGATCGTCGTCAAGAATCACAGTCCCGGTCCGAAAACACTGCGGATTGAGCGTCACGAACGTGGTGTGGTCACCGGTGCCGACATTATCTGTGACGATCAGGTGGAGATCATCAACAAGGATCTGGTCATCGCCACGATGACCGATGACGTGCCCCTGCACATTGAGTTGTACGTGGAGAACGGGCGAAGCTACATCCCCGCTCTGGAGCACTACAACCAGGAGCAGGAAGTCGGCGTCATTCCATTGGACGCGATTTTCTCTCCGGTTGTTCGAGTCCGCTACAAAGTGGAAGAAACCCGCGTCGGTCAACGGACCAACTATGACCGGCTGATTCTGGAAGTCTGGACCAACGGAACGGTCCATCCCGAAGCCGCCGTTGTGGAAGCCGCCAAGATCTTGCGGAAGCATCTGAATCCGTTCATCACCTATCGTGAACCCGGACCCGAAACGTCACCGGACGGCGGACTGCGGAACATGATGGAGGTTACCGGCTACGCTCCGGTGGATCTTGAACTGGAAGAAAAGCTGAGCCAGAGCCTCGCGGAATTGAACCTGTCGGTTCGGGCCACCAACTGCCTGGAATCGGAAGGAATTAATTCGGTCCGGGACTTGGTTTTGAAGACCGAAGATCAGTTGCTGCAGGTGCGGAACTTTGGCGAAACCACCCTGCAGGAAGTTCGCGATCGGCTGCTGCTGATCGGTTTGCGACTCGGCATGCGACTCCCGCCGTCGATGTTGCATCGGGATCGATAACGAGGGTCGGGGCAACCCGACGGATGAAATCAATTAACAGCCGGACATGCTCGATCCGGCTGAGAAGTTCAAGAACTTCGCTGCTCGCAGCGGGGTCGGTTAAGGTCGGTGAATCATGCGGCACGGCGTACGTGGTCGAACATTGGGGCGGAATGCGTCGCATCGGCATGCGATGTTTCGCAATATGTCCGTCAGCCTGATTCGCTCCTTGCGGAGTGAAGAAGACGCGCCGAACAAGCCGAAAGTGGCCGGCCGGATTGTCACGACGATCACCAAGGCGAAGGAACTTCGCCCGATGATCGAGAAGCTGATCACGATGGCCAAGAAGGCTCTCGTGTTTGATGACGCTGCTGAGCAGTTCGCCACGTCCGCCGAGCGGAATTCCACTGAGTGGAAGGAATGGCGGAAGTCGGATCGCTGGCGTCAATGGGCCCAAGCCAAGTCACCGGCGGTGGCATTGCGTCGGCGGGCCTTCGCTGCCTTGCGTGACAAGGAAGCGCTCGACATTCTGTTCTCTGAACTCGGGCCCCGTTTTCGTGACCGCCAAGGCGGGTACACGCGGATCGCTCGATTGGCCGAGTTTCGCATCGGCGATGCCGGTCGGAAGGCGATTATCGAGTTTGTTGGGGACCGCGACCGCATTAAGTCGCGTAAACGGCAGGCTCCGGTCGTCCGCGACGAAGTCACCGCACCGACCGCTTGACCGCGATCGATTCCTGTTGCCACAGGTGACTAGGATCGGTATCGTTCGCGTCGGTGTCAGGGAGCAGTCCGGTCGGAGAAGGGATTCTCTCGCCGATGTCGCGACGCGGTTTCGACTTTACAGGGGCGATGCAACTCTTGTGCGACGACGTCGTCGCGCGCACTCCCGATCTGGCTCACGTCCGTATGCCACACGTGGCGGTGGCCTTCGCTCAAGCCCGGCATCGCGAGCTCCACGGCCTGCAAGCCAAACTGACGCCCATGCGTTTCGAGCAGGGCGCACTCACGTGCCGTCGTTCGGGACACCACTGGACCGTGCGGCGGATGTTTGATGGTGAGCGTGAGATCCTCTACATCCTCACGTTTTATCTGCCGCGGTTTCTTGACCAGCCGCTGAGTGAAAAGCTCATCACAGTCTTTCACGAGCTGTTCCACATCAGCCCGCGATTCGACGGCGATATCCGGCGGATGGAAGGCCGGTACCACGTGCATACCCATAGCCAGAAGGAATACGACCGGCAGATGGCGGTCTATTCAGAGCGGTATCTGGCGAGCAATCCGCACGAGAAAACGTGGGGCTTTCTTCGCTCGAACTTCAACGACCTGGTCCACCATCACGGCGGCGTGATCGGCCGCAAGGTGCCAATCCCACGGTTAGTGCGGATGCCGGGGCAACGCAGCGCCTAAAGTCGCCATCACGCTCCGCCGTGATGAGCGGTCGGTGAGAAACGCTCTCGATTCCAAAGCCGCCGAACTCCAAGAGTTCGCGTGGCAACGAGTCCAATAAGTCCGCGCGTTGCGTCCATCCGCTCATCACGGCGGAGCGTGATGGCTACTTTGACGAGCCGCCCGCAACTTCGATTAGTGATCGTGCGAGATTGGCGATATCGTCAGCCGTCGTCGTTGGTCCGAGACTTACGCGATATGTTCCGCCGGTGGTGATCGTCTTTAACCACCGATGCACGCCCGGGGCACAGTGCAAACCCGCCCGGCCTTCGATGCTGTAGTGCTCGTCGAGAATCGATGCCAATTCGTGGGGTGCAAAGCCGTCGATATTGAGGCTGATCACACCGATCCGGTCCGCTTCGGCAGGCGAAGAACCGTAAAGTCGAATCGTTGGACAGCGGGCCAGCGATTGCCACAGTTCGTCGAGCAACGCCTGCTCATGCTGCTGCCGTTGAGACAGCACATCGTCGGACAACTCCGTTAGTGCCGCGCGAAGTCCCGCCAGACCGGGGACGTTGAGGTTGCCCGATTCCAAGCGGTCGGGGAGTTCGGTGGGTTGCCGGTCGTCTTCGCTGTGCGTGCCGGTGCCACCCCAGCGACGCGGTTCGAGGTGCTCTTCCGCCCGCGGGCCGATGTAAAGCTGCCCCGTTCCCAAAGGCCCGCCGAGACCTTTGTGTCCGGACGTGATCCACAAATCGATCTCGGAATCGCCGAGATCGATTGGCCGATGTCCCGCCGTTTGCGCGGCGTCCACAGCAAACAGCGCCCCGTGAGCACGAACGACTTCCGCAATCTCGGTGATGGGTTGCACCACGCCAAGAACATTGGAAGCGTGCTGCACGATCACCAATCGCGTGTTCGCAGCCAGGGCTGCCTTCACGGCATCCGGAGTGACATGACCGCTGGGATTGGGCACCAGGCGAGTGACCTGCACTTGGCACGAATCTTCGAGAAACCGCAGCGGGCGCAGGACCGAGTTGTGTTCCCACGCCGTGGTGATGACGTGATCGCCCGGACGGCAAACGCCGAGGATCGCCTGATTGAGACCGTCGGTCCCGTTGAACGTGAAAACCAGCCGATGCGCGGGGCACTTCAGCAACCGGGCGGCTTCGGACCGGCAGGCGTCAACGATCTTCCCGGCTTCGATCGCGGAACGGTAACCGCCGCGTCCTGCCGCCGCCCCGCAGTCGCGCTGATAGGCGTCCACCGCCGTCAGCACCGCCGGCGATTTCGGAAAGCTCGTCGCCGCGTTGTCGAAGTAGAAACGCATTGTGCTCACTGTTCATCGAGGTCTTGTGTGCCACGGCCGTGTCGGCCGTGCGAAGTGGCGAGACGCTTTCTACCAACGCACGGCCGACACGGCCGTGGCACACGAAACCACTCACGAACACTCAACCGCCGATGGAGTACATGGGTCGTAGCGGTTGGACGAACCGGGCCGTGTTAATTTCGTGGCCTTCTTTCTTCGCGGTCACGCTGTCTCGCACGGCGGTCCAGATCGCTTCGTCCGGGGCACCACCACGCAACAGCGTCCGCAGGTCGGTTTCTTCCATGCTGAAGAGACAATTGCGGAGCTTGCCGTCGGCGGTGATCCGCAGGCGGTTGCAGCTCATGCAGAACGGTTGGCTGATCGATGAGATGAACCCGATCCGGCCGACGCCGTCGGCGAAGACGAAATCGGACGCCGGGGCGTTGGGATCCTGGTCGCTCACCGGAACCAGCGGCATGACGTCTGACGACAATCGGTCGATGATTTCCTGTGCGTAGAGGACTTTGTCGCGCTCCCAGGCATTGTCGGCATCGAGCGGCATGTACTCGATGAAGCGGACTTCGATCCCCGTCTCCCGCGCGAAGTGTCCGAACGGCACGATCTCGTCTTCGGTCATCCCGCGGACCGACACGGCGTTGATCTTGATCGGGTCGAAGCCCACCCGCTGGGCAGCGACAATCCCCGCACGGACTTGCTCATAACCATCGCGCCGCGTGAACTTCTTGAACTTCACTGGATTGAGGGCGTCGAGGCTGATGTTGATCCGTCGCAAACCGGCGGCGTAGAGCGCTTCGGCCTGATCGGCAAGCAACAGCCCGTTGGTGGTGAGGCCGATATCGGTGATGCCGGAGATGGCGTTCAGCATTCGCACGAGTTTATCGAGATCACGCCGCACCAACGGTTCGCCGCCGGTGAGCCGCAGTTGCGTGATCCCCAGCGGCACGACCAGACGGACGAAGCGTTCCATCTCTTCGAACGTCAGCAGGTCCTGACGATCCATGAACACGACGTCTTCCGCCGGCATGCAGTAGAAACAGCGGATATTGCAGCGGTCGGTGACGCTGATGCGGAGGTTGTCGTGGAGGCGACCGAAGGTGTCGATGAGGGGGAGTTGCGTCATGGTTGTTCTCCCGACAGGAGCACCCCAGGGATGGCAATCCCTGGGCTTCCGGGGTGGACCCATTCGGTGGTGCCGTCGGCCCAGTTTTCTTTTTTCCAGATGGGGACGACGATTTTCAACTGGTCGATGAGAAACCGCCCGGCGTCAAAGGCTTGATGGCGATGCGGCGTGCTCACGGCGACGGCAACGCTCACATCCCCCAGTTCCATCCGACCCAGTCGATGAACAATCGCCGCCTTCTCGATGGGCCATTGCGTGCGGGCTTGTTCCACCAGTTCTTCCATCTTGCGGACGGCCATCGCGGAGTAGGCTTCGTAATCGAGCGCGACGGTCTGTCGCCCGGCGGTGAATTCCCGGACCGTCCCGAGGAACAGGACTACCGCCCCGGCTTGCGGCGAACGGACTGACTCCGTCAGCGCTTGCGTATCGATCGGATCATGCGTCAGTTGGATCACGGTTCTCAACCTCCGCTGACGGGAGGGAAGAATGCCACTTCATCACCATCACGCACGATTGTTTCGTCGGAAGCGTAATCACCATTGATCGCGACAAACAAATGAGAGGCGATCACGGCAATGGCGGGAAACTCGGTGGCCAGCCGTCGCCGCAGGGGTTCGACACATGTCGCCGGGGGAACGGTCCACGTCACGGTGTCGCAGCCGGTCAGGTCCCGGGCGCGGGCGAAAAACTTCACGGTGAGGGTGATGGCGGCGGGATCAGTCCGTACGCCTCCGCCAGCAGCAGCAGCGGGTGCTGGGCTCGTCGATGCGTGAGGTGTTCCAACTGTTGACGGCAACTGCTGCACTCCGAAAGGGCGACGGTTGCGGAGACGGACTCCCAGGCGCGGGCGACCGGCTGGCCCAGCGCCACCGATTGTTCGTAGGTTTCTTTCGCCCAGCCGAAGGTGCCTGCCATGCCCGAGCACCCCGCTTCAATTTTAGGGGTCTCCACACCGGGAATCAAACTGCATAATTCTCGCAGGGAGTCTGCGGAGCCCAAAGCCCGCAAATGGCACGGTTGATGATACGCTGCTCTGACAGCCCGCGGTCGAAAATCGGTCCGCAGTTTCTTCGCCGCGTGCAAGCGGGACAGAAAGCGGCCAATCTCCTCGGAGACGCTGGCCACAAACGTGGCATCGGGGTGATCGACCAACCGCGGATATTCCACCTTGAGACAGAGCGCCGCGGCGGGTTCGGTGCAGAGGATCGGACAGCCGGCCCGCGCATATTCCCCCAACACGGCAATGTTTTTCTCGGCGAGCATTCGGGCCCGGTCCAGATCGCCACAGGAAACGAGGTCCATACCGGCACGGACCTGCTCGGTGGGAACGTAGACCTGGAAGCCGTGGTGTTCCAGAATCCGCCCGGCGGCGAGCGCGATGTCTGGCTCGTGCCAGTTGGCGACATGATCGACGAAATAGACCACCACTCGATCATGAAGCGTTGTCGGGGGAGTCCGCCACGCGCGCGGTGCCGTTTGCAGGAAGGGTTTGGTCCGCCAGGTGGGGAAACGGCGGTGGCGGGTGATCGAGGTGAAGCGTTCCACCAACCAGCGAAACCACGCGCGGCGCAGGACCGGACGAACCGCAATGGCCGCATAGCGCAGCCAGGGCATCCATCCGGGAATGCGGGTAAGGAACCACTCGGCCCGCGACAACCCGTTCGTGGCCACGCGCTGGGCTTTGGCCTCAATCATCATCTGTGGAATGTTCACACCTGAGGGACATTCCGCTTCGCACTGTTTACAGTTGAAGCACGTCTCCAGTAATCGCTGCCCGGACGGCGTTTCCCACGCATCGACTTCAGTGGGCATGGTTGCGAGTTGTCGCAGCGCGTTCGCTTTGGCCCGGGGCGCGGCGAGCTCATCGTGGCTGTCACGAAAGAACGGGCACATCCGCGTCGTTGGAGACGTTGTGCGACATTGACCGCAGCCGTTGCAGCGGTCAACCGTTTCCACCAGCGCCGCAGGTTCAGACCAGTTGAGAAGTAGCGGCTGCAACGTGGCCGCGTCGGCAAGTTGGCGCAGATGTCTTGCGTTCGTGGTTGCCGACACGGAAAGCATACCGGCGGATTCCGCACCGCCGGGGTGATGAGGACGATGCAGGACACCGTGGGGATCGAAGATTTCCTTGAGCGCTCGGTGGATCGCAGCGTAATTCGACCGTGGTCCCTCGAACTGCTGCACCACCGCTGTCACTTCGCGCGTGACCGTTGTCCAGAAAGTGGCTGTGTCGCTCGTGGGAGTCGGCGCCAGTGGCAAAAAATGCAGCGTTCCCGTAGCGGCGTGCGCATGGAGTGCCGCCGTCAGTCCGTGGTGTTGCAGCACACGTTGGATTTGCACAATCACGGCTTCCAGATGTTCCAACGGGACCCGGAGCTTGGCAAGAACGGGCAACGGCCGCGTGGTTCCCGGCAGCCGCGCAAGCATCGCCAACAAACTTGCCGGCAGCGTCCACAACGCATCAACTTCCTCATTGTCGAGGACGACACGGCAGACTTCCACCGACGATCCAGAACGAGACGCCACCTCCAGCACGCGATTCAATTGGTGGGAGCGATCGGCCTCACTTTCGGCAAACCATTCGATGAGCAGCGCCGCCTCGGCAACAGGCGAGAACAACTCGACCCACGGACTATGCGCCTCGTGAGCCAGGCAAATCAGCCGTCGGTCGAGCAGATCACACGCCGCCACAGAAATCGCGGCAAAATCCGAAACCGCACCAATGGCGGCTTCCAACGAGCGGAAAGCCAGCAAGACCGCTCCGCGATGCTGCGGTAGCGGCTGCAGCCGCAATGTTGCTGCGGTGAAGACACCCAGCGATCCCTCGGAACCAACCAACACCCGTGGCCAATGAACGATCTGATGGGTCAGGGCATCGTGATGGGTGAGCCGCTGATCGTCGAGCCAGCGCAAGGCCGGCTCTGACAGATCGACCGGGAGATCATCTGAGGCCGGTGTCCGGTGATTCGTCCGCGGCATATCAGTGGCGATCGCGCAGCGACCGTCGGCGAAAACGAGTTCAATCGCCGTCACTGCATCCCGCGTGGTCCCGACGGCGAGCGTTCGCGCACCGGACGCATTGACAGCCAGCATCCCGCCAATGGTGGTTGTCGCGGCAGTCATTGGATCGGGCCCGAACATCCACCCTTGTGGACGCAAGTGGCGATTCAGTTCTTCCAGTACAACGCCGGCTTCAACACGAATGGTTCCGTTAACAATCGGACCGATCTGCCGCAGGAAACGGGACAGATCGAGCACAATTCCGGGACCGATGGCACCACCGTCCGGTCCGGTGCCGCTGCCGCGCGGTATCACCGGCAAATGGTGTTCGGAAGCATATCGCAGGATGGTGGCAACGTCATCACGATCGCGCGGACAGGCGACCGCAAGCGGGTGCTGCTCGAACGGGCTGGCATCGCAGGCATAGGCCGCGAGGGCTACCGGGTCGACCAGCAACTCACCACGAAACGAATCGGCGAGATCTTCATAGAGCCGCGACGACGGGACGTCCACCGGGGAACGGCCTTGCAGAAGGACGAGAACACGACAGGGGGATCGTCATGATTGTGCGTCGATCGTGCTGGTTTCGGCAAGAGTGAAGCCGTTACCTTGCGCTTACCGGGGGGTCGGTTGTTCCGGCATGGTCCGGAGACGGGCGGCTTCCTGGCGGTAGCGTTCGTTGAGTTCGAGGTCGAACTTCGGATGTTCCTTACCGATGACGGCCCCGCGGTAACGGGCATGGCAACGGTAGCAGACCAGCGCATCATTCATGACAGTGAAGAGGGCCATATCGGCCAGCGCGAACGCCATGAGAATGCCCAAGGCCAACGTCGGCTGCATATACGCCACGGCGATGGTGCTGCTGATAATCCCCGCGGCGACAATCGCCAGCCCCAACTGTGGCGGGAAGTCTTTTTGCCGCCAGAGATCATCACACCCGCAGATCAAACAGCGGTGCGGCGCGTCAGCGGAGTAATCGTGCTCTTCGACGGCCTTTGTCCACCCGCAGTGCCGACACGCGATGGATGCGGTCGTCGAGCCGACTTCGACATCGTCGTTCTTCAGGCACTTGGGGCAGTCAAAATGGGCATGCACGGAAATGGAGTCCAAGCTGACATTGTTTAAGTCGCATCCCGGCTGCTTCCTGGCATCCGGGATGCTTTTTTCAGAACGTGAACTTGATCGCAGCAACCCGGCTGCCAGGAAGCAGCCGGGTTGCGAACCGGTCTTGGTGTCATCGTCAGAACGGGCGGTGTAACTCACTCGACAATAGTGTCGCCGACATCTCCCCGATGAACGACAAAATCACCTCGGCGAACAACACCCCGGTCGCGGCTTGAGTATTCCGATAGCGTAAAATGCGCAAGGTCATTCCGCAAAGGAGGAGTGGCGCGAGAATCCCGGCGATCCACCGCAGCGCGAACCAGCTCCACAAGAGTGAACCGTGAATCGCATCGCCGCCGGTCCACCAGCAGACGGCGGAAACGATCAACCGCACGACCACGGCGATGATCAGGGCCCGGACTAACGTGGTGAGTGGTGCAATCGACATCGTTGGCGCTGTGAGATACCAGTGCCCGAGCAGCATTGCCGTGACGGTCCCCCCGAGAACGGATGCCGACGCGCCGCACGACACCACATCGCGCAACATGTATGGCCCTCCCATGCACGACACAGAGAGCGCGAATTGGGAGAGACCAGCGATCAGAAACCCACAAATGGCCCCGGCCTTGCGACGTTCGAGCGTCCAAAGGACGGAACCCAGGAAGGCAATCCCCCCAAGGAGCACCGACAGCCAGCGTACCCCCCAGTCCTTGTCGATATAGAGGGGACCACCGAACTTTCCCGCCGAAAGCGCGGCAACAACGCTCAACCCCAGCACCAGCAGCATCTGGATGCGAAAGAATCCCGACGTCACCTGCCGACGGGGCATGAGCACCCACATCAGGCTGATACCGGCGATGAGCTGCAGGACGAAAGAGGCGAGCATGGTGGATTACACAGTCCGGAGCGCAAGCGACGGAGACTTGGCGCGTGTTCTAGCGTTTTGGAAGAAGAACTCCGTCGCTGGCGCTCCGGGCTGCGACGGACGGGAATGCTAGCCGATCTTGTCCTTCCCGACCCACATCCGCAGCACTTCCGGGATGACAATGCTGCCGTCGGGTTGCTGATAATTTTCGATAATCGCAATCATCGCCCGCGTCACAGCGACCGCGGTGCCGTTGAGGGTGTGAACGAACTGCGTTCCTTTTTTATCCGGCGATTTGCACCGGGTTCCCAACCGGCGAGCCTGGAAGTCGGTGCAGTTTGACGCCGAGGTCACTTCGCCGTATTCATTGCGGCCGGGCATCCACGCTTCGAGATCAAATTTTCTGTAGGCCGGTCCGCCGAGATCGCCCGTGCAGATATCGAGGACGCGGTACGGAATCTTCAGCCCTTGGAAGATTTCTTCCTCGATGGCGACGATCTCGGCGTGCAGGGCATCCGACGCGGCGAGATCGGGAGCGGTGAAGCCGAACATCTCCACCTTGGTGAATTGATGCACGCGATAAATGCCGCGCGACGCCTTGCCATGCGCCCCGGCTTCCGTGCGGAAACAGTGCGAGATGCCCGCGTATTTCAATGGCAAATCAGCGATGTCGAGAATCTGATCCTTCAGCGAACCGCCGAGCGTGATCTCCGCCGTGGCGACGAGACAGAGGTCCGTGTTGGCGATGCTGTAAATTTGCGTTTCGTTGCCGCGCGGTTGGTAACCGGTCCCTTCGAGGACATCGATGCGGGCCAGATCGGGCGTGATATGCAGCGTGAAACCGTGCGCGATCAATTTCTGCACGGCGTACTGCACCAGCGCGAGTTCCAGCAGCGCGGCTTCGTTCTTCAGGAAGTAAAACCCGTGTCCGGTGACCCGCGCGCCGGCTTCAAGATCGACGAGTTTGTGCTTCTCGCACAGTTCGACATGATCGAGCGGCTGGAAATCAAACTTCGGCGGTTCGCCCCAGGTGCGGACGACCTTGTTGTCGGACTCAAGCGCACCGACCGGCGCATCGGCATGCGTCATATTCGGAACGCTGCACTGAATCGCGCGGAGTTGCGTTTCGATCTCTTTCTGATCGACTTCAAACTGGGCGACCGCTTCCCGCAGTTGGCGACCCCGTTCGACGAGCGCCGGTTTGGCGGCGGCGTCCGCTTTCGGAATCTGCGCCGCCAGCGTCTTCTGTTCCTGCCGCGTCTTGTCCGCTTCGACAATGAGCGCATTCCGCCGATCGCGCAGCGGCAACACGTTCTCCAGATCGACCGTCACCCCCCGGTTCCGGCAATTCGTCCGCACGGCGTCGAGGTTGTCGCACAAAAACTGCAAATCGAGCATGACGTTCCTACTGTTCCAAGCCGTGGAAGAGACGGCTAAGCCGTGGGAAGTTCGGGCCACAACGCCGCACTGGCGTGGATGCCGTGGTGAAAATCGGCGACGGTGAAATGTTCATCGGGGCTGTGCAGGTTGTCGGTGTTCTGTCCCCAGCCGAGCAGCAAGGTGCCGAGTCCGAGAATCTGTTGGAACGTGGCGACGACGGGGATCGAGCCCCCTTCGCGCATGAGGACCGGTGCGACCCCGAAGGCCTCTTGGATGGCGATTCGTGCCGCGTCGATGTACCGGTTCGTGGGATCAAAGACAAACGGCGGGCAGCCGTGGTTCGACTGAAATGACAACGTCACCCCGGCCGGGCAACGGGCTTTCAGAAACGCCTCCAGCGCGACGAGCAGTTTCTCCGGATTCTGATGCGGCACCAACCGGCACGTGATCTTCGCCGACGCTTTCGACGGAATGATCGTCTTCGGCCCCACGCCCTGGTAACCACTCGTCATGCCGTTCACATCGCATGTCGGCCGTGCCCAGCGGCGTTCGATCGACGTGAAACCGGTTTCCCCCCAGGCCGCGGGTGAACCAACTTCGTTGAGGAACGCTTTCTCATCGAATGGCAACGCGGCGAATTGTTCGCGTTCCGCTGTGGTGAGCGGCAAGACCTCGTCATAGAAACCGGGAATCTGCACGCGGCCCTGGTCATCATGTAATTGGGCGATCAACCGGGCGAGCATGTTCGCCGGGTTGGCGATCGCCCCGCCGAAGATGCCGCTGTGCAAGTCTTTCTTCGGCCCGGTGAGCGTGACTTCACAGGCGATGATGCCCCGCAGACCATAGGTGATGGCGGGAATGCCGGGGGCGTACTGACTCGTGTCGCTGATGATCGCGACGTCGGCTTTCAGCTTCTGTTTGTTCGTTTCGAGGAAGTGGTCGAGGTTGTTGCTGCCGACTTCTTCTTCACCTTCAATGACGAACTTCAAATTCACCGGCAGCGAACCGGTGGCCTTGATCCAGGCCTCCGCGGCTTTGACGTGCGTGAAGAACTGGCCCTTATCGTCGGTGGCCCCGCGGGCATAGATCTTGCCGTCGCGAATCGTCGGTTCAAATGGTGGCGTGGTCCATTTATCAAGCGGGTCCGGCGGTTGGACGTCGTAGTGGCCGTAAATCAGCACCGTCGGCTTGCCGGGAGCCTTGAGCCACTCCGCATAGACGATCGGATGCCCCGGCGTTTTCACGATCTCGGTGGTGAACCCGAGGCCGACGAACTGATCGCGCAAAAACTCCGCGGCTTGCGTCATCGCGGGGAGAAACGCCGGGTCGGCACTCACCGAAGGAATCCGCAGCAGGGCTTTCAGTTCGTCGAGGAACTGGTCCTGATGCGTTTGGAGATAATCAGCAACCGCGGGATTCATGGAAGCACTCGGGAAAACTCGGCGAATCGTCAGCCCGAGAGTTTACCCGAAACCGCCCCGTTCGCCGAGCGTGCCTGATTGGAGAACGAATCTCTGGCAAATTGAGAGAGTTCAAGGCACCTCACGGAAAGGCGCAAAGGAATACGATTCGGAAGGGATTTGACGGATCAGCTTCATCCACCATGATTGGCTCGACAAGAGATTCTCTCCTGTCTTCCTTTGCGCCCTTGCGCCTTTGCGTGAGGTCTATCCTCGGCAATTCTCGACAGGGTGGTCAGATGCTGTCCGATGCCAGCGGCTGGAAGTTTTCCGCACTGGGTTGAAACGGCACCAGCGGACCGGAATCGAGGTAATCGGATGCGGTCTTGGACACCGCCCGGACGCGCGGCAGTGAGGGTTCCACGGCGAAATCACGGCCTTCGTCGGGGAGCGCGACCGGCTTGTCGAAATCCTCCGAGGCGACTGTGGCGACACTCGTCGGACGCGCGATGGATTTGATCGGAGTCTGTTTGGCGGAATTCAGTTCCTTCTGGAAGCGAAACCGCACATCGCCGATCATCACTTCATCACCCAGCGTCAGCATCACCTCCCGAGTAACCCGGGTACCGTTGACACTCACGCCGTTGGTGCTGCCGAGGTCGCGAATGATCACCGTATTGTTGACGACAGCAATGGCACAATGGCGACGCGAGATTTTTCGGCTGGTGGTCAGCGACACGTCACAATCGGACTGGCGACCGATCAGCAGAATTGCTTTTTCCAAGGGGATCACGCACCCGGCGGCGTCGAGTGGGACGAGATAAGCTGGCATGCGGGAGATCCCCCAGAAGTGCACTGACGATTCCGACTATATCCGGGGCGAACGCGGTTGAGAACTGGAGAACGAACTCCCCGTACGGAATTCACCCGATCTTGACGGATGTTCCGTTTGTTACGGAATCGCTCCTTTTCAGGTCGATTCGGTCCTGATCCCAACCCATAATTCTATTCCATTCGTCCATCATGGGGACTGGTCAAAAGTCGATTTTCACTTTCCTCCGCCAGCCATGTGAGGCGTTTCCCTGTGCGACAGCGCGTCATTCGGTCACTTCCTGGCCAAACAACCGCATCTGCTGGTCACGCGCCGGTTCCTGAAATTCTTTGAACAGCAAGCTGGCCTGAATGTCGTGATTGTTCTGGTACTTGCCCGTGTGGTATTCCGTCACATCCCCCTGCAAGGTGTGATAGAAAATCTGGCAAATCGGCACGCCGGGATACACGCGGATCGGGTGGACGGCGAACATTTCCAGCGTCCAATACCCACAGAACCCGACGTCGCCGAAGCCCGCGGTCACATGCACAAATAACCCCAGCCGGCCGATGGAAGACCGGCCTTCCAGCATCGGCACCAGATTATGGGTCTCGGTCCGCTCCATCGTCCTTCCGAGATACAGTTGCCGCGGTTGCAACACCAGGCCTTCGGGCGGAATGACGTAGCGGCGGTACCGGTTCGGCCGCCGCATATCGAGGACGATTTCCTCATACACCAGCAGTTCGTCATGCAGTCGCAAATTGTAACTGTTGGGGTTCAGCAGCTTTTCATCGAACGGATCGATGACGATGTTTCGCCCGATTTGGGCTTTGATTTCGCTGCCGGTAAGAATCATCGGAACGCGGTCCCCACGTAACCGGGCGGACGCAACACGGAAGGCAGCGGTAGGTTACGACTCCAGACAAAGGGATGCAACCGAACGCGGCGGGGCTGAGACAACGGACACTCATCCTCAGGTTGTCACCAAATCGGGGGTGAGTCGATGGCCAAGCTCATTTGATGGCCAACAGCGCCGGACGCTTTTCCGTGATGAACTTGATGTGGTGCGGGATGTGATTGGCGATCCGCTTCAGCAGCGCCGCCAACGTGAGCGGACCATCGGTGCTATGAACACCGACGCGTTCCAAGTCGGACGCTGTCGCCGACCGGAGAATTCGAGTGACCTGTGCCCGGATCGAAGCCACCACGGCGAGTTCCTCGTCAAGATCACGGATGTCGTAGCCGAGCCGCGCGACAAATTGATCCGGATCGGCACTGAACATCGTCGGTCGGTCTTCCACCAGCACCCGTTTGATCCGGTCGGCATAGAAGATCTCGGCATCAGCGATGTGACAGACGATTTCCATGACCGACCACTTGCCGGGGGGAGCAGGCGTCCGCAGTTGCCGATCATTCAGCCCGGCGACAGCTTGTTTCAGCAACGCCGGTCCCTCTGCGTATTGGTTCAATGCTCCCAGCGCTTCCGCGGTGATATCGGGCATGGTTGATCCTTAACGGTTTTGAATCATGCTTGCAGCGAGTGACTCTGGACAAGTTAAGACTATTCTCAACGGCCCCGATCGGGAACGCAACGGCATGCTGGCTGGCCACTCGTCGAGGGTAGTACTTCCCCTACACCGCATGCCCATGCCGTAAGTGATGCTGCGCAGGTCCTGAGCAGACCCGCAGCAGCCGGGTACGATTGGAGGGCTTCCTTGGATCAACCACGGCGGCATTCCCGCGCCAAAGCCATGACTAGCAAACAAGTTGCAACCGTTCATGAAACTTTCCACAACGTCGGCACACAAACTGCGAATTGGGTTGCCGTGAGATGCGATCAAGGATCAGCATCCGCTGACTACACACAGAATTCGTTAAACGTTCCCGGTAAGTACTCCTTCCTCTCTTAGACTGCTTGAAGATTGACCGTCCCCACCTTTGAACCGTTTCGCCGAGACTTGTGTTGTTGCTGGCGAAACACCCGCCTGGAGTTCAGTGACTGTTGATTGCGAAGCGTCAGGCCGTCATTGGAGATGGTCTGGCACCAAACTTCGTCCAACAGCTCCATCGTTTGCTGGTTTCGATTCGAAAGGTCCATCATGCGCCGAGGTTTCCTCCGGCTGCGCTCTCGGTTCGCGCCTCGTCGCGGGCTGATCCAACTGGGATACTTGCGCGAACTCGGGTTCGTCACGCTTTTGATGAGCGGAGTGCTGTTTGTTCAGCAAGCGCTGCGGACGCCTGCAGCACCCACTGTTGACAATCCGCACGCCGATCAACCTGTTTATGGATTGACGCTGTGCGCTTCTGACCAAACGCTGTGGGTCTCCCGGGAACGCTACGGGATCAGTCACATCAATCTGGCGGATGGGACCGAAACCGATCGCTGGTTGCTCTTTCAATCCGAAGCAAGTTTTGCCGCTCACGGCGGGAATCAGCAGACATTGACACTCCGATATGGCCTTGATCGACGCCTGGACCTGTTGCGCGGCAGCGAGACGATTCACAGCGAAGTCCTTCCGGAAGCCTTCGGCATCATGACGGACACCGACGTCTCAAGTGATGGACGAGTCGGTGTGGTGGTGAGCAACGGCGGGGATATGAAAATCTGGGCTTTGAAGGATCCGGATGGCCTGATTGTCGAAGCGAAACAATTCCCCGTACCCGATCAACTCGATCACGCAGCCTTGAGTCCGGACGGCAAAACCATCGCGCTGGTTAACTGGCAATCCGTATTCCTGTGGAGTCTCGACGAAAACCGCATCGTGACCTCCTGGAAGGTGTCGCATGGTGCGAAACCCGCCGCACGGGCCAACCGCGCGGACACGCTGGCCTGGTCGCCCGATGGTCAGAGATTCGCGATTGGTTTTGACGACGGCATGGTGCGCGTCTGGGATACAGCGAACCAAAACCTGTTGTGGGAGCATCAGGCCGATCAGTTTAAGGTTGGAGCGCTGGCCTTTACGTCATCGGGGACATCCTTGGTGACGGGTGGGTTTGATAAACATATCCGGTTGTGGGATCTGAACCGGAAGCAACTCGTCTGGGAACAGGTCCAGTACTCCCGTCCCATTCATAACCTGATCTTCAGCGCGGATGACCGGCGGCTCTATTCCGGCGGGCTGGACGGGAAAGTCTGCGAGTGGTCCGCATCCACGGGGGCCCTTGTTCGCGAGCTGCCGTAAACGGATTCATCGCCGCTGATTGCAAATCGAAGAGGGCGGACTACGATAGATGGGCCGCGGGCACAACGCCTGCGGTCCGCTTTCGTTTTCCGAGAGATGCCACGCATGATTACGGCCGGGATTGACGGGATTGACCGGAGCTACCACCTGCCACCGTTAGGGCAGAACCCGTCCAGTTCGCTGGCCGGGACGACGCCGGGGAGTTTCGCGCGGCCACCGGTGATTCTGCCCGGGGTTGACGGGGCCCGCACATTCGCGTCTCCCGACACGCCCGGCATGCCCGGTGTCTCGGACAAGAGCGCGTGGGATTTTCTGCCCGATGGCTGGTCTGTGACGATGGCCCCCCGCGCGACGGCGATCGTTCCGCAAGTCCCGTCCGCTGAACAAGCCACGGTCCAGTTCGATCAGGCTGACGGCAGCGAAGTACAGGTCCTGTATCCAAAAGGCTTTCAGCCGATCACGCAATTGGAATCGGCACGGCTCGGGATCATTACGCCACAGATGCGCCGGGTGTCCGAGCGCGAACCGCATCTCACGCCCGCACAGGTGCGTGATGAAGTCGCCGCCGGACGGATGGTCATTCCGGCAAATACGGTCCATCTTGGACATCAGCTCGATCCGATGGCGATTGGCCGCGCGACCAAGACGAAGATCAACGCCAATATGGGGGCGTCGCCGGTGTCGTCGAGCACCGATGAAGAAGTCGAAAAGCTGAAGTGGGCCGAGCGCTGGGGCGCGGACACCGTGATGGATCTCTCGACCGGCGGCGATCTCGATGCCTGCCGCGATGCGATCCTGCGCAACAGTTCGGTTCCGATTGGCACCGTGCCGATTTACTCGATGATCATCGGCCGCAAGATCGAAGATCTGACAGTGGAACTGATTCTCCAGACGCTGGAACATCAAGCGAAACAGGGCGTCGATTACTTCACCATCCACGCCGGGGTGCTGCGGGAACATCTGCCGTATGTTCGTAACCGTCTCATCGGCATCGTGAGTCGCGGCGGGTCACTCCTCGCCAAATGGATGCTGGTGCACGGCAAACAGAACCCGATGTACGACCATTGGGAAGAGATCTGCGATGTGATGCGGCAGTACGACGTGACGTTCTCCATCGGTGACGGCTTGCGTCCCGGCGGTCTTGCCGATGCGACCGATCGTGCGCAACTCGCGGAGTTGGTGACGCTCGGTGAACTCACCGAACGGGCCTGGCGGAAGGGTGTGCAGGTCATGGTCGAAGGGCCGGGGCACGTGCCATTCGATCAGATCGAGTACAACATGAAGCTCCAGCGGCAACTTTGCCACGGAGCCCCGTTCTACGTCCTCGGCCCGCTGGTGACCGACATCTTCCCCGGTTACGACCACATCACCAGTTGCATCGGTGCGACCGCGGCCGGGTATCACGGCGCGAGCATGTTGTGTTACGTCACGCCGAAAGAACATCTCGGGCTGCCGAAGAAAGACGATGTGAAGCAGGGCTGCATCGCCTACAAAATCGCCGCCCATGCGGCGGACGTCGCCCTCGGCATCCCCGGCAGTCGTGATCGTGATGATGAACTGACAAAAGCCCGTGCGGCCCTCAACTGGGAAAAGCACTTCGAGCTGAGCTTCGATCCCGATACGGCCCGCGCGTATCACGACGAAGACCTCGACGTGGACACCGATTTCTGTGCCATGTGCGGCCACGACTGGTGCAGCGTCCGCATCAGCAAAGAGATTCAGGAATTCTCGTCCGGCAAGGAAGACGAGTTCCAATGGGACCGCGCGAAGGTCTCGGCGGCGCTCACTCCCGATCAGCAAGAGATCCTCGAAAAGCGCGGCGTCTTGAGTCCGGTCGAGATTCACAAGCTCGCTTCCAAGACGAAGAAAGCCGTCGGTGCCGTCGAGACCAAGGCGTCGTGCCACAGTGATTTCGTCGACGACGATTCCGCGCGGTTGATTCAAGAACGCGAATTGACGCTGGTCGAGATCACGACTCCGTAACTCATTTAGCCCCCCGTTGTCCGCAACGGGGGTTCTTCGTACGAACACAGCGCGTTGTTCCCCCGGTTGAAGACAACTGGGGGCTAAATGGGGATGGCAACGTGTCCGAAACCGTCGGTGCCGCGGTGCTGATCACCGGCGTGGTCATGTCCTCCATTGCGTGGATCTGGCTGCTCGTTCTTGCCTTCCGCACGCGCTTGTGGTGGGGGCTGGTAACGCTGTTCTTCGCGCCGATGATGCTGATCTTTGCGCTGGTGTTCTGGTCGAAAACCCGACGGGCCTCGATCCTGCTGGTGGCGGGGTTGATCGTCACGGCGATCCCGTTCGGCATCAACGCGGTGCAGGACAAACTGATTGGCCTGGGCAAACACGAATCACTGGTCAACGGCGAATGGCACGTCACGGTGACCGGCTGGGACCAGAAGGATTACGCGGTTCTCAAGACTCGCCGCGATGCCGTCGTCTTGCAGATGGCGAACGCCGACGTGACCGATCAGACGCTCGAAATCTTGCGTGATTTTTCGAACTTGCGGGAACTCGATCTAAACGACACCGCGGTGACCGACGCCGGGCTGCCGATTTTGGCCGCGTTGCCGAAGCTGCAAATTCTGCGGCTGGCGCGGACGAAGATCACCGACGACGGTTTCCAGCAGCATCTCGCAGCCAAAGAAACGCTGACGCAACTCGATCTCCGCGGCACCGAGGTCCCGGCGAAGTCGCTACGCGATTGGAAGAACGCCCAAGCAGGTCGTGAGTATTTGAAGTGAAGCCCGGCATTTTCTGAAATGCCGGGCTTCTGCCTTTCGATCAGGGACAATCACCGAATACAGAAGCCCGGCGTTGAAGAAAACGCCGGGCTTCAACCGCCTGCCTCAAGGAAGCTCGTCATGTTGCCCCCGTTGAACGAAGACGCTGCTGGATCACCGCCGAACGCCCGTTTTCTGGCGAAAGCTTCGGACTTGGCGTATCTCCCTGCGGAGCAGGGTGCCGCGGCTTTTAGCACCGAGTTGGGGCTGCAAGCACGTCTGATCTCGGTCAGCAACACACAGGTCTATGTCGCGCAGAACGATGATCACATCGTGGTGGCGTTTCGTGGAACCGAATCGCCGACGTCGCTGGAAGGGTTGAAGGATTGGCTGCTGACGGACGCCGTCAATCTGCTCATCATTCCGCAGGGCCGCTTGGGAACGGACCTCATCGCCGCGGGGGTGGGGGCCAAGTTTCATCAGGGGTTTGTCGGAGCCTTCGAGGAAATCTCGACGCCGTTGTTCTCCGCCTTGAAAGAAGAAACCGCCCGGCGCGATCGGCCCATCTGGGTGACCGGTCACAGCCTCGGCGGCGCGGTGGCTCTGATTTGCAGTTGGGTGATGCAGCGGCATTTTCTTTCGGTCCATCAGGTCTACACCTACGGCGGGCCGATGATCGGCAACAAACTGGCCACGGCGGCGTATGACAAGGAATTCGCCGGGCGCGTCTTCCGGTACGTGAACATGCCGGACCCGGTGCCGTTGCTGCCCACGGTTTCGTTGATTGCCAATGAATACATTCACTGCCAGAAAGAATGTGTGCTTGGCGACACAAGCGGTTCCGATGCGGCACTCGGTCAGTTCCAATCCTTTGCCGGTCGCACCGTGAATGGAGTGCTGCAGGGGACGTTGTTCGACGATTTGTGGAAGATCATCTCTGACCGCGTGAACGCGCACCTGATGCCCAGCTATCACACGCTACTGGAAAAGCTGCGGTAGGCCACTACGCTCGCGCTTTGTCGGATGTCCCGATTGGGGTTGGAAGAATCTCAATTCCGTGCGTTGTGATGCGTACCGCTCATCACGCGGAGCGTGATGGCCACTTTGCTCGACATCACACGCGGCGTGAGGTGTTTTGGTCGCCCATTTCTCGGGGCGCTGCGTTAAACTAAAGCATCACACTTGAGTTGACCGTTTTCTCCTTCACCGCTGGTTTTGAACATGACGACTTTGGATTTGACAACTGCCCGGATTGGCTTCCTGGGGGCCGGACAAATGGCGACCGCGCTGGCGGTTGGCTGGCGTAAGGCCGATAGCATCTCGGCTGAACGACTGGCGGCGTTCGATGTCTCCGCCGTGGCAACCGAACGGTTTCAAGCAGCGACCGGGGGCCGCATCGTCAGTGATGCTGCGGCATTGCTCGCCGACAGCGATGTCGTGTTTCTTGCCGTGAAGCCGCAGCACATCTCCCAGGCGCTGAGTTCCGCCTATGGACATTGGCAGCGACGCCACTTGGCGGTCTCGATCGTGGCGGGAGTCACGCTGACAACGTTGGGGGAACTGGTGGGATCGCCCGCGCGGGTCGTTCGTGTCATGCCGAACACGCCCTGTTTGATTGGTTCCGGTGCGAGCGCGTTCGCCCTGGGGCATTCCGCAACGCAGGATGATGCGCGAATCGTGCAGACGCTGCTCACCGCCGGGGGGATCGCGGCCGAGGTTCCCGAACGGTTGCTCGACGCCGTCACCGGATTGTCCGGCAGTGGCCCGGCGTATGTCTATCTGATGATCGAAGCGCTCAGCGACGGCGGTGTCCGCATGGGATTGCCGCGCGAACTGGCCACACGGCTGGCGGCGCAAACTGTGGCGGGAGCCGCTCAGATGGTGCTCCAGACGGGACAGCATCCGGGACAACTCAAGGACGCGGTTGCCAGCCCTGGGGGCACCACCATTGCGGGGCTGCATGCGCTGGAGACCGGCGGACTGCGAGGGACGTTGATGAATGCCGTCATCGCGGCCACGGAACGCGCCAGGGAACTCTCCGCGGGGTGATGTTGCCGCGCCGATGGAACTCCATCCCCATTGTTGCCGTTATAACCGGTGCGATCGGAACCGGATTTCTTGCGGTGATGGGCCGGTTACGTTGCGTCTTCGCCACACGGACGTAGGTTTCCGTTAGTCACAGACCGGTGGCAATGCGCATCACGCCGGTTCTGGGCAGGGGAACTGTCATGGCCGTGCTTGCTCCGCATTCCACACTACCGGTGACCGTAGCCCGCCCGCGCGGCATGTTCGTGGGGGCGTACCGTGGCTTGGTGAATCTCTTGCGCCTGGGGCTGACAGAGGAAGGCGAAACGCTGCGCGATCCCGCAGAAACGGTCGAAGGGATCATTCCCAGGCACGTCTTGCGGCGATTGCTCGCAGCACTGCAATTCCGGGATCCCGGCACCGTTCGGCATGGTCGCCGCGTCGCCATCCTCGCCGTAGCCCTGGCCGAACATCTCGGTTGGAGCGGGCGGCAACTGAAAGTGCTGGAAGTCGCGTCGCTCTTGCACGACATCGGCAAGATCGGTGTGCCCGATACCGTATTGTACAAGCCGGCCAAGCTCAGCGAAGACGAGCTGGAACTGATGGCGCTGCACTACGGCATCGTGCTCGATGTCCTGCAAGCTTGCCGCGTCGACCATGAAGTGTTGCAAGTGGTCAGCCAGTCACAGGTGGCTTCTGCAGGAACCGATGGACTCAAGCGACTGAACTTTGCGCCGCATCTGGGGGCGCGGATTCTCGCCGTGGCCGATGCGTATGAGTCCCTCAGCGGAGCACGCACTTACCGTGGGGCACGCCATCACGATGAAATCATGGAAATCTTGAAAGAAGGGATCGGCAAGAAATTTGACGGAAACGTGGTCACCGCGCTGTCACGTTATGTGACGCTGCATGGTTTGCCGTTCGCCAATCATGTCGAAGAGCTGGATGATACACTCCGTCGCCACGGACCCGAATCCATCGATGACCTGCACGATGTTAACGAGCTGTGTCACATCTTCAGCAATCTCTATATTCTCGAAAGTCTCTACGACGGGTTCTTTATCCTCGACGCGGATTATCGCGTCCGCTGTTGGAACCGCGGCGTGGAGACTCTGCTCGGTTACCCGTTGCTGGAAATGTACGGCCAGCCGTGGTCCAACCGATTGATGTCCGAGGGGGAAATGAACACGGCTCATGGGCAGTCGAATGAATCGGCTCCGCTGATGGAACAGGCACTCCAGGCGGGGCATCCGGTTGTTGCCCAGATGGTGATGACCCGCACCGATGGCCGCAAACTCGATGTGGAAGCGCAGGCCATTCCCTTGTTCGATGACCAGGGACGTCTGCTCGGCGTGCTGCAGATCCTGCGTGATCTCACGCGCTGTGGTCGCCGCCGGACCGGTGAACTGGCCGAATTAAAACTTGCGGCATCACGTGACGCCTTGACGTCCTTGGCCAATCGGGGGGAACTCGAAGCCCAATTGTCGCAGATGGTGATCGAGTACTCACGCAACCATGCGCACCCCTTTTGTGTCATTTTCAGTGACGCCGACCATTTCAAAAGTGTGAACGACACTCACGGTCACGGCGTCGGCGATCAAGTGCTGATCGATCTCGCCCGGCTGCTCGAACAGGAAACCTATTCCGGCGAACTTGTTGGACGCTACGGTGGCGAAGAGTTCGTCATTCTGTGTCCCGATACGGTCCTCGAGGAAGGTGTCCGTCGGGCCGAACGCATTCGACATGCGATCGAACTCAGCCAGGTGGGAGGCGTGAATACGCTCCGGGTGACGGCATCGTTCGGAGTGTCGCAATCCGAGCCGGGAGATACCGTCGAGAAAATCCTGCGCCGTGCCGATCAGGGGCTCTACAAGGCAAAACACAGCGGGCGCAATCGAACCTGTTCGTTGACCAGCGCAGAGATGCAGGAGAAGGCTGCCGAGCTAGCAGAGGCGCCGGTTGCCGGTTCCGAGTTCGAGTATCAAACCTCGTTCACGGCGGAAGTCCCGGAAGATTTCATCGTCTACAAGCTCAGTGGATTCGTGAATGATCACGATGCGCGGCTGGTGGAAGTCACCACCTCGCGGGTTGTGCTCCGCGCGGGGCATACCGGGCTCTTCGGCTTCTGGGGCTCACAACCGAAACACCAACCAGTGGAGCTGGAAATCTGCTTCGATGACCGTGCGTGTGAAGCGCAGTCAGGCCGGAAAGTCGCCTCGAAGGCGACATTCCGGGTGCACGTCCGACCGCAAGGCTGGATCTTGAAGTCCGATGTGTTTCAATACCGCGCCTTCCGGATCACGCAGGAATTGAAGCATTACTTCGCCGGAGTGTGAGTTCCCACTCTGCCGCATCCCCGATCGCGATCAACGGGAATTGTTGGCAGCGTGACAACTACTTCAAGGCCCCCGCGATTCGCAGGAAGTTCCGCAGCAGGCCGGTCCCGGCTTCGGTCAGAAAACTTTCCGGGTGGAATTGCACGCCGTGAATGGGGAAGCGGCGATGACGCAAGCCCATCACTTCGCGCGGATGGCCTGGAAACTCCACCCAGGCCGTGACTTCCAGGTCGGCGGACACCTTATCGATCGGAACGCACAGGCTGTGATACCGCGTCGCTGTGAATGGATTCGGCAAGCCCGCAAACACCCCTTTGCCGTCGTGTTCAATCGGCGAGACCTTACCGTGCATCAACCGTTCGGCACGGACCACCGGTGAGCCGTAGACTTCTGCCATCGACTGGTGGCCGAGGCAGACGCCCAACGTCGGCAGCGTCGGCCCGAGTTGACGGATCAGGTCCATCGAAATTCCGGCTTCATGTGGGGTACACGGCCCCGGTGAAACGACAATCGCCTGCGGCTGCATGGCGGCAACGTCATCGACCGTCACCTGATTGTTTCGTGCGACGCGGACATCCAGGTCCCGATCAATCTCGCCGAACCGCTGGACAAGGTTGTAAGTGAACGAGTCGTAGTTATCGAGAACGAAAATCATGACGGGTCTTGTTCAATTCGGAGAGGGCCGGGTTAGTAAAGTGTTGTTGTGCCATGTCAGACCCGCACTGGCAAATGCAAGTTCGCCGAATTTACGGACAGGGTGCATTCCAGCGAAGCCAGCCATCATCGACAATCATGGCTGATGACCGCAGTCCCTTCCCGGCGACACTGCACGAAAGAACCGTCGCCTTCATCACGCAGGCCGAGAAGACCCTCGACGAGAGCAGAGTCAATCGGACAAGCTATTCCGGTGATGAACGCGAGATTCATTCACCGAGTTTACTCAGCGCGAGTCGCACGGTCGAGTGTCTTATACCAGTCCCAGAATTCAACTGCGCGGGTGGAGCGTCTTCTGGGAGGGCGAAGCTCCCGCTGAGCCGCTGATTGTCACAGTGTGTGGAAGCGCTCGCGGCTCAGCAGGAGCTTCGCCCTCCCCGCGCAGACAATTCCTGCGATCGGTATTATCTCCCGGTCAATGTCCGGGGGGGGAATGGGCATTGCTTGCGAAAATGGGGATTGATCCGCGCGGCGCAAAACCGCATCGCCGAGGATTGGAGTGAGTGAGCAGGGCTCGTTAGAAATCCGGCTGAAATCGTGCCGGTTTGAGCGACTCACCTTGTGTCTGCCGCCAGAAGGCCGCGTCTTCCTCGTTGATGATCCGCCCGCGCGAGCTGGCGAAGGTGGGGTCCTCGACAAACAGATTCCGCGACTTTGTCTGGAGTGGGCGGACAAACACCGTCGACTGCGGATTCACTTTCCGATGGACCTCAATCGCTGCGACCACCACCAGCAGGCTGCAGGCCAAAGCGGCCACTGCGGTCGGCACCCACACATTGAATCGCGCCAATGGCGGGCGGCGGTCCAGACGTGCTAACTGAACCGTGACTCGGGGCCACAACCCACCGGTCGGCCGCGCGGTTCGCTGGGCATCTTGCAAAACCGCTCGGGACATCGCCAAGGCCTGGCGACGTTCACGGCATGCAGGGCACTGCTGCAAATGCAGTGTCACAGAACGCTCGAATGTCGCATCGGGAAGGTCTTGACCGACCGACAACGCCAACAAAGGCTGAATCTGCCGACAATCCATTCCGCTCCCTCATCCACGCACAAAAAAACATCAAACAGGAAACCGATTCCCTATTCTGCAGTCTCGCCATCGGTAGACGAGTCTGCCCCGTCTGTCACCCCGGTGGTGCCACCGGCGCGATTGATTCGTTTGGTCCACAATTGCTGAAACCGTGTCCGGGCTTCCGCCAGTCGCCAGCGGATGGTTGCTTCCTTCCGATTGAGGATGGCGGCGATTTCCGAGGTCGAAAAGTTTTCCAGATCGCGCAGCACAATCACGGTCCGGTAGTTTTCCGGGAGTTGTTCCAGCACCCGTTGCACTTCCTGACTGAGATCGAGCGTCTCGCGGGGATCCTCACATGCGGGGTCGGGGGCACGGTCGCCGGTCGAATCGGTGAACAGCGCCCACCAGCCTCGACGCTTCCGGCGGCGAAGATAGTCAAGCGTCAGGTTTACGCCAATCCGAAACAGCCACGGCCCAAACCGCCGCGAGGGATCAAACTGGTCGAGCCGTTGATACGCCCGGATGAACGTCTCTTGGGCCAGGTCTTCCACCTGGATGGAATCGGTCACGAATTGGCCGATGACCCGCATGACGCGACGTTCGTAACGGTGAACGAGTTCCCCGAACGCCGCCGAGTTGCCTCGACGCGCCTCTTCCACGAGGAGAGCCTCGTTACCGACTCCCGCCAGTGGTTCCGGCGTCTGAACATCAATGTCCGGACGGGTCATGACGTGTTTCATGAATTGCTCCGCTGGTTCTTACGTCCCGGCGGAGATGAACGTTGGGTGAACTTCACCAATTTCAGTTTGCCCACCCCGGCGGCAAGACGCAACAGTGATTTGCCTGCTTCCATCCCCCAAACCGGCAATCCCCGCCGGTCCCCCGATTTCGGAATTGACACATCCGCGTCCATCTCCCGCTATGCGGTTTCGCGCCCCGCGCCGATCCCACAGCGTGGTGGCCGACACCTCAACCAGAAGGAGTCTCACGCAAAGACGCAAGGGCGCAAAGGGATGCAGTAGAGGGAGAATTCTCGGTGGAGTAACGTGAACGATGTGGAATCCCGTAATCCATTCTCTCCTCGCATTCCTTTGCGCCCTTGCGTCTTTGCGTGAGGCTCCTCTTCGTTTTCCCTCGAAGAACAGAAGTCACGATTCGGGCACGGTTCTCTCCGCTAAGCGGCAAGCGAGGGGTTGTCCGACGCTTGACCTCCCGCGCGTCCACTCCGCAAGATACGCCTCATCCACTCGTTCCATTCTGATCGCCGCGCTCGGCGGGGAAGACGTACCATGAGATTGATGAATTCGATTCGCTGGGGACTGACGGCGATCCTGATCGGAATTGCTGCCGGTTGCGGCGGTCCGACACCGCCCCCACCGGCTCCGAAAACCACCACCGCCGAACTCACCCCGCCGACTGCCACTGAGGACACATCGATGCTGACCATTCAATCGGAACCCTTTGGAAAAACGCCCGACGGCGAAGACGTTGTGAGTTACAGCCTGACCAACCGCAACGGCGTGCGTGTCGGGCTGATCAACCTCGGGGCGACCGTCACCGCGGTGAACGTGCCGGACAAAGACGGCAAATTGGCGAATATCACACTGGGGTTCAGCGACCTCGACGGTTATCTGGCGAATGCCCCCTACTTCGGTGGCATCTGCGGGCGGTATTCCAATCGGATCGCCAACGGCAAGTTCACCCTCGATGGCGAATCGTATCAGCTTGCCACGAACAACGCCCCGAGCCATCTGCACGGCGGCAAGGTCGGCTTCAACAAACGCGTCTGGCAGCATGAACAGATCAAATCACCAGGCTCCGTCGGCGTGAAGTTCACCTACGTCAGCCCTGATGGCGAAGAGAATTATCCCGGCAACCTCACTGTCCGTGTGACGTATTCATTGAATGACGCCAACGAACTGAAAATCGACTACGAGGCAACCACGGACAAAGCGACCGTTCTGAATCTGACGAATCACTGCTACTGGAACCTCTCCGGTGGTGAAGAGCCGACGATTCTCGACACGGAATTGACGCTGACGTGCGACAAATACCTGCCGGTCGATGAAGCGGGCATTCCGACCGGGGAACTCGCCGCGGTGGCGGGAACGCCGATGGATTTCATCACGCCGCACAAGATTGGCGAACGAATTACGGAACCGGTCAACGGCAACGGCGGGTACGATCACTGCTGGGTGGTGTACGGCAAGATCGGCGAACTCCGTCCGGCGGCCAATGTCGTCGAACCGAAATCAGGCCGGGTGATGCAGATCCTCACCACCGAACCGGGCATCCAGTTCTACACCGGCAATTTCTTGACCGGGACCCCGGAAACCGGCAACGCGGTGAAGCACGGCGCGTTGTGCCTGGAAGCCCAGCACTTCCCGGATTCACCGAATCAGCCGGAGTTTCCAACGACGGTCCTCAAGCCGGGCGAAGTCTATCGGCAAACGACGGTGCATCGATTTTCGGTCATCGGGAAATAACGCGAACCTGACGGGCGACGGAGGACTCTAATTCCCAGCCCGGAGCGCAAGCGACGGGAGTCATCCTCATGAGTGACTTCCGTCGCTCGCGCTCCGGGCTGCGATGACGTAATTCTCCATTTTGCACTTTGCCTTTTTCACTTATCATTCCCCATTGCCTTTTCTCCTCTTCCTCCAGCGCGAGACCATCCTTGGGTGAACCCATTCGTGACGAACTGAAAGTCCAGTATCGCACGGCCATTCTGGTGTCGGTTCCCGACCCCGACCGCAAGCAAACCAAAGAGCATGCCCTCGATGAATTGAAGGGCCTGGTGAAAACCGCCGGGGTGCAAGTCCTCGGCGAACTCGTGCAGAACCGTGAGCGGCCTCATCCGGGCACGTGTCTCGGCAAGGGGAAACTTGTCGAATTGAAGGACCTGTGCGAGGCGACCGGAGCCGAACTGGTCATCTTCGACAATAATCTCAGTCCGTCACAGGGACGAAATCTCGAACAGCAGACCGGTCGCATTATTGTCGACCGGAGCGAGTTGATCCTCGACATCTTCGCGACCCATGCCCGGACGCATGAATCGAAACTGCAGGTGGAACTCGCCCAACTGCAATACACGCGGACACGCCTCAAGCGAATGTGGACCCACCTCGAGCGCATCGACGGGGGTATTGGGGCCAGTCGCGGTCCGGGTGAAAAGCAGATCGAAACCGACCGCCGGTTGATCGACCTGCGGATCACCGACCTGAAGGAACGGCTTGCCGAGGTGGAAATCCGTCGCGAACGGATGGTCAGCCAGCGGGAATCGCACGCGCTGGTGTCGCTCGTCGGTTACACCAACGCCGGCAAGAGCACACTGATGCGCGCCCTCACCGGGGCCGATGTTTACGTCGCCGATCAATTGTTCGCGACCCTGGAAACCCGCACCCGCAAATGGGCCATCCCGAGTTGGGGCGAAGTGCTGCTGAGCGATACCGTCGGATTTGTTCGCGATCTGCCCCACTCCCTGGTGGCGTCGTTCAAATCGACGCTGGAAGAAGCCCGGCAGGCCGATGTGTTGCTGCATGTCGTCGACGTCAGCCATCCCGAAGCCGAGCAGCAGGTTGAGACCGTCGAGAAAGTTCTCGCGGAAATCGGGGTCGAGATTCGCAATTACATCCTCGTGTTGAACAAGGTCGATAAGGTCGAAGACCGCGAGATCATCGACGTCCTCCGCGCGAAATACTCTCATGCGGCGTCCGTCAGTGCGGTCACCGGTCAAGGACTCGATCGGCTAGCGGCCCTCGTCGCCGAGCAGCTTGCGGAAGGGTTTATCGAAGCGGAGATCGAAACGTCCGCGGGCAACGGCAAGCTCTTCGCTTATCTTGCCGAGCATGCGGAAGTCTCGAACCGGGAATACAACGAAAATCGCGTGACGATCACATGCCGATTGCCCCGCAAGCAGGTGTGGCGACTCAACGGCGCCGACACCAACGTGCGATTGCTGAACGGAGCGCTGGTGCCACCGCGGGAGTGATTTTGTGATTGAGCGTGGACTTGGGGGTCCGCAAAGCGCAAGCGAGTTGGTGGTCGTTATTCCGCTTCGGCCCACACGCGCGGATCAGCGTTGCCGTCTTCGTCAAATTCCACATGGATGACGAGCGGGTGGCAGCAGACCGGGCAATCTTCGACGTACTCCTGCGAGAGTCCCTCCGTACGATCCAGCGGGACGACGATTTCTTCGCCGCAGGAATCGCAGATGTAGGTTCCTTCTTCGAGGGATTTTGGTGGGCGGCGGCGGCGTTTCATGTGATGTCCCGTTTCGTGAGAGCGCGAGGTTTGGGATCCGCAAAGCGCAAGCGTGGTCGGGGTCAGTAATCCAGACTCGCGCCTCCTTCGGCTTCGATCGCCTGGCCGGTGATGAAACTGGAATCCTCGGTCGCCAGGAACAATGCCACGCGGCCGATTTCTTCCGGGGTGCCCATGCGACCGAAGACCTGCAATGCGGCCACGCGCTCGAGCGCCGACTGCGGATCATCCAGCGTCGCCGCCCATTCGTGCATCAACGGTGTGTCGATATTGCTCGGCAGGATCGCATTCACGCGGATCCCTTGCGGCCCGAGTTCAATCGCCAGTGACTTCGTCAGACCCACCTGTGCCGCTTTGGAAGACGCATAGGCACTCGACCGGTCCTGTCCGAGTACTGCCGTCATTGATGAAATATTGACGATCGTGCCCTTCGTCTTCCGCAGATGCGGCACCGCGAACTTCGCCCCCGCGAATGTACTGAGATAGTTGATGCGCATCACGTCTTCGACCATGTCGAGACTCGTCTCATCAATCGTTGTCGCCGGAGGATGAATCCCCGCGTTGTTGATGATGCAGTCCAGCCGTCCCCATTTTGCGGCAACATCGTCGATGATTTTACGGAACATTTCGGATTGGCTGACGTCACAGGCAAAGCTCTCGGCGGTCCCCGGTCCCGTTGCGGTCAATCGAGCAGCGGTTGCTTTCCCCGCGGCTTCATCACGATCGAGAATGGCGACCCGGGCACCTTCCAGACAGAAAACGGACGCGCACCCCGCACCGATCCCTTTTCCCCCACCGGTGATGATGACCACACGATCCGTAAACCGACCCGACATCTCTGAATCCCCAGTTGTATTCGAACTTTGACAGCGTTTTGGCCCACCGCCAGCAGTTTCGTGCCCCGCTCCAGTCCACCGCGTGCAGCCGCGCCTGCATCGCTTCTTCTAACCGTTCTGCATGTAACGATTATAACGATGTACGCGTTTTGACAACGCGCCTTTCTTGACCTAAGGTTGCGATACGTCAACGAGTCAGTGCCCCGCTACGAGTTGTTCCCGATGGCCGGTCCCACAACCCCGAATCGAAAAGACGGCAGGCCTGCCCCGGCGTCCTCAAAGCCGGCTGCGCTCGGGTTGCCGGACGCCCTGAACACACTCGCAGACTTGGAACTCGATTTTTCGGACCTCGAAGCCGATGCCGCGGACGACGAGGAGTCGAAACCCACACGGACACCGCCCCCGCCCATCCACGCCGCTCAACCACCTTCGGGTGACTCGCGGTTGTCGGAGCTTTTCCGCCGCGTCGAATCACTTCTGGGGAAGAAGCCCGCCGTCTCCGAAGAAGCCGCCGCCTTTCTTCCAGAATGCCCGAACTCGCTGGAAGCCTCCGGTCTGACCGCGGACGAAGTCGAACGGTTGATGCTGAAGTTTCTTCTGTCGAAGGGATCAAACGCCGGGCGACAAATCGCCAGCCAGATCAAACTGCCGTTCGCGTTGATCGATCCGCTGCTGAAGACGATGAAGCGCGACCAACTCGTGGGTTACGTCGGCTCCGCCGAGATGGGCGATTATGTTTATACGATCACCGACCTCGGCCGCGAACGAGCCCGCCGCTATGTCGAAGAATGTACCTATTTTGGTGCCGCGCCGGTTTGCCTGCGAGATTATCTGAAGGCGATGGAAGCCCAGACGATCGGTGGCATCCCGGCAACGCGGGCGGATCTCGAAGAAGCGTTCAGTGATATTCTGGTCAGCGACGAAATGCTCGACCGGCTGGGACCGGCGATCAACTCCGGTCGCGGCATGTTTCTCTTCGGCGAAGCCGGCAACGGCAAGACCAGTATCGCCGAACGGATCACACGCTGCTTCGGTTCGACGATCTGGATTCCGCGAACTCTCGGCATCGATGGCGAAATCATCCGTCTGTACGACCCCGGTCTGCACGAAGAAGTTGAGTCCGACGACAACGGCAATGGGTTATTTGATCTCAGCGGTGTTGATCCACGCTGGATTCAGATCGTCCGCCCGACGCTCATCGTTGGTGGCGAACTGACAATGTCGCAGCTCGAAATCACGCTGAATACGCAGACCCGGATCTGCGAAGCCCCGCTGCAACTGAAGAGCAACTGCGGCACGCTTGTCATAGATGACTTCGGTCGGCAACGGATGCCGGTGACCGAACTTCTCAATCGCTGGATCGTGCCTCTCGAAAAGCGGTACGACTTCCTGAACATGCCCAGCGGCAAGAAAATTCAGGTGCCGTTCGACCAACTGATTATCTTTTCGACGAACCTCGAACCGCGCGACCTGGTGGACGGGGCGTTTCTGCGCCGCATTCCGTACAAGATTCAGGTCCCCGACCCGACGGAAGAACAGTTCCGCGAGATGATGCGCCGCATCGCCCCACGGCTCGGTTTTCAATACGAAGAACCGCCGGTGGATCATCTCATCGAGAAGCATTACCGCGCGGTGAAGCGTCCATTCCGCTCCTGCCAGCCGCGCGACTTGCTGCTCCAGGTGCGCAATTTCTGCAGCTACCACACGATCCCGAAACGGATGTCCGCCGAAGCATTCGACTTCGCCGTCGAAAATTACTTCTCGGTGATGTGAAGCAAACTGAGTGGGTTCCGGGCGATAGACTGCCAGCGTTCCACTGAAGCCATTTGAGCCCGTAGCATTCCGGTAGCGATACAGGTTCGTCCGTCGCTGTGAATCCCGCAAAAATGTGCTACGGCGATCAAGTGCCTGGTGATTCGTGCCAATGATCGACGGAGCGAAGGCAAACCCGCTTTCCCGACTGAATCCGTTGCCTGTCGCGATTGACTTGAGTGAATCTGCACAACCGACGGTTTGCTCGTGCAATGACGTCCAGTCGTTCGTCCGCATGCGTCGTTTGAAGACGGAACGGCCCGTTGATGAATTCGCTGCTGTGTGCCGCGGTCGGGGCACATAATAATACCGATCGCAGGACTTGTCAGCGCGTGGGAGGGCGAAGCTCCTGCTGAGCCGCGAGCGCTTCCACACGCTGAGACAATCAGTGGCTCAGCGGGAGCTTCGCCCTCCCAGAAGACGCTCCACCCGCGCATTTGAATTCCAGGACTGGCATAAATCAAATCCTCAAATCGATACGCGACCGCACGCAGCACCAGTGATAACAAGCCAACGTGCCCCTTTGGCATTCTCCCATCACAGGAACACGGGCTGTCCGCATGGAAGCGACACACCGTGCTTCCATGCGGAAATGCTCGTCATCGACCACGGATCAGAGGGCGATTTCGGCAATGGCTCTGGATGGCAAATCAGTCAGACGGCTGCACGCCGATTTCGTCTCCAACGAGTCGTTTTGGGGCTAGCCGTGTCGATAGAATGGCTATACGATCAAGCGGTATTCAGAAGTTTCGGAGTCCTTGAAGCAGAGATGTTTTCCGATGACCCCGATCATCATTCCCTGCCCGGCGTGCGGCCGTGAACTGAAGATTCGCGACCGGAAGCTGTTGGGCCGGAAGGGGAAGTGTCCCAAGTGCGAACATGCTTTCCTTTTGGAAGAGCCGGCGCCGGTCGAGTTGGAACTGGCAGAAACCAGCATTCCTGCGGAAGGGACTGGTGCCAGGTGGGTCGCCACGCCGACACCCCAACCGCCTCAGCCCGCAGCTGCGTCCGTGCCTGCTCCGTCCCCTTTTGCAATCTCCGCTGCGCCGTCCATTCTCGCTCCGGAATTGACCGCGGCCCCGTTGTCCAGCGATGTGTTGCGGCGGAAATCATCCAAGGGACAATGGGTGAAATGGGTTGTTGTCGCGGTGGTGCTCTGTGCCGTCGGCGGCGTCGGGATCTTCGCACTCAATACGCCACCATCAAAACCCAACAAGTCGGGATCGAATCACGCGGCGGAAGATTCCGATGTCGCTGGTCACTCTCCGGTGACTAGCGGCCCGGCAGACCTCACGGCCAGCCCCACCAAGGGCGATCCGATCCCCTTGGAAATGATTCCTTCCGGGGCGCAGATTCTCGTCCACATCCGTCCCGCAGAACTCTGGCAGGCGGAAAGCCAGGGCGAAGAATTCCGCTACTGCCTCGGCCCGCTGGGTGAGTTTCTCGATCAGCAACTGAAGGCGGTCTGCAAGAAGCCTCCCACGGAGATTGATTCGGCATTATTCGCCTTGATCGCCAACACCCGCGGCACGCCCCCGGGTCTGGCCCTTGTCGTCCGGTTGAAAGAAGAAGCCAAGAAAAGTGAATTACTGGACATGCTCGGCGGTACAAGAGACGACACTTACGGTCGCCCTGTGTATGTCAACAATGAGCAGGCGGCACTGATTCTTGATCTCAAGACGTTCGCCATCTGCCCGGCGAAAGACGCGCAGGACATGGTCGAATCCATCGGCGGCCGTGCTGCCTTTTCGTCTGGGATCGAGGAGATCATGGTGAAGACCGACCGTGATCGACATTTCACGATCATCTTTGAGCCGACCGCGGTCTTGCTCGACGAAGAGTTTCTGGCACCCGCGGCGGCTCGGCCGTTGTTGCGTGAGTGCATGGACTGGTTCGGCGATGATGCCGAGGCCGTTGCCTGGTCCTTCCACCTGGAACAGGACCGCTTCTTCTCCGATCTAGTGGTTCGTAACAAGACCTCAGTCCGCCCGTCGGCGTTGCAGGAACGGATGCTCGAAAAGATCGGCCTAATTCCGATGGAGTTGTTGCGGTTGGTCCAGCAGATGAAACCGACGGAAGTGGGAAAACGCAAGGTGATCGGTCGCCTCCCGGCCATGACGAAGGCGTTTGCGATGTCGACCGTGGGAAGCACCGGCAGTCGCCACGCGGAGTTCATCACCCCGCTGCCGGAACGGGCTGCACCGAATCTGGCGCTCGGCGTCCTGCTGGCCTGGGATGAATCAACACGCACGAAATTCAGCGATAAGCCGGCGGCGGGCGGAAGCGAAGAACCCAAGTCGAACATTCCGGTTGCCGAACGGCTGAAGAAGAAGATCGACATCGATTTCCGTCGCTCGCCGTTGCAGGATGCGATTGCTTACATCGCCGATGAAACGAAAGTGAAGATCGATATCGACGGGGACGCACTCAAGTTCGCTGGTTACACGAAAAACATGCCTCAGGAATTCAAGATGGATCAGGCAACGGGGTTGGCAGCCATTGAAAAAATCCTGAAGACGAAGGGGCAGGAAAAGCTCTGCCTGGTGATCGATGAGAAGAACAGTCTTGCGATTCTCATGACGTTTCAAGCGGCGGAGACCAAAAAGTTGACGCCGCATCAATTCGCACCGTAGTGACGTCACTGGTGTTGTGTGCCACGGCCGTGTCGGCCGTGCGGTTGAGCCAAGCGTTCTCGTTGACTGCACGGCCGACACGGCCGTGGCACACAACGATGTCTGCAACTGGTCGTAGCAGGAGCCAGGAACACGCCGATGGCCAAAGGTCCGCCGGTCGAAGGAGTTGCCGAGCGGCCGCGCTGCCCCGGTTGCCGTGTCGAGTTACGGATGCGCGACGACAAAGGCGCGGACCCGCAGTTCCCGTGTCCGGAGTGTCACGTCCCTTTGCGTCGTGACCGTGACGAAGTCGGTCGCACCATCATTGTCCTGGCGGAAATCCCCGCTTCCGAAAAAGTGGCACCAGCCCGGAAGTCCGCGCGACGCCGGACGGCAATGCCCCCGCCATCAAAAAATGAGGTCCCCGATCGCACCTTGTTGTTTTTTGGTATCGGCATGGTGGCCGTGGCTGCGCTCGTTATCGGTTGGTTGGCGTGGGGGCGGTCCGGGACCCCGGTTGAAATCCATCCGCAGCCGATCGTAAATCCTGCCAACCCTGCGACCATCGATCCCCCTCCGCCTGTTGCAGACGTCAATCCACTCGACCAACGCCTGGCCGGATTGGCTGAACAGATTCGGGCACACACCGCGGAGCAAGGCCAGTTCCCCACAGCGACGGATGCAAACAGTTCCCTACCGATCGCACAGCAACTCAGTTGGCTGGCCCGGTTGGAAGTCCGCAGTGCCACCTTACCAACGGAACGGCGTCCGGTGCTCGACCAGCCGTGGCATGACCCGGTCAATGAACCCTTCGTGGGACGGAGTATTCCGGGCTATCTCAACCCCTTCATCAACACGCTGGTCGGCGACGATGGCCGTCCCGCCACGCACTTTGTGGGAGTTGCCGGCGTCGGTCGGGATGCGGTTGATCTGCCCTCCGGACATCCCCGTGCGGGAATGTTCGGTACGAAGCACACGGTCACCGTTCAGGATCTCCGTGATGGTCAAGCAAACGTGGTGATGGTGCTCGGCGTAGAAACACAACTCGGTTCGTGGGCCGATCCCGGTCGGGCCACCGTCCGGCCGTTGACATCGCCGCCCTATCTGCACGGCCCCGATGGATTCGGCGGCGGCATCGACAAACCGCTCCCCGCGCTGATGGCCGACGGCAGTGTCCGCCACTTCACCGCGGAAACCGATCCGTTGCTGTTGCGTCGACTGGCCGCGATCGCCGACGGCTTCCCGCTGGATATCACCGTCCCCGGAGAACCGGGTGATGCACCGCCATCGTCGGCACCGGTCGGACCAAGTGTTGCCGAGAACGATCCCGACAACCCGCCGGTGTCGGCGGTGGCTGCCATCGCCGAAGCCCAGCGTCCCGCCGTCGTCCGTCCACCAGTCGTTCCGTTGTTGCAGCAGCGACTCACATCCTTTGAACAGACCAAGCCCGCGAGTCGCAGAGAACTACTAACCATCGCCGAAGATTTGCTTGGCCGCCCGGTGGTCTTTGATCGGGACGATCTTGGTCCGCTCGCCCAACAATTGGACGTCAAAGTGACATTCCACCTGGAAGACACAACCATCGCCGCAGTCCTGGAGCAAATCCTTAGCGGCTCCGATTTAGCCCTGGTGATCGGCCCCGAGACGGCCGCTGTCCGCCGACGAATCGAAGGGACCCCTTCCGCCATTCGTCTGGAACCGTGAGGAATCTGTGGAACTCGATGATACGATCTGTTACTGCTTCCATATTACGAAACGGAAGATCTTCAATTACATCCGCGTCCACAAACCGCGCGTGCCGAGCCAACTCAGCGACTGTGGCGGTGCGGGAACCGGTTGCGGCTGGTGCGTGCCGTTCTTGAAACGCTACTTCGCCGAAGGGCAACCGGGAGCCACAGCCGACGCTGTCACCGCGGCGGAGTATGAACAACAGCGGGCCGGATACATCCGCGCCGGCAAAGGTCGTCCTGCCGCCGGAGCAAAGCCGTTGCCCAAGGAAACATCCCCGCCATCCCAGCCCGGAGCGCCAGCGACGGACGAAACAATGATGAATGATGAATGATGAGCAGTATTCCTTCCGTGGACTTTTCGCTCACTTGTCATCACTTTGCTCAACCGGCGGAGTCCACTCGCGCGGTTTGGGATTCGCAACTGTCAGCGGCAGCTCATCACCATACTGACGTTGCAGTACCGTCAACCGGGTGAGCATCTTCGTTACCCGGTCTGTGTGTTGGGGACGATCCGCGAGATTATCCAGTTCCTCGGGATCACTCTCCAGATCGAATAACTGGGTGACGTCGACTTCGGGGTAACGCAACAGCTTCCAGCGTTCATCCCGAATCGCCCGTTGAGTTCGCCGATAGGCCAGCATCAGTTCCGGTCGCGCGTGGGCTGACTTGCCGCGCACGACATCCGCAAAGCTGCGGCCATCGATTCCCTCCGGTGCATCCGTTCCCGCCAAGTCACACACCGTCGGGAAGATATCGAACAGGTAGACCATTGCGGCACTCTTTCCCGGCGTGATGCCCGGCCCGACAAACACCAGCGGGGCTTTCATGCAGTGGTCGTAAAGATTCTGCTTGCCCAGCAGGCCGTGACTGCCGATGGCGATTCCCTGATCCGCGGAGAAAATCACCAGCGTGTTCTTCAATTGCCCGCGGTCCTTCATTTCGGTCAGCAACCGGCCGATGTGAAAATCCATGCTCGTGATGGTGGCGTAGTAATCGTGCCACGTCGCCCGCACATCGGCTTCCGTCCGCGGCCAGGGCAACAGTTTTTCATCGCGGATGGTCATCTCACCGTTATCGAACGGATGCAGCGGTTTCCAGTTCTTCGGCAGCGCAAGCTGCAACGGATCGTATTGGTTGCGGTAAGTCTTCGCCGCCACGCGCGGGTCGTGTGGATTCCCGAACGCGAGGTACATGAAGAACGGTTTGCCGTCGGTGGATTGCTCGCGCTCTTTCAGGAACACCAGCGCCTCATCGACAATCTCGCGGCCGGGTTCGCCGCTGCGCCGTTCGGCTTCGTCGTTCTTCAGATATTTGTTCGTGTCGAAGGTCGCCTGAATCAACTGCGCCGTGTTGCCGCGCTTGCCGTGGTGATACGTCACATACCCCGCGTTCTTCATCGTGACGGGAAAGTTGGGACCGTCCGCCGGCGCGAACTGCCCCTGCCGTTCTTTCGGACCGCTCTTTTGCCAGCGGAAATAGGCATTCCCGCTGAGCAGCATGTTGCGGCTCGGCAGACAGACGGCGGGAGAGTTGCCGCCGAAACAGTAAGCGTTCTGCATTACGAACCCGCGGCGCACGAGCGCATCGAGATTCGGCGTGATGACCGTCGGGTCACCGAGCGCGCGGACAGACTCGGCCCGCATGTCATCGGCAAACAGGAACAACACATTCGGCCGTTCCGCGGCGGGTGATGATGCCGCCGACAACGCGATTGCAGTCACGACACATGCCATTGCGAGGCGCATCACAACGTCCCTCCTAGGAAACCCATTTGGCCCCTGGTTGTCCGCAACCGGGGGATTGCGGTGATGATTGATACCGAGTCCCTCCGTTGTGGAGATCGGGGCTAAGTATGTTGCCATCATCGCGAATTGTGTGAAATTCGCTACCATGCGGACTACAAACTCCAGCATCCCGGCGGCTCGGAAGCAACCGGGATGCAAAACATTGCGAGTCGCATTCCCATGAGCACCACTCCCGCCGAACCCATTGCCGAGTTGACCGGGCCGCAACGGTATCTGGTCCTGGCGGCGGCGTTTCTGGGATGGATGTTCGCGGGGTTGGAGATCGCGCTGCTCGTTCTCATTCACCGACCGGCGATGGTCAGTCTGCTGACGGCGGGCGGGGCGACGGTGATCGATGAATCCGTCGTGACGCAATGGTTCGCGTGGTATCAGGCTGCGTTTCTGTTCGGCGCGGCGTCAGGTGGCTGGTGGTTTGGTGTGATGGGAGACCGTCTTGGCCGCACACGATCGTTGTCGCTGAGCATTCTGTGCTATTCCGTCTTCACGGGGATCAGTTACTGGGCGACGTCACCATTAGAACTGCTGTTCTGGCGGTTCCTGGCGTGTCACGGTATCGGCGGAGCGTGGCCGAACACCGTCGCGCTGGTTGCTGAAGCGTGGCCGGCAGCATCGCGACCGTTTCTTGCCGGATTGCTGGGAACCGCGGCGAATGTCGGCCAAGTCCTGATGGGCGTCATCGGCCTCAATTGGGATGTGACCGCGTCATCATGGCGGTGGGTGCTCGTGGTGGGTGCGCTACCGGGACTGCTGGGCCTGTGGTGTTGGCGTGGTGTGCCGGAGTCCCGCAGATGGCTCGCCTCGCGCGGGGCGGCGGGGAAGTCGAATACCGGACCGTTGCGCGAACTGTTCCGGCCACCGCTGCGGAACCGCACATTGATCGGCATTCTGCTGGGCGCCGTTCCGGTGATGGGAACCGCGGCGAATGCACAGTGGGTGGTGCCGTGGTCCGATCAGGTCGCCGCGCAGAAGCAAGTCGAAGCCGCAAAGAACGAAGACGGGACGAAGGCGGTCCTCAAGAAAGCCGACCCGAAATCGAAAGCCCGCACCCAGATTGCCCGATCGGGCGGCGCGATGATCGGCAGCCTCATCGGCGGACTGCTCGCCACGCTGTTGGGCCGACGCACAACGTATTTCGTGATCAGCCTGCTCTCCCTCGTTGCCAGTCTCACCGTGTTTGGGACGTTGCATCCCGGTGACCCGTGGTTCTATCCTGCCACGTTCGTCTTTGGTCTCGTCGGGGTCATCTACTTCGGCTGGCTGCCGTTGTATCTGCCGGAACTCTTCCCGACGCGCGTGCGGGCTTCGGGAACGGGGATCTCGTTCAATTCCGGCCGCGCTCTGGCGGCGTTTGTGACGTTGGGTACGGTCGTCTTCGTCCGCTGGTTCGGCGGGAACTACGCCCAGATCGGGTTGTGGACCAGCACGATTTATCTCGCCGGGATGGTGATTATCCTGTTCGCCCCACGCACCGATGCTTCCAGTTTGAAAGATTGATCCGTCCGAAAGGTCGCCATCACGCTCCGCTGTGATGAGCGGATCCACAACACGCCCCCATTCCTTGCCGAGACCTCTGCATGACCGCACGCACCATCGGCCTCCTCGGCGTCGGCCTCGTCGGCACCGCCCTTGCCGAGCGCTGGCAACGCGCGGGCTGGATCGTTGTCGGCTATGACATCGACTCGACGTTCGCTGCACGGCTGCAATCCCTCGGCGGCACCGCCGTGAAGTCCCCGCACGAAGTCCTTGCTGCAAGCGATATGATCGTCTTCAGTTTTCCGACATCGACCATTTCTTCGCAGATGCTCGCAGAACACCTTGAGGAACTGCGAGGCAAGACCGTGATCGACACCACGACCGGCGAACCCAACGAGATCGAACGTCTCGGCCAGACCGCGACGACTCATGCCATTCCGTTTCTTGCCGCGACCATCGCCGGTTCCAGTGCACAGATTCGGACAGGCGAAGTCTTGGTGATGCTCGGCGGCGAAGCGACAACAGTTGCTAGCTGCGAGGATGTTTTCAACGCATTCGCTTCCCGGTCGATCCATGTCGGATCGTGGGGGAATGCCGCGCAGATGAAACTCGTTGTGAACCTCGTGCTGGGTCTGAATCGGGCCGTGCTGGCGGAAGCATTGTCGTTCGCGAAACACCTTGGCATCGACCCGCGGCAAGCCCTCGAAGTACTCCAAGCCAGCCCCGCGGCCTCGCGCGTGATGGAGACCAAAGGCGAAAAAATGCTGACGGGGGATTTCACCCCACAGGCGCGACTCTCACAACACTACAAAGATGTTCGCCTGATTCTCGCCGCCGGAGTGCAGTCCGGGGCACGGCTGCCGTTGTCGCAGTTGCACGCCCAACTGCTTGGCGAACGAGAAACGGCCGGGGATGGCGATCTCGACAATAGTGCGATCATTCGGGCGTTTGCGTCATCTGCACCCATCCAACCTTGAGGACGCGGAATCAGCATGCGTTACCGTCCGCTCGGCAAGACCGGCATCATGATCTCCGAAATCGCATTCGGAGCGGGACCGGTTTCGGGATTGATGACGACGGAATCACCGGATCTGCAGCGGGCGGTCATCGCCCATGCGATCCAGTCGGGCATCAACTGGTTCGATACCGCGGCGGGCTATGGAGCCGGGCAATCGGAAGCCAATCTCGGCGCAGCATTGTCGGCGATTCAACCAGCATCGACGGTACACGTTGCCACCAAAGTCCGCCTGCACCTACATGGCGAAACCGATCTGCGACCGCTGGTGATCGAATCGTTTCGACAGAGCCTGGAACGATTGCAGCTCCCGCGCGTCACGCTGCTGCAGGTGCACAACTCCATCACCCGCAACCGTGACGACGAACCAACCTCCGTCACACCCGAGGACGTGCTCGGCCTGCACGGAATCCTCGCGGCGATGGAAGACCTGCGATCAGAAGGATGTGTCGATCATTTTGGACTCACCGGCATCGGTCAGGCGGAAGCCTTGCGGGAGGTCATCCGGTCTCAACAGTTCGCGACCATTCAGACCCCGCTGCATCTGCTGAATCCCACCGCTTTGCTCGACGTAACCGGTCCCGGATGCACGCCGAATTATGGGCAGTTTCTACGGGACGCCGCGGACTCGGGCATGGGAATCATGGCGATTCGCGTGTTCGCTGCCGGGGCGTTGTTGGATGCGGCACCGAGTGCGCACACACTGAAGACGCCGTTTTTTCCCCTCGCTTTGTATGTACGCGACCGCAGCTTGGCCCAGATGCTGAATCTGCACCTGGGCCAAGAACGGCCGATGTCCGACTGGGCACTCCGCTACGTTTTGACACAGCGTGAAATCTCCACGTGCATCCTCGGCTTGGCAACCGCGGAGGAAATTGACACGGCGAGTTGCACCAACGAACGTGGACCGCTAACGGCCTCAGAACAGGACCAACTTCAAAGCGCTCTGAGGTTTATCAGCGCGGATAACGCCACGTGAAGCCACGATCTGTGCCTGTGGGCTGGCTGGTGCCGGCGCTTATTCCGGAGCCTTTCCGCCCGCCTTCTTGGCAGCCGATTTCTTTGCCGACTCCGCAAGCAATTCCTTCAGCTTCACTTTCTGTTCCGCTGTCAGAACGTTTTCCACTTCGGCATCGCGCTTGGCCCGCAGTTCTTCAACCTGCCGGATGAGTGCGTTGATCTCGGTCGCAAATTTCGATTGCTTCTCGTAGATCGATTTCCGCTGCTTCTCGCTCAGACCCAACTTCCCGTAGTTGTTGGGCAATCGTCCGGTGATCTTTTCTTCTTCAACGGCAGCCTTGTCAGTAGTGGACTTGTTGCCACTTTCCTGTGTCCATGCCGCCATGGTGGTGAAGGCGATCAGCAGTGTCGCCAATGTCAGAGTCAACCGATGCATCGTGTTTGGGCCCCAAAAACTCGACAATTTCAGGGTGGCATCCAACCGATTGCCGCACATCGTCCCTGCCAAACGGAGAAGGGATGGAAGAGTTTGGCTTGCGCTGGCACTGATGAACATCCTGCCATGCATTCCATCAGGTTTCAAGTCTGGGCTTCACTTTTTTCCATTCGCGATTTGGAAGCCGCATTTCAAAGCAAACGACCCTCGAAGCCATGACTCCGAGGGCCGTTAATCATTCCGAGCGAACGCCATTCACTACGACTTACGTCAACTTGCGTTCCCGAATCCAGTCCGTGTGCGACATTTCGCCGCGTGGCTTGTCGAGACGTTCATACGTGTGGGCCCCGAAGTAGTCGCGCTGCGCCTGCAACAGGTTTGCGGGCAGCCGACCGGTGCGGTAACCGTCAAAGTAGCTGAGTGCGGCACTGAACACCGGCGTCGGCAGTCCGAGTTGCACCGACGTCGACAGCACTCGCCGCCAGCTTGGCTGGGCTTTTTCGATGGCCGCTTTGAAGAAGTCGTCGAGCAGCAGGTTTTCCAGCGTTGGGTTCTTGTCGAACGCGGCCTTGATATCCCCCAGGAAGCGGCTGCGGATAATACATCCGCCGCGCCATAATAGGGCGATGTTCCCGTTGTTCAGCTTCCAGCCGAATTCCTGAGCCGCGGCGTCGAGTTGCACATACCCCTGGGCATAACTACAAAGCTTCGAAGCATACAGCGCCTGCCGGACATCTTCGATGAACTGCTTTTTATCACCCGTGAATTTCTCCGTAGGCCCGGACAGCACTTTCGAGGCTCGCACCCGGGCATCTTTCTGGGCGGACAGGCAGCGGGCATACACGGCTTCGGTGATCAACGTCGTCGGCACGCCGAGATCTAAAGCGTGCTGGCTCATCCACTTACCGGTCCCCTTCTGCTGGGCCGTGTCGAGAATCTGATCGACGAGATACCCGCCGGTCGCCGAGTCCTTCACCGTGAAAATGTCACGGGTGATTTCGATCAGGTAGCTTTCGAGTTCGCCTTCGTTCCAGGTCTTGAAGACCTGATACAATTCTTCATTACTCAATCCGAGTGCGTGCTTCAGGATGAAGTACGCTTCACAGATGAGTTGCATATCACCGTATTCAATGCCGTTGTGCACCATTTTCACATAGTGCCCGGCCCCGGCGTCACCGACCCAGTCGCAGCAGGGGATGTCGTTGTTCGGTCCGACTTTGGCGGAAATCGCCTGGAAGATGTCCTTCACGAACGGCCACGCATCGTGGTGACCGCCGGGCATGATGCTGGGGCCTTTCAGCGCCCCTTCTTCACCGCCGGAAACCCCGGTGCCGATGAACCGGAAACCGGCTTTCCGCAGGTCGACATCGCGGCGGTTGGTGTCACGGAAGTCGCTGTTGCCCCCGTCGATGAAGATGTCACCGGGTTCGAGAAGCGGCTTGAGTTGTTCGATCACGGCGTCCACCGGCCCCCCGGCCTTCACCATGATCATGATCCGCCGCGGCGTTTTCAGGCTGGCAACGAAGCCTTTGAGATCGTGGTAACCCTTGATGCGGTCAACAGTTCCGGCGTGGACTTTGTCGGCGGGTTCGGTCTTCAAGCTGTTGACGAATTCGTCCGTCGTCGCCGTGGTGCGGTTGTACACGCCGACGGAAAACCCGTGGTTGGCCATGTTGAGAACGAGATTCTGACCCATCACGGCCAGGCCGACGAGACCGATATCATGCTGCGACATCTGCGGGACCAATTCTTGACATTGGACGAGGGAAGCTTTCACGCGATGATCATTCTAACGGCTGGAAGGGCTGTGAACAAACCGGGCGAAGATTCGTGTTTGTCCGTGGATCACGGGTGGGGAAGACGCGATCCGGTTGATCGCCGTTTCTTGTCGAATCTCACAAACCACTCACGTTTCATAAATCGTCAACCACTCGGCTGTTGAGACACCGGGTGCGAATGCGTACCTTGCTCTGGGAGAATGTGTCAACGTGATGGGCGGCTTTCATTTGCAGAACGTGCAGCAATGGTCGGCGGACCTGCTTCAGCGCATCGCGCAACGGGCGGACACCGAAGCCCGCTTGCAGTCTTCGTATCACGATGGCGTGACAGCCGAAAATTCGCAGCACGCCGCGGCGTTGGCAGCGTTGAATCAGGCGTATGACGCCGAGCAGGCCGAACTGGAAAGCCGCCTCGAACGGGACCACGCCCTACTGGCCGACCAGTGGGAAACCGAACTGCATTCGTTCGAGAACACGGCGAACGAGAAGCAGCGGTTGCTGTCGCGGACGTATGAATCCGAACGGTCTGCGGCCGAGAAAAAGCGCGAAGAGACCGAGTGGCTGGTCGGTTCGCTTCTCGACGACGAGGCGGAGGACAGCCCGCAGCAGCATCTGGCCCGGTTGCAGGCCCAGACCACCAGCTCCGCAGCGGAGATGCAGCAGGCGGTTTCGAAGGCCGAACGCCAGCGGGTGGAAGCGCTCGCCCATCTGGCACGCTGTCGGCTGTCACTCGAACCGTCGCCGATTGAACCGCCCGAACCCGTCGATGACCTGAAACTGCTGGAGGAACGTTGCCTGCAGGCTGCTCAAGAGGCCGATCGTCCACACCGTCAGTTGATGCGGCAATGGCTGCCGTATTTGTTTCAGGGAGCCACGCCGTTTGTCACTTCGATCGTGATGGCGGCGGGATTGGGTCTCGGGACCTGGTTCGGTGTGACGCCCGAACAACTTGGAATCAATGGGACGGCTCAGGATCCCGGCTGGATCGCGATCATCGGGGTGGGAAGTTGTGCGCTGACCTTGGTGACACACTTCCTGCTGCATGCCATCGCCAATCAACGGGTCAATTATCCGCTGTCACTGTTGTTCGCCCGTGCCCGCACTTCGCAAGCCAGCCTGTCGCGCTGGCAACGGCTCGCCGACGAAGAAATGAAAGTCGTCGCGGATGATCTTGAACGCCGCCATCTGCAGCGTGTGTCGCATCGGGAGGGCGTCCTTCAGAAGGCCGAAGCGAATTACGAGAGCATCGCCGGGGATGCCCAGTCGCGGTTCCACCGGGCGATGCAGAAGCTGACGCAGGAAACCCACGGCACACGCCTGCAACTGCAACGGCAACGGGATGAGAACCTGCAAAACAGCCTCCAACAGGCTCAGGCGGAACGGCAGTCCCTGGTGTCGCGACGCGCGAATGATTTCGCCTTTCTGGCCCGCGAACATGCCCAACGGCTCGCCGAGTTTGAACAGGACCGCCGGCAAGGCTGGGCGGCATTGCAACACGACTGGTCCCACGGCATTCATCAACTGACCACCCTTTCTCAGAACTGGAATGAAGCGGCATTTGCGGAACAGCCCGCGTGGAAAACGTTGCTGCACCGTGCTGACGAACCGGTTTCACTCGTGGTCAAAGAAGCCCCCCGCATCAAGCTTGGCGGGTGGAACATTCGTCTCGCGGACATTCCCGACGGTGTCTCGACGACATTGCCGACCGAGACCGCGGCGTGGCAGTTGCCCTGCATGCTCGATGTGAAAGAGCACGCCGGGTTGTTGCTGCAATCGACCGGTTCGGCCGGTCGCGCTGCGGCGACGGAGTGGTTGCAGACGGCGATGTTGCGGCTGCTCACCACGCTGCCGCCGGGTCGGGTGCGGTTCATGATTATCGATCCTGTCGGTCTCGGCGAAGGCTTCTCGGCGTTCATGCACCTTGCGGATATCGACGAACTCCTCGTCACCAGCCGCATATGGACCGAACCGAATGCGATTGAAGAACGGCTCGCCGACCTGACATCGCACATCGAAACCGTGCTGCAGATGTTTCTGCGAAATGAGTTCCCGACCCTCGAAGATTACAACAAACAGGCAGGCGAAGTCGCCGAGCCGTATCGCGTGCTGGTGGTGCTGGGCATGCCGGCGCACTTCACCGATATCGCTTTGCGACGCTTGTGGAACATCGTCTCCGGCGGGCCGAAATGCGGTGTGATTCCGCTGATTCATGTGGATGTCGCCCAGCCGTTGCCGCGCGGGTTTTCGCTGGCCGATCTCTCCGAAAAGTTGCTCACGCTGGAATGGAAAAAGGATAGCTTTCAAGCGCCGGGAACGGAATTATCGCGTTGGCCGATCACCGTGGATGCCCCGCCGCCGTCGGATCTGTTCACAACCATCGTCAAGAAAATCGGCAACCAAGCGAGTGATGTCCGCCGGGTCGAAGTCCCGTTTCATCGTGTCGCGCCGGATGCCAACTCGTTGTGGACCCGTTCCGCAGCGAAGGGGGTCGAAGTTCCGATTGGTCGCGCTGGGGCAACGAAATCGCAGTCGATCACGCTCGGCAGCGGCACTTCGCAGCATGTGCTGGTCGCCGGGAAGACAGGCTCGGGCAAATCGACGTTGCTGCACGCGCTCATCACCAATGCGGCGTTGTATTACAGTCCGAGCGAAGTCGAACTCTATCTCATCGACTTCAAAAAGGGCGTCGAGTTCCAGACGTATGCCCGCCAGAAGTTGCCCCACGCGCGGGTGATTGCGATTGAGAGCGATCGCGAGTTCGGGGTGAGCGTGCTCGAACGGCTGGATACGCTGTTGCAGGATCGCAGCACCACATTCCGTGACGCCGGCGTGAACGATCTGCCGAGCTTCCGTGCGGCGCGGCCGCATGTAGTGATGCCGCGGGTGCTGCTGATCGTCGATGAATTCCAGGAGTTCTTCGTCGAAGATGATCCGCTCGCGCAGACGGCGGGGCTGTTGCTCGACCGGTTGATTCGTCAGGGCCGGGCGTTCGGCGTGCATGTGATTCTCGGTTCGCAGACGCTTGCCGGGGCGTATTCCCTCGCCCGGAGCACGCTCGGTCAGGTGGCGGTCCGCATCGCCTTGCAGTGCAGCGAGACCGACGCGCATCTCATCCTCAGTGAAGAGAACTCCGCCGCGCGATTGCTCACGCGGCCGGGGGAAGCGATCTACAACGATGCGAATGGTTTGCCCGCCGGGAATCATCTCTTTCAGGTGGTCTGGCTCGATGACGCCGCGCGGGATCAGTATCTGCTGACGGTCCGGCAACGGGCCGAGCAACAGGGCGTGACGACCACTCCCGCGATCGTCTTTGAAGGCAACGTCCCCGCCGATGTGTCGAAGCTGCCGCAGACCAACGGCGTGATCAAAACCAACGGGGCGGCGACCGTGTGGCTGGGCGAAGCGGTGAGCCTGCGGGGTGCGTTGCCGCTGGAGTTTCTCCCCGCGGTCGGCTTCAACCTGTTGCTGATGGGACAGGACGAATCGGCGGCACTCGGCGTGTTGGCCGCAGCGGCAATGTCGGTGACGGCGGCGGCACACGGCGATCAATCGGTGTGCGTGTTCAACGGCAGCCCGCAGGAACAGAGCGCGGCCGTGTGGGGTTCGCTCAGCAGTCAGCGTGCATCCATTACGACATTGGATATCCCGGCAGTGGATGCCAAACTCGCGGAGTTGGTCGAAGAAGTCCGGCGACGCGATGGTCAGCCGGGACCACGCATCTGGTTGTGTCTGTTCGATCTCGTCCGCTTCCGCAAGCTCCGCAAGAAAGACGACGACTACGGCTTTGGCGGGTTCGACAAGAAGGGGGGCACCGCATCGCCGCCGGACATGCTGGCGGAAATCCTGCGGGACGGCCCGTCGGTCGGCATTCACACGTGGATCTGGTGCGACAGCGTCAACACGCTCTCACGCTGGCTCAGCCGGGAAGCACAGGGTCACTTTGAACAACGGATCGCCTTCGCCATGAACGCCACCGATTCGAGCCAGTTCATCGACACCCCCGCCGCCAGTCGTTTAGGCCCCAACCGTGCGTGGCTCTTCCGCGGCGACCGCGGCACCCTCGAGAAATTCCGCCCGTACTCGCCGCCGGTGTGAAGCCCCACAGAAGCCCAGGGATTGCCATCCCTGGGCCGCTGCCAATTCGGGATCACGGTTTCAATCCGCGCGGGGCGCGAAACCGCGAAGCGGGAAATCGCGCTGTCGAAAACTTCGCTGGGGTTCGTCGTGGAATCGTTACGCTTTCTCTGGCTTACCGGATGAGATGACTTCGGGATGCCAGTCGCGCCAACAAGTTGACCTGACCCGTAAAGTTGAACAGACATCAGGGGTCGCCGTCTCGGGCAAACCACGGTGACGTTGTCGGCACGACGTGAATTCATCATTCCGGCGGATTCCGCCGGACGAAAACTCTTCTTGGGACGTGGGATCGTCTCCGCGGGGTTTACTCCGCGGTCGCCTTGTCGCAGGATCACTTCGCCATGCTGCAACCAGCCTCGCTTCTGCTCGAAGTTCGTGGTGTCGAGGGACGCTTGCGTCGTCTTCCAGTGGAGGCCGACGGCTTTCTGATTGGTCGCGGCGACTTCTGCGATCTTCGGTTGGACGAAGCGGGACTGCCATTGGTGCATAGCGAAATTCATCTGCAAGACGGCGTCGTCTGGATTCAAGCGGTTGATGTTCCCACAATCGAAATCAACGGCCGTACTGTGCCACGGTTGACGTTGCGGTCGGGTGATGTCTTGAAGCTGGGTTCGGCGACAGCTACGGTTCGGATGGGTGCCGAGGCCGCGGCTGCGCTGCGGTCACCGAACGAACTTTGGGAGGATTTGTCGGACCTGAGTGCCGCTCAATTGTGTGAGCGGATTGAAGCCGAAGAGGCCGCAATCCTGGAAGTCGAGCGGCGTCGTTTCGAAGGGATTGAGTCACTCCTCGCGGCTTTGGAAAACGTGTTGCGGACCGACCAAACGCTCGTCGACCACGATCCGCGAACGGAAAACGTGGTGACGCAATTGCATGACTTGTCGGACGCTCTCGCCGAGCGGACCCGGCAACTGCAAGATCAGGAACAGCAGTTCCTCGCCTCTGCCAGTGAAATCAAGCACTCACAGGACGAAATGGCCCGCCGGTTGGAAGACTTGATCCACCATCTCGACACGGGTGACCTTCGCGCCAGCGCGTAGTCAGCCACGGGCGTGATGAGCGGAGGAATCGCCAGCGATCGGTGATCACAACGCCGGCAGCGGCGCGTGGGGATAATCCACGGGCTGATACGCGATCGCCAACTCAGGTGTGATGAGCCGTTGCGGTCCGTCGGCAAGGCAGGTCAGCGCCCGATCGAGAATCCCGCTGGTGAGCAATGTCCGCTCGATGGGGTACGTCGGCTTCCCCGTGTGGAACATCTGCTCCAGCGCCTTCAGCAAGAAAGCGAAGTGGGGATGCCGCGGTTCGGTCCGTTCATCGAACCGGGTTGCTAACACCTGCGGCTGTTTCTTCACTTTGACGGCCACGGCTGTCGTCACGGTCGCCGTAGGCAGCATCACCACGGCTCCGGCGAACCCGTCCTGATATTCAAAGCGGAATAGCGTAGACGGTCCGAGTTGTCGAATTTCCGCGACAGTCTTCTGCGGAACGAGTGCCACGACCGCATCGAACAGGTCCTGGCGAACCATGCCGGATTCGATCGCGTTCCACACTGCATCACCTTGCAGGCATTCGACCCACTTCACACCCACGCCACCACCACGCCGGCGTTCGACGATCGATTGGTAGGCTTCCAACGCATGGAAGCCATAGACATCAAGGCCGTTGTAGCCAATGCCGACCGCGGCTTCCATTTCCTCGCCGAACGGAATGACCGGGTCAGGATCGCGGTACATCACCGGCAGTGATGACCCCGCCATGAACGGCACTTTCAGTTCCTTGGCCCGTTCATACATCCACAAGGCATCGGACCAGACCGGGCCGAGATGCTTGTCATTGAAGACTGGCACGACCTTCTCGTGCTTCTGAAATGTGTCGGTGATCTGCTCGAAGAATCGCTGGCGGGGATGGAGCTTCTGACCTTTGTAGTTCGTGGGATAGTCGCCGTGCTCGCCGATACTGAGGACGCCATCGATCGGAATTCCCCTCGTGCCAACGGTGACAGCTTCTTCGATCGTATGACACAGCGGAAAGCCATATTTCTCCGACATCGGCCGTCCGAGGTCACCCTCGGGAAACTGGTCGACGTACAATGATGCGAGTTGCAGATTCGGGCCGGGGCCGCCGTCCTGTTTCCAGCCTTCGAGGATTTTGCCGACGAGCACATCGGCATGCGACCGCGGGGTGTAAATGGTGACTACCGCGGCGATTCGTTTCGGTTTGACCGTTTCTGCCGCAAACAGCCGCGGGGCTAGAGCCGTCCCGGCAAGACAACTTCCGACGGTGACCAACGCAGACTTCAAGCACTCACGGCGTGTGAGGGACATTGTGAATCTCTCCCTGGGGTGACGCATCAATGAGTGTGAATGTATCGTTTGGGGCCGTAGAACAAAACCCCTGGAACGAGGAGGACCGGAACGAGAGACTTGGCGCTGCCAAGTGCGTGCGGTGATGGTCGTCCTCGTCTGTGAGGGATTCGTGGGGTACACTAGGTGTCGACCAACTTCGAAGTGAGATTCTAAGGATCGTGCTCGTGTCTGATGCCGCCGGGAGTTCGTCTGTTCCATCCACCTCGCCACAGCGCTGGCGGCTGACTGACGAATTGAAAATCGTTGGGCACATCCTCTTCAACCGCTCCTCCGGCAGCACGCACGAAGAACGGCTCGAGAGTTTTTATAGCGGTCAGGCCACCGGGTACGACGCCTTCCGGAAACGGATGCTTCACGGCCGCGAAGAACTGTTTCAATGGATGCCCACGGTGCCGGGTGGTGTCTGGGTTGATCTCGGTGCGGGAACCGGGGAGAACGCCGAGCACTGGGGCCCGCGGCTGGCGGAGTTCCAGAAGGGCTATCTGGTCGACCTGTCGTCGTCGCTGCTGAAAGTCGCCGAGGCCCGCATTCAGACCCGCGGGTGGAGCAACATGGCGGCAGTCCATGCCGATGCGACGAAGTTCCTGCCGCTGGAAGGGTCGGCGGACGTGGTCACGATGTCGTATTCGCTGACGATGATTCCCGACTGGTTCGCGGCACTCGATCAGGCGTACAAGATGCTCAAACCGGGGGGCACGATCGGGATCGTGGACTTTTTCGTCGCCCGCAAGTATCCCGCGGACGGACTCGCAAAGCACAAGTGGTCGACCCGCACGTTCTGGCCGATGTGGTTCGGCAACGACAACGTGTTCCTCAATCCGGACCACATCCCGTATTTGCAGAACCGCTTTGAAACCGTGAAGCTCTCCCAACGCCGCGGCACACTACCGTACATGCCGTTCGTAAGAGCGCCGCACTATCTCTTCATGGGCCGGAAAGTGTGATGGCAAGTGCTGAGAGCCAAGTGTCAAGTGCCGGAAAAAGGGGAGAGCGCGTGTGTTTGGCAGGCATTTGGTCTCGCACTTGACACTTGGCTCTCAGCACTCGACCAACCCCAACTCCCACAGTGCCTCCAACAGTGCTTCCAGTGGCAATCCAATCACGTTCGTCAAACTGCCGACGATGGACGTCATGAAGATGCTGCCCGCTCCCTGGACGGCATAGCCGCCCGCTTTGCCTTGGGGTTCACCCGACGCAAGGTACCAGTCGAACCACGGGTCCATATCGCGGCGGAATGTCACTTGCGTGGTCACAACCCGTTCAATGACGCGCTGGTCTGGCGCAACGATCCGTAGCGATGTCGCCGCGAGATGGGTACGACCGGCATAGTAGTCACGGTACCACTGCCGCAGCGTCTCGCCGCGCGGCTCATTGGCCGGCGGTTGACCGATGACCCGCAAAGGCTCGATCAAAGGACACTCGCCCGCCGTGTCTATGTCACACGAGACGACATCGTGAGGCGTCGTTTCCGAGATCACGATTGATGTATCGGCGCAGATCACCACAGCGTTTGATGCGGCATTGCCCAGTTGTTGCAGTACCTGCAACGCTTTGTGCCGCGTAATCTCCTGCATGCGCGCACGAATTCCGGGCCAATCGGTCAGCCCCTCGAACCCGGCTTCTTCCGACGAAGTGGGCGGGAGCACATCAATACGGTCCGCGGGCACAAGCTGTTGCAACAGTTCCCGCCGCCTTGGTGATCGCGATCCGAGAACGTAACGCAACATGAGACCGACTCACCATCGAAAGGCATAACAATCACGGTCAGCGTGTGAAGAGCCACGCCCCGGCAGGACGCGGCGGGGTCGGCGTGCGCTGCGGGCTGGGGACTTCGTAACTTGCCCCGCGAACACTGCCGTTGGCGCGGGCGGATGGTCCCATGCGGCCACCGCGTTCTTCACTGCGAAGGTCGGTCCGCGGTCCCGGTGACACCGGGGAAAACTCCGGTGGCAGGGATTCGTCGAGCAGGTCGGGATCAAATGGTTCATTTGGAGGAGATAACGGTGGCTCACTCGGCAGTGCCGGCTTCGGAGGGGGCTCGGTCGGTGAAATCGGTGAATTCGCTGGGATGGACATATTCAATGACGACTGTTGCGGGCCGACATTATAGGCCCAAGTGTTGAGCCGCACGCGCACCGGATGGGGTGGGAGATGTTCGAAAACTTCGCCCTGAAGCGACAGACGCCGTTCAGTGTTATAGTCCGCGGTGAACCGAAAGACCTGGTACGGTGAGTACAACGCACAGCCGGGAGAAACTAGAACGCAGACACAAATCCAAGTGTAGAGCGCGGCTGCGGAGGCCCGACGTCCACCGTCTCCGAAGGAACCAGGTGACCGTTGCCGGTCAATCAACGGTGATGGACGATCTTCCGACACACATGGTTCCTTGGAGGCTCGATTCCATCATCGTCCCGGCAACCTTCACCTGCACGGCATTTCCGGTACGACCGTCAGCCTCGACGAAATCGGAAAAGTGGTCCTATTCATCCCAGTCTTCCGTTCCTGGAATCGCGATACCACACTGGCGGAGCCGGAATCAGCAGGGCATTCTGTTTGCTGCCGGCAAAAGAACTTCAATCCGCGGTGGGAGAACGGACATTATGTCGGAAGTTGCCGATCGCCAACCCTGCCCGATGTGTGGGGAACAGATCCCAGTCGGGGCGAAGAAGTGCCGCTTCTGTGGGGAGATGCTGGGGCGAAAACCCGCTGACGATCACGGGGTTTCGGGGCTGATTCCTTACAAAAACCCGCCGGCCCTGTTCGCCTATTATCTCGGACTGTTTTCGCTGCTGCCCTGTTTTCCGATCGGCCTGGTGGCACTCACACTAGGGATCATCGGCTTGCGGAAAGTCCGTGCGACCCCGGAAGTCCGTGGAACAGTCCATGCTTGGATTGGCGTCATCTTGGGCGGTTTGTTCGGCGTGCTGTGGACCGTGATCACCGCCACAGCGGTGATTGCCATCATCGCCGAGAATAACCGGTAGCCGTCCCAATCTCCTCGCCGTCACCATGAGTTCATCGCAAGGCTCTATTTTGATTAGAGATACGGCATTTTCTCGGCCGCTGCTTCTCGATGTTTTCCCTTGTATTTGAGGCGAAATTCTCTCGCATCCTCTTGACGGTCTGCCGTCGCGCACCTAGATTGCTTACAATTCCGTAAGGATTGTCCGAGCAGTGCGCATGGGCGATGGTTTCGGGATGGGCACCAAAGCTGACCAACCCCGCTGGATTCATGTCCCGGCGGGGCGAGAGCTGGAGAGAACCGCCGTGGACGCGGGTTTCCCCGGCTTTTTTTGTCGACCAACCGTCATGGAGAACAATGATGCAGAAGTTGATTCAAGGCATTCATAAGTTCCAGCACTCGGATTTCATCCCCTTGCAAGGACTCTTTGAGCAACTTGCGAAGGGACAGCATCCGGACACACTTTTCATCACATGTTCCGATTCACGGATTGATCCCAACTTACTGACCCAGTCGAAACCCGGTGACCTGTTCATCCTCCGGAATGCCGGCAACATCGTTCCCCCCCACGGAGCCGCCAATGGCGGGGAAGCCGCGACGATTGAGTTCGCCGTCGCCGCCCTCGGGGTTAAGGACATTATCATCTGCGGGCACTCCCACTGCGGGGCGATGGCCGGGCTGTTAAAGCCGGAGCTCGTTTCCTCACTTCCCGCGGTTGCCACATGGCTGTCGCATGCGGAGACAACGCGGCGAATTGTCCGCGACAACTACAAACACCTCGATGGTGTTCCGCTGCTCACGGCGACCATCGAAGAGAACGTCCTCGTTCAGTTGGAAAATCTGCGCACCCTTCCCGCCGTCGCCTCGCGCCTGGTCGTAGGAGATCTGAAACTGCACGGTTGGGTCTACAAGATTGAGACCGGCGAAGTCTTTGCCTTTGATCACGCCAGCGGCCAGTTCCTGCCCCTTGCGGAATACAAGTTCCCCGAAACGGAAGGCCCGGTCCGTCGGCGAACGCAAGCGGTGATCTGATCCCGCCACGCTGAGTTCCATGTGCGATCAAGCAGGAGACTGAGATCGATGAAATTGGACGAAAATGGATTCTGGCGTGATGCCGTACGGATCCGGGGATCCATCACGCCACGGGCCATGCCGTGTGTGATGTCTTTCGCGGCCTACTCCCTGGTGGTGTGTATGGTGGCGTGGGCCATCGAATACAACTTCAGCGTGCGGATCGGTCTGGAGGTCGCACCGTTCGAGTTCGCCGGGACAGCATTGGGGCTCTTGCTGATTCTGCGGACCAATGCCGGCTACGATCGCTGGTGGGAAGCGCGGAAACTGTGGGGCGGCATCGTTAATCAGACCCGTAATCTCGCGGTCACTGCGCTGGCCTACGGTCCCGCCGAAACCGCCTGGCGCCAGCGACTCATCCGTTGGACGATCGCCTTTCCACACGTCGCCCGCTGCACGCTCCGCAGCGAATCCCCCGATGCCTCCGTGGCCGCGCTGATTGGTCCGGAGGCCACGGCCCGGCTGGCCGCGGCGGATCACAAACCGAGTTTTATTGCGTTGGAACTCGGCCGCTTGTTACGTGATGCGGTGGACCGGCAGGAGATGGATCGGTTTGCCTTCATGCAGGCGGATAAAGAACGGGCCATGCTGATTGATCACATCGGCGCGTGTGAACGAATTCTGAAAACGCCGATTCCATTGGTCTATGCCATCAAGATCCGCCGGTTTCTCGCCTTGTTTCTGCTGATTCTCCCCTTCGCGCTGCTGCATCGCACGGCCAGCGATTGGTTGATTCCGTTGGTCACCACCATGGTGGCATACCCGCTCATTGCCCTCGACCAGATCGGCATCGAATTGCAGAATCCGTTCGCCAAAGCGAACTTGAGCCATCTGCCGCTGAACGACATCTGCCAGACCATCGAGCGGAATCTCACCCAGTTACTCGAATCGCAATCGGAGTCCGACACGGACGCATTTGTTCACAACGGCGAGGTCGACATCGCCGTCCGGCGGTGAGACAATCAAAGAGTCGGTTCGAGTCAAAGTCGCGATTCACCCGGTCACGTCGGCGGGAGGTCGAGTCATGCCGCGGACAGTTCTCTGCCTGTTCTTTGTGCTGCTTGGCGGCGGCATCGTCTCTGAACGCAGCGCCAATGCTGTGGAAGGGAGGTCGCGGCAACAATTCCCGGTTCCCCATCCGCAGGTGTTGAGTTGGGAGCCGGAAAACGCGGCTCTGGCCACGTATGCGGAAGCACAGCACAAGCTGACATCGCTGGCGGTTCGCCCCTCAGGTCGTGAAGTGGCTACCGTGTCCGCCACGGGGGAGGTGCTGCTGATCGGACTTCCCGATCTCAAGACCATGCGGCGGTTTCCTGCTGGAGGAAGATTCTGTGTTCCTGCGATTTCTTCCGATGACCGATTCCTCGCTGTGGCCACCGACGATTTCGCGATCGATGTGCGGGCACTGGACACCTTAACGTCGTTGTTCAAACTGTCCGGTCATGAAGACCGCATTCTTCGGATCGCGTGGTCACCCGATCGCCGGTGGATTGCATCCGGCGGGTTTGATCGCAGCGTATGCCTCTGGGACGTGGAACGGCGCGTCCTCAAACGGAAAATCAAAGTCGATGGGGAATCCATTGCTGCGATCGCGTTTTCACCAGACAGTGAAACCCTCGCGATCCGTACACAAGGTGAGACGGTCCTGCTCTGGAACATGACTAACTTGACGGAATCGCTCCGTTTGGCGGGCCAGGGAAACAACTGTTCGACAATTGCGTTCACACCTGACAACAAGGCGTGGGCCACGATGCGCGATGTCAACACGATTGCGCTTCGTCGCGCCCCGACTGACGAGGTGATCGCGACCTTTCCCGCAAACTGGGGCGATGTCGCGGTTGCTCCGGATGGAAAACGGATCGCCATTGCTTCCGGCGAGACCATGCGGCTGTATCAACTTCCGAAGGGCGAATTGCTGCACGAGTTTCGCTGCCACGGCGACTGGATCAATGCGCACAGCTTGACTCCCGATTCACAAAAGCTTGTTACCATCAGTGGTGCGGGTCGGTTGGCATTGTGGGATGTTGCCTCCATCACGGCTTTGAAGAACACGACCTTGGTTCGCGTCACAGACACGGCCTCGGTGCATGGTCGTTACCAGAACTTACAACGCATCTACGATGCCCCCGGCGATCGCGCCCAGTACGGCGAGTATTGCGAATACGGACTCGTCGAAAAATCCTTTGGCCATCAAATGGAGTACTGGGTTTACTCCGCACCAAAATGGTACGTCTTCGAGCGCAGCCGGATTGGATTGGGCGCGCCACCCACTCCCTTGCCCGATCCTTCCTTGCAGGGCAATCAGCGACGAATCTGGATCGCCTTTCCCCATGCGGTTTGTGCGGGAAGTGCCGTGGAAACCGCAGGACGGTTGCATCGACAGATCCCGCAGATCAAACGGGCAATGTTTACCTATACGCATCGCTTCCGGTTTACGGATGCAGACCGTGCGAATGGTCAGACAGGGATCCTGGAAGTGGGACTCGACGCCAAGACATCGACGGAGCAGGCCCTCGAATTGCTGCAAGCGAACGGGTGGGCTCTGCAACATGCCGCCATTCTGGCCGAAGACGAAGTCGAAGCCGCGGGGTTGCTCAAGTAGCCTCGGCGAATCACCGTGGCGACAATGTTAACCGCAGGCCACCGACCGGACGTAGTGACATGCTCGGGTTGAGTTCCGGAGTCGATTGTTCCGGTCCCGGCTTGATGTGGTAGCGCTGCAATAACAGTGTGGCAATGAGAGTCATTTCCATCATCGCAAACGTTTGTCCAATGCAGACCCGCGGGCCAGCACCGAACGGGATATAGGCACACGGCGGCAGCTTGGCAGACCGGTTCGGCACGAAGCGATCGGGATCGAAGCGATGTGGTTCCGGAAACCACCGCGGGTCGTGATGCGTGATGTAGGTCATCAGACGGACAATGCCGCCACGCGGGACCGTCCAGCCACCGATGTCGACATCCTGCACCGCTTGCCGGGCAAAGACGGCAATCGCCGGTGGATAGAGTCGCAGGGTTTCTTTCACCAAGCGTTCGATGACCCCCAATCGCGGCAGATCGGCAAAAGTCGGTGATCGACCGGCGAGAACCGCTTCCACTTCGGTTGCGGCTTGTTCGGTGATCTCCGGATGTGTGGCGAGCACCCAGCCCAGCCACGTCAGTCCAGCCGCCGTCGTGTCATGTCCAGCGAGAAAGATCGTCACACATTGATCGCGGGCTTGCTCGTCGGTTAACCGGCGGCCGTCTCCCTCGTCATCGGCCGCAAGCAACAACATCGAGAGCAAATCGCCGCTATCACCCCCGGTTTCGCGGCGCTGCCGGATGAAGCCACGAATCGTCTGATCGAGGGTTTGCATCGCCCAGCGTTTATCGGCCTTGCCCGGGAGAGGCAACCAGTCAGGCCAAGTGAATGGTTGATACATTTCCTGCACGGCCACGTGGGACAGAATCTTCACAGCGCGGCGCATGTCGGCGACGGTGTTGCCCAGGTCGGTACCGAACATCGTCCGACAGATGACGGCCGTCGTGAGATCGGTCATGGTCGTTTCAAAATCGAGCGTGGTTTCCCGCGGTGCCTGTTCATGAAACCGTTGCGTGGCGGTCTCCACGACGGCGTCCGCATAGGCACCGAACCGCTTCACATGAAACGCGGGCTGCAACAAGCGGCGATGGCTGAGCCACTGCTCGCCTTCCGTGATGAGCACGCCGTCCCCATTCCATTGGCGCAGGACATCCAGCGGCCGTTTGAAGCGGACAAAGGCTTTCGCTTTTTCGATCAGCACTTCATGAATCTGGTCGGGATGAAAAAACGAGTAATCACGATACGGCCCCAGTTGCATGAAGACCGAGTCGCCATAATCGCGCTGCATTCGTTTGTAGAAGCCGAGAATGTCGCGCTGAATCTCACCAATCATGGGGAGCCCCCACCAGCGCGTGGGCGGGCCGGGCGGATGTCGTTTCGTCATGATGCGGCTTGTGGAAAAGGACGTGTGAATCGGGTCCGGTTCGACGAGAATCTTAGACCGGAAGGATTCCCTCTCACGAACGGATGTTCGCGCTGAGACCTCGATTTATCACAACTGGGAATCGGCCGGTTCGTTCAATTTCAGGTGAACCAAGATGGTTGTCAAAGAGAACGGCGCGACAAACCCCTGTGTGGATTCTGGCAGCCAGGGGCGACAGGATTTTAATGGAACCTGTTCGTTTGCACCAACTTTGCGAGGTCGTTTGTTTCGCAGGGAATATCTCTCAATCGATTTGCAGAAAAGCCTTTGCCATTGTGAATTGACGCGGTAACTGGCGTCATTGGACTGCACACGCGGGTTGATGGAACTGATCGTCCTCAACATCGGCCTGTCACTCGGTGTGATCTCCGACAGGCTCTTCGCGATGATGGTCCTGATGGCGCTAGCCACCACCATGGCCACGTCTCCCATTCTCAGCCGGCTGGTGCCCAGCGAGCGTGATGCCTCTCTGACGTAGCGCGCATGCGAAATCTCCGTTCTCACGATATTTCACAGAACCATGATGGATTCAGTCGTGAGAATCTTTCATGATATGACGCAACCCGCGTGCGTTCCCACACTCTTGCTGGTGTCGTTTGTTTCGCAACTTTGAATGGGAGCAGCCTATGTCCAAGTTAAAATCGTTTAGCCCAGTTGCGATCGCGGTCGCACTGGGAATGGTCATGGGGTACGTCGCCGCGTCGACGGAATGGCAGCGCCCGACGCTGGCCGCCGTTTCGACGGAAGCCGCAGTTCCAGTGGTGGTGCCGACCGACACGGAGGAAACACCCAAGCCCGGATGTTGTCCGAACGGACTCAGCCGTGGTGATCAACTCGCGCTGGCGACGCACAATCAATTGGTCACCGCCACGCTGGCGCAGAGCGGCAAGAAGCCGAACATCCTCTGCATCTGGGGCGATGACATCGGCACCTGGAATATCAGCCACAACAATCGCGGCATGATGGGCTACATGACGCCGAATATCGATCGCATCGCCAAAGAAGGGGTCGCCTTCACCGACTATTACGCCCAGCAAAGCTGCACGGCGGGACGCGCGGCGTTCATCAGCGGCAGCGTGCCGGTGCGCAGTGGCATGACCAAGGTCGGCATGCCCGGTGCGAAGGAAGGGTGGCAGAAAGTCGATGTCACTATGGCCACCGTGCTCAAAAGCCAGGGCTATGCGACAGGACAATTCGGCAAGAATCACCAGGGCGATCGCGACGAACACCTGCCGACCATGCACGGCTTCGATGAGTTCCTCGGCAGTCTTTATCACCTGAACGCCGAGGAAGAGCCGGAACAGCGCGACTACCCGCGGGATATGAAACTGCCCAACGGGAAGACCTTCCTCGAACAGTTCGGCCCGCGCGGTGTGCTGAAGTGCAAGGCCGACGGCAAGGGGGGGCAGACCATCGAGAACATCGGGCCGCTGACCAAGAAGCGGATGGAAACGATCGACGATGAATCGATGGCCGCGGCGAAAGACTTCATCACCCGTCAGTCCAAAGCCGGCAAGCCCTTTTTCTGCTGGTGGAACGCCACCCGGATGCACTTCCGCACGCATGTTAGCAAGGAGCACACCGGGATCTCCGGTCCCAGCGGCGACGAGTACCACGACGGCATGGTCGAGCATGACAATCATGTCGGCGAACTACTCAAGTTGATCGACGACCTCGGTCTTGCTGACAATACGATCATTCAATACTCAACCGACAACGGCCCGCACTACAACACCTGGCCCGATGCCGGCACCACGCCGTTCCGCAGCGAAAAGAACTCGAACTGGGAAGGGGCGTTCCGCGTCCCGTGCTTCATCAAGTGGCCCGGACATTTCCCGGCCGGCACGACGCTGAACGGCATTGTCTCGCATGAAGACTGGCTGCCGACCTTCGCCGCTGCGGCCGGTGCGCCGGACATCACAGAAAAGCTGCTCAAGGGTGGGTTGGAACTCAACGGCCGCACCTACAAGAACCACATCGACGGCAAGAACCTCCTCGATTACCTCAGCGGCAAGACGAAGGAATCGCCCCGCAAGTCATTCATCTACGTGGGTGACGATGGCAACGTGATGTCGATCCGCGTGGGTGACTGGAAGGCGACCTACCTGGAAAACCGGGCTGAGCAACTGCAAGTGTGGCGTGAACCCCTCGTTCATCTCCGGTTGCCGTTGCTCTTCAACCTGCGTCGCGATCCGTTCGAGAAGTCGCAGCACAACTCGAACACTTATCACGACTGGATGATCGATCGGGCCTTCGTGCTCATTCCACTCCAGGCGGTCGCCAGCGAGTTTCTGCTGTCGATGAAGGAATTCCCGCCCAGCCAGACGCCGGGGGACTGGAGTCTCGATTCGCTGGAAAAGCAGATCAAGAGCATGACCATCGGCGGTGAGTGATTGATTTTTGACGCCGGGGTGCCATCGGCAACGATGGCACCCCGTTCGTTTTGTTCCGACTTCATCAATGCAGGATTCTGCCCCATGAAGACATGCTCCCTTGTTCTCGCGACGGTCCTTCTGGCAGTGACAGCGGCGCCGGTGGCGGCGCAGAACGCCCCCAAGAAGCCGAACATTCTGGTTCTCTGGGGCGATGATGTCGGGATCGCCAACATCAGCGCCTACAGCGGCGGCGTGATGGGTTACACCACTCCAAACATCGACCGCATTGGGAAGGAAGGCATTCGCTTCCAGCACTACTACGGCGAACAAAGTTGCACGGCGGGACGCGCGGCGTTCCTCACCGGACAGCACGGCATCCGCAGCGGGCTGACCAAGGTCGGCTTTCCCGGAGCCCCGATGGGCATGAGCCAACTCGACCCGTCCATCGGCGGTCTGCTGAAAAATCTCGGCTATGCCACCGGGCAGTTTGGCAAGAACCATGTCGGCGACCGCAATCCCTCGCTGCCAACGGTGAACGGCTTCGATGAGTTCTTCGGGAACCTGTACCACCTCAACGCTGAGGAAGAGCCGGAACTCCCCGACTATCCGAAGGACCCGGCGTACCGCGCCAAGTTCGGCCCGCGCGGCGTGCTGAAGTGCAAAGCGACCGACAAGGATGACCCGACGGAAGATCCCCGGTTCGGCAAGGTCGGGAAGCAAACGATCGAGGACACCGGCGCCCTGACCAAGAAGCGGATGGAAACCATCGACGACGAAACGTCCGCGGCGGCGATTGATTACATGAAGCGCCAGCACACCGCGGGGAAGCCCTTCTTCTGCTGGTTCAATGCGACACGGATGCACCTGCGCACCCACGTCCGGGCTGAGCATCGCGGGCGGTTTCAGCATGGTGACAGTGAATACATTGATGGCATGATCGAACACGATGCGACCATCGGCACGATCCTCAAAGCCCTCGATGACATGGGCATTGCCGAGAACACCATCGTCGTGTATTCCAGCGACAATGGCCCGCACATGAACACCTGGCCGGACGGGGCGATGACACCGTTCCGCTCGGAGAAAAACACGAACTGGGAAGGGGCCTTCCGTGTGCCCTGTGTCGTCCGCTGGCCGAGTGCCATCAAGCCGGGTACGGTCACGAATGAACTCATGAGCCATAACGACTGGATTCCCACGCTCTGTGCCATCGCGGGCGAATCGGACATTGTTGGCAAACTCAAGCAGGGGTACACAGCCAACGGCATCAAGTACAAGGTGCATCTCGACGGCTACGACCAGTCGGCCTTCCTCCGCACCGTCAGTGGTGAAGTGCAGAATGACTCGAAAGTGAAAAGTGCCCGCGACAAGTTCTTCTACACCGACGACGATGGCCTGCTGGTCTCCTTTCGTAAGGGGCCGATGAAGTATGTCTATGCCGAGCAGCGCCTGCCCGGCACGATGGGCGTGTGGGCCGAGCCGTTCACCCGGCTGCGCCTGCAGAAGACCTTTAACCTGTTCATGGATCCCTACGAACGGGCGGACATCACTTCGAACACCTACTGGGACTGGAACCTGAATCAAATCGGTGCTGTCTATGGCGCGATGGACGACGTGTTCCAGTTTGCGGCCACGTTCAAAGAGTTCCCGCCACGCTCGTTCCCCCCGAGTTTCGTCCCTTCAAATATTCTTGAGGAAGAACTCGGAGCCATCAAAGCCGCCCGGCAAAAATCTGGCGAAAAGTAGCGGGCTATGAATTCAACGCCGGGCATCAACGCGAGGTGCCCGGCGTTGCGTGTTTTATCGATGGAGATTCCATGACGCTGAAAAATTTGTTCGTTGCTGTAAGCTTCTCGCTGTTGACGACCGGTCTCTTTGCGGCCGATCCACTGCCGTCCTGGAATGACACCGTCCCGAAGCAGGCGATCATTCAGTTCGTAGAGAGGGTTACGAAAGAGAGTTCGCCGGACTTTGTGCCGGTGCCCGAACGGGTCGCTGTTTTCGACAACGATGGTACGTTGTGGCCGGAGAATCCGGTGCCGTTTCAGTTGGCGTATGTGCTCGACGAATTGAAACGCCGGGTTCCGAATGAGCCGAAACTCGTAACCGATGAAATGGTCCAAGCCGCGCTGACGGGCAATGTGGCGAAGTTAATGGAAGGCGATCACCACAACGGCTTGATGCACATTATCGCGCTCACTCACGCCGGGATGACGACAGACGAGTTTCAGGCCAGCGTCGAGGCATGGCTCAAGGTGGCTAAGCACCCGAAGTACGACAAATCTTATCTCCAACTGACTTATCAGCCGATGCAGGAAGTCTTGACCTACCTCCGGGCGAATGGCTTCAAGACGTTCATCGTTTCCGGCGGAGGAGCGGACTTCATGCGCGTCTGGTCGGAGCGGGTGTACGGCATTCCCCCCGAACAAGTCGTCGGCTCAACGGCGCGGACGAAATTTGAACTGCGCGACACCGGCCCGGTGCTGGTGAAAACCCTCGACCATGCCTTCGTGGACGACAAGACGGGCAAACCCGTCGGCATTCATCAATACATCGGTCGCCGCCCCATCGCCTGCTTCGGCAACAGCGACGGTGACCAGGCGATGCTGCAATACACCACGATCAAAAACCCGCGCCCCAGTTTTGGCCTGATCGTCCACCACACCGACGCCGACCGTGAATACGCCTACGATGCCAAGCCCCACAGCAGTGGAAAACTCGTCGACGCACTCAAAGAAGCCCCGCAACGGGGTTGGGCCGTGGTCGATATGAAGGCCGACTGGAAGCAGATTTTCCCGGCTGCGAAGTAATCATCAGACATAGCGAAGTCTGCTACACCGCCTTTCGACCCCGATAGGGGTCACAGACGGTAGCCGGTGGTCGCAGCGCAGCGAAAACCACCGGTCAGGCGATGCGAAAGAATCGCACCCCGGAGGGGTGCCAGAGACGTCGATTCGTACGCATCTGGCACCCCTCCGGGGTGCAATTTCATAGGGTTACTTTCCTGGGGTATCGCTGGCGCTCAACCCCAGGCTACCGTCTGCGATCCCTACGGGATCAAAGAGTCAAATCAGAACCGCACGCCCGCGCCGATGTTCGAGAAGAAGTGCGCGGAGTCTTTGTTTAACCCCCAGCCTGTGCGGATGCCGACTTCGAAATCCCGCGTCACCAGATAGTGAATACCGGGGCTGATGTACTGGCTGCCCCGTTCGTTTTCGCGCTGGTCAGTGAAGATGCCGAAGTATTCGACGTGGGCTTTCCACTTTTCGCTGACGGGGATTTTTACCACCACCGACGGGGCCCACAGATTGAAGTGGTCCCCTTCTTCCGAAGCCGCAGCGTAACGCAGTGAAGAATCGAGAACCCACTGGTTGGGCAACGTCCAACCGAAGACGTAGCCGGTCGTGAATTGCGTCGCTGTTTCCGGTCCGGCGGTGGGCGTATTCGCCTGAACGATGAGCGCGCTCTGCGGCAGCCATCGATCCTGTGCGGTTAACGAAACTTTCAGACCGTAAAGGATGTTCCCTTCTTCTTCCTTTCCGTCGCCAAACGGTTCTTCCTCAGCGGGAGAACCGGTGCTGCTAACAGAACCGCCGCCGCCGATCTCGTAGTTCCAGCCGAGCCGGAGTTCCACATTTTCCGTGATGCCGATGCGGGTCAGCAGTTCCGGAAAGCTGTGCGAGTCTGCGCCACCGCGATTGTCGATAAACGAGTAGGACGACTCGACCAGCACTTGTCTCTGGCCAACCACTGTCGTTGCGGGTGTGAACGAGTCCCGGTCGGTCTCGATTTCCTCGGCCTGCTCACCGAAGACTTCGCCTGGTTCCCGCAGCGAAGGACCACCCCGGGGTTCGCTCTCCTGTGCGGTGGCCAGTCCGCTGACAGCCAGAAGCAGGAATGCGACCCAGTTCGTGCGCAACATTTGTCCGTATGGATGCATGGCCGCGCCTGCCGGCTTAAGAGAATGTCTAACCTTCGGGCCTGAAGACAAACGCTGATTCTTGCTATCGGCTCGCCACTCTTTCCAGGGTTCGTGGTTCAGATGGCAACAGGCTCTTCTTACGCGGTAGGAAACGGTCAGGGGAGTTGCGCAAAGTTTGCACGTGCCCATGGGGCTTCCCAAGCCACAAACATCTGCACATGTCGCGAAAAACCGGGGGCGATCCTTACGCCACTGTGGCAATAATCGGACTCGAACAACCACTGGTTTCCAAGAGAAATAGTGCATTTTCTCCGGGACACGGCGTTCTCTCTGCACCGGCTGCCGTTGTGGCGGAGTTCGATCAGGCGGTTGACAACGCCCTTCGACGGTTAATTTTTGTCGTGCCGAATGTGAACCCATTCAGAATGGCTTGGCGTATGGACCTGTCCGATCCAGCCCCTTTCCCTTTCGAACCCAACAGCTTCCGGTCGCGAATCTTCATTTCACGGCCATACGCCGGGCACTGAACGATGCTCGGGGTCATCGGACGACATCGCCAACGGTCAGCAAGAACCGTCTGTGTACGCCTCCGTGCTCCAGTTCTGAGTTGCGTCGACCAAGGGGCAATTGCGGCAAGCAGTCGATATGATATTGGTGTTCCAGTATTCCGGTTCACAATCATGCAGAGAGGGATGGGATGTGGTACTGGCGGATGGGAATTGTCGCCGGAGTCATCGCCTCGTTGGCCGGCTGCTCGCAGGGAGAGGCACCATCAGCTCCGGCGGTTGTGTCTCCCTCCGGGGGATATGGCGATTACGATGTCGATCCAAGCCTGATTCAGTTTGCCGACAGTGTCGTTCCACAGGAAGCTCCAGCCGAGGACTTCACGACGGTTCCGTTGACCACCGTCGACGGGAAAACCGTGATGCTCAAGGACCTCGCCCAAGGCAAGAACTTGATCGCGGTCTTCACCCGTGGTTACAACGGCGCGATCTGTCCGTACTGTTCCACACAGACATCACGGTTAATTGCTAATTATACCGAGTTCGAGAAGCGTGATGCCGAGATCGTGGTGATCTACCCGCTGGAGAAACCGGAAGACTCGCCAAGAACCGGCGATTTTCTGGCCCGTGTGAATCAAATCAACGCGGCTCCCGCTGCGCAGGCCACGCCCTTTCCACTTCTCGTCGACATCGGCTTGAAGGCGGTCGACGTTCTTGGAATTCGTCGCGACCTCTCCAAACCGGCAACATACATTATTGATGCCACCGGCGCGGTGCGCTTTGCGTATGTCGGAAATTCGCTGGCTGATCGACCGTCGGTGAAAGCACTGCTGGAACAACTCGATGCCCTGAAGTCCGCTCCCGCGGGTGGCTGATGAAACAAGATTGTTGATCAGATCGAATGGTTGGGGTGGTCGCCACGCTCCTACATTCAATGCGACGTCGCTGATCATTCACTTTGCATTTTTCACTTGTCACTTTGTACTGAACCGTCTTCGATGTCCGCACCGTCTGAGGCATTCCTGTCGATTGCGGTCCGTGAGGGGTTTGTCCCCGCCGAGGCCGTCACGCAGTTTAGCCAGTCGGAGGCGGGGCTGCTGACCTCGACCGGGATCATGACCGCGGCGCAGCGTGATATCGTTGAATCTCTGCTCCATCCGAAAGATGTTGTCCCCGGTTACGAACTGTTGTCACATCTTGGCCACGGTGGCATGGGGGTCGTCTATCGTGCCCGTCAACTCGCGTTCGATCGGGTCATCGCGCTGAAGACCGTGCTGCTGGGGGCCCAGGCTTCGCAGGCGGCTTTGGCGCGCTTTGAACAGGAAGCCCGTTCGCTCGGCCGACTGGTCCACCCGCATCTGGTGACGGCGTACGACTTCGGTCGCCATCAAGGTCGGTTGTACCTCGCGATGGAATTCGTCGATGGCGAGAACGCCTCGGAGTGGTTAGCGCGGCACGTGGCCGTTCCTGAGGCTACAGCGTGGGGAATCATCCGTCAGGCAGCGGCAGGATTGGCGTATGCGGCCTCCGCGGGAGTGATTCATCGCGACATTAAGCCTGCGAACTTGTTGATGACCAAGCCCCCCGCCGGCTTTCCGTTGCCAAAAGGCTTGCCGCTGGTGAAAGTTGCCGACTTCGGGTTGGCGCTTCTGGCCGAAGACGTCGACAATCGCACGCGGCTGACGAGTGACAATGCCACGGTGGGTAGCCCGCAATATATGGCCCCGGAACAACTCGCTGGTTCGCGCGTCGATCACCGGGCCGACATTTATGCCCTCGGAGCCACGGCATACCAGGTTTTAACCGATCGCGCCCCCTTTGAGGGTCTCGGCGTGATGCAGGTGTTCGCTCAGAAACTGAATGCTGATCCGCCGGCCGCGAGTGAGTTCCGCGGTGATCTTTCTCCGGAATCACAAGCCTTGCTGCGCGACATGATGCACCGCGCGCCGGAACAACGGCTTGGTGATTACGACACTGTCTTGCAACGGATCGACGCCGTCCTGGCGGATCTTAGCGGACAGACACCGACGGCCATGTCCGCAGTCACCGCCGTGATTCCCAAACCCGTCGCCACCGATGTCCTGCCGACGGTTGCTCCGCCGAAATCCTATCGCAAATTGTGGAGCATCCTCGCTGTGAACGTGGCCCTCGGTTTGTTCCTGTTGGCCGTCAGTTTCGGACCGTGGTTCGGCGCATCGAAACCGGAGCCGGGCCCACGGGATTGGCAGCCGACAAAGTGGGCGATCCCGTGTTATAACGGGAAGTCGTTGCAAGGCTGGCGCATCCTCCGCGGCACATGGATTCCCGCACAGGACGATGGCGAAGGAGGCCGGTTGCTGAGCGGTTCGGATGGGGTGATCGGATTCCCCCTGGTGCGGACGCAGGGCAAACAACGGCAGCCGCTGGTTGGGTACCAGGTCCTCGCGGTGACTCATCTGCACACCTCGGACGCCGCGGAATTGCAGTTCGGCATTGCTTCCACGAAGGACGAGAACACCGCCCCGCGGTATGTCCTCCGGTTGTCAAAAGCAACGGTCCAGTTGGGAACGCGCCGAGCGGATCACGGTCCGTTGGAGAAAATCCTCGCGGAACAATCGATCGAAGCGGACAGCGAGTTGCCCCATGAATTCCGGCTGGAACGGCACGAACGAGACTGGTTTGTGATGTTCGATGGCACAGTGCTTGGTGCCGTCCCGCTGCCTGCCACTCCAGTGCGTCCGGAGTTTTTGCTCGCCGCCGAAGGCAAGGGGATCGCGTGGTTCAGTGATATTATTCTTGAAGAACTGGGCCCGGCCGTTTCGGGTTCGCCCTGAGAAAGTGATCGGTAGGGCGCTCACACCAATGTCCGTACCTCACTGGCCATCAAGCCGCTCATCACGAGGAGTGTGATGGCGACTATGGAAGACAACACTGCCTTCTGACGAAGTCGTTTTTGAAAGCACACCATGTCTGCTCTTGCTCCCGTTGATGAAGTTGTCCGGTCCCGTTACTCCACCGCGGCTCAGCAGCGCGTCGAACAACTCTGCTGCCCGGTCAATTACGAAGCACGCTATCTGGCTGTGATTCCGCAGGAAGTCCTCGACCGGGACTACGGCTGCGGGGATCCCTCGAAGTACGTGCAGCCGGGGGACACCGTCCTCGATCTCGGCTCCGGCGGGGGCAAGATTTGTTTCATCGCCGCCCAGGTGGTGGGACCGATGGGACGGGTCATCGGTGTCGATATGAACGAGGAAATGCTGTCACTGGCCGAACAAGCCAAACCGCAGGTGGCCGAGAAACTCGGTTACAGCAATGTCGAATTTCGCAAAGGCCGCATTCAGGATTTAGCGCTCGATCTTGCTGCGTGGGAAAAGACGCTTGCTACGGAACCGGTGCGCGACGCTGCGGGCTGGCAACGGGCGGAGCAGACCGCCCACCGATTGCGGAAGTCGTCGCCGCTGGTGGCAGATAATTCGGTTGATGTCGTTGTCTCGAACTGCGTGCTCAATCTGGTGCACGACCATGATCGGCGCGAACTGTTCGCCGAGATTTTCCGCGTCCTCAAACCGGGCGGCCGGGCCGTCATCAGTGATATTGTCGCCGCGCGGGATGTCCCCGTGGAATTGCAGAACGACCCGGAATTGTGGAGCGGCTGCATCAGCGGGGCCTTCCGGGAAGATCTCTTCCCCGCGGCGTTTGTTGACGCCGGGTTCATCGGTATTGAGATTCTGGCCCGGCAAGCGGAACCGTGGACCGTCGTCGGCGGCATCGAGTTCCGCAGCCTCACCGTTCGCGCCTGGAAGCCGGTGGAAGTGGTCTCCGACGCGAAAGTCACCGTCATCTACAACGGCCCGTGGGCGTCGGTGATGGACGAACACGGCGAAATGCTCGACCGCGGCTTGCCCACCGAAATGTCCGCCGAAGTCGTCACCCGCTGGCAATCGGTCCCGGCGCTGCGGTCTTCGTTGAACGTGATCACTTCGACGTCCCCACTGGCGATCATTTCCGAAGGTTGCTGCACACCGAACAGCGGCTCATCGTGCTGCTGAATTTGCGATGGGGGCAGAATGACCTCTCCAGACGTGACAGCGGTGGCGCAATCTGACATGGTGTTAGCGTCCAATCCTGTGCCTCGTACATGAGTCGCCAATGTTCCCGAGACTCCGACGCAAAACCGTCACGGCCGACGAAGAAGCGCCGAAGCTCGCCGTCCAGGTCGACAAACTGTGGATTCGCTACGGGAAATTCCAGGCCGTCCGGGGCATCTCACTCGCCATTCCCCCCGGGGAAGTCTTCGGGTTCATCGGACCGAACGGCGCGGGGAAGTCGTCCACCATCCGGGTGCTGGCGACGCTGCAATCGAAGTTTGATGGTTACGTTGCCGTTAATGGGCTGGATGTCAAAGCGCGACCGGACCTTGTCCGTGAACAGATCGGCTACGTCCCCGATTTCTTCGGCGTCTACGAAGACCTGACGGCCCGCGAGTATCTGCACTTCTTCGCCGCGGCGTACCGCCTGCCGTACCACAAGCGGGCGTCGGTGGTCGATGACGTGCTGCAACTGACCGATCTGACGCACAAGATCGATTCATCTGTCGATGCCCTCTCGCGCGGGATGAAACAACGTCTGTCGTTAGCACGGGTGCTGTTGCACGATCCCGCGGTCTTGCTGCTCGATGAACCCGCGTCGGGCCTCGATCCCCGTGCACGGATCGAAATGCGCGAGCTGCTCAAAGCCCTGAAAGAAATGGGCAAGACGATCGTCATTTCGAGCCACATTCTGCACGAATTGGCACAGTTGTGCACACAGATCGGCATCATCGAAGCCGGCCAGCTTGTGGCACAGGGATCGGTGGCGGAGATCTACAAGCACCTCGGTCTGATGCGGATCGTGCATGTCCAACTGGCGAACGATCCACCGGGGTTGCTGGAGCATCTGCAATCGCTGCCGGGGGTGACTCAGGTCGAAGAGACCGCCGATCGGTGGTCGATCCGGTTTGAAGAAGGGGAACTCGAAGTCGAAGACCTGCACGCCGCGTTCGTGAATCAAGGAGCCCGCATCCGCATGTTCCAGCCGGAGGTGATGGATATGGAGACGGCGTTTATGAAGCTGACGGAGGGAACCACGCAGTGATGGTGAAGAAATTGGCAATTAGAAATTAGGAAATGAAAATTGCAAATTGAAAGACAAGACGATGCGGAGCGTTTCGGCCGTGCGTTCCCACGCGGAGCATGGGAACGAGTTCAATTGCCAATTAGAGAAAGGCCAATGCCATCACGCTTCGAAAATTTGCAATTTTCATTTCCTAATTTCTAATTGCCAATCTGCCTTTTGATATTCACCCCCATGAACGCGTTGCTCTCCCAATTATCGCTGCCATTGCTTACGAAGGAGCTCACCGAGCAGTCTTCGCGCGGGCGGACGTTCATTCTGCGCACGGTCTATGCCGTCGCGCTCTACAGCGTGGCGCTGGGGGCGTTCGTCAATCAGTCCGGTGGATGGGACAACCTCTCGTTCAACATTCTCGGCACCGGCGGACGCTTATTCACGACGGTCGTGCAGTATCAGTTGGCGGCGATTTATCTGCTGCTGCCGATGATCACCGCGGGGACAATCACCTCGGAGAAAGAGCGCGATACGCTGGGCATCCTGCTCATCACGAAGCTTGGTCCGTGGACGATCGTGCTGGAAAAGTTCCTCAGCCGCGTCGTGCCGATGCTGCTCTACATCCTGATGTCACTGCCGTTGCTCGCCGTGGCGTACAGCCTGGGTGGTGTCGAGAACGGTCAGGTGTTGCAAGCTGGGGTGGTGTTGGTGCTGTGCGTGCTGCAGGTCGGCAGTCTCGCCGTGTTGTGTTCGGCTTGGTTTCGTACGACGCCGCAAGCGGTCGTCTGTACTTATCTCATGATCGCTGTGTTGCCGATGATTGGATTTTTCGTAACCCCCATCGTACCTGGGGTGGGCGAGATCCTCTTGCCAGCGCTGGCACCGATGCAATTTGCGTCGGTTCGACGGATAGAAGGGTTGGAGCGGTTGGCATCGTTTGCCGCCGCGGCGTCGCTGCCGGTCCTCGCTTACTTGACGATTGCAAGGTTTGCCCTCTGGCCACGGGCGTTCTTGACGGCACGATCATGGGGACTGGTGCTGCTGCGATCGCTGGATCGCTTCTTCCATGCGATCAATCAGAATTCCGTCACCCGCGGCGTCGTCATTTTTCGCGACCATGTTCCTTTACCAACAGCGCGGCCCCTAGCCTGGCGGGAACTCAATAAACGCTCGCTGGGCACCACACGGTATCTCATCCGCTTCATGCTGCTGACCGAAGCCCCGCTCATTGCCGCGCTGTTATGGCCGCTCGCGACCGGGGCCGTCTTCGAGGACCGCAATTACGCCACCGGCGAATGGGCGTTGCAGGCGGTGTGGCTGCTCGCGGTCTTCATGCTGCTGGTGCAATCTACGGCCCTCATCACCGGCGAACGGGCTCGACAGACGCTGGACGTGCTGATGTCCACGCCGATGATGACCCGCGACATCGTCATGCAGAAAATGGCGGGCGTGCATTACCTCATCAACATTCTGTACGTCCCCATGGCAACGGCGGCGATCTTCTGGATGTTCTGGCTCGGGGCGGGGCAGCAGCGAAATCCACAAACAGATGCCATCTGGCAGTTTGTGCGGATGATCGTGCAACCGATGATTTATCTCCCGCTTGTCGCCTGGGGGGGATTTTATTGCGGCCTGTATTGCAAATCGCAAACTCAGGCAATGCTGCTGGGGATCGTGATTCTCGCGGTGCTGGTGGGCGTGCCACAGATCTTGTTTCCGATGGTCTTTCGGCCCACATCCTATCCCAACGTTTATGGTCAATCGGGAAATGTCTACATGCCAGTTACGTTTATGGATTCCACCTGGCTCTGGTGCCTGTTGAGGATCCCCTTCCCGTGTAGTGCTGATGTGGACGCGATGTGGACGCGCCCTGGCTATGGAACAACCATCATTTCGCCGATGGCCAGAGTCGCAGAGCTTCTTCACTGGGCACTCTACGGTGGCGTGCTTTACTGGCTCCGTTCTCGCGCCCCGCAAGCCTTGACGAAGTCCACCCAGCGCGCGGAAGCACCGATTGAGGATTTAGCGCTCGAGGCGGCTTGAGGACGTCGACTTCGCAGGGGTTGTTGGATCTTCCAAGCGAGCCCGACGGTCCGCCCCAATCACTCGTCGTCTTCATCCTCGTCGTCGTCTTCATCCTCATGATCCGGATGCAACGGATCGTTTGGATCGAAGAAGAAATCGCCGAGCCCCATCGGGGTCGATTGTCCTCCCAGCGATTGCCGCTTTCGCTCGGCGAGGCGTTGCAGATCAGCGGCTTCGTCCCCGAGACACGCCAACAGCGCTTCCGCCCACACGCGGTCTTTTCCGGCGGGATGCTGAGGGTCCTGCGCGAGTCGTTTCATCGCATAGCGCAGGACATTCAGCCCGTCCCGTGTGGAGAAATCGAGCTGCAATTCATGCGCCTGCTGCAAGAAGCCCACCGTGAGGTTCAGCATCTCCGCTTCGGCAAACGGCAGGTGATACTGCAGGATCGCGAGCTCATCTTCCTTTGCCGGATGTCCGAGCGTCAATGTCGGCTGTAGCCGGCTGAGAATGTAATCGGGAATCTCGAACGTCGATTCGTCATCGTTCATCGTCACCGCACACCGAAAATCGGCGTGAGCGTGAATCGTGATCCCCGCAACGATGGATTCGACATACCGGCGATGATCGAGCAGCGGCGCGAGACTCGCCCAACTCTTCTCGTTCATCCGGTTCCCTTCGTCAAGAATGCAAATCGCCCCGCGGGCCATCGCCGTGACCAGAGGCGAGGCGTGGTACTTGATCTTGCCATCCTCGGCGAGCACGGGGGTCACCAGCAAATCTTCCGGGCGCGTGTCCGACGTGCATTGATAGATGTAGACGCTCTGCTGCCGGGTGCGACCAGCGGCGATGGCCAGCGTCGTCTTACCGATGCCGGGGACGCCGACGATGCGGGGCGACAACGGCCGGTCGCGGGCATCGACGGTCAGCCAGCAGGCCTGCAATTGCTTGAGGACTTCACGCTGGCCAATCCATTCCCCCGGCGAATCGTCCGGCTGGCTGAGATGCAACAGCACCCCGCCGATGTCCACATGCTCAACCATAAATCCCGCTTCCTCGCCGCAATGAACGTCCCGTTGCCGACTGTCTGCTGCATCATAGCCGGACAGGCGCTCGCATCCCACGGTGAAGATCATCGAGTTCTCGTAACCGTTCACAGGGCGGGGACGAAAGTTGGGGTTTTCTTGGATTAAGAAAAAGGCGACATCTGGGGGATGTCGTCGCGACCGATCAGCTCTGAACAGTTGGCTGCCTTGCCGCCCGATGTGCGCGCGGTGATCGAGG
>JBGSUN010000237.1:0-133761 GCA_041753475.1 Planctomycetaceae bacterium | reverse complement strand
ACGCGACGTGGGCTCCCTTTTCCTTGAACACCTGGTCGGCCGCGTCGCGGACGATTTTCTCCTGGTCGCGGAATTCGGTGGCAAAACCGGCCAGCGGAATCATCACTTCCGGGTGCACGTCGAGCCCGGCCAGCTTCACGTCGCAAGCCGCTTCGAAGATCGCTCGGGCCTGCATCCGTGTGATCTCCGGATAGACGATGCCCAAACGGCAACCGCGATGGCCGAGCATCGGGTTGAACTCGTGCAGCTCTTGCACGCGGCGATGAATGGCATCGGCGCTAACGCCGATGATCTTGGCCAGCTCGGCCTGTTCCGCCGGCATGTGCGGCAGAAATTCGTGCAGCGGCGGATCGAGCAGGCGAATCGTGACCGGCTTGCCCTGCATGGCCCGGAAGATGCCGTCAAAGTCCTTGCGCTGGTGCGGCAGGAGCTTGGTCAGTGCCTTTTCGCGGTCGGCTAGCGACTCCGCCAGAATCATCTCGCGAAAATCGTTGATGTGATCGAAGAACATGTGCTCGGTGCGGCACAGGCCGATTCCTTCGGCGCCGAAGGCAATTGCCTCGAGGGCCTGCTTGGGTTCGTCGGCGTTCGTGCGCACATTCAGCTTGCGATGCTCGTCCACCCAGGTCATCAATTGCTCATAGCGACGGAACGTCTCGGCTTCCTGCGGCTTGAGCGTCTTGGAAATGAGCACTTGCAGGATTTCGCTGGGCTTGGTTTCCACCTTGCCCTCGAACACCTCGCCGGTAAAGCCGTCGATGGAAATCCAATCGCCCGCCTTCAAAACCTTGCCACCGGCGGTTACCGTGCCGGCGTGGTAGTCGATGTTCAACTCGCCGCAGCCGACGATGCAGGCTTTGCCCATCTGGCGGCTGACCAATGCCGCGTGCGAGCTGGCTCCGCCAAATGCGGTTAAAATCCCCTGGGCGATCTTCATGCCGCGGAGGTCTTCAGGGCTCGTTTCACGCCGCACCAGGATCAACTGCACCTTGTTGTCCTTGAGCCATTCCTGCTCGGCGTCCGAAGCGTGGAACACGATCTTGCCGCTGGCGGCGCCAGGGCCCGCATTGATTCCCTTGGCCAGCAAGCGGCCGGCGGCCATGGCGGCTTTTTTCGAATCCAGGTCGTAAATTGGCTGCAAAAGCTGGTTGAGGTCGTCGGCCGGAATCCGTTTGGCGCTCAGAGCCTGCTGCTTGGTGATCAGGCCCTCGTTCACCAGATCGACGGCGATTCGCACCGCGGCGAATCCGGTCCGCTTGGCGTTGCGGGTTTGCAGCATGTAGACCTTGCCGCGTTCGACGGTGAACTCGATGTCCTGCACGTCTTTGTAGTGCGCTTCGAGCTTCTTGCCGATCTCGTCGAGTTCGGCGTACGCCTGGGGCATGTCCTTGGCGAGCGTTTCCTCGATCCGCAACGGGGTGCGGATCCCGGCGACGACATCTTCACCCTGCGCGTTGATGAGATAATCACCGCAGTAGCCGGGCGTGCCGAGAGCACCGTCGCGAGTGAGGGCCACACCGGTGGCACAGTCATCGCCGAGGTTACCGAAGACCATCGCCTGGACGTTGACCGCCGTGCCCCATTCGTGAGGAATGCCGTAAGTGCGGCGATAAACCATCGCACGGTCGTTCATCCACGAGCCGAACACGGCCCCGGCGGCACCCCAGACCTGTTCCATCGGATCGTTCGGGAATTCCTTACCGGTCTTGGATTTGATCGCGGCTTTGAACTCGGCGACGAGCTCCTTCAGATGGGCGACCGACAGATCGCTGTCGACTTCCACCTTGGCGGCGTGCTTCTTCTTTTCGAGCAGTTCTTCAAACGGGTCGGCGTCGGTCTTCTTCTCGGGCTTCATACCGAGCACAACGTCGCCGTACATCTGAATGAAGCGGCGGTAGCTGTCCCAGGCGAAGCGTTCATTGCCGGACGCCTTGGCCAGCGAGAGCACGGTCTGGTCATTGAGACCGATGTTGAGGACGGTGTCCATCATGCCGGGCATCGAGTCACGGGCCCCCGAGCGGCAGGAGACGAGGAGCGGGTTGGTCGGATCGCCGAACTTCTTGCCCATCGAAGCTTCGACTTTCGCCATCGCGTCTTTGACTTGGGCGGCGAGTTCCGGCGGATACTTGCGGTCGTTGGCGTAGTAATAGGTGCAGACTTCGGTGGTGATCGTGAAGCCGGCGGGGACGGGGAGGCCGATGTTGCTCATTTCGGCGAGGTTCGCACCCTTGCCGCCGAGCAGTTCGCGGAGCTTCGCATCGCCGTCGGACTTGCCGTTGCCGAAGAAATAGACGTACTTCGTCGCCATGGGATCGCTTTCTGAGATCTCTGGAAGGAAATCGCGAATCTTGCACTGGCGCTAAGCACTGACTGCAAAAGCGTTTACTGCGAATGATCCGCAATGTCCGGGGACATTTCCCCGTTGATTACGTTTCCGGCAGGATGTCCGTGCGCAAGATGAGCGCCCGGGAACAAGCCCGCCGAAGGCTCGCAGGCTAACGGGATATCTGTTGATTTGCAACCATTTCGGCGTTCGGTGTTTCGCAGGACACGTATCAATCGTGTCTAGACTGACACTGCCATCCCACCATAAGCGAAGCGGGACGACGATGGTGAATCGGATATTCATGCCGCGATGGATAATCCTGTTGATTGTTGTCGCAATCACCGCCGTTACGGCCGTGTTGTTTCTTTTCCCTGATATCGCATGGGTCGGCTGGACTGATCTCGAGGTCGAGTTCGTGATCACCGACGCAGCGGGCCAAGCGGTTCCCGACGCGCGAATTGAAATTCAATCGGATGGTGGTCTGTACGAGGAAAATTCACGGCAGGAATTCTCGCTTACCACTGATGGTAAGGGCTCTGTTAGCAAGGTCTGTCGAAACAGCATGTGTGCTGGCCGACGCAACAATCTTTTTGGTACGGACACTTTTGCTGTCCATCTGCCCTGGTGGCGATTCCGAGTCGTGAAAGAGGGTTTCGAGGTAACACACTGGATTGATTTGAACGTTTCGCATTACACCAAGCTCACGAGAAGAATCGAACCCGGCAAATCGAAGCTCATTGTTCCGATCTCGCTAGATCCAATACCCCGCAAATGAATCGTTTGCTGTGTGCGGCTCTCTCGCCCCCCCACATCCGTTTGACCGAAGGTCTCCATGCACAACACCGCTCTTCTGCAAACGGCAAGCGTGTGGGGTTTCAAGAATTTCTGAGAATCTTTGTCCGGAATGAAACCGTTTCCGGATTCACCGGTGTCGCTCGCAGGAACCAACAAAAATAAACGGTTCCGGGGATGCGAGTGAGTGCCCAGTCGACGCCAGTCACACGTCGTGACACGTCACCCCTCGAATGACTCGAAACGGAAGGCCACGAACATGTTGACGACTCTCAAAACCGGACTGAAGTGCTTGCTGCAAGGTGCGTTGGTGGCGTTGGCCACGGTCGCCTATGCCGGGGAGGAAGCTCCGCAGGTTTCCGATGAAGTGTTGCTGAATGCAGCACAACTGCGAACCGCATCCATGAAAGGCTCGCTGCTGGATTCGTCCTCCTCCATTCTGACGTTCAAAGCCAAGACTGTGCCGGGCCTGTCGATGTCTCCGGACCTCAAAATGCTGGAGCGGTTGGAGCTGTTCGGAAAGCAATTGGCCGCCGATACCGAGTACGCCGTTCAAGCCCGTGCCAATGCCGCCCGCGGGATCACGCCCCCGGAAGAACCTGCGACGGGTCAGCGGATCATCGGCACCGACGAACGCCAACGGGTCACCAACACGCAACTGACTCCCTACAAGGCGATCTGCAAGATTGAGATGACATTCCCCAAGGGGAATCGGGTCGCCACAGCGGAATTTGTGCATCCACGCGTTCTGCTGAGCAACGCCCATTGTGTGTATTCCGCGAGTCTCGGCGGTTGGGCCAAATCGATCAAAGTGCTTCCCGGTCTCAATGGCAATGGCACGACGCCTCCCTATGGTTCGCAGTATGCGGCCCGCTTTGCTGTTCCGCCGGAATGGACCAGCGGCCAGGAAGGGAACCGTGATTTCGATATGTCGTGGATCATTCTGCCAGACCGGACGCTCTTCAACCGCGTTGGCTTTGCCTTCGGTTACCAGACGACGGCGGACTCGACGCTGGCGTCCTCGAAGCTGAACATGTCCGGCTACCACGGCGATAAGAACGGCCAGCAATGGTTCCAGTACGCTGGTGGCAACCAGCAGGTCTCGGCGTCGCGGTTCATCCACTACCTGGATACGACCGGCGGTTCGAGCGGCTCACCGATGTGGCTGTACTTCTCGTCAAACGGACAACGCCGCATCGTGGGTGTGAACTGTGCGGAATCGACCGGAAGCAGTGCCTACAACGTGGGCACCCGCATGACGAGCCGGTACTTCGGGTGGACGCAGAACTTCAACACGCAGTACCCGTAAGACGATGTTGACCTGCGAGCTCCATTTAGCCCCCCGTTGTCCGCAACGGGGGGTTCTTCGTTCGTTGCACGGAAGAACCCCCGGTTGAAGACAACCGGGGGCTAAATGGTTTTACAGCACGCCGTATTTGGCGAAGGCGTCGACCGCTTTCATGCCGTCACGGATGGCGTCGCGGACTTCGTTTTCCGCGTGGACTTTCTCCCACGCTTTGCGGATGGCTTCTTTCTCGACGGCTTGCGGAACGACGACGATGCCGTCTTCATCGGCGAAGACGAGATCGCCCGCACAGAACTTCACGCCGTCAATTTCCACCGGGATATCGACATCCACCACTCGCTGCCGGTTGAGGCTGTCATAGACACACGTCGCGCGGGCAAAGACGGGAAAATTCATCGGGCGGATCTTGGGGACATCCCGGACCGCTCCGTCGATGATGGCCCCGACACACCCGCGGTTCTTCGCCGCTGTGGTGAGGAGTTCGCCCCAGATGCCCGACCGCATCGAACCGCCGGCCGCCGCGATGAGGACGTCATCCGGTTGGCAGGCGTCGACCGCTTGCAGTTCGAGTTCATACGGCCGCGGATCAACGTGGGCCATGTCGACCCACAACGTGGTCTTGCAGCGACCCACGAGCAACCCGTCGCCGGTCCAGGGCCTCAACGGCAACCGCGGCGATTGATGCGGATAGCCCAATCCATCGAGGGCATCGCTCACCACCGCCGAGTACAACTCGGCCCGCATCATCGCCAACGTAATCTCGGTCACCGTCTGCTCCTGGGTTACATCGCCAAATTCACCGAGCGCGATGTGAGATGTACCACATTTCTTGCAGGGGACACAAACAATCGACCCCGAAGGGGCCACAGAGGGTAGCCAGTGGTCGGAGCGTAGCGCAGACCACCGGTGGATGGCAAGAAAAAACATCGACCCCGGAGGGGTCGCAGCCGTTTGGAACAGAGCGTTCTGCGACCCCTTCAGGGTCGATCATTCTGACGCCGTTTGTCCGGTGGTCTCCGCTGCGCTGCGACCACCGGCTACCCTCTGTGATCCCGTTGGGATCAGCTCTCCGCCCATTTTGCACTTTGCATTTTTCACTTCTCACTTTGCACTGCATTCACCTCCCCCGCGCGCACCGGCTATACTGCCGCGTACTATCATGACCGTCGCCTGTTCAAAGGATGCTGCTGATGTCGGGTCTCCGTCCGTTTCTCTTTGCGATGATCGTCACCATGAGCGATGTCACCGCTTCGGCGGAATCGTTCCGCGTCTACTTCGGCACCTACACCGGCAAGGACAGCCAGGGGATCTACGTCGCCACGTTCGACTCCGAGACCGGAAAACTCGGTGAACCACAGCTCGCCGGGGAACTGGTGAACCCGTCGTTCCTCGCCATCCATCCGTCGAAGAAGTTCTTATATGCGGTGGGTGAGATCGCCGACTTTCAAGGCAAGAAGACCGGCGGCGTGAGCGCGTTCGCGATCGATGCCGCATCGGGCAAACTGACGTTGCTCAATCAGCAGTCATCGGAAGGGACCGGGCCATGTCATGTGGTCGTGGATAAGGCCGGCAAGACGGTCCTCGTCGCCAATTACGGCGGCGGCAGTTGTGCTTCGTTACCGATCGCCGCCGATGGGAAGTTGGCCAAAGCGGCTTCGATGATGCAGCACAAGGGGAGCAGCGTCGACAAAGGTCGACAGGAAGCCCCGCACGCCCACTCGATCAACCTCGACGCCGCCAACAAGTACGCCTTCTGTGCCGACCTGGGTCTCGACAAGATCCTCATCTACAAGTTCGATCCGGCCACCAGCACGCTCACGCCGAACGATCCCCCCGCCGGCGTGGTCGCCCCCGGCAGCGGTCCGCGGCACTTTGCGTTTCATCCGTCGGGGAAGTTCGCCTACGTCTGCAATGAAATGACGAGCACGATCACCGCGTTCGCCTACAACCCGGAAACCGGCGTGCTGACCGAACTGCATACGCTCAGCACGATTCCCCAACCAACGCCCGGCAACTCCACCGCGGAAATCGTCGTCCATCCGAGCGGCAAATTCGTCTACGTCTCGAACCGCGGGCATGACAGCCTCGCGATGTACGCCATTGATCCCGCCACCGGCAAGTTGACGTCGCTCGGCAACGCTCCCACCGGCGGCAAAACGCCACGGAATTTCAACATCGACCCCACCGGCAAGTGGGTCCTCGCCGCGAACCAAAGCAGCAGCACCGTCGTGGTCCATGCCATCGATCAAGCCACCGGGAAGCTGACACCCACCGGCCAGTCAATCGCCGTCGGTGCCCCGGTGTGCGTGCGGTTTGTGGCGCTGCCGTAGGTGGTTGATGGCAAATGGTCGATGGCTGATGGCCGGAAAATGAGGGACTTCACAGCCCGGAGCGCAAGCGACGGAGTCCGCGATTTTATTGACCCCACTCCCGGAGTGCACTAGGCTGAAAATCTCGGTTTTGGAGACAACCATGAATCGTTCCGCGACTTTCGACGATGCGCTGGATCTCGCCGAACTATTGGATGACGTTGCTCAGGCGGAGTTGGTCGCCGTTTTGTCGCGCCGACTCGCGGAACGGGGAAGACAGCGGGTTGCGGAAACCGTGGCCGAGGCACGACGCGAGCTCGTAGCCGGTCAATGCAAAGTCATGACGGCGGCTGAAATCATCCGCGAGGCGCAGTCGTGAGGCGGGTGCTGCTTCATTCACCCGCCTTCAGTCGTGATTTGCGGCGGTGGCTGAAGGTCCATTCGAATTCGGCAGAGGAGATCGAAGCTCTGCTGGAACAATTGTCTGCAGATGCCAACCATCCCTCGTTGCGAACGCACAAATTGCGGGGATCGCTGGCCGGTTGCTGGGCCTGCAGTGGCGGCTATGATCTGCGTGTCGTATTTGAGTTCACAACGCACGAAGACGCGGAAGCTATCTTGCTGTTGGCCATCGGGACACACGATGAAGTGTATTGAGTCGCTGCATCATGGCTGAAGTCGTCCTGCACCCCGCACAGCGCTTCATCGCGGCGGCATCCATTCAAACCGGGGTGCCGCTCAAGGCGCTGATGGATCGAACGCTGATTGCCCTCATCGCAGAATCACTGACAACGACGGTGACGGGATTCGACGCCGTTCGTTTTCAGAAGCAGGCGCTGCGCGGGTTAGCGGAACTCGAATTGAAGGAGCGGTCGCTGCACATTGCCCATGCGATGGCCGCACAGCTTCCGTCCGACATGCAACACGCCGCGCCGATGCTGGTCAACGCGCTCGGTCCAAAACTGACGGCGACTGAAGGCAACGGACTGGCAACCTTCTTCTACCTGCCGCACTCGGCGTTCATCGCCCAATACGGCGTATCGCATTTTGCCAGCGGGATGAAAGTGAACTACGAACTCACACAACGCTTCACGGCGGAGTTCAGCATCCGGCCGTTTCTGATTCTCCAACGCGAAAAGTCGCTGAAACTGCTGACGAAATGGGCCACCGACCCGAACCCGCATGTCCGGCGGCTGGTCAGCGAAGGAACCCGGCCGCGGTTGCCGTGGGCGATGCGGCTGCCGGAGTTTCAGGCCGATCCACAACACGCATTGCCGCTGCTGGAAGCGTTGAAGGACGATCCCGAGTTGTATGTCCGCCGGTCGGTGGCGAATCATCTGGCGGACATCGCAAAGGATCACCCGGAGTTCGCATACGAGGTCTGCGAACGCTGGCTCAAAGAGATTCAACTCCTGGATGACCGTTCCATGGCGGAGAACCGCCGCTGGATGATCCGGCACGCTGTGCGATTGCCCGCGAAGAAGGACGACGCCCGCGCCTTGGCTCTTCGCAAAGCCGCGCAGGCCACGAAACTGCAACGAAGTTGAGCAGGAATCGTTTGACATGCGGATTCTGGTGACCGGCAGTTCCGGGCATCTGGGTGAAGCCCTGATGCGCACGCTCTCTGCCACGAATGATGACGCCGTGGGGATCGATGTGCTGGCCTCACCGTTCACGCATGGCGTCGGCACCATTACCGACCGTGCGTTTGTGCGGCACTGGATGGCCGGGGTAGATGCGGTGCTGCATACGGCGACGTTGCACAAGCCGCATGTCGCCACGCACACCCGGCAGCAGTTCATCGACACGAACATCACGGGCACGCTGAACCTGCTGGAAGAGGCCGCCGCGGCGCGGGTGAAAGCGTTCATCTTCACCAGCACGACGAGCACGTTCGGCGATGCCCTCACACCACCACCGGGGGCACCGGCGGCGTGGATCACGGAAGCCGTGACGCCGGTTCCGAAGAACATTTATGGCTCCACCAAGACCGCGGCGGAAGATCTCTGCCAGCTCTTCAGTCGCAATCAGAAGCTACCGTGCCTGGTTCTGCGGACTTCCCGGTTCTTTCCGGAGGAAGACGATGATCCCACACGGCGGGCGCAGTTCAACGATGACAACTTGAAGGTCAACGAGTTCCTCTATCGCCGCGTGGATATCGCCGACGTGGTGGAGGCTCATCGACTGGCAATCGAACGTGCGGCCGCGTTGAAGTTTGGCAAGTTCATCATCAGCGCGACCACGCCGTTCCTGCAGGAGGATGTGACCGCGCTACGGTCCGATGCGACTGTGGTTCTTCAACAGCGTGTGCCCGAGTTCACCGCGATTTATGCGGCCCGCGGTTGGAAGCTGCCGAGCGATATTGAGCGGGTGTATGTCAACGAACGGGCACGTACGATGCTGGGATGGAAGCCGCAGTACGACTTTCGCCGCGTGCTCCACAGCGTTGTCGAGGGGCAGGACCCGCGCAGTCCGTTGGCCCAGGTGATTGGCTCGAAGGGATATCATCAATGAAGAGTGACCAGCGAGCGCGCTGGCATTCCGCAAAGCGGCAAGCGGTGAAAGTTTACTTCAGCGCTTCGAGGGGCTGCACGCGGACGACCGACAACGCCGGTAACAGGCCGCCCATGATGCCCATCGAAATGGAGAACCCGGCGGCGAACATGATGGTTGATTCCGTCACCTTGAAGGCAAACTCAACCTCGCGCGCCCCCACGGCGGTGCTGCGGCTGAACCCGTTGACGGCCATGCCGATCATGATGCCCAGGAAGCCGCCGACGATCGAAATCAGAATCGCTTCCAGCAGAAACGAGATGAGAATCTCGTACGGTTTGAAGCCGAGGATCCGCAGCACAGCGATGTCTTTCCGCCGTTGACCGATCGCCGCGAACATGGTGTTCATCACCCCGAAGATGGCTCCGACACCCATGAACCAGGCAATGATCCATGCCGCGGCGGTAATCATGTCTGTCTGCTCGGCCTGCTTCGAATAATACTCGGTTTCGGTCATGGGGTTGCAGACGATCGAGCGGCTGTCTTTGAGTCGTTCCACCAGATCAGCGGCGTCCGCGGGAGATTCCGTCCGGAGCACCATCGAGCTGAAGACGCCTTCCCGGCGGAACTGGCTGGCAAGTTCGCTTTGATCGCACCAGACTTCGGACTCAAACGCTGTCCCCTGTGCCGTGAACACACCGACGACGGTCCATTGTTTGCGACCGATGGCCAGCGAGTCGCCGATCGCGAGTTCGTGTTCGCGCTGCACGCCGCTGCCGATGACGATTTCACTTTGATTCGGGCGGAATTGCCGGCCTGCGGTGATCTCGATTTGTGTGTGGACGTCAAAAGCCAGTGGTGTGACACCGCGGACTTGGAGAAACTTGAAAACGTTGGCCGATTCCAGATGCCGGTGAATCACGAGGAAGATCTCGCGGCTGGCCAGCGTCTGGCCATCAACGAGCCGGGCGATTCCCTTGGTCCGTTCGATTTCCCGGCCGGTGCGGGTATCGAGCTGGCTGAAGACTTCGTCGTTATTTCCCTTGGCGAGGACAATCACGTTCTGTGGTTCGCCGCTGGAGGTGCAGACCTGTTGCACGCCTTCCACAAACGCCAGCATGACCACCAGCGCAGCAACGACCAGCGTGAAGCCCGACGCTGTCATCAGCGTTGTCTTCCACCGAACGACCAGGTTGCGCGCGTTGTATTTGACGGGGATCATGAGGGATTGGTCATTAGTTCTTGGTCATTAGTCATTAGGGAAAAAAAACCAGCAGCCCATAGGAGCATTTCCCTACACACCAATGACCAGTGACTAAGGACTCCTTAAGCAATTCTCGCAAACACGTCGGACACTTTGACTTTGCGGGAGGCCATGGCGGGGAAGACGCTGCCGGTGAGGCCGACGCCGGCACCGAGCAAGACACTCCAGGCCACCGCCGTCCACGGGACCGGAAACTGCAGCAGGAACGAGTTCCATTGGGCCAGAGGCAATACGCCGGTGACGGTCAATGTCGACAGCGTGCAGACAATCCCGGTCCCAATCATGCCGGCGATCCCGCCGACGAACATCGCTTCCCCGATAATCATCATCGCGATATGCAACGGTTGAAAGCCGAGGACTTTGAGTACCGCCATTTCTACACGGCGTTCGCGGACGGAAATACTGATACTGTTCGATAGAATGATCACCATGTTGATGAGCAGAATGGCCACCACGGCGTCGATGATTTGCAGCACCGCCGTGCTGCGGGAAGCGAATCGGGCCACCCCTGCCGATTCCGTTTCCACTTTTAAGGCCGGCTGCCGGTTTTCGTAATCTTTGGAAACTTCAGAAGCCAGTTCTTTGGCCCGTTCTTCACTCTCCACCGACAGTAGAATCGCGTTGACGGAATCCGCGTTGTTGGACGCGTCGGAAAGATAATCCTGTCGGCAGAACATAGCACTGGACCACTCACCACCCGGGATAATGCCGATGATCCGGAACGGAACATCGACCGGGGGAAAGCGGGCGCCGAAGACCGTGAATTGCTGGCCGACGTGCCAGTTCATTTTCTTCATCATGGCCGCTCCGACGAGTACGGCGTCCTTCGTACTGAGCCATTCGTCGTAGAGCTCATCCGGGAGCTCATCCATGCCGTCGTGCATTTCGCGCAGCGTTTGCGGATGGACAGCGAGGACGGCGACCTGCCGATCGGCCTGCGGAATCTTGTCGAGAAAACCGACAAAGATGGTCCACGTGGTGAAGCTCTTCACGCCGGGAATCTGAGCAATCTCGGAGACATACCGCACAGGAATCTGGCTGGGCATGGTCCAGCGTTCGGAGACGATGAGGCGTGTCTGATCGCCGCCGGTGATTTTGCTTTTCACGGTTGCGGTGACGTTGGTCACAATTGCATAGATGGCGACCAGCACGATGACCGCCATACCCGTCAGCGCGGTCCGGACTTTGTTCCGTCCGAGGCTTTTGAAGACGAGAATGATGAATTTGAACAGCATGGGAGGCGATGGCTGGCAACGGGAGTGACGAAATCAATTCGCAAAGAGAAAATGGGGGAAATTACGGGCGGAGTTTGGCGTCGGGGAAAGCCAGGGCGAGGGCTTCTTCACGGGATTCACCGGCTTCTTCGAGCAACCGGCCGTCGCTGATGCGGAGCAATCGGTGCGCGCGCGAAGCGGCGACATGGTCATGAGTCACCATCAGAATCGTCTTGTTCAATCCTTCTTGAAGCTGTTGCAGCAAGTCGAGAATCTCTTCTTTCTTCCGGCCATCGAGGTCCCCGGTCGGTTCGTCGGCGACAACCAGGGCTGGGTCGGTGACCAGGGCCCGCGCTATCCCCACGCGCTGTTGTTCCCCCCCGGAAAGCTGCCCCGGCCGGTGCGTCAGGCGATGACTCAATCCGACCAGCGCGAGCGCGTTCAGCGCCTGCTTTCGCCGTCGACTGGCGGACATGTTGAGCAACAGCAATGGCAGCTCAACGTTCTCGTAAGCCGTCAGCACGGGGATCAAGTGATAGAACTGAAACACGAAGCCGATGGCTGTGGTCCGCCAGCGGGCCAGCTCTGATTCACTCATCCGGCTGATGTCACGACTGTTGATGATGACCCGGCCGCGCGTCGGCTGGTCGAGTCCGGCAATCAAGTTCAGCAGCGTGGTTTTGCCGGAGCCGGACGGGCCGATCAGGGCCACAAACTCCCCGCGGTAGATTTTCAGGCTCACGCCCTTGAGAACTTCCACGCGCTCGCTGCCGCGGGAGTACTCTTTGAAACCATCATCAACCTGCACGATGACATCGGACATCAGGAGCAATTCACTTGGAGCGGTGGAGGACAGTCATCGTATTCTAACCGTCGGAACGTGCGGACTCGTTCCCGACTACAATTTCTTCGCGATTTTGGTACGAACGGTTTGGCCGTCGTTCAGCGGAGTCTTGCCGGGAAGAACCACAACATCGCCGGATTTCAGTCCGCTCTTCACCTCGATGTTTTTCCCTTCGGTCGCCCCTAATTCCACCACTTGGCGCCGGACCCGTTCCTGTTCGAGGACGAAGACTGCCGTCTGATCGGCGTCACGCGCCACCGCGGCGTCAGGAATCCACAAGGTCTCGGCGACCGATTCACTCACGGCGGGATTCTCGATAATCGCGCGGACATTCATGTCCGGGAGCAAGTAGCGGTCTGGTTGTGTGATGCGAATCGTCACCCGGACGACACCGCGCGACCGGTTGACCATCGGCTGAATGCGGTCGATCTTGCCTTCGTACTTCCGATCGCTGTACGCATCGGGAATGATCCGGCAGGGGCGACCGACTTCGACCTTTTGCAGGTCCCGTTCCTGCACGTCGACTTCCACTTCCAGCGTGGTCAGGTCGGCAAGGATGCACAGGCTGGTGGACAGCACTTCGGGTCGCAGGATTTCACCGACCTGAGCATTCTTCTCCAGCACGGTCCCGTCGAGCGGGGCGAAGATTTTCGTGTTGTCCAGAATGTAGTTCGCCTTGGTGAGCACGGCTTCCGCCTGCAAAACGTCGGCTTCGGCGGCGTGTACCCGTTCGACGCGAACGCCCTTCACGAGAATTTGCAGCTTCGTGTCCATGCTCCGCGCGTTGACATCGGCGTCATTCAAAGACGAACGCAAGGAATCGAGTTCCGCTGGGGAAACGGAGTCGGTCAGCGACTCGGCACGGGCCAGCTCTTTCTTCAGGAACTCGACCTTGGCTTTCGCACCGTCAACCGCGGTCCGGGCCTGTTCGAGTTCCTCGGCGAGGGCTCCCGCTTTGATTTCATCCAGCCGACTGCGGGCCGCTTTCAACGCGGCTTCCGCTTGCTTCACGTCGGCCTGATAAGTGATGTCGTCGAGTTGGGCCAGGAGTTCCCCTTCCTTCACGGTCTTGCCGACGTCAATCGTCAGCTTCATCACCGTGCCGGGAATCCGCGGGGAGACGTTCACCTTACGATAGGGGACGATGAAGCCCGAGAGTTCCAGCGCGACTTCGGCCTGCTCCTGTGGAGCGACGGTGGCTGTGTCCAACTCGGGGGTCAGTTTGGCACCCCATTCGGGCATCGCCCCGGCGTTGTTCTGATACCACCACGCGCCGCCGCCGATGAGCCCAATCAGCAGCAGCCAGAACAGGCCGCTGCCCATCAACGACGATCCGTTGCTGCGCTCATGGTCTTTCAGTTGGAGATCCGAGATGCTGATTCCCGGAGACGGATTTGCTTGCGTTCCCGTTGCCACGATCGTAATCCTCCATAACGTCGACGCAGCCGTCACAGTTTCGCGCGGGATGGTCTTCCCGAAGCGCGCCGCGCGCTGCTGCGCATTTGAGGGTCGGACGGAATGTCCGGCCCCCTTGCGATTCCTCCGCCGTCATGGCTCAGTTCGCCGCGTCCGCTTCATGCGAATCGGCATGGCCGGTGCGACCGCTAGTCTCCAGCAGCGGTAACGCCACGGCAATCACCCAATCGGCGACAAGAGCGGTCTGCACTTCGTACACCCCTCCGTCGTCGATGTCTTGAATCAACATGCGACCGGTTTCGTCCAGCTCGATGGCTTGCAGCCGTTTGGGCCGACCGTCCAAACCGGTCCCACGGGCCTTGCCGGCCGCTTCCTTGGCACACCACAATCGGGTTGACCAGACCGCCGCCGGATCGATGTCCATCCACGGTTGTAACAACTCCTGTTCCGACTCGGCGGCGAATGTCGGCAGCAGCGCGGTGGTATCGTGTCCGGCCGGTTCGAGATCGATGCCGATCGGCCCGCTGGCGGCGGCCGCAATGACGGTTCGGTCTTTGTGCGCCACAGTGATGGTGGGCAGCGGTCCGTCACCGAGATCGAGAACGACCGGCTTGCCGCGATCATCGTGACCGATGCGGAATTGTCCCGGATGGGCCAAGGGCTGACCGGTTTCGCGTGCCACCCAGGCCCGGGCCGCGTCTTTGGCAACGATCCGACTCATCAGGAACTGCTTGCGCGGCTTGTGGCCGGTCAGGGCTTCATATTCCGGAAACTCGCTCGGCTCAAGGATTTGCCGCTGCGCGCAGAGCATTTCCACACCGGCGAGGCAGGCGTCGTCTGACCAGCCGATGATGACATCGTCGGGAAGCCCGGGAATGTCTACAGGTTCAATGAGCGACCAGCGGGATGGATCACGCTGGAACTGAATGTACTTTTGCGTGGTGCGGAACAGCCAGTCGCCCCAGCCTTCGAACCGGGCCCAAACGCCCCCGGCTCCGTCGCCGAGTTCGATGTTGGCCCGCATCTGCTTTGTGTCCATGTCGAACTTCGTGATTTGGACACGCAGATCGCAGTCCGTCCCCACCGGCGGTGTCGGCCCGTAAATTTCAATGCGGTCGACGCCGGTCGGCAGCACAAACCAGTCAAAGACCTGGCACCACAAGCCGGCCATCTGTCCCACGCCGTCGAACAGGCATGGATCGATGAACAAGTGCGGTTCGGGAAGATTGCGAAAGAGTTTATCCTTCGGCAACACCCGCAGTTGCGAAGTGCTGACCGGATTCCCGAGCGTTCCCAGCCCTGAGACGACGTGGAACGACGGGCCGTGGAACATTCGCCGTTCAACGTACAATTCATCGAGATCGATCGGCCAGGGCGGATCCTGTGAACTGTCGGGCCATTCGAATTCCATTGTCTGACGGTATGCCTCCGCAAACAATACCCGCGCGGACAGGCACCGGGTTTCACCCATCGACAACGTGACGTCAATTCGCCGCACGCCGTCCTCGCCGTCATTGGCTGCGGCATTGGCCGTCACGGTCAGTTTCTTGCGGGGGACATCTTCCAGCGCCACCCACCGCATGGCCCGGACGCTTTCGTACCCAATTAAGCCGAGACCCGGACAAAGCAGGCCCGCGGCTTCCGCAGTGAACTCCAGGCTCATCGTTAACGGCACAATGGGCAGGCAGTCTTTCGCATGGCGGTACGGCGCGTAGACGAACAGATGATCGTGAATGAACAGATCGTGGTCGACGTCGATCATCCGCTCGATGACCAGTTCCCGCTCGGCGACGAAGTGGGTGACCGTTCCCAACACCGGCAGCGGGATATCGAACTCCACCACCGCCGGGCCGACTTCTTCGGGATCGGGCGTCGTTGGCAGTTCTTCCTCGGGGGGAAGGACTGCGGCAACGGACGTGGCGACACCGTTTCCGCTGTGTGCGAGTTCAGGAGGGGAGGGTTCGGGAGCGGTCGCGGCCGTTGGGATTTCGCTCACCGCAAGCGAAGCTGATGGATGCGACTCTTCAATTCGCGGCGGGACGTTCGGATGGAACTCCGGCGACCATTCGAGCCGCAGCGGGAAGAACATCTTCGGCACCGATTCGGCAGCCCGCGGTGCTGACAAATCGAGCGGCACAATCCGCCGGTGGGCATACAACGGGTCGAGGGTCATCGGCACCCCGGCCGTGAACAGCCCGGCGACCAGATGATTGAGCTGCGTGATCGGATTGCGGGTGTCGACATCGAGCGCTGCTGTGACGACGTGCGCGCCGGCGGGGAAGAACTGCTTCATGTGGGCCGACATGTGCCCGCCGCCGACCTGCACGAAGACCCGTGCTCCATCGTCGTACAACCGCCGCAGCGTCTCCCACACCCGCAGCGGATGATCAAGATTGAGCATCAGTGTCTTGCGGACTTCCGCTTCCGTCGTCGGATAGGGCTTCGTTGTGATCGACGAATACAGTTTCACCTTCGGCGAGCGAACTTTAAACTCGTGGTCCTGCAACGACTGCTGCAACTCTTCCAGCAGGTAACTTAGACACGGCGTGTGAATCGGCGGATACGGCAAGAGCTGCGTGAAGATCTCTTCCTTCCGCAACTTATCCGCGATGCGCGTCAGCCCGTTCCGATCGCCGCCGAGAATGATCGCAGACGGCATCGTGTAGATCGCGATGTACGTCCCTGGTTCTTCGTCGAGGTACGGCTGCACTTTCTCCGCCGATGCGAACACGAAGGCGAGGCGTCCCCCCGCGGCATCGCGCCAATCGACGTTCAGCACCTTCCAATACGCCGGGGCCGTTTCGTGGAAGTCGGACATCCCCGCCGCGCACAGCGCCGCCATTTCCCCTTGGCTTTGACCGGTCATCATGTCGACCGGAACCTGGAATTGTTCGAGCAGCGTCCAACTAATCCAGTTGACCAGCGTGACTCCCATTGCCGCGAGATAGCGTTCTTCCGGTGGCGGAGGGGCATTCGAGACTTCGTTCTCGCTCTTGGGAGGAGCAAGGCGGTTCTTCAGTTTCTGGCGATAGGCTTCGGGGAGCGACGCCGGTGGAACAAAGACCGAACTGGTCGGAATGTCGTCATCGGGATGCCGGTCGCGCTCTTCGAAGTAATCGAACTCCTGTCGCAACTCGGGATAGTGCAGGCAGAGTTCAAGAACGTGATCGGGATAGTTGCCGATGAGTCCGGGGAAGCCCATCCCCGGGAAGAGAAACGCGATTTTGCCCGGCGGTTGGGTCGCGTCGGCGGAGAAATAGATTTGCTCATCGCCGAGGAGTTGATCGCTGCCGTTTCCCACGCCGCCAGTTGGGCTGGTGACGGTTCCGGACAGCACAGGAATCAGTTTTTCCAGCTTCGACGTCAAGACTTCGGTCGTCTGGAAAATGATTGCCAGTTTGCACGGCTGCGACACATCAACCTGTTTCGACAAGGCCGCGGCAATGTCCGCCGGCGTCTTTTCGCGTTGATCTTCGCTCAGGAACCGTTGTAGCTGTTCAAACTGTTGGATCAGCGCTGAGGGTGATGCCGCGGCAAAGACGGCGAGTTCGCTGGGGCGATCCACCGCGGGTTCGATGGGCTGCGGGATGATCGACTTCGTTTTACGGCGGGACTTGCCGGGAACCACAACTTCTTCGAGCACCAGATGGCCGTTGATGCCGCCGAAGCCAAATGAATTCACACCGGCGCGGCGCGGTCCACGGGCTTCATTCTGGACCCACGGCCGTGTTGTCGTGTTGATGTAGAACGGAGAGTCAATCAGCTCCGGTCGCGGTTCTTCACAGTGCAGACTCGGCGGAAGGACTTTGTTCGAGAGTGCCAGCGCTGTGCGAATCACGGCTGCTATTCCGGACGCCGGCATGCAGTGGCCGATGATCGACTTCACCGTCCCCATCGCGCGCGTGGTTGGCGGATGCTTCGACCGGCCGTAGAACTGCTTGACACTCTCTAGTTCGGTGAGGTCACCCAGCACGGTGCCGGTGCCGTGGAGTTCGAGATAGCCGATGCTCGCCGGGTCGACATTGGCATCGTGATAGGCTTGCCCAAGAGCCCGGAGTTGCCCCTGCATCGACGGTGCAAGGACATCAACATCGCGGCCATCGCTTGCCGAACCGGCGCCTTTGATGATGGCATACACGCGGTCGCCATCGGCAATCGCATCTTCCAACCGCTTGAGGAGTACCGCACCCGCTCCTTCACCAATCAGCAAGCCATCCGCCCGGCGATCCATCGGGCGAATCATTCCCGACCGCGACACCGCCCCGATGCGCGTGAAAACATGCATGAAGATCTGCGTCTGCGTCAGGAAAAACCCCCCGGCAACCACCAGGTCGGCTTTGCCTAACCGCAGCCGATCGAGGCCTTGTTCGATGGCAATCAAACCAGACGCGCAGGCACCGTCGACGCAGTGCGCGGTGCCACCGAGGTTCAACCGGTTGGCCGCCCGACTGGCGGTGATGTTGTTGATCGCCGTCGACAGCGAGTCGGCTTCACTGGGGGGGAGCGTCGAACGGAAGAACGACTCGATTTCATCGCGGCGGGAAGCGGGAAAGCGGTCCGGGAACTTCCGTTCGAGCATGTTCAGAATGGTGTCGAAATACTCGACGCGCAGACCGGTTTCGCTCGCTTTGATACCGGGATAACTGCCGCGACCGATGATGACATCCGTCCGGGCCCGGCGGACATCATCGGCGGCGACGTGACCATCCAAGAGCGCCTGGTCGACAACACCGAGCATCAGGAATTGATCGGCGTCACCATGCCGCAGCACATTCGGTGTGATGCCGTACCGCATCGGATCGGTTCCCAACCCCTGCGGTAGGAAACCGCCGCGCGGGTGCGGCAACCAGGCATCATCGGTGACCGGGCGTTCCCAATTCCGTGCATGGGGTAATCGATGCGGCGGCAGCGACTCGATGCAGTCGATCCCGTTGACGTTATTCCGCCAGAATTCGCGCACGTTCGCCGAGCGTGGGAAAGCACACCCCATACCGACAATCGCAACGTCATGAGCAGACATACGGTCTCGATCCATCCTGCGAATGACCAACGGGAGCGGCCCGTTCCAAACTATTTCCGTGCGGAAACCATCTCGATCAGCTTCGGAATGCTACACGCAATCGTCACTTCGGGCTCGCCTCGGCTCCCCAACCGCAGCTCATTTTCGAGGAATTGGACCCCATCGGGGATGGGAATCATGTACAGATCGCGTGCGGCGTAAAGTTTGCGCAGTTCATCAGAAACCATACCGGCATCCCAAGCCCCCCAGTTGATCGCCACGACCCGTCCCGGCCACTTGCGGTCGAGGTCATCAGCCAGCTTATTCAGGAACTCGTTGGCCGCGCTGTAGTCCGCCTGGCCGCCGTTCCCAAACCGGCCCGACACGGACGAGAAGAAGACCAGGAACTTCAACTCGGCGGGTTTCAACCGGTTCGCCAGGACCAAGGCGCTGTCGACCTTCGTCGAGAAGACGTTGCTGTATGACTGAGGCGTCTTATCCTTTATCAGCTTGTCTTCGATGACCCCCGCCCCGTGGATCACACCGTCAATGCGACCGAACCGGGCATACAGATCATCAATCAATGCCCCGAACGTTTCTTCATCGCGGACATCCATCGAGTGATATTCGACGGTGGCCCCGGTGGCTTCGATCGTGGCGAGATTGTCGAGGATCTGCCGGTCTTTGAGGATTCGTCGCAGATTCTGTTCGATCTGCGCGGGAATCATCGGTTGTCCCTGCGCCTTGCGTTGCTGGATGAGGTGCATCCGCAGCTTTGCCGTATCGAGGTCGCGGGTGTCGTCCCCTTCCGGTTCAGGCAACGGTGACCGGCCGACGAGAATCAGCTTGGGCTTAGACAACTGCGCCAGTCGCAGCGCGGCATCGTAGGTGATCCCGTTCGCCCCGCCGGTGATGAGGACCACCGAGGATTTGTCCAAGGGCAGCGGCCCTAACTGTGTGGGATGAGCGGTGCTGAGAGACAACTTCACCGTGGACCGTCCGGTGGCACTCAGACCGACCTCCACCAGATTGTCATCCTGCATCAACTCTTCCACCAGCCGTGATCCCATGATGGCATTGCCGGCGGAGAGGTCGAGGTCGACCGTCTTCACGCGCAGTGCGGGATACTCCTGCTGGAACGTTTTGAAGAGTCCCAGCAGTCCGGAGGAAGTGAGTGCCATCCGTCCGCCGCGTCCCAAGCCGAGACGACCATCTAAAGCCGTGAGGTTCAGGACGGTACCACCACCGTGCTGTACCGCGGCGGTGAGGTCGTTCGCGAATTCCTTCAGGAACTGGAATGACCCCAGTGTGACCTCCAAGGCCGCTGCGCCGCTGTCACATCCGGGTGCCACATACGGCTGACTGATCCCGAGGAAATTGATCACCGCTCCGACGGTATCGCCGGATGAACCGACGATCATTTGCCGCAATTCCTGCAACGATTCGGGCGAACCGAAGTCGACCTCATAAACTTCGGCCGAGACCTTCCGCGCCCGGGTTCCAGGCAGGATACGGCGATAACGGTACCCTTCCTGGGTCAATCCAGCCGTTACAGTCGACGTCAACTCCGCTGCTTCACCCAGCAGCAGAATTAACTGGCTGCGTGGGTAGTTTTTTTTTCCCCACTCGCAGGAGCATCGACCGTTTGCAGCGTGTAGCGCTGGACGGCCCCCTCATTGGTTGTTGAAGGCTTTCCTTCCGTCGCACCGCCCGAAGCCGCAGCCTGATAGCGCAGTTCATAGGCACCGATGATGTCGCCGAGGGTCTTGAAGTTCGTGAATTCCTTCAACGCTTCTTCTTCGTCCTGGTCGGCATCCTGGAAGGCGCGGTGGTAGCGCTTCAGGTTGCTGAAGACTTCCACGGTCTTGATGGAGTCAATTCCCAGGCCTGATTCCATCGGCAGCGCCAAGTCGAGCATCTCGATGGGGTAGCCCGTCCGTTCACTCACGGCCTGCAACAAGTCTTCTTTAAATTCGTCTGGCGAAGGGGGCAGGTCGCCCGCAGGAATTGCAGCCGGGGCGGGAGCGGGTGCCGCGACTTTTACGACAGGAGCCGCAACTGCGGAGTCATTGCGACCGGATTCATGTCCGTTGACATATTCCGGCTTCGCAGTCTTCACGACTGGAACGGGAGCCGGAGCAACACGGGCAGCAGGAGCAGCCGCTTTCTGAGCGGTGACCATCACCGGTTTCGGGGCAACCGAAACCGCGACGGGGGCGACGGCCTTTGGCGCTGCGGCAATAGCAACCGGGGCGGGTGCCGGGGCAGCAACGACAGGCATCGGCGCGGGAGCAGGGGCAACTGCGGCTGCCACCACGGGTGCTGGAATCGGCTCCATCACTGCGGGCATCGGCTGCGGCATCGCGACCGCCGGGGTGACGAGAGGCATGAGCGCCGGCAAACCCGAGCCGTTGGCACATTGCTGGATCAACTGCTGGTGGGCATCGACGAATCGCAAGGCGACCTGTTGTTGCCACTTCTGCAAATCGAGCAACTGCATCATCAGTGCTTGCGATTGCAGGATCAGTTGTGCAGATCCAGCTGTCATTTGCGGGTTCGATTCGTTCGTCGTCACAGCATGCAACCTTGTTGACGGTGCCAATGGTGTTTGAAAAATTTGAGATTCCGTCACCACCGGGAGGCAGGGAGCCATCGGCAATGAATTACCTGGTAACACTGTGGTCACCGTTTCCGTGTGACCGTTGCGAACCGCTGTCGCGGTTCCGTTTCGATGAGCATGACCGTTCTTCTCAACGGCCTTGGCTTTCGTTTCTTTGTGATGTCCGTTCGTGGAACCATTCGCCGATCCGTTCATCGCACCGTTGGTTCTCATCGCTGCCGTGATGGCGGGGCGAGGTAACGGTGCGGGCGCGGGTGCCGGAGTGGGTTCCGTATAGGCCTGCAATCGATTGGCCAGCGGAGCGGGCGTTCCGTTCACCGCGGGCTTTGCTTCGTGTGAAGTCCCGTTTGTGGAAACAGTCTTCGCAACCGGCAAAACCTCGCTATGCTTATCGCCCTTTCCATTCGACCCATTCAGCCCGTTTGCCGAATGTGGGGTTGGCTCCTCTTTGATCTCGCTGACTGTACCGGTTTTGCCGCCAAATTTGGCGCGCAACCCATCGCCCGGATTGCCCCGCCGTGTGGGCAGCGGAGTCACCGGTTTGGCACCCGCCACCGAGATGACCCACTCCGCCAGCTTCGGCTTCGCTTCCGCCTTAGCACGGGAGAGGAACGTCTCCGTCCCACCATCTTGCAGTCCCCGTGCCGTGAACCACGGTCGCAAGTCGACGTTCAATCCCAATACACTTGCCTGGGCCAGCAGGTGGGCAAATTGCGTCACCCCGTCTCGTCCTGCGGCATCCAGCGTCAAAATGGTTGGTGAAGTCCCTTCCAGAATGCGTCCGACCAGACCACTCAGCACGCGACCGGGTCCAACTTCAATAAAGACGTCATACCCGTCGGACCGCATCCGGCGAATCTGTTCTTCAAAGCGGACAGGTTCGACAATATGCCGTTGCAGCAGCTTGCGAATCTCGGTCGACTTGGAGGGATACGGAGCGGCCAGCGTGTTGCTGTAGACCGCTTTCTTCGGCGCTGCGAATGAAACACCCTGTAGGGCTTTGGCCAGATGCTTCGCTGCCGGCGCGAGGGCCGAGGTATGGAACGCCGCAGTGACTGGAATCCGCTTCGCCCGCAGTCCGTTCTCTTTCAGATAGGCGACCGCCTGTTCGATCACTTCGACCGGTCCGGCGATGATCGTCTGATCGGGACCATTCAGATTCGCCAACTCTGCCGGGATTTCTCCTTGGGCCAGCAGTTCCCGCGTCTTATCTGCTCCGGCCATCACCGCAGCCATTGCCCCGGGGCAGAGTTGCGACGCTTCCGCCGAGACCCGGCCGCGCTCCGCTGAAATTTCCAACAAGTCATCGACATCGACGACCCCGGCGGCGTGCAAGGCGACGTATTCGCCGTAGCTGTGACCGGCGACAGCGGCGGGTTGAATCCCATAACGTTCCATCAACTGTGTGGCGAACACCTCCACCAACCCCAGTGCTGGTTGAGCGACGGCGGTGTCGTTCAGTTTCGCCCGGCGTTCGTCGTCTTCCTCTTGCGAAAACGCCGGGGGGGGGTAAATCAATCGTGTGAGCGAAACCGGGAAGCGATCGAGCATCTGCCGGTTGCAGGACGCGAACAACTCTTGCGCCCAGTGACTGGTGACCGCGAGATCCCGCAGCATGTTGATCGACTGCGAACCTTGACCGGGATACAGGAACGCCACGCGATCGGCCGACACGGGCACCGCTTCCGAGTAGTAAATCCCCGTTGGATCTTGCCAGACGGACTTCGTGGCGAGATGTTCGACGGCTTTGTTCAACTTGGCCCGGAAGTCATCCACCGTCGTCGCTACAAGGGCAAGCCGGCAGGTATTCGACGGCGAAACGATTTCCTGTTCGTCGACCAGGACCGCATTCGCCAGCTGTGCGAGTTCGATCGACGGCGCGTCTTGCAAAGCCGTTTGCAACGCTTTCAAACTCGTGACCAGCTCCGAGCGCGTGGCTCGTTTCCACAGGAAGATTTCCGTGGCGCGGGGCGAGAAATCAATCTCGCGGCGGTTTTCCGCGGGACCCTGATATTCTTCCATCACCACATGAAAGTTCGTGCCCCCGAAGCCGAAAGCACTCACGCCGGCGCGACGCGGGTGTTCGCCGAGCTCGTCGAACCACGGCCGCGTTTCCGTGTTCACGTAGAACGGGCTATGGCGAAAGTCGACCTTTTCGTTGGGTTTCTCGACATGCAGCGTTGGAGGCAACACCTGGTGGTGCAGCGCGAGGGCCGTTTTCACCAGACTCGCCAACCCGGCACACGTCTTGGTGTGGCCGATCATCGACTTCACCGATCCGACCGCGGCGTACTGTTCATCGCTGGTGGCTTGCGAGAAGAGTGAGTGCAGCGACGTGATTTCCGTGCTGTCGCCGACCGCAGTCCCCGTGCCGTGGGCTTCGACGAGAGACACCGTCGCTGCCGGGACATCGGCGTCTTCGTAAGCCCGCTTCATCGCCAAGATTTGTCCGGGCGGATGCGGGGCCGTCATGCTGCGATTGCGGCCATCACTCGACGCACCGATGCCTTTGATAACAGCGTAAATCTTGTCACCGTCGCGCTCGGCATCAGGGAGCCGACGCAACACGAGGGCCGCAATCCCTTCGCCGAGGGCGATGCCATCCGCGGAGTTATCGAACGGCCGTGATTTCCCGCGAGGAGACAGCGCGTGCGTCTTGGCGAAGCTCATGTAACAGAACGGGTTGTTCGTTCCGTCTGCCGCGCCGACGATCATCGCATCCACCGCACCAAGACGGAGTTGTCCCATCGAGGCATGCAGCGCCGCCAGCGACGCCGCACAGGCGGCATCAACGACATAGTTCGGGCCGCCGAGATCGAACCGGTTGGCAATCCGCCCCGCGATCACGTTCATCAGGAAGCCGGGGAACGAATCTTCGCTCCACTCCGGCAGAGTGGCATTGATATCGTCCGTGATGTGCTGCTTCATCTCCGGCGTGAGATCTTTCACCCGCGGAAGATAGTGTTGCAGCATCGTGCGGAAGGCGTAATCGCCGCCGACATCGTGTGACCCGGCACAGGCGAAGATGCAGCCGGTGCTTTCCTTCGGGAATTCCTTCTGATCCCAGCCGGCATCAATCATCGCCTGATTGGCGACTTCAAGGGACATGAGCTGAATCGGATCAATGCTCATCAAGCTTGCCGGGGGGATCTTCCACTTGACCGGATCGAAGCGCATCGATTCGAGGAAGCCGCCCCACTTGGAATAGATCTTGTCGCGGGCCAGCCGGTCTTCGTCGTAGAAGGTGCTTGAGTTCCAGCGGGCCGGATCGATCTCGCTGATGCAGTCGAGCCGCTGGAGAATGTTCTGCCAGTACTGCCGCAAGCTGGGCGCTTTGGGGAAAACGCACGACATGCCCACGATGGCGATATCGCTGTTTTTCAAGTCTCGCTGCGGACGTTGACGCGCGCCCATGACGGCGGGCTCCTTCTGACGATCGGATAATGGGGGGCAGGGGGCACGACGACCGGCTCGTCCGTAAGCGCGAGTGTCGGGAACTTCGTTATCAGGCGAGGTTCTCAGGTTGGCTTCCGCCGGAGACTCAACTCCGGTGCAGCCGGGACGGACAAGGATCGCCTCAATTGCGACCCAACAGAATCAGGGCAGGGTAAGGCCGTTCCGTCGTAGACCAGAGCACTTCACAGAATGACCGCTACGATCAACCGTGAAAGCACTGCGCTCCTTTTCGACAGGGATGTGCCTCAAAAATCGGCAGGGACTCCATTTCACTCCAATGACAACATTTTCGCTAGTACTGATTGGGCGACTCGGCAATTTTTATGGAAATCGCTCACGATCTTCATAGGGAAACTCGTGAACCTGTGGGACTTCCCGCCAATACCAAAACCGGAATTCGCAGACCGGGGTACGCGAGCCGCCGCAGCAATGGAGTGCAATTGCCGCGCCAGAGTGACCTCAGGCGATGTCCGATCAGAAGGTGGACGTGAGCAGCGACCATTGCATCGTCTGGGTGGTCCGCGCAAGTCGAAGATTTGCCAAGGATTGCGGCCTGCGCGACCCTTGCCGACGGGGCGGGACATGCCACGTGATCCGGCGGTATCAACCGGGGCTGTTCTTTTGATGGTAGGAATTCTCGGGGCAGCGTGATGCAAAGCCGGGCAGTGACGCTTCGCCGATCAGTAGATATACTGACATCGGCTGGTCTTCTTGTAATGGCGGGTTCATACACATCGAAGGGTGGTGATCCCAATGCAAGTCGAACAGAATGATGCGGACGGCAGGCTATGGCCCTGAGCATCGTTCGACCGAGAGCGCTCGCAATGGAATTCGTGTCGATTATCGGTAGGGAGTCCCGAGCATGAATGCCCTTGAAGAACTCCGGTCATTGACCGCGCTCTTCGCGTTTCCTGAACCTCTCTTCCAGCGCGTCGAGCACATTCCGTCCGCGGTGACGCCCGAGCCGTATCAAAGCCTGCTGGTCCACAACGAACACATGACCGTCTCGATGGAGCGCTTTCATCGGTGTTCGGTCGATGTCCGGGTGCTGCAGCAGCGTCAGGACGGTGACCTGTATGCCCGGGAGATCCTGCTCCTCAAGCACGGCACCACCATCCCGGTGCAATACGGCCTCGTCCGGTTTCACCTGAACTATGTGATTGAGCCCGTTCGCCGGGAAATCATCGCCGGGGAAACGCCGTTGGGACGGATTCTCATCAATCACAACGTGCTGCGGCACATCGATCTCGGGGCCATCCTCGAGATCACCGCCGGGCCCGGATTGGCCGCGGCCCTGCAAATGAACGTCGGCCAGGTCACCTACGGCCGTCTCGCGACCATTTTCTGCAACCGCCAACCCGCGGTCGATCTGCTGGAAGTCTCGGCCGTGTTATGACGGACGGTGCTTATCCCGGCGTCGGCACATTGAGCAAACGGAAGACGACACGCCATTCGTCCGCTTCCTGAAGCATCAGATCGGCGGCTTCTTCAACCCAGATGGCGACTGCGTGGGACGATTGTGTGGTTGGGATCACTTCCGCTTTGGCAAGGTGTTCCTCCAGTCGACGCTCCATCGCTTCCGATCGTGCCAGCACGCGCTGCAGATGAAAATGAGCCGAGAACCCGTGGCAGGCAGCGACAACCGCAGGAAAAGTTGTCGCCACGACGGTTAAGAACGGGGCATGCCAGACAAAGTGCAGTAAACAGGCGGCAAAGGTGAGGACGAGCGCGGTATACGCAACGATTTCCACCGTGAAGTGTTGTCGATGCAGTTTCGCGGCATTGCGGCGGTGGTAGTCGATCTGTGATCCCAGATAGGAATTCACGAGATGGCGGCGACAGTTTGCTGTGTACCCGTTCTCAGCAAGATTACGGGTTCCCAGCGGTAACACGGCCTGCCGGATCAGGGCGCGAAACATGCAATCCACCCAGCCGGAACGGGGGTTGTGCGCGCTGTAGTGGGCTGGGAGAGGCTCATACGCATATTGCCACGTGGCTCTTCCCAGCACGGACAAGGCTGCGGCGTGTCGCAAACGCTCGGCCAGTAGCCGATAGTCGGTGGCTCGTTCCTGCCATCCTCCGAGTGTATTGAGAGTGAACAGCCAGACACCCATTGTCAGACAGGTCAATTCGGCCGCGCAAAAAAACGTGCTCCAGGGTATCACGCCCAACAATTCTGCGGACGATTCGTGCTCATTGTGCGCTGCGGTATGCGTGTCGGCGGCGAGTCCTGCAAAGAGAACGGCCAAGACACCGAAGAGAAACAACAGCAAGACACTGGCGCGATGCAGCCCGGTGTAATGAATGGAAAGGGCGTCCACGTCATCCCGATGGCGACCAAGGATCATTTCTACGGGAAGAACGTCGGCTTCGGGCGTGAAGCGAACCGTCTTGGGAACGCTAAAAAACCAGTCAAATGTGCTCCATGCGGCTGCGAGACTCGCCCACAGCCCGTGACGCTCAGGGAGCGGCTGTTCATCAAAATAACGTTGCAAGGCCCGGAGCTCTTTCCGTTGCTGCCGCTCTTGGGCGAGTGCTTCGAGCTTGCCGCCGTGAGACGGGACCGACGCGACTTCGGGCATGATGCTCAATTCACGTCGCACGATGCTGGCAACCGAGTCTTGCAAGCGTTCCACAGAACCCAGATCAAACACATGTTTGGGGTCGAGACCGACCTGCACAGTGGCTCGTCGGGGGTGAATCCAGAAAATGGGGATGCCGGTTTCCCGGGCACGGCGGACCATTTCTGCCGTCCCGCCGGAACTGGTCGGTCGTCCGGAGTCATCGTCGTACACTGCCAGCAGGAAGTCGGCATTCTGTAAAGCCACATGCCCCGCGATCTTATAAGCCCTTTGGCGATGTTCTTCGTCCTCGGTGCTGGCGCCGGTTGGCAAGACCTCATCCAACTCCATGCGCGCGATGCAGGCATCGTGTTGCACAAGTCGTCGTAGTGCACGCGCGGCTTCGTCACGCATGACACTGGCATAGGCATCGACATGGCTGGGCAGGACGGCCGCGAGATCGAACTGGGCCTTAAGGGCTCGATCGGCTGCGAGCTGATCTGTTCCCGGAGCGAGGTTCGACAACAACACCAGGCGCGGCAGCGATTCCACCATCGGAGGATCGCTTTCCAAGCAGCCCTGGATAGCGCCCGCGGCACCTTGAGTTACTCCGGAGAGAACCGCGTCAATCAGGTGCGAAACTCGTTCTCTGGCGACGAGCTCTTCTGCAGGATCATGCTTCAGTGAGTAATACGTATGCCCGGCAACCGCCAGCCGACAGGTGATCGTGACCGGTGCAGGCATACGTTGGACACCTGGAACGAGGGTATCAAAATGGTCTCAAACCGCGGTCGAAGTGCAGTTCATGGTTGACCATGCGCCGCGCGGGCCAGTTCCGTGGCAAGCTGATGGATGTTTTGCACCGCGGTGTTCGACGCGGCAGGATCCGTGGCGTGGTCCAGAAACTTCACCAGCGCGCTGCCGATGATGCCGCCGTTGGCGAGACCGTGCAGCGCCCGAATCTGCTCCGGCCGGTTCAGTCCGAATCCGACGGCGAGGGGTAACGTCGTTGTCGCCCGCAGCGATTTGAGCATCGCCGCCAGATCGCTCGGCAGCGCTTCCCGCGCTCCCGTTGTTCCCGCCACGGCGATGCAGTAGACGAAGCCCGACGCATGTTCGAGGATCTTTTTCATCCGATCCGCGGGGGTGGTCGGCGCGACGAGTTGAATCAACGCGAGATCGGCCGCATCGGCAATCTTCGCGAATTCCGCCGCTTCGTCACCGGGCAGATCGGGCACAATCAGGCCGGAAAACCCGGCTTTCACGGCATGATCGACAAAGGCCTGCGACCCATGCCGAAAGATGATCGCATACGACACCATCGCCAGCAGCGGCGTCTTCACCTGCCCTTTTAATGACTCGACCGCGGCGAAGATGTCGACCAGTTTGATTTTGTTATTCAGCGCGCGAGTGTACGACGCTTGAATCACCGGACCATCGGCGATCGGGTCGGAATACGGAAAGCCGACTTCAATCAGATCCGCTCCGGCATGGGCCAATTCGGTAATGACCCGCTTGGTCATCGCCAGATCGGGATCCCCCGCGGTGACAAACGGAATGAACGCCAACTGCCCGGCGGTCGTGCGCTGTGAGAAAACTTCTGCGATGGGGTTCATGAAGGTCATTCGCAATAAAAAGCGGGGGGATCGATGGATTACGAGCCGGAAGCGTCAGCGACGGACCTTTCCTCTTAATACGTCCGTCGCTGACGCTTCCGGCTCGTTGGTTTCTGATTCAGATCGTCTGGTTGGTCAACCGGGCGACTTCGTTCAAATCTTTATCCCCGCGGCCGGAGAGACAGACCACGATCACGTCCGACGGGGAGCGTTCCTTCGCGCGTTTCAGGGCGTAGGCCAGCGCGTGGGCACTTTCAAGGGCCGGGATGATTCCTTCGGTTCGGGCAACAAGCTGCATCGTGTCGAGGGCTTCCTGATCGCGGATCGCCACGTATTGCACGCGGCCGGTGTCTTTCCAGTAGCTGTGTTCAGGGCCAACGCCGGGGTAATCGAGTCCCGCGGAGATCGAGTGGACGTCGGCGGTCTGGCCGTCTTCGTCCTGCAAAACGTAGCTGTAGCTGCCGTGGAGGACGCCCTTCGCGCCGTACGAAAGCGTGCTGGCATGCTGGCCCGGTTCGCCGCTGCGGCCCCCGGCTTCGATGCCGGTGAGAGCGACGGCTTTGTCATCGACGAACGGGTAGAACATCCCCGCGGAGTTGCTGCCGCCGCCGACGCACGCCACCACTTCCTCGGGCAGCTTGCCGGTTTCCTGCAAACACTGTTCGCGAGCTTCCCGGCCGATGACCGACTGGAAATCGCGGACCATCATCGGAAACGGATGCGGTCCCACCACCGAGCCGATGATGTAATGCGTATCGGCGACCGACGCCATCCAGTCGCGCATGGCTTCGTTGATGGCATCCCGCAGCGTCCGTGACCCGCTGGTGACCGGGCGGACTTCCGCGCCCATTGTTTTCATGATGAAGACATTCAACTTCTGCCGGCGGACGTCTTCTTCACCCATATAGACGACGCACGGCAGACCGAACCGGGCACACGCGGTCGCTGTTGCCACACCGTGTTGACCGGCTCCCGTCTCGGCGATGACGCGGGTTTTTCCCATCCGCAGCGTCAATAACGTCTGCCCGATGGTGTTATTGATCTTGTGCGCGCCGGTGTGATTCAAGTCTTCGCGCTTCAGGTAAATCTGCGCGCCGCCACACATTTTCGTCAGCCGTTCTGCAAAGTAGAGCGGGTTGGGCCGACCGACGAACGTCCGCAGCAACCCGTCGAGCTGCTTCTGGAACTCCGGATCGCGCTGGGCTTTGTGGTATTCCGTGGTGAGTTGTTCGAGGGCGTACATCAGCGTTTCGGGGACGAAACGGCGGCCGAATTCACCGAAGCGGCCTTCGACATCGGGCACCTGCGACGTCGCGGAACTGGCAATCGAGGCGGTCATGAATCACTTTCGCAGTGGGAGTTTCTCTCAGTGGATTATGGGAGCAGGCGGCGAATGGGGTCAATCGACTTGGGGAAGTTGGTGAGCACGCGGTGGATCAGCGCGGGGCGCGAAACCGCACAGCGGCGTGGCGAATGTGGGGAAGCGATCGGGGCGTCTTTCTCCGGCACTTGACTCTTGGCCCTCGACACTTGGCACTCCGCGCGGTACATAAAGGCCCTCTGTTCTGATCGATTCGTTCCCGCTCGGGAGTCGCGCCGTGCTGTTTCGGCACGCCACATTACTGGTTCTGGTAACACTCTGCCTGACAGTACCGGCTCCCGCACGCGCGCAGGAAGCCGGTCTGGATGCCCTCCTGAACCGGTTCGTCGGCGAGTTCGTCCGCATCACGCCGGGGCAGGACACGTTCCCGGCGAAGTTTGTTCGGGGCGACCAAACCGGACCGGAAGAAGAACGTCCCGCGCAGGAAATCACGCTGAGCAAGCCGTTTTCCATCGCCAAATATGAGATGCCGCAGAATCTGTATGAAGCGGTGATGGGGACCAATCCCAGCCGGTGGAAAGGCCCGCGGAACTCCGTCGAAATGATGTCGTGGCACGATGCCAACGCCTGCTGTCAGAAATTGACGAAGTTGTTGCAGGAGCGGAAACTCATCGCTGTCGACGAAGAAATTCGGTTGCCAACGGAGACCGAGTGGGAGTATGCCTGCCGGGCGGGAACGAAGACGCGCTACGGTTTCGGTGACGACATCCGCCGTACTGACGATCCGCCGCAGAAGAATTCGATTCTCGATGAATACGGGTGGTACACCGGGAACGCGGCGGGGAATGATCCGCCGGTCGGGGCACTGAAGCCGAACGCCTGGGGTCTGTACGACATGCACGGCTATCTCAGCGAGTTTACGTCCGACAGTTGGACGAAGGACTATCAGGGAATCAACGCTTCGGCCCGACCGCCCCAGGATAAAAAAGAACCAATTGTGTTGCGGAGCGGGTCCTGGAAAGACAAGGCGGAACGATTGACGAGTGCCGGTCGACGGGCGTTTGATCAGGACCAGCGCGATGATGCCGTTGGGTTTCGTTGTGTGCTGGCGAAGAAGCCGAAAGGTTGAGAAACGGGATTGAGCGAGAAATCAAGAGTCAGCATGCGGAAGGTAGCGGCCCCCCGGTGGTTTCGCTATCGTGACCGAGTGCCTGGATAACCAAGGTGAAGTCGTGTTCTACCGGCCCGTTATGGACGGCCGCGCAAGAACGCAGGAGTTGGGTGAGACGATGAACGGCGATCAAGGTGTTCCGACTGAGGCTGGTACGGAAGTTTCCGTCCCGGAAAACAACATGACGTCCCCTCCTGCGACGGAAGGCGCGGCCTGTTCTGCTCCCGCTGAAAACGGTGCTGCCCCGGTCGCCGAATGTGCGGTCTCCGAGCCGATGGACGCCCCTGTTGCGCCGGTGTCGCCGCTCGAACCGCACGCCGCCGTGGTCGATTCCCCCATGCCCGTCAGCGAAATCGCCGGGGACGCTGCCGACCCTGAGGCGCAGCAGAAGCGCAAGATTCAGTTGAATCCGACCCCCTCCGCCGAACAGTCAAAGGCGATCCCCACCTACGGCAGTGCCGGTGCGGCACCGACGTCGCAACTGGAACCCGGCCAAGCGGGCGAAACCGTTCCCGCCCCCGCGGAAGTTGTGATCTATCAGGACAGCCCCCGCGAACCGATTCCCCTCCCGGCCAAAGACGCACCCCTGGAAGCCGATCTCGAAGCCGAAATCAGTGCGGCGATGTCCGGCACCATGGGCGAAACCGCCGCGGATGGAACGGAAGGTGCCCCTGCCAGCGCTGCCGGAGCCGTAGTCCCCGGGTCCGAAGATCAAGTCGAAGTCGGATCGAAACTCAAAGCCAAAGTCGTCTCGGTGAACCCCGAGAACGTCTTCTGCGAAGTCGGCTTCCGCTTCCCCGCCTTGTTGCCATCGAAGCAATTTCCACAGGGAAAACAGCCGCACATTGGCGAAGAGTTCCTCGTCGTCGTCGATCGATTCGACACCGAAAACAGCGTGATTCTCGTCAGCCTCCCGAAAGCCACGCGGCGGCCGAAAGGCAACTGGGAAGACCTCGCGGTCGGTCATGTGGTTGAGTGCGTCGTCAACAAGACGAACAAAGGTGGCCTCGAAGTCACCGTCAGCAACATGCGGGCCTTCCTGCCCGCCAGCCAGGTCGATCTCGGTTTCATCGCCGCTCTCGAAACCTACGTCGGCCAACGCTTCGCTGTGCAGGTGACCGAAGTCAATCCGGCGAAACGGAACCTCGTTGTCAGCCGTCGTGCCCTCCTGATACAGGAACGGAAAGAAGCGGCTGCGACGTTCTGGACCGCGGTCGAAGTCGGTCAGCAGTTTGCCGGTAAAGTGAAGACGATCAAGGACTACGGGGCGTTCATCGACCTCGGCGGTTGCGATGGCTTCCTGCACGTTGGCGAAATGAGCTGGACGCGGATCAAACATCCCTCGGAAGTGCTGCAGGAAGGGGCCCCGGTCGATGTCGTGATTCTGTCACTCGATCGCGAGAAGCAGAAAATCGGCCTCGGGATGAAGCAACTCGCGCAGAACCCGTGGAACGCGGCGGCAGAGAAGTACGCCGTCGGTCGCACGGTGTCCGGCCGCGTCACCCGCACCACCGATTTCGGTGCGTTCGTCGAGCTTGAACAGGGTGTCGAAGGTCTGATTCACATCAGCGAACTCGATCATCGCCGGGTGAAGCGTGTGACGGAAGTGCTCAGTGTCGGCCAGGAGATCCAGGCGGCGGTGCTGGAAGTCGAGCCCGAACGCCAGCGGATCAGTCTGTCGCTGAAAGCCCTGAAGGAAAAGCCGGAGCAACCGAAGGACGAAGACCTCGCGCCAGGCAAAGGTCAGGCTTACGTCAGCAAGCGAAAAGAACCCCTCAAAGGGGGCACCGGCAACACCGGCGGCGGCCTGTTCGGCAACCCGGGCGATTTCCAGTAAGTTCGACCGCAACGAGTTGCGAAACCGTCCGGTGATGACGCGACACTTTGCCCAGCAACAACCCGTATTGGGAAGTTTCTGGGCAAGCTGCGTCTGCCTTCGTTGAACCTGCTGCCTGAGACCGGTATCACTCCGCGGCTTTGATTTTCAGCGTCACTACGCCGGTGTTGTCAGCGAGCGCATTCCATTCGTCGTCACAGCGGACGAAGAGGACGCCGTTGGACGGGGCGGACCAGCGGCCGGTCGTGCCGAGCGGAAATGGCTCGGACAGTTTGTAGTCATCGAACATCACGCCGACGAGTTTTCCTTTGCCATTGGCGTCCCCCTCGGCAGTCAGTTTGTCGCCGTCTTTGTTCAGCGCCCATTCGCCGGTGGCAGTGAATTCGTAGGTTTGGCCTTCCTTCGTCAGCAACCGTGACGATTGCCAGCCGCGCGTGGCTTCAACCTTGGATTGGACGTTGGCAGAACCACGCAGACCGATGGCTTTGGTTTTCCAGTCCCAGCGGCACAGGTCGACACGGAACCCGGTGTCCATGTGATCGAGGAAGAAGCGATACTCAAAAGCAATTTCCGGGGCCATCGATCCGTAGACGCTTTGAAACGTGGCCCCCGGTTGTTCCGCAAGAATCTGCAATCCGAGCGGACGGAAGCGGTCGCCGTAGTTGGGGTTGTAGGCCAGTAGATGGCACAGCGCCCACCGCCAGGCGTAGTTCTGCCAACTGTCGCCAGTCCGTTCCCGCGAGTCGACAATTTCTCTCAACGCCCTCGGTTCGCTGGTTTGCAGATACTTCAAGACTTCGGGATGAATCTGCACGCTGTAGTCTTTGTCCTTCCAGTAGTGACCGATCTCAGCGATCCCTTCGGCAAACCACGTTGGGCCGGTGGTCCCAAAGGTTTGATGGCAGTAAGCATGCACAGCTTCATGTTGCGGCGTGCCTCGGTCTGCAACGGCATAGACGATCGATTTCGCAGCGATGTTGGCGATCTTCTTGCCGGTGAGCGTGTTGACCATGGCGCGGGTCTGGCTCATCGTCAGCCCGCCGCCGGACGTCAGGCTGTCCACCGCTTCCGGGGGAAAGAAGCCCGCAGGCCACGAGTTCACATTCTTGGCGACGTACATTTCGATGGTCTGCGAGTTCGCTTTGCCCCAGTACTTGCCGACTTGCGCGATCATCGTTTCGAGGCGTTGCAGTAGTTCCTTCGCCTCGTCGGGGGAGAGGTCGGTGTGCAGGAGAAAGTTGCGTGACGTGTAATCGCGCGGGCCGCCATCGTCGACAGGAATGGCCTTCTTCCCCCGCGCAGCAGTCTTGGATTTGCTATCGGCAGCATCGGCGCGAACACCGAGGAGCACGCTGATGACCAACAGCGGGACAAGCAGTCGCGACATTTGACGATCCAACACAAAACGGAGAACGCTCATGTTCCGTTGGGTTTGCCCTTCGGATTGGGAGCGAATCTTCAGTAGACGTCACCGGCGGGTCGAACTCAATCCCGTTTTCCGCTTTCGTGCGTTATTCTGGTGGACGTTGAGCAGCGCTGGGACCCAATGCGACAGGAGTTCACGATGTCGACGGCGATCGATCAGTGGCAACGATATTGTCAGACGCGGATTGCTGACCGGGCGCTCGGCTTTTCGCTGGATGTCAGCCGGGTCCGGTTTCAGGACCACGATCTGACGCCGCTGTGGCCGAAGATGACGCAGGCCCTGGCGGCGATGAAACAGTTGGAAGCCGGTTCCATCGCCAATCCCGATGAAAACCGGATGGTGGGACATTATTGGCTGCGAGCGCCGGAACTCGCGCCGACGCCCGCCATCACGGAAGAAATCCGTGCAACGCAAACCGCGGTGAGTGACTTCGCCGCGAAGGTCCATCGGAAAGAAATCACGGGGACAGCGGGGCCGATCGCCCACGTGTTGCACGTCGGCATCGGTGGCTCGGCGTTGGGACCACAGTTCGTCGCGCAGGCGTTGGGAACGGCGCACGATCCGTTGGTGATGCACTTCGTCGACAACACCGATCCCGATGGCATCGACCGCGTGCTGGCGGAACTCGACGGGCAACTCGGCCAGACGTTGACCGTGGTGGTCTCGAAGTCCGGCGGGACTCCCGAAACCCGCAACGGCATGCTCGAAATCCAGGCGGCGTACAAAGCCGCGGGCGTCCCCTTCGCGCCGCATGCCGTCGCCGTGACGCAGGACGGCAGCCAGCTCGCCAAGACCGCGGCGAAAGAAGGCTGGTTGAAGACGTTTCCGATGTGGGACTGGGTTGGCGGCCGGACTTCGGTGTTGTCGGCGGTCGGACTACTCCCGGCGGCGTTGCAGGGCTTGAATGTGCAGGACCTACTGTCCGGCGCGGCGGCCATGGACCAGCTCACCCGCAACACCGACGCCCGTCAGAATCCCGCCGCCATGCTCGCCTTGATGTGGTACCACATCGGCGGCGGTAAGGGTCTGAAGGACATGGTGATCCTGCCCTACAAAGACCGGCTCGCCCTGTTCAGCAAGTATCTGCAACAGTTGGTGATGGAATCCCTCGGTAAGGAATTCGACCGCAAGCAGCAGGTTGTCGAACAGGGAATCGCGGTCTACGGCAACAAAGGAAGCACCGATCAGCATGCCTACGTGCAGCAACTCCGCGACGGCATCCCGAACTTCTTTGCCACGTTCCTGCAAGTCTTGCGCGATCGCAGCGGTTCCTCGCAGGATGTCGAACCGGGGATTACCAGCGGGGATTATCTGCAAGGATTGTTCCTCGGGACTCGTGCCGCGCTTGCCGAGAAGAACCGCGATTCGATCACGATCACCGTCGATGAAGTGAACGGATCGACGGTCGGGGCATTGATCGCGCTGTATGAACGGGCCGTGGGATTGTATGCCGAGATGGTCGACATCAATGCGTATCATCAACCGGGCGTGGAAGCCGGGAAGAAAGCCGCGGCGACGGTGTTGAGCCTGCAAACGACGGTGGTGACGGCGCTGCAAGCCGCCGCGTCATCACAGACGGCGGCACAAATCGCGGCCAGCATCGGGAAACCGGATCAGGTCGAGCACGTCTTCAAGATTCTGGAACACCTGGCGTCGAACCCGGACCGCGGGGTCATGCGCGTGAGTGGTGACGGCCCGTTGACAGATCAGTTCCGCACAAAGTAGCCATCACGCTCCGCCGTGATGAGCGGCACGCTTCAATACGCAATCAACACGTGAATGAAGAAATCCCCAAGTCGGTGTACCACAGATCAATCCGCTCATCACGGCGGAGCGTGATGGCTACTTTGTGCGATGTAGGGTGGGCTGTGCCCACCATCGTTATTGCACAATCGGGCTTCCTGTGACGAAGCATTGGTGGGCACAGCCCACCCTACAGATTCACGGTAAACAAGAGAGTTGACCGCGTTGTGAAGTGTGCCGCTCATCACGGCGGAGCGTGATGGCTACTTTGAGGAGCGGGCGCGGAGGAAGCGGGGTTGCTGGGCGGTGTCTTTGACGATCGTGACGTCGCTGTAGCCGTGGTCTTGCGCAAGGGTTGTGATCGTCGCCGCTTGTTCGGGGGTGAACTCGATCATCAACCACCCACCTGGTTTCAGGTGCGGTTTCGCCTCGGCCAGGATGCGGCGGATGAGGTCCATGCCGTCCTTCCCGCCGTCGAGGGCCAACTTCGGCTCGTACTGCTGGACATCCGCATGCAGCGTGGCGATGTCTGCCGACGGGATGTACGGCGGGTTGCTGACAATCACGTCGAACACGTGGTCCGCCGCCAACGGGGCGAACAGATCGCCGGTGTGAAACGACACGCGCTCGATGACCTGATGCTTCGCCGCATTTTCCGTGGCGATGGCCAATGCCGCCGGGCTGATGTCGGTGGCAGTCACCGTCGCGGTGGGGCAATTCCTGGCGATCGCAATCGCCACACAGCCGGATCCCGTGCAAAGATCGAGGACCGTCGGCGTGGGTAACGGTTTGGTGATGGCAATTGCCTCCATCACCAGCGTTTCCGTCTCCGGTCGCGGAATGAGCACGTCGGCGGTCACACGGAATTCGAGGCTGAAGAACTCCCGATAACCGACAAGGTACGCCACTGGCTCGTGCTTGGCCCGGCGGTTGACGAGGTCCCGCATGGTAGCGCGGACGGCATCGGTCAGTTCGAGATCGTAGTTCGTGTAAAGTTCAATCCGCTTACACTTCCGTGCATGGGCGAGCAGGATCTCCGCTTCGAGGCGCGGGGTTTCGCTGCCATGCTTCTGGAGATGCCCGGTCGTCCATTCCAGGACGCGGCGAATCGTCCAGGGCTGGGCGGACGGTGTCGGACTCGGCTGGCTCACAGGTGCATCCTTGCGGGGAGAAGCGAACAGAAGACCAGATGCAGCGGAACGATGCAAGAGAAACAGGGGAACCATGGAATACACGGGATGAAGAAGAATGACACCCGCCGCATTCTCAACTCGCACCCAAGCTCCGCCTGGAAAGCCCCATCCCAGACGCTCTGCGTCTGTTCGGCACCACAGCGAGGCAGAGCCTCGCGGACGCCCGTTCCCAGGCGGAGCCTGGGAACGACGAGGTTCTGGCTGGTCGGCTGAATTGCGAAGAACTTTTCCAACTTCTCATCGCGCTTGATTTTACGCGGCGGTCACCGGATAGTATTAGTGTCCCGGCGGTACGGATTCCCCGACTCCCCCAGACCTACTAGCAGGCGTGAGCTGGCATCTGGAATGGCGAAAAAAAAAGCAAGCGGCGGACTGGAAGGAACACGCATCCGCGTCCGCCCCGGAGTCACCTCACCCGAGTTCCCCGAGGTCTCCCTCGAAGGCTGGACCGGGACGGTCATCGAATCGTCCGGCAAGCCGCCTTCAGTGAAGGTGATTATCGAGTGGGACGCGGCCACACTCGGAAAGATGCCGCCGGATTACGTCGCCCGCTGTGAAAGCCAGCAGCTCTACTATCAGATGGCGTGCCTCGGCGACACCGACGTCGAACCCGCCTGAAGCCCAGCGATTGCCATCGCTGGGATGCTTTCGCCGGTTTCACCCGGCGGCCACACGCTCCCGATAAATCCGCGCGATGTCATCCGGTGTCACGGTGATCTGCCGGGTGAACCCGGTGTGTGATCGTTCGTAGACGATTTTCTTCGCGTGCTGCGGCTGTTGATGCACGGCCGCGGCGAGCCAGCCTTTGTCTTCGTCGGCGAGCACCCCGACCGCGGGATCCCACAGCGTGCGGGTTTCCATCACGAGGGAATCCATCCGGGCATCAAATTTGTCGTAAGCCATGGTGCAGCGATCCTGCGTACCGACTGAAAAAAAGGGACGCTTACTTCCGGTTCTGAATCATCGTCAACGATGCGGCCACCATCCGGTGGGAATCGGCCGCTTCGGCGATGACCTGCCGGAATCGCTCGGGGAACGGGACCCCGCGGAGCAGCAACAGAGTATCGCCGCCGGCACCCGTGAGACGGACATCGCCGGTGCGGTAGAACGACAACCGCGAATCAGGATCAATCGAAACATCGGCGACACGGTCGATCGAGACTTCCTCAGTGATCCGCAATCCCAACGCATTGCCGATCTTCACCGCCCGATTCGTCACAATGTATTTGCTGCCAAAGACTTTCAGCCAGAAATAGAGCAGCAGCGCCAGCGGAATCGTCGGCGGAATGAAGAGCAGGTACGAGAGTTTGAACTCGCCGATCCCGATCGGAATGGATTCGTACAAGGTGTTGAGCAACTGCCCGAGTCCCGTCGTGGCGATCGACGGATAGAGCTCTTCGATCACACTTTCGGATTTCGGACTGACGCCGGAAATGGCCTGCGGCTTCTTCGTCAACATCGCGACAACCGGGGGCAAGGGGAAACGACAACGGTAGACTTGGAAATGCTATCACACCCGCCGCCGGTTTGCCAGAATCGTGATTTTCGGTGTCAGAAGCCATATGAAGGGGGCGGTTTTGTCCGCAAAGCGGCAAGCGGGAGTCGTTGTCGGTTTCCTTTCACGGCGCGGTGGGGTATGCCGTTACAGATCACCTCCTGCGGAAGCACCGATGTTAACGATGACACGCACAGCGATTCTGGAACAATTGCGGGCGAAAGTTGCCGCGGGACAACCAATCGTCGGCGGCGGCGCCGGGACCGGGTTATCGGCGAAGCTGGAAGAAGCCGGCGGCATCGACCTGATCGTGATCTATAACTCGGGCCGGTTTCGCATGGGGGGCCGCGGCTCCCTCGCTGGAATGATGCCCTACGGCGATGCCAACGCCATCGTCATGGAGATGGCCCGTGAAGTGTTGCCCGTGGTGAAGCATACGCCGGTGCTTGCCGGGGTGTGCGGGACCGACCCGTTTCGTCTCATGCCGGTTTTCCTGCGGGAAGTGCAAGCCGCGGGGTTTGCCGGGATTCAGAACTTTCCAACGGTCGGTCTGATCGACGGCACTTTCCGGCAGGGACTCGAAGAAACCGGCATGGGGTACGGTCTCGAAGTCGATCTGGTGCGATTGGCCCGCGAAATGGACTTGCTGACCACGCCATACTGCTTCAATACCGATGAGGCGACGGCGATGGCACAGGCCGGGGCTGACATTCTCATCCCGCACATGGGGCTGACGACAAAGGGAACGATCGGTGCTCGAACCGCGCTGACGCTGGAAGAATCCGCACGGCAGTGTCAGGCGATGCATGATGCCGCCAAGCGAGTGAACCCGGAGATTCTCGTCCTCTGTCACGGCGGCCCGATTGCTGATCCGGAAGATGCACAGTACATCCTCGATCACACGGAAGGGATCGTGGGATTCTACGGTGCCAGTTCGATGGAACGCCTCCCCGTCGAACCCGCCATCATCGCTCAAACCGAGGCCTTCACGCGCCTGCGGTTCCGCCGGTCATAGAACTCGCTGTTACGGCTTTTTTCCCGGCAAAATTCCCAGCTTCAAACTCGTGGGATGGGCAGCCGATCGATAAACCCGGTGCGTGGCCTTGCGGAAGTCATCTGGCTTGGCGAAGTAAATGTTGTCGACGAATGTCTGCGGATTGCGGTCCACCAGCGGGAACCACGTGCTCTGAATCTGCACCATCAGCCGATGGCCCTTCTGGAAGCGATGAAGCACATCGAGCAGCTCAAATTTTACCCGCGTGATTTCGTTCGGTTTGAACGGTTCGGGCTTGGCATAGTCGTTCCGAAAGCGGCCCCGAAAAACTTCGCTGCGGATGAGCATCTGGTAACCGCCGAGCGGCGTGGTGTCCGGGGCATCTGGGCGGACATCAATCAACTTCACCACCCAGTCGGCATCGGTTCCGGTCGTGGAGACCCACAGGTCGACTTCCAGCGGCCCGGCAACCACCGTGTCTTCAGTGAAGGCCTCCGTCTGATACGTCAGCACATCCGGTCGGCGTGAAGCAAAACGTTGGTCGTCGACCATGTACTCGATCAGCATCTTCGGCGTGATGTTTTCCGTGTACGGCACCGGCTTGTTGGGATCGCTCACGAAATCGTCGAACCTGTCGTCGGTGGCGTCCTTGCCGGGTGCGGTGAAATCGAGCTTGCCCCCTTCGCGCAGGAACAATTGCTTGATCTCTGTCTTCTTTGGCGGCCAATGATCGAACGTTCGCCAGGCGTTGGAACCGGTTTCAAACACAGTGGCTTCGGCGGGCGCGGGGAGATCTTTGTCCTTGAGGTATTTCTCGAAGAACGGCAGTTCGATTTCCGCGCGGTAGAATTCGCCGGTCTTGGAACCGAAAGGGACTTTGCCGAGTTTGTCGCCATCGACGGAAGCCCAGCCGCCGTGATGCCACGGGCCGACGACCAGCACGCTGTTGACCTTCGGGTTCTGCTTTTCGATCGATTGATACGTCTTGAACGACCCATATAAGTCCTCGGCGTCGTACCATCCAGTGACAGTCATCACTGCCGGAGCGACGTTCTTCAAATGCGGGATGATCGACCGTTTCTGCCAGAACTCATCCCGATTCGGATGCTGCATCATCTCCTTCCAGAACGGCACCGATTCTTTCAGGTACTGTTTGTCGATGTTCTCAATCGACCCCGCTTCGAGGAACATTTTGTAACCATCGGGCGTGGGGAAGACATACGGCTTCACCGGTTCGGTCGTCGGCTTGGGACGTTCCTTGTCGTGACTGCTCAGCCACGTGAAGGCATGGGCCAGAAAGAACGAGCCGTGATGCAGAAAATCGTCGAAGTACCAATCGCCTACCGGCGCCTGGGGTGAGACGGCCTTCAACGCCGGATGGGCATCGATCATCCCCGCGGCGGCGTAGAAGCCGGGGTAGGAGATGCCGTGCATCCCGACGCGGCCGTTGTGGTTGGGAATGTTCTTCAGCAGCCATTCGATGGTGTCGTAAGCATCGGAGCTTTCATCGGTCTCCGTTGGCTTTGACTTGTTCGGAATGTGCGGCGTAACTTGCACGAACGTCCCTTCCGACGCATACCGTCCGCGGACATCCTGATTGACGAAGATGTACCCGGCTTTGATGAACAGCTCGCTCGGGCCGAGTTTCGACGGGTATTTGTCTTCGTCATACGGCCGCACACTGTACGGCGTCCGCTTCATCAAAATGGGATACGTCTTGGTCGTGTCGCGCGGCACAAAGACCGACGTGAAGAGTTTCACGCCGTCGCGCATCGGCACCATATGCTCCGACTTGATGTAATGCAGCCGGATGTAGTTTTCCCACTGCGTCGTTTCCTGTGCCGTCCCGATGTGAGGGACCAGCAGTCCGAACGTGCCAACCGTGAGCATCAGAATCCAACGCATGGCTGCTCTCATGGGGACGGTTTCCTGCGGGATCATTCGAAGATCGACACGTGACTCGCCGGTCTCACATCAGGGGCGAACGGGACCTTTGACGTGCCGTTCAATCGCCTGCCACAACGACTCCGCAATCGCTTGCATGCCTTTGTCACCCGGATGACCGGCAACCCCGGCGTGTTCGATTTTGCGTTCGGACCGGGCGAAGTGGGCTTCATCCGCACCGAGTGAACTTTGATCGACGAAGACCCCGCCCGCTTCTTCGCACGCTGACTTCATGAGGCCATCTTTCTCGGGATTGGCCCAGAAGCAGCTCCGGACGACGATGGTCGGATTCCCCTGGTGTTTGAGTGCCGCGAGCAGTTTCGCGAATGCGGTCCGATAGTGGCTCTTGCTTTCATCGGTTGTCAGGGCTGCGGCGTTTTCACCGATGGCGACGATGATTAGCTCCGGCTGGAAGGCGAGTTCGGCTTTCAGACCCGTGGTCAGATTGTATTCACCCAACTGGCGTTCAAAGTCGGCGATATTCTTCACCATCACCTGCGGCCGGCAACCCACCGCGGCGGCGATCCGATCGGCCAGCCGATGGACATAATCCCGCTGGGGAGCGCTCGCGGCCATGCCCCAGTTTCCGGTCCAGCCGATGTGCGGCGCCGGACCGTGCAGCGTAATGCTGTTGCCGAGAAAGAGAATCTTGCCGACACGTTGTTTGCCGAGCGTCACCGCGGGTGTTGGTGCGGACGGTTTGAGCAGATCGCTCAGGCGGAACTTTTCGAAGATGACGTGCGCCTGGCTGCCTTCATAAACCAGGCCGATGTGCTGGTCATCCACGCGCGTCAAACTCGGATACCCCGCCCCACGGCCGGTGTCGAGCAGGACCTGATGTGACTCGGGCCACGTCATGCCATCATCGAAGCTCACCTGCACAGTGTGATGCGAACGCCCCATCTGATTGTGCGGATTCGCAAAGAGCAGCACGTGTTTCTTAGTACCATCGGCCTGAAAATCCACACGGATCAGGCTGCCGTTGCAGTTCGGCTCGATGAGCGTGTTGCGATGAGTGGCATGTGGTTCCCATGTCTGGCCGAGATCCCGCGTGATGCACACGGCCCGGAAGCGTTCTTTTTCGTTGCGCATGTTGAGCATCAACGAACCATCGCCGAGCGGCGCGACCTGGCACTCGCTGGTCCGGTCCGTCGCTGGTGTTCCGACAGTCCAGGTGGTTCCGTGATCCCGGCTGGTCATGATCGTTGAAAACTCTTCCCCCTGCTCATTGCGTCCCTGTGCGGGCATCACCAGTGTGCCATCCGCGAGTTGAATTCCCGATTGCGGTGCGGGGGCGAAGAGCCACCAGGCTTCCTTCTTCAACTGCCGTGTGAGGTTCTCGGGTTTCGACCACGTGAGACCATCGTCTTTTGAGCGGACCATCAGCAACTGCGCGCTCTTGCCGATCTCAAAGCCGGGTTCCGATCCGTCGGCGGTCCATTGATGTTTGCCCGGTTTGCCGTTCATCCAGACGGCGAAGCAGAAGATCTCTCCGGTTTGATGGTCGACAATGATGCCGGGGTCACTGCATCCATTCTGCGATTGGGGCAACCCGCCGAATTCGCCCATGTCCATGATGACGCGGACGGGTTCCCAGCTTTGACCGCCATCGGTGCTGCGACTCAGGCCGATGTCGATGTCCTCTTGCAGATCGCGTCCTTCACGGCGACGCAGATCGTAGACACACAGCAACGTTCCTTTCGCCGAAGTTGTCAGCGCGGGAATGCGTGAGGTGTGGACGCCGTCGTCGTTCGGCCGCCGGACCGCAACGCCGATGCGATGTCGCCCACCGGGCGACGCATCTTGCGGCGTGATCGTTCCCGCGGCAGTTTCGATCGCCGTGCACGTCGCCGCCACATGCCGCAGCAAGCCCGCGGTGGGTTTCAATCGGCACGTCAGCCAGAAGACGTTCCGTCCGGGTTTCAGTTCCCGATCATCACGAAACGTGATCGTTGCCGCAGGGGAGACACCAGCACCAACCGGCACGGTGGTGGAGAAGTCGAGCTTTTCCTGTGTGAAGAACAGTGACAGTGCATCCGCATCATCGAGGTGATCCGTTCCGGCCAACGAAAACGTCAGCGAACGAACTTGCGTCGCCTGACCCTTCGGGACGTTGATGACCACGCGCGTCAGCGGTCCGTGTTCATTCCGGATCAGGATGGGATGCACTGGCTGCCATGAGACGGCGGTCACACCGGTGCTCTCGGTTTCCGCCGCACCAGCAACGAGCCCGAAAATCAATCCCAGACCACTCGCCAACAACGCCGTTCGCCAACACCGGTCACTCATGCAGAATCCCACTCATCAATCCAAGAACGGTCGTCATGTTGTGCGAGCATCGGGGCAAGGCATCATTTCCCCGCGAAACAATACAGATGCGTGTCCGTTCGCAGCAGAATCTGGCCGTTCACGAAGACCGGGGAAGCGACCGTTTGCGTACCGTCGAGTTCATTGGCAGCGAGGATCTTGAACTCGTTCCCCTGCGCCAGCACGAAGGACTTGCCGTCTTCACGGGTGATGTAGATTTTGCCGTCGGCGAGGACCGGCGATGAACTGAAGCCATGGCGGTTCTTCTCCGTCTGCCCCGACCATAACACTTTGCCAGTCGCGACTTCGATACACGTCACGGTTCCCTTGTCGCTGAGAATATAGGTCTTGCCATCCGCAGCGGCGGGTGTGGGGACATCGGGGCCATTCCCCTGCTTTTTCCACGCGATGTGGGACGCGGTGACATCACCCCGGCCGCCGAGCTTGATCGCCGTGACCGAGTCGCCGCGCGCGTAGGGGGCGATGACCATGCCATCGAGGACCGCAGGTGAGGCGATCGAGCGGAAATATTTGTGCTTGGTGGGATTCAATCCGCCGACGCGCCAGAGTTCGTCCCCATTACTCGCGCGATGGGCGGTGACATGATCGGCACCCAGAACCACGAGAATTTCTTCGCCGTTCTCCTGCGTCACCACGGGTGTGGAATAGCTTTGGGCGGCTTCTTCCGGCGCATCGAGATTACGGTCAACTTTCCAGGCAACGTTCCCGGTGGCTTTGTCGAGTGCAACGAGATACGACCCGCCGGTCTGCATCACGGCGACGACACAATGATTCTCCGTCAGCACCGGTGATGTGCCGAGGTCCCACCACAGCGTGTCTTCGCCGAACTTTTCCTGGAGGTTGATTTGCCAGCGAGGTTTGCCGTTGAGATCGAGTCCCGCGAGATCGCCGCTCTTGAAGTAAGCGAAGACGAGCTTTCCGTCGGTCACACACGAGGAGTTGCTGCCCGACGCTTTCTTGTTCTTTCCGGGCTTTTCCTGTTTGATCGTTTCCCGCCAGATTTCCTTGCCTTGCAGGTTGTAGGCGAGAACCGTGTTCTTGCCATCGATGCCGCAGGTGAGAAAGAGTTTGTCGCCCCACACTACGGGCGTGGAAGAACCGCGGCCGGAGAGTTCCACTTTCCAGGCGACATTCTTCGTTGCCGACCATTCGGTGGGATAGCCGGTTCCCGCTGCGACGCCGTTGAAGTCGGGGCCGCGCCAGTTCGGCCAATCTCCGGCGGAAAGGGCAGCGGCGTTGGCCAAGATCCAACAGACGGCGGCGAGCATTCGCATCGGGTCGATCCTTACGCACGGTGAGAAAGAGTGAGATGGTCGATCCATCGACGCGCTGTGTTGCGACAACCTCATCGTCCGCACACTTTCACGGTCACAACGGGTCCATGGAAAGATACCGTGAAACCAAGCCGGGTCGCAATGTGGCACGCGGAGGTCACGTCTGATTACGAAGCCGGGGTCTTGGGCTTCGGCGCACTGGAGGATTGCAGGCGCTGCAGGCATTCCTGGGCGTAGAGTGTTGGTTGCGCCTCGGGGTGACCGCTGGCGAGGTCTTCCAGAATTGCAATGGCTTCCGGTGTGCCGATCTGCTCAAGCAGGGCCGTCGCACGCAGTGCCCGTTGCCATTTTTTCTTCGGATTACCCCAGCCTTGTCCTTTCAAACGTTCAATTTTGTGCTCGGCCCACCAGGAACCGCGGCCGTCGAAGAAGTTGAACCCGTCATCCCCGGCTTTTCTGAGCGTGATTTCCTTCTCAGCCAATGATCCCGCGGGACGGCCGCTGAGGATCTCGGTCAATCGTTGACGCACAGGGGCGACCTGCACCACATCCATCAGCGTTGACAGATCGAGCGCGAGTCGTGGGTCAAAGTATTCCAACTCTTCAAACGCGGCTTTCCAGACCTTCTCCTCGTCACTCGAGAGTTTCACGATCATGTCTTTGAGGCGATCTCCGTCCAGTTTTAACGGCTTCAGATTGGCCCGGAAGATTGCCGTCGCGGCGATGGGATCCTGCGACAGTTTGAGCAGCGCCCGTGACGCTTCCGGCTCATCGAGTTCGAGTTTCTTCCACCAGGTTTCCGCCGTCGGTAGTTCCTCCTGCGGTTTTTGATCCTCAGCGAACACGACGGGATGCGTCACCAGCAACACCAGCAGTAACGACCACGTTGGCAGTAAGAAATGGTGCATCATGATTGTTCCTGATCAAGAACCCGGGCTGTCCAATCATTCTGAAAAACGCCAGTGGGATCGAACTCTCTGGCCACACGATGGAACTCCGGCAGTCGGGGATACAGCGCCACGGCTTGTGAAGCATTCAGCGGGCAGTACTTCCCCCAGTGGGGGCGTCCCTGGTACAGCGCTGCGAACGTGTCGGTCAACACCTGGGAAAACGCGAAGAACCCCGCGCGTTCCTTCGGCCGATCATAGCAAGCGAAGCTGATGGCGTAATACGGTTCGTCATCACTGCTCGCCATCGAGATCAGCGTGTCATCCGCGAGCACTTTCCGAACGCAGATCGGGTAATGGTGCATGTACCGCCCGGCGAGTGAGGCTACCGCATCCCACAAGCAATGCTGCGCGAATTGTTCACATTGTGAGCTGGGAAACACATCGCGTTCACCTCCGGAGTGTCGGAGCAGGTGTTGCACGAACTCCAGCGCATCGGACAGTTGTGCGCGACGAATGAAGACTTCAATCTCGATGTGCCGGAAGAGTTCGTGCTCCATGATGAGCATCTCCTGCGACCGATCGACGACCCGCCATCCGCGAATCACCGTCCACGGCAGGATGGAGCGGAAAAACGTCCGGATGGCCCACCGACTCCGAATCCACCGACACAACGCGATCAAGCAGAGATGCAGCCCGACATCGAGCATCAGGAAACAATACCAGCGGTAGATCGTCGCCCACCCACTCCGCGGTGCGGCGGTCTCACAACGATGCTGGGCATAATAGATCCACGACCACGGCACCAGGTAGAACTGCTGCAACGGCGAACGGTCTTCCGCGGTCAGCACATCCTCCAGTTGGGAGTACCGCGCGAAATGTTCCTCCACGTGGTACATCGGCCGGCACCAGAAGCCGACCGACACAATCACGCCGAGGCAACCGAGCGAACAGCGCGCCGCGCGTAACTCCGGTCCGTCCGTGATCGTCCGAATGATCGGTTCACCTGTGACCAGATCGTAGGTCGCCACGCGGACTTCGCTGATGTAATGCGACAGGCTGTGCCGACCGGAACCGTGTGTCCCCGTGGAAATCGCCCCGGCGATCGCCTGCTCGGTGATGAGCCCCAATGACGGCGTGGTGACATTGGCCTGGCGTTCGAGTTCCGCGAGCAGCCGTTTGATCTGACAACCCGCACCGACGGTGGCCCACACGCCGTCCGCACGCGTTTCCACTTGCACAGCATTCAAGTGTTGGAGATCAAACAGTACTTCTTCACTCCGCGCGGCGTCACTCCAGGCATGTAGCCGCCCCATCACCCGGACGCGCTTCCCACGATGCCGTTTCAAACCGTCGAGAACATCGGCTTCCGTCCGTGGTGTCTCGATGACCGCCGGTTCAAAGACAACATTGCGGCCAAAATTCTCGATCACGTCGGCAAGTTCCGTTCGTTCACAAAGAGTCGGTGTGTGACGACCGTGTCGGCCGTGTGAAAATGCAGAACATTCGGAGAGTTCACACGGGTCCCACGACGATCATTTCGCCGTGAGCGACATGTCGGTGATGGTGAGTTGGCATGTTTCCAGACCCACAGCGAACGTCAGGCGATTCTTTTTCTTGGTGTTGACGTTCTCAGCCCGGAAGCGGAATTCGTGCTCGGCGATGGTCTTGCCGATGACGATCTGTTCACCGAGGCCGATCGTATGCCAGTCTTCTTCGTCAATTCCCAGGCTGACGCCGACGTTGACCACGCCATCGGCTTTCGCTTTGAACTTCAGGATGTAGTCCTTGCCTTCCTGCAGGTCGAGCCCGGTCATCACGGCCTGCACATGCCAATCGGTCCCCGTAATTTTGGTGCTGGAGATCACCACCGCGTTGTCGGCGACTTTGAGGGTTCCTTTGCCCCCTTCGTGTTCTTCCAGCCGCCAGGCTTCCATCTTGTTGAACGACTTGAGTAGGTTCGTCACTTCGTCCGCAAAAGTCACGGCAGCCGCCAAGACGACTAACGACATGAGGCATTTCATGAGAGGACTCCAGGATGAGGGGAAGACGGGACACGATCAGGATTCGATCGCGGAGACGAAATTGTAATGTGTCTGTGAGCGATGAACATCACCGCGACAAAAAGAGAAGCCCAGGGAAAGAATTCCCTGGGCTTCGGGAGATCAATCGTCGTCCCGGCGGTGTCCTTTCCTGCGACCGCGCTCCTCTTCGAGCCGCCGCCGCGTGTCCCCTTGATAAGCTGCATTCTCCACCTGACACGCTGCCTGTAGAGAGGTATGCGCATCCGGTAGAATCACAGTTGCATGGCAGTGCGCACAGACGATCATCCGTCTGGCGATCACGGTGCCGATGCCGCCGGGGTCATCGACAAGTTTGACGCGCGACACCCCTTTGGGAGACGCCCGCCGGACACGATTGGCTTTGATGCGCAGCGGATGTTGCAACCGCCGGAGTTCGAGAATCAGTTCAGAGGACTTTTCACCGGGCACGCTGACGCGCCCGCATTGCTGACAACGAAACATGCAGAAGAGCCGTTTAAGCGACGCAACCGGGTGGCTCAAGCCGGCGCGGGATGGAGAGCGTTGTAGGTCAGGCTGTGCCTGATTTCTTTTCTGGCCGCCGTGTGCCACTGGCTCTGCCAGAGCAACTTTCACACGACATTCAAACGACGAGGAAGACACTGGCAGAGCCAGTGGCACACAAGAGACTACACTTCAGGGCGGCCCGCGCGGATGGAAGACCGAGCGGCAACGGACACCGGGAGTTCGCGTCAAATCGGAGAGCCGGTGAATCCATCCGCTGGGGGGCTCAAGTCAGCGGGGGAGTTGAGTATTGGTGAACTCAAAGGAAGCCGTCACCAGTCGAGATTTTCTGTTTGTGTCGGCCGAGCTGTCAAGAGCAGTTTCTTCGTGATGCCTAGCCGCAATCCAAGGCAAGTGCTATCTTTTGAGAAGCGTCGTTCGGTTTCCTTTTTGCATCACATTGCTATGTCGTTGCCACACTACGAACGCCCGCCGGTCGTCGAAACGATCCTCGGGATCCAGTTCGACCCGATTCCCGAGATGCGGACCGCACATCTCGGAGCGTTCTGGGCTTCACTTGGCGATGAGTGGCCCACACCAGAAGACGCAGCCTACCTTGAGCCGCAGTTCGAGCGATTTGATAATCAGCCACAATGGGGTGAGCTAGCCTTTAGACTCCGCCTGGCAGACATCAAGTCCCGAGTACGAATCCGGAATCGTGCGAAGGATCGCATGATTCAGATACAGAATGGCCGATTCATCCTGAACTGGTTAGGAGCGAGCGGCACACCCTATCCACGATACGACGCCATCAAGGATGAATTTCTTCATCGATTGAACGAGTGGAAGACGTTCCTCGAATCGACTTTCGACGGCAAGATTCCCGCTGCCAATCAATGGGAAGTGACCTATCTCAACCACATCCCGAAAGGAACGGTCTGGAACACGCCCGCGGATTGGGATTTCTGTCGGCTTTGGGGTCGCACACATGGTGACCAATCCTCATTGCACTTTGAAAGCGCAAGTGCGGAATGGCATTTTGTGATCCCAGAGCGAATCGGAAGATTGCATATCAATTGGCGACACGTCGCCCAAAACGATGCACATGAACTGGTGCGTCTGGATTTGACAGCACGCGGCCCGTGTACTTCCGCCGAATGGGGAGCCAATCAAATTGTTGAGGGGCTTGACCACGGCCACATCGCCATTGTGACGGCGTTTCGAGATATGATGAATCCGTCAGCGAACTCGACATGGGGACTCAGCGATGCCTGTTGACGCACGGTCTGCTCAAGAATCGAACATCGAAGACATTGAATACCCCACAGTCGATCGTGAAGTTTCCGCAGAAATACGTCCGGATTCACGCCGCTGGGATCTTGCACTAAATCGGCTCATTGAATTCAGCGAGTTACCCGCCGCGCCGGATGAGGATGGAAATCTACACCCTTCTCGCAAGGCTATTTACGGCACATGGAAACTCCTCGAGTTGCTCCGAGACAAAGGCCTTCCCGATACCATTGTTCTCGATGGTGAAGGTGGCATTGTGATGGAGCTTTTTCGGGGACTTTCCGCAGAACGCTTCGAGATCAATCTCGATGGTTGCTGCGAATGGTTGCACTTCGACAACTGCCGGTTGGTCTCGCGGTTGGCCATGCGTCTACCGCGATAGTTCATCAATTCCATCACGGCTGTCGTGACCTATGGATCAAGTAGACGACGAGGATTTGCTTTATCGTCGTGTCGCGCTAACGAAACCATTTTATGACCCCGATCATCGCATGTTGACGGCAGATGCCTTCAAGCCAGACAAGAATCGAGACATTGACGGGCTCTCGATGAGCCGTGCCCGTTCAAATGAACACCCGGACTTTCGAACGATTGAACAGATAAGCCGTGGCCCGTCAATGAATGGTTATGTCGTTGTCGAGCTTCGAGCAGGAGATATCCGCGCTGCTGGAATGCGAGTCATTGCCAATCGGCTTGACGACGATCCAGGACACGTGCTCTTGCCTGACTTGAATTCACGGAACTACAAGAGTGTTGAAGTCGCCGAGTGGAAACAACGCCTACGAACATTAGTCCGTAGGCAGATTGATCCTGAACAAAGCACTTCGTAAAGAGAATCACGCGGCGGGGGCGGCTTCGACTTTCAGGCATTTGCCGATCGCGCGGACGGCTTGCCGCAGGCGTTGGCTGTTTTCGACAATCGCGAGGCGCAGGTAACCTTCGCCTTCCTCACCGAAACCACGGCCGGGGCTGACGGCGACGCCGGCTTCTTCCATCAGCTTCATCGCGAAATCGATGGACCCCATCTGGGCCCACGGCTCGGGAATCTTCGCCCAGACGAACATCCCGGCTTTTGGCTTTTCGACATCCCAGCCGATGCGGTTCAATCCTTCGACCAGCACATCGCGACGGTCCTGGTATTCCAGGGCAATCGCTTCGACCGCGGGTTCGCAGTGCCGCATGGCGACGATGGCCGCGATCTGAATCGCCTGGAAAATGCCGTAGTCGTAGTAGCCCTTGATGGTCGCCAGGGCGCGGACCATTTCACGGTTGCCGACGCAGAAGCCGATGCGCCAGCCGGCCATACTGAAGCCCTTCGACATGGTCGTCGTTTCGACGCCGACGTCGATAGCACCGGGGCTGGCGAGGAAACTGGGGGCCTGATAGCCGTCGTAGCAGATGTCGGCGTAGGCAAAATCGCTGATGACGAGGAATTTGTACTTCTTCGCCAGCCGGACGAGTTCGTCGTAGAAGTCTTGGCCGATACAGACCCCCGACGGATTGTGCGGAAAATTGACGACCACGAGCTTCGGCTTCGGGAAAAGATGCTCGCAGGTGTAAGCGATGTTTTCGAGAAATTTGTACGGCTCGCGAACATCGAGCGCAATCACATTCCCCGAGGCGAGCATTACCGAATAGGCGTGAATCGGGAACGTCGGTGCGGGGACAATCGCGGTGTCGCCCGGGCCCATCAGCGCCAGGCACATGTGGCTGAAACCTTCCTTCGAGCCGAGACACGCGATGACTTCGTTCTCGGGGTTCAGCCGGACACCGTACTTGCGGAAGTACCGGGCGGAAACTTCTTTGCGCAGATTTTCGATGCCGTTGGCGACTGAGTACCGATGATTCCGGGGGTCGAGCAGCGCTTCTTTCATCTTGTCGATGATGAGCGGGTCCGGGGCATCGGTCGGGTTCCCCATACCGAGGTCGATGACATCGACACCGGCTTGCCGCTTCTGATACTTCAGCTTGTTGATGCGGCCGAAGAGGTAAGGGGGCAGCCGTTTCAGTCGGTCAGCGACCGGAATGGTAAACGGCGTATCGGCGACGGGGGTTTCAGATTCGTTGCGCATGTGGGATCAAAACCAATATCAACCTGGGGACCGACAGCCCGGATTCTAACGGACACGGAAAATTGCCGGAAGTTCGGAATTCGTTCCAAGAGACCCAGGGTTAAGAAACCCTGGGCTTCTGTGCTTGCAATCTATCGGTAAGGGTTTATGCTCGCAGGAAATGGGAAAACATGTTCTTTTCGTAAGGCGAACGTGCAATGGCTCGATGGCTGGCGACCGCAACGGCAGTGGTGTGGATCATGTCGGCAACGTTCGTCCACGCTCAGCCGCCCAGCGGTGACCCGGCGGTGATCGACCCCGCCGCCAAAATCGAGGAATTGTGGAACGACGGCGAATTCACCGAAGGCGTTGCCGTTGCCAAAGATGGTGCCGTGTATTTCAGCGACATCGCCATGTCCGGCAAAACGCCCGGCCGGATTCTGAAGTTCGACCCCACCACCGGGAAAACCACGGTGCACGTCGCTGACAGCGGGCAAAGCAATGGCCTGTTCTTCACCGCGGACGGCAAACTGCTCGCGACTTGCGGGGCGAATGTCGGCCATCGGGCTCTGTGCGAAGTGACCGCCGACGGGAAGATGAAAAAACTCACCGAGAAATTTGACGGCAAGACCTACAACGCCCCAAATGACCTTGTCGTCCATCCGAAAGGCTGGATCTATTTCAGCGATCCCCGGTACATCGGCAAGGAACCGATGGAACTCGACCACCAGAGTGTATACCTCTACGGCACTGACGGCTCGGTGAAGCGCGTGACAACGGACATCCGCAAACCGAACGGGGTCGCGCTGTCGCCGGATGCGATGACGCTGTACGTCGCCGAGACTGAGAACGGGGCGACCGGCTTGGAACCCGCGGGCACGGCACCCCAACCGCCAAAGTTCACGTTGAACGCCTTCGCCATTCAGGCCGATGGCACGCTCGGCCCCAAAAAGGTGCTCGCCGATTTCGGCGGCGAACTCGGCATCGACGGCATGACCACCGACACCGAAGGCCGCATCTACACCGCCTTCCGTCGCGATTCGCACAAAGGCATCGTCGTGTTCAGCAAAGACGGCAAGGAAATCGCCTACATCCCCACGGCGACGCTCCCCACGAACTGCAAGTTCGGCAAAGGAGCGGAAGCCAGCACGCTCTACATGACCGTCGGCACCGGCCTCTTCCGCATCAAACTGAAGACCACCGGCTACCACCCGGAACTCGCAAAGTAAACCAGAAGCCCAGGGAATACCTTCCCTGGGTCTCGTTCCCACGCTCCGCGTGGGAACGCACGGTCGCGACGCTCCGCGTCGCCTGATGATCGTTATCAAGGAAGCGACTCGACGCGGAGCGTCTCGGCCAGGCATTCCCACGCAGAGCGTGGGAACGAGAGGCATCTTCGATGGCGAAATCGAACCCCCGACCGGATGTCGAACCGCGAATCGTCCGGCTGAGCGATCTCGACCCGGGTCAGCAAGGCGATTTCTTCGCGCTGTTGGTCAAGAAAGACCCTGGTAAGACGCGCGATGCCAAGCCGTTCTACCGGGCCACGTTCCGGGATGCGAACCGGTCCGCCACCGCGATGATCTGGGCCGACGGCGGGTGGTTTGAAGACTGTGAGCAGCGATGGCAACCGGGCCAGTATTTCAAGATCCGGGCCCGGTACTTCGAGAACCAGTATGGTCCGGGCATCGAACTCGAAAAGCTGCGGCCGGTGGAGGACGCCGATCACAAAACGGGGTTTGATCCGGGTGAATTTCACTCCCGGTCGCGTTTCGATCCGGTGGCGATGCACGCTGAGTTGATCGCGCTCGCCGAGCGGGAAATCGACGATCTTCCAGTGCGATTGTTAACCGTGACGTTGTTGCGCGATCATGCCGACCTGCTCGTGAACATGGCGGCGGCGGTCCATCATCATCACGCCTTTCAGGGCGGCTTCATCGAACATGTTCTGTCGGTCACCCGAACGGCGGTGTATCTCGCCGATAAGTACCACGAGTATTACCCGGATTTGAACTTGTCGAAATCACTCGTCGTCGCCGGGGCGATTCTGCACGACATCGGCAAAGTACACGAACTCACGCACAGCCCGGAAGGTTCTGAATACACCGCTGCGGGGCGACTCATCGGGCATATCGTCATTGGTCGCGACATGATCCGGGAAACCGCGGTAACGATTCCCGACTTCGACGCGGAGACCCTGTTACGGCTCGAACACCTGATCCTTGCGCATCAGGGCGTTCCGGAGTGGGGCAGCCCGATTCCACCCAGCACGCCGGAAGCGCTGCTCGTTCATTATGCCGATGACATCGACGCGAAGTTTCACATGTTAGCGATGGCGCTCACAGCACCGGTCACCGCGGGGAATGAGGTGTTCACATCGCGGGACAACCCGTTGCATCGGCGGTTGTTTCGCGGGTTGCCGGAGGAATGAAGAGACCCACGGATCAGAATCCGTGGGCTTCATAACGCTGCTGAAATGATTGCGGTGATCAATTCGTTTTTGTCGAGATCGGGTCCGGAGTCGGCAACAGCGTCGCCGCGCTGGCGACGTTTGATTCTGTCGGGAACTTCAGCGTCACGACATCGTTGCCCGGGTGGACGGCTTCCTGAAGCAGCGCTTCCACACGGGTGAGGGTGCGGGCCAGTTCCGGAGGTGCGACGCGGCGATAACGATCGAGCAGCATCAGGCCGTGGTCGTAATCTTTCTGCACCAGATGCACCGCTCCGTCTCGTTCCACGGCCCGTTCCACTGCGGGCATTTGCTTGGCGAGAAACATCAGAGTTTCCCCGGCCAGTTGTGTATCGTTGAGCATCAGCTCGACCAGTTTCGGTCCCTGTTGATAGTACAACGATGACAACGCCCGCCCGGCTTCGGATTTGTTCAGCACGCCGTCACGAAACTTCCGCAAGCCGTCCATGTCATCCTGTGACAGCGGGAAGGGGAGCATTTTCTTCGCGGACCCCGCCAGGCGTGCCAGCAGGCATCCTGGTCCGCCGCTGCAACCTGTACTGCCCAGGTTTGGTCGGAAGAGCGCGACGATGGTATTCATCCGCGCCCCTTGTCCGGCGGTGAATTCATCCATGCATGGATCGTTTACATAGTTCATGAAATTGCGGACCGGGGAAGACGCCGGGGGATTGCATGAGGGACCGGTTGAGGGGCAACCGAAGTCCGGATCCGCGTGGGCTTGGGTATCAGCAACTTCGTCTCCGAAGCCGAAACAACCTCCTTCAAACGTGTGGAAGAGGCCGAGCCAATGCCCGACTTCGTGCGTGGCGGTGTCCCCTTCGTTGAAGTTGTTTTGACTGCCACCGGGAAGCGTGCGGAAGTTGCAGACCACGCCATCGCGCAGCAGGTCAATGTTGGGGAACGGGAACGTCGCCCAACCCAGCAGGCCGTCGCCGTCGGCAGTGTAGAAATTCAGGACGCGATCGGGGGTGACACCGAGCGTGCTCTTGCACTGCGTTTCGGCCAGGGTACTGGGCCCCATGGCGAACCAGAACGCATTGTTCACGGTCTTCGGTTTGTACGCACCGTTGGGGTCATAACAGAAAGAGTATCCGTACGGTGCGTAAGCATCATTCAACACCGCGATCTGACTGAGGCGTTGCTGTTCAGTCACCGAACCGAGAATGCCGTTCGTCAAATGAATGAACTGCACCGGGATTGTGACGGGGTTCCCCGCATTCGCCACGTTGTTCTTCGCTGCCCGCAGCGCTTTCTGGACAGAATCCCGTTGCGCCGCGGTTGGCTTCGGCGTCGCACACCGAGCTCCGGCGGCAACCATCGCGGCCAAGTCGCGATAGACTTTGTTCCCGATCTGAATGCCACCCTTGGGTGCGGGATCCTGCGCGACAACGACCCAAGTCGCCGCCAAGGGGAGAATCAGGGCCAGAGACCACGCCACTCGTGATACCGGTTTCATGTGCCGCTCCAGATTGAGAAAGAAGAACTGGTTCCGCCGATCAACAACGGTTTCCAGCACAGGATCGGTCCGGTTGACGTCCTTCCAAGCCTACAGGGGCGGTCTTCCGGGTGACAATGAAAAATCAAACGGAGACACGAGTTTCCCGGCATTCCGGCTGGAGAAAAGCTCTGTAACGGTGCCACATACCCTGCCGAAAACCCGGATTGGGAAAACAGCACCGCTTTCCTGTGAAACTCGTATTGTCGATGTGAAATCCGCCAACCCGTCTGGAGAATTCGTTGGTACGAGGAAGCAGCCGATCGGCTTCATTAGCGCCGTGTTCGGGATGCAGGTGGGTCGGCCAGTTGGTCGTAGAACCGGCGGACGGCTTCTTCATACTGTGGCAGCATGCGCTCGCCGTAGGAATTGAGCAGTTGCTCGCGGAGTTTTTCGGGGAGATGGCCCCAGACATCCACTTCCAGACGCTGTCGTTTGGCAGCCGGGGTACTGGCGGCGCGCTTCGGGCCGGTCCGTTCTTCGGAATCGTCCGCGTTCTTGCGGTCCCGTTGATCTTGTTGACCCGCGGGCTTGGGTCGCATCTGGCTCGGGTCGCTCCCTTTCGTTTCGTTGGGTTTGGACTGCGAATTCTGCGAATTTCGCGACTTCCCGCTGCCGTTCTTTGGGGTGGGTGGAGGATTGCTGCTGCCTCCGCCGCCGCTACCGGACGGAGGCGGAGACTCAGGCGGAGTCTTGAGGAGTGTGTCGAGTTGATCGATCACACTTTGTTGAGCGGCTTGTGTTTCCTCACCGGTTTCGCGGTCTTTGAGACGGACTTCGATGCCTCGCATCGCTTCAACGATCTTGGTGAGTTGCTCCGCGGCAGGCGCCGGCGTAGTCGCTGGGAATTTCGCGCCTGGTTCCTGCGGCGCGGGTTCTTGTGCCGAACAGGTGGTGACGAAGAGTGCACAGGTTGTGAGCACGGAGTGAACTATCGCGGGGCGCGAAACCGCAAAGCGGATCATTGGGGGGGCTCCGATGCGTTTGCGGGCTGAGTGGGTTGGCGTTTGACAAAGGACTCGATCAGTTGCTCGGCCAGCACGGCAAGTTCGCCTTGTTCAAGGGCGAGTTCCTGGACCCGTGCGGCTTCCTCTTCGGTCCACTTGCCGCGTTCGATCCGGTGCCGTTCCCAGGCTTTGGTCCGTTCGAGGCAATCGGCCTGCATGTCGCGCAGGAGTTGCAACTCGAGCCGATCGGGCAACGCTTCCCCCGGCGGACCGGCTTGCTGTGGTTCGTCGCCCTCCTTGGGTTTCTCGGACTCATTGTCCGGCGGCGATTCCGTCTCGGGAGGCTTGGCATTCCATGCAGACAACAATTGATTGAACCGCTTCACCACTTGGCGTTCCAATTCCTGCGTCACGCCACTCGTCTGCCGGGCGTCCAACCGGGCAGCGGCGCGGCGGAGATCGCGCTCGGCAAATTCCAGCGCTTTCTTCACCACCGCGGTGCTCGCCAACGTGGTCTGTACTTCGGCGAGGTCGATGTGCAATCCTTTCTCGATTTCCGCGAGCTCCTTGAGCGATCGCAATTGCCCACGCGTCCATTGGCCCCGCGCCTGGCGTTCGTCTTCTAATCGCACAGTCTCAGCGACGACCGCTTCCTGACGCTGCTTCAATCCGTCGATCTTCGCCGTCAGTTTCTCAAACTCTTCTTGTGCCAGTTGGTCAACCGCTTCCTTTTCCGCCGTGGCGAGTTCATCCTGCAATTGTTCAATGTCGTCTCCAGCCTGTTCGATCGATTCCATCGCTTCGTCACCGGGCTCATCGTCTTCGAGATTCTGCTCGGCAGTCCGCAATCGTTCGGCAGCACGTTGAGCGGAGTCAGCCGCGGGCTTGAGCCGCAAACGTTGCAATTGCCGTTCAAGCTTTTGCAGTTGTCGTCGGAGCCGTGCGGCTTCGTCGCGCAGTTCCGTTTTCTCGGCTGGTGTCATTCCGTCTTGGGCGGCTTCTTCAGTCTTCTTGCGGAGTTGTTCTTCGTCTGCGGCAATCTGTTCGGCCACCTGCTGGGCATCGTCGATCCGTTTCACCAATTGCTCGGTGTCATCCGGCGGTTCGGCGTTCCATTCGTCCTGGGTCTTCTTGAGTAACTCTTCGGCGGCCCGCTGTGCTCCCTCCGCTTCCCCGAGACGGTTGGCCGCCAGATCATCCGCGGCCTGCCGGAGTTTTGCCCCCGTCTGGGCTTCATCCAATTGATCCGCCGCCTCGAGCAACTGAGCCGCGGCTTGCGGCTGTTCGTCTTCCAGAGCTTCGCTTTGGTCGCGGAGCTGGCGTTCAAACTGATCAATCCGTTGCGACTGCTGGCGCTGCCGCAACGACAGTTTCTGGAGATCGGTGCGCTGTTGCGGGGATAGCTCTGCTGCCGATTTTCCCACGGTTTGTGAACCGAGTTCCCCGGTCGCCTGGTTGATATCGGTCTGTTCTTTGAGCAGGCTTTCCAATTGCTGTCCAAGGGCGCGTTCGTTGCGCCATTCGGAAAATTGTTTCTGCCAATCATCGAGCGATTGCAGCACGTCGTCCTGAATCCGGCCGGCTCGATCGAGAGCCGAAGCCGCTTCGGATGGCTGTGGGGTCTCTGCGGGAGCCGTTTTCTCAGGGTTTTCGGCCGGGGTTGGTTGCGAGTCGATGATCTTGTTGGCCTGCGTTAACTCGCTGGCCAGCTTTGTCAGCGAAGATTCCTCAAGTTGATCCAAACCATCGGCGAGTTGTTCGAGGTTGGCTTCGGTCTCGGCATCGTCCAGCTTGTTGATGGGAAAGTCTTGCCGGAGCTGCCGGGCACGCGCGGCAAGACCGCGCGTCGTTTCCGTGAGCTGTTGCGTCAACTGGCGCTGATCGATTTCGAGGCGATGCAGACTGTCCTGATCTTCGGGACGGAATCGGCCGACGTCGTTCAACTGTCGCAGCAAGTCTCCCGCTTGCTGCCGCAGTCGCGATTGTTGTTCGTGGGCCTGCTGCAGGTCCTCGACGATTTCACCGATGCGGGCCGCGAGGTCCTGCCGCTTGTCTTCTTTTGAGACCACCACAAGCATTCGCGGGGCACTTTTGCCCGTGTGGGGACCGGAGAGGTCGCAGATATCATCGACTTCGATGCGGTACATCACCCGGTCACCGGGCTGGAGCGCCAGGTCGGACAGTGCCCACGAAGTGTCCACGGTGGCTTGGCGGCGACGGTCGGTCCAGGCTTCCAGTTCCCGTTGTGCCTGCGGCTCGTTATCAAGCTGCCAAGTGAGCCGCGACGCAACCAGGCCCCAGTCGTCCGATGAGTCAAACGCAAGCTGGACTTCAGCATCGGGTGTGACAAACAGGTCGGTCGCCGGCTCGCGCAACGTGACTTCCGGCAGGGCATCGAGTTGTCCACGGAGCTCGAATTGCAACGGATCGGTCTCGGTGAACCCTTCGTCATCCACCAGTTGGAACCACACGGTCGCTGCGCCGGGTTGTTCAATCGGAACGGTGATGTGGAAGTCGACGCGGTTCTGATCGAGCACCACCGGCGTCGTTGATCCTTCACGCCGTCGGAGTTCAACTTTCTGCAATGGTTTGGAGGCCGTCGCGGCAAATGTGACCCGGCTGCCGACTAATCCGGAGGCGTGAATCGCCCCGCGCGGCAGCGACTCCTCCGGCAGATTCAGATACGGCGGAGGTTGCACTGCCAGCGAGAAATCCGCGAGTGTCGGCGGTTCGACAATCTCCAGCCGATGCCACGGCATGAGATCATCGTCGCCGCCGATGGCACGGAACTCGATCGGTCCGCGCGTCGCCGGTAAACTCAGCGCAGCCACCGTGCGCGGTTTGGCTTTCCCTTCCGTGCGTGTGATTCGCCGCAGCAGCTCGCGCATCGGTTTGGGTTGTCCTTCGACGCGCGTTTCCAGCCAGACTTCATCGGGGAGTTTCCCGCGCGCATTCTCGACCGTGAACTCCAGCAGACTGCCGCGGACCGAACGGAGCAGGGTGCCGGTTTCAATTGGAAGTGGTTTCCCTTCGGAGTTGACGATGCGGAGCGCCGTCGCGCGCGGCCACGGATAGTTGCCCCACGGAAATGCCAGCCGCTTGAGGGCGGTTCCGGCATGCAGCGGGAAAGACCAGAGGATCATCGCCGCGATCAGGCAGGCACTCATGCCGCCGAGAAGAGCTGGCCGGACACGGCGGGGTTCGACAATCTCGCGGGGATCGACAGCCCGCAGATCATTCCACGCTTGGCCGACGACGAGTTGCTGCAGCGCGGGTGAGCCCATGCGGGGTTGGCAGCCGGTCGTCCGAAAATCCATCGCCGCACTCAACCGCCCGGCAAGACCCGGATACCGCCGTTCAATTTGCGACGCGAGAAAGACATCGGTGAGCGACAGCCGCAGCGGCGCGATCAGAAACCGCCACGTGGCCACGATGACTCCGGTCCACACGGAGAGGGCGAGCAACCAGCGCAACCCGGCGTCATCGAACCACCGGTCGAGCAACCCCGCGGCGAGCAGGCCGCCGAAGAACACCGCGACGATCAGGCTCACACCGGACCACCAGACCAACGACACCACCCGTCGTCGCAACAGTGCGAGTTTTTCATCGACGGCGTGTTGTTCGGCGTGCGTCATGTTCGGAGTGGATGTCGTTGAGTTGCATTTAGCCCCCCGTTGTCCGCAACGGGGGGGCTTTGCATCGCAGACCCGCAATCTCCCCCCGTTGCGGACAACGGGGGGCTAAATGCTGTCGTTCATCATACCAGCCGCCAGCGGCGACGTAAGAACCATTCTGTCCCCAAAATGAGCGCGAGGACAAACAGCGGTTCGCTCCGTTGCCACACCGGAACCGCAACACCGTATTCCAACGGAACTGCAACACCGGGCGGCACCCATTCCGGAATCGACTGTGCTTCGGCCAGGGGAATCAATCGCCCGGCAGCGCGGGAGGCGGCAAGCTTCAGGTCCGCGCGGTCGGTCATCCGCTGTTGTAATTCGCGCTGCGTCGATTCCACGCGGAAGTCGACGGCAGGCGGCGGACCTGTGAACGACGGACGCGAGACCCACGCATGATAGGTTCCTTCACCGCTGGGGGTGATCTGGCCTTCGAACACATTCGGCGCGAACGCCAACGGTTTGAGCGTCACTTCCTGACGACCGCCGCTGGTTTGTTCGACGACCACTCGGACCGCGGCGTCATCGGTGGGGGCTTGGCGTTCTTCCACAAAACGGACCCGTAACACGACCGGTTCGTTGCGCCGATAGACTTGCCGATCGGTAATGAACTCGACGGCCCGATCTTGTCCCAGCAGTTTGCCTCGGCTGAGGTAACGGATCGCCTGGCCCCAATACCGGCCGTAGTACACATCCCCTTGCCGGAACCGCCACCGCCACAGTTCGTCCGTCGCGTGGAATAGCACTTTCCCGGCACCGACTTGTTGCAACGTCATCACCGGTAGCCGTTCGCGCTCTCCCCGCCGATACGGATGCTCGGCGAGAATCCGGACCCCTGGTTTCAACCGCGGCAACTCGACCAGTCCATAAAACCCCGGCAGCCCTTTCAGCACCTGCACACTCGCCGATTCCGAGTCGGCGAATCGAAAAATCGGCACGCCCTTCTGACCATCTAGCGTGAGTTGTGGTGAAAACGCTTCCGTTGCTTCGGGTGTGGTCGGCAACATGCCGATCGCTTCACTCGGCACCGGCAGCAACGATTCCAGCGGGCTTCCCGCCCAGCCGCGCGGGTTGGCCCGGGGCCCGCTGACGAGGATCAATCCGCCCCCTTTTTCCCGCACAAAGTCGGCGATCCAACCTGGTGCCGTGGCTCCCAATTGGGTGAGCGAAACATCACCCAGCACAATCACGTCGTACTTCCACAGCGCCTCCCGCTGGACCGGAAAGTATGGCAATGCGGTGCGATCTTCCTGAGCATATTCGGGGTCGGCGTCGACCAGCAGGGTTTGCAGCTCCACGGAGTTGTCACGCTCCAGCCACTGCTTCAGATAGCGGAATTCATACCGCGGCCCCGCTTCGACGAGCAGGACACGGAGCTTCTCTTCACGCACGCTGAGATGTCGCCGTTCGCGGTTGTTCGATTTGTCGATTTCACCGGCGAGGACGGGTGTTTCCAGATCGAGGTCAATTTCTCCCGCTTCGTCGAGTTTCACCGTCGTCTCAAACCGCACGGGTTGCCCATCCGGTCGCGGGGTGACATCGACCGTGGTTAACGTTGCCCCGGTGTCTCCGCGCTTGATGGCGACTGTGATCTTGGGTTGCGACAAGCCATTCGCGCGAATCTTGCCAACAATAGAAACGGGATCGCCTTTGAAGGCGACATCATCCATCACGACATCGAAGAGGTGGACATCACGTCCGGCGACATCGCTGCCGACGGGGACCACGAACAAGGGCACGCCGCGCCGCCGAATCAGGTCAGCAACCGTCGACAGTTTGTCGGCGTCCCCTTCACTGGCGACGCCATCGGTGAAGATCACCATCGCCGCCGGAGGCATGCCGCGGAGTTCGGCGAGGACTTGCCGAACGGCTTCCGCCGGGCGCGTTTCGGTGCCGTCGGGTTCGAGTTTGCGGAGGGTGTCGCCGAGTTTTTTCCAATCGGCGTCGGTGGCGAGTTCCGTGAGTTCAACCGGCGTGGCCTGCCCCGCGAACTGATAGAGACGCAAGGGCCGCCCTTGTGACAGCGCGCGGAGCCATGCGGCATCTTGTTTCAACAACACGTCGGTGACTTGATCGAACCGCCGCGCACCGGCATCGGTGGAGTCCGACGGAGTGCTGCTGCTATCACGGAAGGACATGCTCGCAGAAGAATCGATGAGCACAGCGACCGCAGGAAGGCCGGTCTTGGCAATCCACAAGGTGGGTTGCGCCCAGAGGGCTAGAGCGGCAAGAATCGCCGCGAGCCGCAGGATTGCCAGACATGCCACCTGCCACGGTTTTAGCAAGGCGGCATCGCGACGGTAGGCCCACCACAAACCGACAAGAAATGCCGCCGAGAGAAGACCAACCAACGCCACCGGCCAACCTTGCGGCCACGGCGTCTGCCACCCCCATTCCCAGCGCGTACCTTCTCCCGACTGCGCCGAAGGCAGCCCGAGATACCATTCACAGAGATTTTTCCAACTCGACATACGCAGAAGTATATCCAACCGCACGGAAGATTGTCTGAGGAGAGCCCGGCGACCGGATCAACTACACCACCAGTGGATCCGTCGATATGCTGAGTCCTATGGCACGCAAGAACGATTTTTACGATCCCGAGGCCGGTGGGCAGGCACTGCGCATCCGGCAATTCTCGGCGACTTCCGAGTCGTTTGAACCGCCGCGGACGAACTATTTCAGCATCTACCGGATGGAAACGGGGGCGGGGACGGCGGCGATTGATGAGACTTGTCACACCTTTGGCAGCGGGGCGATCCTGTTCGCGACTCCTTATCAGTACGTCCGATTCGTTCCGGACGAACCCATCGGTGGCGAAGTCCTTGAGTTCCATGCCAACTTCCTGTGCGTCGAAACTTTCCATGCGGAGGTCGGTTGTGCGGGCCGGTTATTCAACGACCCGTATGGTGTGCCGCTGCTCGATCTTGATGAACAGGCCGACATCGAAGTACGGGAACTGTTTGCACGCATCCAGCGCGAGCAAACCTTGCAGGAGTTAGCCTACGAAGAAGCCTCGCTGGCTTATCTGAAAGTGTTGTTGATTCTGGCAACGCGCTGGAAAACCAATTCGCACGCCGCCTGCGAAGCGACAATGGCGGGGCATCGCCATCCCACGTTGGCGCGACTGGGCGAACTCATCGAAGCTCACTACCAAACCTGGCACACTCCCGCCGAGTATGCCGAGTCGCTCTACATGACACCCAAATCGCTCGGCCGATTGGTGCGCGATCATCTGGGGACAACCGTCACGAACCTAGTTCGCCGCCGCATCCTGACTCACGCCAAATGGCAACTGCTGCACACGCTGCGGCCGGTGAAAGAGATCGCCGCGGAACTCGAGTTTCAGGACGAACTCTATTTCAGCCGGATGTTCAAGAAGGCGACCGGCGTTTCGCCGAAGTATTTCCGTGAGTTCGAGACCGCCATCCGCGGCGGGAGCAATCTGTCCATGTCTTCGGGCTCACCGTCCATTCTTTGATTCAAGCCGACGGCCGATACTTCAGACATCACCGATGAGCAATCCCAATCGTTCCGATGGGACATGCTCGCGGGACTTCTGGAGGACTAGGCGATGTTGGTGCAAAAACTGTTTGAAGCGGCGGCTCGGGCTGATCGATTTGGGATTACGTTAACTCGGGTCGGCTTGATTGTGGTCTTTCTTTGGATCGGCGGATTGAAAGCGTTCCGTTATGAAGCGGACGGGATCATTCCCTTCGTCGCCAACAGTCCGCTCATGAACTTTCTGATTCACGACCCGGGCCATTACCGAACTCACAAGAATCCGGAAGGTGCCCTCGTTCCTGAGAACCGTGCCTGGCATGAAGCGAACGGAACGTATGTGTTTGCGTACGGACTCGGGTCCGTGATCGTGCTCTTTGGACTGATGCTGTGTCTGCACCCGTGGTTGCCGCAGGTGGCCGCCGTGGGAAGTTTCCTGATTTTCACCATGTCGTTTGTGACGCTTTCGTTCCTCATCACGACTCCGGAATGCTGGGTGCCGGCGCTCGGCGACGCTCAGCATGGTTTCCCGTATCTCAGCGGCGCCGGTCGACTGGTTCTGAAAGACGTCATCATGATGGGGGCGGGCTTGGTGACGATGGCGGACTCCGCCAAGACTTCTCTCCATCGACGGAGTACAGGCGTTCCAAAGGCATCGGTCACGTGACAACCCTACAGAACTCGTCAGATGAGAAGCTTGTCGAGCACATGCCCATGCACGTCGGTCAGGCGTCGCGCCACCCCGTTGTGCATGAACGTGAGGCGGCGGTGATCGAGACCGAGCAGGTGCAGAATCGTGGCGTTGAGATCGTGGATCGATGAGACATCCTGCACGGCTTTGAAACCGAGTTCGTCGGTGACGCCGTAACTCACGCCACGCTTCACCCCGGCACCGGTGAGGAACGCGGTGAAGCCGTTCGGGTTGTGGTCGCGACCTTTCGCCCCCTTCTGGAACATCGGCATGCGGCCGAACTCGGTACACCAGACGACGAGCGTGTTTTCGAGCAAGCCTCGTTGCCGCAGGTCGCGAATCAGCGCCGCCGCGGGTTGATCCATGATGCGGCCGTGGACGTCGTATTGTTCGCGCAAAGCCTGGTGACCGTCCCAGTTCAGTTTCCCACCGGACGCATAGGCCCCGTTGAAAAGCTGTACGAACCGCACGCCGTTTTCGATGAGCCGCCGGGCGAGAATGCAGTTCTTCGCGAACCCGGCTTTGATCGGGTCTTCGGTGTCGTCAGCCCCGTACATCTTCAGAATGTGCTGCGGTTCCGTCGACAGATCGCTGATCTCCGGCACTGATAGTTGCATCCGGGCAGCGAGTTCATAGCTGGCGATGCGGGCGGCGAGTTCCGTATCGCCGGGGAAGCGATCGAAGTGTTCGCGGTTGAGTGCCTGCAACAGATCGCGCGCGGCGATGTCTTTCTCTTTCGTGATGGAACCAGGCGGCGTGAGGTTCTGAATCGGCTGGCTCGAATTGAACGCGGTCCCCTGAAAGACGGCGGGGAGAAAGCCCGGTCCCCAGTTGTTCACGCTCGCTTGGGGAATCCCGCGCGGGTCGGGGATCGCCACGAAGGCGGGCAGGTTCTGGTTTTCGGTGCCGAGTGCATAGGTTGTCCACGCCCCGATACTGGGGAATCCGTCCTGCACGAAGCCGGTCGACAGGAAATTCTCGGCCGGACCGTGTGTATTGGTCTTGCTGGTAAGCGTGTGAACAAAGGCGAAGTCGTCGACCTGTTCGGCGAGGTGCGGGACCATGTCCGAGCACATCTTGCCGGTCTCGCCGTACGGTTTGAAGTCGTACTGCGGCCGCGCGAGATTCCCCGCCGGTCCCTGAAACGTGACCGCCGGCCCGCCGGGCATCGGCTTGCCATCCTGTTTGATCAGTTCCGGCTTGTAGTCCCATGTCTCGAGTTGACTGCATGCCCCGGCACAGAAGATGACCAGCACATTCTGGGCTTTCGCCGGATGATGCCCCAGTCGCGACGCATGCGGCCGCGTAGGATCAATCACCGGTTTGAACCCGGCGTCATCGGCCAGCAGACGTTGATCAGCGAGCAATTGTGTGAGCGCAATTGCACTGAGGGCCGACGCGGTGCCGCCGAGGAAGTCGCGACGGCTGAGGAGCGGATGAAATGCTGACAATGACATGATTGATGGTCCGAAAGCCCAACGGGCTGGCCGTTCCAATAGCCAGGGCCATCGGCCCTGGATGACGGAAGTATGATTGACATGAGGCCCAACGGGCCGACTGTTTGCTCTCAAAAAACGGCTGGCCCGATGGGCCGTTGGTTCACGGTATGGCCATCATTCCAGGGCCGCTGGCCCTGGCTATTGGAACGAATGGCCCTTTGGGCCGGAAAACGCCGACGAGCTATGAGCTTCATCGAAGCAATCTTTCACTGCCGAGAACGGAATGATTCCCGCAGTCTTTCTAATCTCGCTGGTTCGCGACCGAACCCGCACGAACACACGTTCGTGTTCTTGCAGCGGCAGAGGTTGTGCCGGTTTGAGCACGCCATTCTCGTAGACAGCTTCGATGTCAATCGGCACGAGAGTTCTCCTTACGGCAGAAACAAAAACTCATTGCTGTTGAACAGCACCCGGCACAACGTCGCCAACCCATGCGCTTCGACCGTCTGCATGGCCGCGGTTTGTTCGGTCTTTGTCGGACCGCGACCCAACACCAACGTGAAGGCACGCCGCACTTGTTCATTCGTCGATGCCGGTCTCTCCCCTTTCACGCGCTCGGCGAACTTCTCCGCGCGTTCCAGCAGGAACGGACTGTTAAATAGATTGAGGGCCTGGATCGCCGTCGTCGATCGGCTGCGCTTCGGCATCGATTGACCGGCGTCGGGGCAATCGAACGCGCCGAACACCGGCACGGATTCCATGCGGACTTTGTGCTGATAGGTCATCCGCCGCATTTCATTCGACGTGAACTTTTCCACGGGCGGGTAACCGTTCAGACCGCCGCGCGTCTGGAAGAAATTGAAGCCGGGACCGCCCATCGTGAGATTGAGCTCGCCGCTGATCGCAAGGACCGAATCGCGCAGCGCTTCGCCTTCCAGACGGCGGGAAGGGAACCGCCATAACAGACGGTTGTCACGGTCCACCTCCGCGGCGGCCGTGTTCCAGGCCGCGGCTTGTTGATAGGTTTGCGACGACAGAATCAACCGGTGCATGTGCTTGATCGACCAGCCGTGATCCATGAATTCGCATGCCAGCCAATCGAGCAATTCGGGATGTGTCGGCTTGACCCCGTTGACGCCGAAGTCGTTGGGCGTTTCGACCAGCCCGCGGCCGAAGTGTCCCTGCCACAACCGGTTGACCATCACCCGCGCGGTGAGCGGATTCTGCGGCGACGTCAACCACTTTCCAAGTTCCAGCCGCCGTTCCTGATCGCTCAGCTTCTGCAGATCGTTCGCCCCGTGAAAGATCGCCGGAATCGCCGGACCGATCTCGCCATCCCGTTGTTCAGCATCACCCCGCCGCAACACATACGTGGTGTCCGGTTGCTTGAACGTTCCCGCATACGCCATCTGCGGCGTTTCGAGTTTTGTCTTCTCTCGCTGCAGCCGATCGAGTTCGGCAATCATCGCTCCAATGTCGGTCGATGTCCACGGCGGTTGATTCCGCAGCAGGGTCTGAATCGGATCACTCGGCGTCTTCAAAGGCACCCGGTCGTCATGCCCGGCTACGCGCTGCCATTTCACGCCGTCGGTCGATACGGTGATCTCATAGCGCACCGGCAAGCGGTCTTTGAACTTTTCGAGACGGTCCCGCCCCCACACGATGCGGTCGACGATCTCCACCTTTGGCAGTTCGAGTTGCACCCAGCCACCGCCGTGCTGATTGGAAATCCAGCTTTTCCCGTTGCCGTACTCGCCATCGTTAATGTGCCGCAGTTGATGCGGGCCGCTCTCTCCGCTTCCATAATTTCCGGAGGACGTCGGGACCGTTCCCTGAGCCGCTAGGGCAAGGTTCTGTTGTGGCGACTCGGGGCCGAAGACTTCGAGTTCATCGAGACACGGTTCGTGCCGGTTCTGATCGATCGTTTCCAACGTGATGAACCGGACGAACTTTGCCCGGACGGGGACGAACCGCTCCACGTTTTCCTTGGGATTTACTGGAGACCGCAATCGGGGCAGCGGCGTCGGCACATCGCCGATGGTTTCCTGCAGAACGATCACATCCGCAGTGATTCCCGATCCGGTATCGCCGCCGCGGAGAACCAGCTTCGTCGTCGGAGTCCACTCGATCACGCCCAGCGAGTGCAGGCCGCTCCATAACGGCTTCTGTTCGGTTTCACCGGTCGTGACGCCTGCCAGGTAATACTGGTCGATGCGCGCGAGTTCGCGCTGATCGTCCCTGGTCGCGAGATCACCATCAGTGTCGATCAGATACCGGGCATCGCGGGTGTGGACACCGCTGCCGTGGGCGCCCCACGAAATCCAGAGTTGATACTTTCCCGTGACGCCGGGGTGATAAGTGAGGACATCTTCGCCGGCGCTGTTGTTCCACCAGTGATACTGGCCGCCACTCAGGTTGGCGATGTGGTTTGCATCGCCGACATCGTCCCGATAGCCCCGTTGTTTCCCCTCGGGGTTGCTGCCCGGACCGTTGGTTTTCTTGAGGATCGTGACTCGATCCGAATCGAGTTCATCGATGAGCACCGTCCGTCCGGTCCAGACCACGGGCTCATTCTGACGCAGTTGCTGCTGCAGCGCTTCGATCCGGGGCGTGAGCGCTCTCGCCTGGGTTTGCCGGGCCGCAAAATTCGCATCCTTGATGGGGCGATCGCCGTATTCGACTCCCGCGAAAAAGCCTTGCATGGCGTAGTAATCCCGCTGGGTGAGCGGATCGAATTTGTGGTCATGACACCGGGCACAACCGAGAGTGATCCCCAGAATGCTCGACGTCGTTCCGACAATGATTTCATCGAGCGCATCCTGCCGCGCGGCTCGTTTGGATTCCTCATCGGCCCCGATCTGGCCCGGCAGCAAGACCGCCGAAGCGACGAGAAACCCGGTCGCTTCATCGGCGTGAAACGCATCCCCGGCGATCTGCTCGCGGACGAACTGATCGTATGGCTTGTCGTCGTTGAAGGCCCGGATGACGTAATCCCGATACGGCCACGCATGGTCCCGCGGCGTGTTGACCTCGAAGCCATGTGTATCGGCATAGCGCACCACATCGAGCCAATGCTGCGCCCAACGTTCTCCATACCGTGGACTCGCGAGCAACTCCTCGATTAGCGCAGACACAGCCTGGGGATCGGTGCTTTCGACAAACGCTTTCACGCGCTCCGGTGTCGGGGGCAGCCCGGTGACATCAAGAAACATCCGGCGAATGAGCGTCGCGCGGTCGGCCGGTGGTTGCCGTTTCAATTGTTGAGCGACAAGGCGTTGATCGATGAACGCATCCAGCGGATGATCGGAGCCGTTGGTGGCTGCGGGAACGCTCGGCTGCACCGGAGGCTGGTACGACCAATGTTGTCGCGGGTCTTCCAGCGGCATTTCGTCATCGGGCGACTTTGCTCCCTGAGTGATCCATTCCCGAATGGCGAGGATCTGTTCCGGTTTGAGCGGATCCCCTTCCGGTGGCATGCGGACCGAAGCATCTTTGGAAGTGATGCGCTCCACGATCCCGCTGCCATCCGCGTTTCCCGCGATGATCGCCGGACCACTATCGCCCCCCTTCTGCATCAGCGTGGCGGTATCGAGCCGCAGGCCACCTTCCTGCTTCAAAGCCGCGTGGCAACTGAAGCAGCGTTCTTTCAGGACCGGCTTGATGTCGCGCAGATACTCGACCGGTTCCGCGGCGAACACCGTCACCGGGAGCAAAAGGAACGCTGCGGACCAGCCACGAGATGATCGTCGGAGCATACGCATCAACCGCCATCAGGGTCGGGGAACTCTCGGTTCCATCTTATCGACAAAGCCTGATGGTTGCGAAGGGCGCGGGCTCGCTGTTCGGAGGGGACGCGGGAAGTTAGCGATCACGCGGTGGGGCTGGCGCGGGGCGCGAAACCGCAAGCGGTGTTGTCGGGCGGGTTGCCGTGATGGAAGAAGGAAGATCAGTGGGTCGTGCGCGCGAGCTTGAGCAACTTGCGGGCACGGTTGAGAGCGGCGGCTTTGCGGGCGAATTCTTCGTCGGACTTCGCCTGCTGCGCCTTCGCGGCTTGCAGTTCCGCTTCCGCCGCGGCGACGCTGATCTGATCGACCGGCACCGCCCGTTGCGTGAGGAGCGTCACCGTTCCCTTGTTGATCTGTGTGAAACCGCCATCGATGAAGAAGTGACGTTCTTCGCCGGTTGGCATCTTCACCTTGAGATCACCCGCCCCGAGACGGCCGATCAACGGCAACCGGCCGGGCAGCACGCCGATGTCGCCATCGAACAACGGGAACCGCAGTTGAGCCACGGTTTCGTCGAAGATCGTCCGTTCGGGAGTGACGATCACCAGTCGCAGGGATTTGTCGATCGCCATCAGATCATCTCATGGAAATTCCAAGCTCCAAAATCCAAGTTCCAAACAATTTCAAAGTTCCAAATTCCAAACGAAGATGTCGGAACTCGAACAGCGCCCTCTTTGGAATTTGGAATTTGGTCCTTGTTTGGAATTTGGTCTTTGGAACTTGGAATTTCTCTACATGCTATCCAGCGTTACTTGACCGACGCCGCCATGCGTTCGGCTTGTTCCGCGGCTTCTTCGATCACGCCGACGTAGGTGAAGGCCTGCTCGGGCAGATGGTCCCACTTGCCGTCGCAGATTTCTTCGAAGCTGCGGATCGTTTCCTTCAATGGGGTGATGCTCCCCTTCTTGCCGGTGAACGCTTCGGCGACGATGAACGGCTGCGACAGGAAGCGTTCGATCCGGCGGGCGCGATGCACTACCAGCTTGTCTTCTTCGTTCAGTTCGTCGATGCCGAGAATCGCGATGATGTCCTGCAGTTCGCGGTACCGTTGCAGAATCTTCTGGACGCGACGGGCGACGGCGTAGTGATGATCGCCAACGATCTGCGGATCAAGCACGCGGCTCGACGACGACAGCGGATCGATGGCGGGGTACAGGCCCTTTTCCGCAATCCGGCGTTCGAGATAAATGAACGCATCCAAGTGAGCAAACGCGGTTGCCGGAGCGGGGTCGGTCGGATCGTCGGCGGGGACGTACACGGCTTGCACCGAGGTAATGGCCCCGCGCTTCGTCGAGGTGATTCGTTCCTGCAATGCACCGAGTTCGGTGGACAGCGTCGGCTGATAACCCACCGCGGACGGCATGCGGCCGAGGAGCGCGGACACTTCCGAACCGGCTTGCGAGAAGCGGAAGATGTTGTCCACGAACAGCAGCGTATCGGCCCCGGTCGAGTCACGGAACCATTCGGCCATCGTCAGTGCCGAGAGGGCCACGCGGAGACGGGCGCCCGGCGGTTCGTTCATCTGACCGAAGACCATCGAGGTTTGCTCGATGACCGCCCGGCCGGTGTCGCCGATCTTCGTTTCCTGCATTTCGAGCCAGAGGTCGTTCCCTTCACGGGTCCGTTCACCCACCCCGGCGAACACCGAGAAACCACCGTGTGAACTGGCGATTCGGGCGATGAGTTCCTGAAGAATCACCGTCTTACCGAGACCGGCACCACCGAACAGACCAGCCTTACCGCCGCGGACGAACGGAATCAGCAAGTCGACGACCTTGATCCCCGTTTCAAACACTTCGGTCTTCGAGCTGAGGTTTTCGAGCAGCGGCGGCTGACGGTGGATCGGCCAGCGTTCTTCGGTGACGACGTCACCGCGGCCATCAATGGCCTCGCCGAGCACATTGAAGACGCGGCCGAGTGTACCCTTGCCGACAGGGACCGACACCGGGGCACCGGTATCGACGATGTCCATGCCGCGGACCATGCCGTCCGTCGACCCGAGAGCGACGCAACGGACACGACCGCCGCCGAGGTGCTGCTGCACTTCGCCGGTCACCTTGATATGGATGCCGTTGACTTCCTTGTCGACCTTCAAGGCATTGAAGATCGCAGGCAGGGACTGTTCGGGAAACTCGGCGTCAAACGTTGAGCCAATGATCTGCGTGATGTGGCCGGTGGCTGTCGCAGTCGACATGAAATTCACTCTCGCTGAATGGGCCTTCCGTCATCGACGGAATTCAAAATCTCTGTTTTCGATCGTGTTTGATGGCGATGTGGTCGCCGCCATTATTCCAAAGCGGCTGCACCGCCGATGATTTCGCTCAACTCAGACGTGATCTGCGATTGTCGTGCGCGGTTGTATTGCATCTTGAGTGTACTAATCATCTCACCCGCGTTTTCGGTGGCACTCTTCATCGCGACCATTCGGGCGATCTGCTCGCTCACTGCGGCGTCGAGGAAGGCTTTGAACAGGCGGGCCTTGAAGGATGCCGGGACGATTTCTTCGAGGATTTCTTCTGGCGACGGCAGGAACTCGTACTCGACTGCGGTCTTGGAGGCCGCCGGTGCAGCGGTTCCCGTGGCCAATTGACCGATGGGCAGCAACGTCACCACTTCAGCTTTTTGACGGGACATCGACTCGAACCGGGTGAAGGCGATATCCAGGCGGTCAATCTCGCCGTTGATATAGGCCTTGATGAATCGATTGGCGAGTTCATCGACCTGCTCGAACGTCGGCTTATCTTCAAAATGCGTATACGTTGCGGCAGCCGGCAGCTTCTGGAACTTGAAGAAGTTGATTCCGCGTTTACCGGAGACTTCCACTTGCAAATTCACTTGACCGGCGGCTTCGCGAATCCGTTGTTGAGCATTCCGCAGCACCGCGGCGTTGTATCCGCCGCAGAGACCACGGTTCGATGTGAGGACCAGCAGGACCGCGTTTTTCTCTTCCGCGTGCTTTTCCAGCAGTGGATGCGATAACCCTTTCGCGCCGGCATCAGCAAGAGCCGTGGAAAGGTCCGCAACGATCTCGGAGATCTTCTTCGTGTACGCGGCGGCTTCGGTGGCGCGGTCCATCGCCTTCTTGAAGCGGGCCGTCGCCACGAGCTCCATCGTCCGCGTGATCTTGCGGATGTTGCGCACGGCTTTCAGCCGCTTGATAATCGCTCGTGCTTTGGCCATGGGACGCCTGTGACAAACTCAAGCTTCCCAGGGATTGCAATCCCTGGGCTTCAACAGATTACAACATTACTTCTTGTTCGCGGCGGCCCAGCGGACGACGAATTCGTCGAGGGCGGCCTTCATCATCTTTTCCGTGGCTTCGTCGATCTGGCCCGACTTCGTGATCGCGTCACGCACTTCGTTCTTTTCTTCGGCCATGAACTGCACCAGCATCCGTTCCGCTTCCTGCACGCGGTTCACTGGCACCGTGTCGAAGTAACCCTTGTTACCCGCATAGATGCTGATGACCTGGTCGGCGAAGTGGAGCGGCTTGAACTGCGGCTGCTTGAGCAGTTCGACCATGCGGTAGCCGCGGTCGAGCTGCAACTGCGTGGCTTTGTCGAGTTCGGTCCCGAGCTGGGCAAACGCTTCCAGTTCACGGAAGGCGGCCAAGTCGAGCCGCAGACCACCGGCGACCTTCTTCATCGCTTTCGTCTGGGCGTTACCACCCACGCGGGAGACCGAGATACCGACGTTAATGGCGGGACGCACACCGGCGAAGAACAAGTCGGGTTCGAGGTAAATCTGACCGTCGGTGATCGAGATCACGTTGGTCGGGATGTACGCCGAGACTTCCCCTTCGAGCGTTTCAATGATCGGCAGCGCCGTCATCGAGCCGCCGCCGAGTTCATCGCTGAGTTTCGCCGAACGTTCGAGCAGACGGCTGTGGCAGTAGAACACGTCACCGGGAAACGCTTCACGACCCGGAGGACGCCGCATCAACAGCGACAACTGGCGATACGCTACGGCTTGCTTCGACAGATCGTCGTACACGACCAACGTGTGTTTGCCCTGGTACATGAAGTACTCGGCAATCGCCGCCCCGGCGTACGGAGCGATGTATTGCAGCGGAGCGGGATCACTCGCGGTAGCAGAAACGATGACCGTGTAGTCCATCGCCCCGGCTTTGTTGAGAGCTTCGTAAATCTGGGCGGTCGAACTGGCCCGTTGCCCGCAGGCGACGTAGACGCAGATGACGTCGCCACCCTTTTGATTGATGATCGCATCAATCGCCACGGCGGTCTTGCCGGTCTTGCGGTCGCCGATGATGAGTTCACGCTGACCACGACCGACCGGGGTCATGGCGTCGACGGCCTTGAGACCCGTCTGCATCGGCTGCTTCACCGGTTGCCGCCCGGCAACACCGGGGGCCACGGTTTCGAGCGGACGGGACGCCGTCGCCACGACCGGGCCTTTACCATCGAGGGGTACGCCCAGCGGATCGACGACGCGCCCGAGAAGCGCTTCGCCCACGGGGACCGACAGCAGTTTGCCGGTCGAACGGACTTCCATCCCTTCGACGATCTTCAGGTAATCGCCGAGGATGATCACCCCGACGGACGCTTCTTCCAGGTTGAACACCTGGCCGCGTACGCCGTTGGAGAATTCGACCAGTTCCCCCGACATGGCGGAGGACAGGCCGTACACCCGCGCGATCCCGTCGCCGACTTCGACCACGCGGCCGACTTCAGCGGTTTCGATCTGTCCGCGGAAATCCTCAATTTCCTTCTGGATGACGGAAGCGATCTCGCCCGCGTTGAACTTCATTCAGGCACCTCTCGCGCAGACGTGCGCGCAATTGTTTCAATCGAATCCGTACCGACCCGTCGTACACGGTGTCGCCGACACGGACGACGATTCCACCCAACAGGGCGGGATCGATCGACGTTTCCAAAATCGGATCTGCGGACAAAGCCCGCGTTAAATTCGCCCGCAATTCCCCCAACGCCGCTTCCGACAACGGCGTGGCACTGGTCACCTGCACCCGCTGCCGACCGCTGCGATCCTCGATCTCGCGACCGAGGGTGTCGACCACCGAACGGATAATATCGAGCCGGTCGTGCTTCACCAGCACCCGCAACAGGTTCGTGAAGGCCGGGCTGGCATGCGGAGCGACCACCCGGTCAATCCGCTGCAACTTCTCTTCTCGTGTGGTCGCCGGGTTGCACAACAGGCGTTCAAAAGTCGGGTTGGCATCCAGCACATCGGTCACGAACGATTGCGCTTCTTCCAGCACGGCACTGACATCACCCGCAGGGGTGGCGTCGATGAGCGCGACGGAGTAGACCCGCGCGACCGAACGCACGGTTGGGTCTTCCAGCACACTCTTGATGCGGGCAGAAATTCGCGAATCGGACATGAACCAGCCCTTATCCGCCCACCCGGCATCACTGCACGGGTTTGCTGTCATTCCCTACCGACAGAATCAGTTCCGTCGGACATTCAAATCGGCCATCGCTTCCCGGACCAGCCGTTCCTGATCGTCACCATTCAGGTTTCGGTGCAGGACCCGTTCGGTCAGATTGATGACGCTGGACGACATGAAGTCGTACAGTTCGGTCATCGCCGTCGTCTTGGCCTGGTCGATATCGGCGACCGCCCGTTGCCGGTTGGCTTCCGCCTCGCGCTGGGCCGTGGCGACGATTTCCTGCCGGGTGTGCTCGGCATCCCGCCGGGCTTCCGCCAGAATTTCCTTCACCTCGTCCTGCGTCTTGGCGAGCTTCGTTTCGTAGTCCCGCAGCATGGCCTCCGCCTTGTGACGGTTGGCTTCCGCTGCGGCAATGTCGCCGCTGATCTTGGCTTCGCGTGCCGTCAAGGCCCCGCCCAGCGGCTCCCATGCCAGCTTGCTGACGACGAAGAGGAACACGAGGAACGTTACGAACGACCAGATCGCCAGATCACCCGCGAAACCGGGCAGTTCCGGTGCCGCGTCGTGAGCTGTGGCATGGTCATCCGCCGGCGCATGCTCCTCTGCGGCGTGCGCGTTCCCATTCCAGGCAGCGCACGTCACCAGAAGCACCAGCAACAATCGAGGCAACATATCAACCTCGCCAAAAAGCAGGGTCCCGAATCAACCGGCCATCAACTGAACTAGTTGAGACCCTTGAAGATACAGACGATGAGGGCGAAGAAGGTCGCCCCTTCAATGAGGGCTGCGGCGAGCAGCAACGCCCCGCGGATATCACCGGCGACTTCCGGTTGACGAGCCATGCTCTCGACAGCCGACGAACCGATCTTACCGATGCCGTAAGCGGCACCCATGATCGTGAGGGCGGCACCGAACGAGGCCGAGAAGGTGATCAGCGGCTGAGCCGGACCATCCTGGGCCATCGCCGGAGCGGCGATCGTCAACAACACCACGAACGTCAAACACACCAACTGCACAAAACGATTCACTTGCGAGTCTCCTGTTCCACCGAACGTAAAGGACAGTTTTTGCCCGGCACCCCATTAGGCCGGAGCCGGGATTTCTAGTGCGGATGCGATCCCATCCCAATGAAGATGGTCGCCAAGAACGCGAACACATAGGCCTGCAGGAAGGCCACAAACAATTCCAACAGGCCAATGCCGACCTGACCGAAGACGCTCGCCGGCATGACGAGATACCACAGCCCGGAATTCGCCACCGTGGCAATGAAGCCGAGCATCACACCAATGACGGTATGACCACCCATGATGTTGGCAAACAACCGGACGGCCAGCACTCCGTGCTTGATCAACAGGCCGATCACTTCCAGCACAAACATGCCGGGGACGAGCAGCATTTTGAGAAACGGCGGAGCATCAATCGGCGGAATCAAGTTCTTCCAGAAGCCGATCACACCCAACTCTCTGCTACCAACAATGAGCGTGGCCCCCATCGCGACAACGGCCAACGCCGCCGTCACGCTGATGCTGCCCGTGGGCGACCCCAGATAAGGCACCGCGCCGAGAAGGTTGCAGAAGAGAATATAGAAGAAGCACGTCCAGACGAACGGCAGGTATTTGTCTTCCGGGTGCGGGTCCGTCACCTTGGTTGCATGGTGAACATCTTCCAGCAGATGGGCTTCGTGACCATCGCCATGCTCATCGTGATCGTGGTGACCGCCGAGCGTTGGGCGGACGACGTTGTCGCGGATGTACAACGCCAGCATTTCCCAGAAGTTCCACCAGCCACCCCGGGCCGGTTTTCCCCCGGCGATGTGGCTGGCCAATCCGCGGAAAATGAACAACGTCAGCAGCCCGGCGACCACTTGCAGCACCATGAACTTGGTGAGTTGCAGTTCGTAGCCGAGCAAATTGACCTTCGGCAACGTCAACGCACTCTCGCCCACCATGTTCACAATGAACTGGGGAAGCTCAAACGTCGCAGAGTCGCGAACGTGATGAAACGGATCGTTATGACCGGCCGACATAGGTCACTTTCCGGTACGAATCACGAAAGCCGCAATGTTGACAGAGGCGCCCGCAAATTGAGCGTCTTCATCAACATGACGGTTTCGAATGTCAACGCTGCCATGTATTGAACGAACAAGCACGCCAGGAAGGCCGTGCGCGGTAATTCCGGACGAAGTGTAATCAGACCCATCGCTCCGCCAAGGGTAACCCCCAAACGAAAGCCAGCACCAATCAGGGCTCCTGCCAAGGCGTAGCGCGGCAAACGATACAACGGCTCACACAAAAATACGACCCAACCGGGGATTAAACACAGTCCCGTTGCCCATGCCGCAGCTTCCACCCCCAGAGAACCGATGGTAACGGCACAGATTCCCGCAGACACTGCTCCCAGGACCAGAAGTCCGGCAGTGAAGGCAGCCAGCCGCAGCAAGAGAGGGGGATGGGCAGTCATGAGATGATCGACAGGCGAATCAGTCTTTCGGTACGTCGTCCGCAGGTGTGTTGCCGTGATCCCTACGTTTGCTCGGAATTTCCGTGAGCCGGATCAAGTCCCGGAGCATCAGCGTAAATCCAAGCCCCGCTCCCGTGATGAGTAACCACGGAAACGTTCCTAATCGGCTGTCGAGCCAGTATCCGAGACCGGCTGGAATCACGGCACTCATAGCAACTGTACTCGCGCGAGAGGCCCACAGGTAACTCTGTGCGAGCGAATTTCGATCACGGTCAGCAGGGGGAGTCAAAACGAGGACTCCTTCCACGGTGAGCGATTGCCAAGACTCCAGCCTGTCTGACAGAAACCTGTCGAAACGGTCAGCCGGTGCGGCAGTCTAGGGAGTCACAACGTCAGAAGTCAAAGGACGCCGAGATCCACACTCGAAATTCTCATTTTTGGGGCGCTGGGGGAGTCCCGGCTCGCAAAGTTAGGAAGACGTCCTTGCGGGGGGGGTCGTCCCGTGACGTTACTTCACCAGTTTGCGGACCTTGTGGTTCGCGCTGTCGCCGACGTAGAGGTTCCCGTCTTTGTCGAAGAAGACCCCGTGCGGGCGGTTGAGGCGGCACGCCTTCGGATCGCCGTCCGGGCCGTCACCTTTCTGGCCGTCGCCGATGATCGTTTCGATGATCCCGGTTTTTAGCCGGATGGCGCGGATAGTGTGGCTTTCCGTGTCGGCGAGATAGATGTCGCCGTCCGGACCCATCGCGACCCCTTTCGGCCCGTTTACCTTGGCGAGTTTCGCGTCGCCGCCGTCGCCGGAATAGCCGGCCTTTCCCATGCCGGCAAGATGTTGGAGCACGTTCTGTTTACGGTCCCAGCGATACACCGCGCTCCCTTCTCGCAGGACGATGATCACGTTGCCGTCGGCGTCGATGGCCAACGTCCGCGGCCCGTTCAACGGCGTCCCGGCCACCGGTGCCCCATCCGGCGTCGGCTTGCGTTCCCCCGTCCCGGCAACCGTCTTGATGATTCCCGATTGCAGATCGACGGCGCGGATGCGGTGGTTCTTGATATCGCAGACCAGCAGACCATGCGGGCCGTCGAGAACGACGGAAATCGGCAGATCGAACACGGCCTTCGTTGCCGGACCGTCATCGCCCGAGAAGCCGGATTTGTTGCCGACTCCCGCGACAGTCGACACGAGCTTCGTTCTCCAGTCGATCTTGCGGATCGTCTGCGTCACCATGTCGGAGATGAACAGGTTTCCTTCGGCGTCGAACCGGATTTCATGCGGTTGATTGAACAACGCCTGATTCGCCGGGCCGTCCTGGTATCCCGCCTTGTTGCCGACCCCGGCGTAGGTGCTGACCGTCTGATCTTTCGGGTCCATGCGGCGAATGACGTTGCCGCCGAACTCCGCCCAGTACAGCGCCCCGTCGGGCCCGATATCGAGACCGAACGGCTCATTGCACCCGGCCTTGAGCGCCGGTCCGCCATCGCCGCTGACGGTCTTCATCCCCGTCCCCGCGATGGTGTGAATCTCCGCGGCAAAACCGATTGCGGAACCAGTGAAGATGAAAAGCACTGTCAGCGAGATTTGTCGCATAAGACCATTTCCGTTGGAAAGTCAATCAGCAGTCCCGAATCGGCAGCATGCCCCGAGTCGGCCACGGCGTCAACGATCGGAACGAGAAGAGTTTTCGCCGCGAAAAAGCGCAAGAGGACGCAAAAAAGCAGAGGGAACCACGGAATACACGGACCACACGGAAAAGAGGCGGAAATTGAAGCCTCGGCGGGTCCACGCGCGCGGTTGCAGGTTTTAGGGTTCTGTCCCCACCGACTTATTCGCCTTGCTTCCGTGTCCTCCGTGTATTCCGTGGTTCTTACCTCTTCCTTTTGCGTCCTCTTGCGCTTCTTCGCGGCGAATCCTCTTTGTCTTCCGTGCAAACGAAAACAGCCGACACAAGGTCGGCTGGGATTTCGCATCAATGACGAGCCGGAAGCGTGAGCCACGGACTTCCTGAGAAATTCCCGTCGCTGACGCTTCCGGCTCGCTAAAACTTAGACCGGGGACGCACCACCGGCGACGAGACGCTGCATCTTGGTGCGGCGTTCGGAACGGCGACGGGCCCGGCGGCTCACTTCGCTCGGCTTTTCGTAGTATTCGCGCCGACGCATTTCCTTCTTGATCCCGGCGTGCTCGACCAGTTTCCGGAACCGCTTGACCGCTTCCGCAATGTGCTCGTTCTCACGCAACCGTAACTTAACCACGCAGACCTCCGTCGGGCACCATCGCAAGCAGGGAAACAGACCAGGATCAAAAAACGCCGCTTCTCGGGCTGGTCGGGTAGTATAAAGACACGGACGTTCTTCGCCAAGTCGACCAATCTCAGATTTTCCCGCAGTGGTTCGGATTGTTGAAACTTCACCGCATCCAATCTGTAAAGTGATGTTCGGAAATGAGTTGTGACACTCTTCTCATGGTTGGTAGTGGGACGGATGCATGAGCAATCGCAATGCTGACAGGATAAAAATCGCCGAAATCGCTCAAAAACAGTGTTTTCAGGCTTTGCAAGAACGAAACATCTTGATTCCTGAAACAATAAAGCAGGATCTCGTGCTGGGTACGGAGATCACGAAAACGGAGGTCATTTACACCATTTATCAGCCTCAGGAACGACCTGAAAATGCCGTCATGTTTGTGACTGTGGTTGTCAATCGCAGCACTTTCGCCTGCCACGTTGCGATCGAGCCCGCAGCGATCAAGTACGAATCGAAATAGCTCGTGTGTGTCCCCCGGTCGCGGACGACCGGGGGCTAAGTGGGGGGAAACATGACCGACGGTTGTCCGGACGAATTGGATTACCTGCCCCGCCTGCCCCGTGACAAATCGCCCGGCATCGGCTGCATCGGCAGCGGGTTCATCATGGCCGATTGTCACCTCGTCGCCTACCGGCAGGCGGGGTTCCGGCCGGTGGCGATTGCGTCGCGGAATCCTGACCACGCGGCGGCAGTGGCCCAGAGGCATGCCATCCCGAAGAGCTACGCCGATTACCGGCAACTGCTTGAAGACCGCGACGTCTCGGTCGTCGACATCGCGGTGCCGCCCGATTTGCAACTCGGCGTGGTGCGCGATGTCGTGCAGCACCGGGATCACGTTCGCGGCATTCTTGCACAGAAACCGTTGGGGATGAACCTCGCCGAGGCGCGGGAGATTGTGCGGTTGTGTCGCGACGCCGGGGTGCGGTTGGTCGTCAATCAGAACATGCGGTATGACCAGTCGGTCCGCTCGGCGAAGTCGCTGTTGTCACAGGGCCTGCTCGGCGACCCCGTCTTCGCGACCATCGACATGCGGGCGATTCCGCACTGGATGCCGTGGCAGGAACGGCTCGGCTGGGTCACGCTGCGGATCATGAGCATCCACCATCTCGACACGTTCCGCTACTGGTTCGGCGACCCGGAACGAATCTTCGCCAGCGTGCGGCCCGACCCGCGGACGAAATTCCCCCACGACGACGGCATTTGTCTCTACATCCTGGAATATGCGTCCGGCCTGCGTGTCTCCAGTTGGGACGATGTCTGGACCGGCCCCGCGAAAGAAGGTGCGGCCAGCGACATCGGTATCCATTGGCGGATCGAAGGGACCACCGGCCTCGCCCGCGGCACCATCGGCTGGCCGAAATATCCCGAACCCACACCGAGCACCCTCGACTACACCACCACCCGGCATCCCAACCAATGGTTCCAACCACGCTGGAAAGAAGTCTGGTTCCCCGACGCCTTCGTCGGCCCAATGGCGGAGTTGCTCTGTGCGATCGAAGACAACACGGCCGCGAACCTCGACGGTGAAGACAATCTGAAAACGATGGCGCTTGTCGAAGCGTGCTACCAAAGCGTCAGAGAACACCACGCGATCAACCCCGCGGAGCTGTGATCCCAGCGACGCCCAGGGAATGCCTTCCCTGGGAAGTTCACATTGACAGCAGCAGCAATTCATCGAATGCTAAAGTCGCGTTATAGGACGGAACAATCTCCAATTCGCGGTGGGAAGGACCCCATGTCAAAATCAAAGAAAGCGTCGTCGAAGTCGAGGGGTCGTCAGTCCGCAAAAAAGCCGCGGCAGGCGCTGTCGCGTGTCCCCGCGGTTATCGAACTCGTCGAATACCGGTTCAGCAATGAAGCCATCGACTCACCCGAAGCGGACGGGCTCAGCGATGACGAAGCCGGCGAAATTGATGCCCTCACGCAGCGGATGTTGTATGCAGGCACCGGTGAGCGGATCGCACTGATCCCTCAACTACGATCGATGGTGGAACGATTCCCGCGTGTGCCGCAGCTTCGGAACAATCTCGTTGCGGCACTCTACATGGCGGGTCACTCGGCGGAAGCCGAAGCGATGATGCAAGAGACGATGCGGCTCTTTCCCGATAACCTGGTGGCAAAAGTTCAATACGGCGAGATATTGCTGCAAACCGGTCGCTTCGACGAAGTTCTCCCGGCATTAGGGGGCAATCTGGCAATGTATCGACTGGCCGGTGGTCGCCGCAATTTTCATGTTTCGGAAGGCGTGAATTATTTCGCCTTCATCGCCCTCTACGCCTTGGCCAGCGGTGAAGTCGATCAGGCGATGATGGCGCTCAAAACACTCAATGACCTGGCCCCCGAGCATCCCACCACACTGGCGATTGCCGCGAAAATCTTTCGTGCTATGAATCCGATAGAATCGTTCCGGCGACGTCTGTTCGGAACGTGATCGATGCTCGCTTCGTCCCGGGGCCGACGAATGCTCCTCGGGTTGTTCTAACGCACCCCGACATCGCTTGGCGGTTTCGCGCCCCGGCCCAAACGTTTCCCAGTGTAACCGAAGACACTCCGAAGCGCGGGGCTCGAAACCGCGAAACGGAGATCGTGAACGCACTGCCAACCCGATCCGGAGATTCCGTTTCTGACCATTTTCGTCCCTCGAATGAGGCGCTGTCATGACGTCCTGCCGTCTGTTCCTGATGTTGTGCGCAGTTCTGCTCTCCGCGGGCTGCACGACGCAGCATTATGAAATCACGATGACGCCGAAAGGCGAGAGTGTCGAGCGCTCGCTGATCGTCTCGAAGTCGGGGTCGGACAGTTCAAAGCGCACTCCCATCGCGAACGATGAACTCACCCGGATTGCGGCGGAATTCGGTCACGCGATTCAGCCTCCCGCGGACGGACACCACTATTTCAAGGCGATCTTTTCCAGGAACATGCCCGAAGACGTCGGCGGGCACGGCAGATATGTCCGCTTCGACTCACCGTGCGGTTCCGTGACCGGCTACATCGAACGGTTTCGCGGCGACGACGACCTTGTGGGGGAACTCGATGCCCGGCGAAAAGCGGTGGGCGAACTGGTCGATCTGTTCGATCGCTGGATCGAACAGGAATGGGGAAGGGCTCACGTCTTCCCGCAAATGCGAAAGGCGTTGACGACTACGATCCGCCGCGATTTGGAGAATCTCAGTTGCCTGATTTACATCTCGTCGGCATCAGAAAGGAAAGTTGAAGATGCTCGTGATGATCTCGTAGCGCGCATCACGCAATATCTGTTGGAACACGACTATTTATTGCCCGAGGATCTACCGATTTTGGACCGCGCGCTGAGTGATTCCAATGAGAAACGGAGTAAGGAGCAAGTCGGACTTTGGATGCAGACATTGACGATTCGCCTGTGTGGACTTCCGGACGATCAGACAACACGATATGTGTTGAGGGTGGTCGCCGACGCCGAGCGGTTCCAGGAAAGCCTCCGCGTGTTTCTTTCAGGCACGCCAGAATACCGCGAACTGAAAAGAATCGATCCTGACAACAACGATGACCCGGACAAACCGTTTGAAGTGCTTGTCGATCCCATTCACCGGGCGTTCTTGCCGAAAGGTGCGCTGCGAGAAACGGATCATGTCGCGTTGCGACTCAACGCCAGTCGTCAACCGTATGGCACCAACGGTATTTGGAATCCCGAGACCGCTGCGGTCCATTGGGATCTGCAAATCGAAGACCGCGATCAGGACATCAACGGCGAGATCCCGCGCCTCTGCTATGCCGTGTGGGCGGAACCAAAGGAGGACTTTCAGAAGTCTCATTTCGGACAAGTGGTCTTCACCGATCAGGATCTCTTCACCTACTGCGTTTGGTATCGGGGCCTGACTCCGGAGGAAACCAAGGAGTGGGATGCGTTTATCGAGAGCCTTCAACCCGGCGAAGCGCTGGTCGATCAGTTGCGGGGGTTTCGCTTTCAGGCGGAGGTACCGGATGTAAAGAAGAAGGATCAGAAATCGCTCGCCGCACCGATGATTGATTTGATACGGAAGAAGATCGGGATCTGAGGGGGCGCGGGGAAGCGGTCGGCGCGTGGCGCGAAACCGCATAGCGGGGGGTGACGCGGGGGGACGTTATTCACAGCGGATATAGTGGTCGTTGTTCGTTTCCTTTGAGTTCCATTCGAGGTTTGTTTGCACCACGGTGGCCATGTGGCGATGACCCTGGTCCGCGAGATGGACGCCATCCTGCGTGCCACCATTGGAGGTGAGCACGGCGAGGAATTGCCGCTTCGGGACCAGCGGGATGCGGTACTTCGATGCCAGCCGGCGTTGCTCGTGGCCATAGCCGCCACCGCCGGGGGGAGCGGGAATTTCCATCAGGACGACTCTCTTGTAACGCTGAGTCGCCGCGCTGAGCAACTCGTTCAATCGCTCGGCGTACAACGTTACCGGCAGACTTTCGAGGATGTCGTTGCCGCCGATCTCGATCCACAGCACATCACCGCGGCCGTCGAGCTTCGCCAGTTGCCCCAGCGCGGATTTCACGGTCGCCCCTTGTTGTGAAGCGTCATACACTGTGCGGCCGGTCGTGTCTGCCAAGCGTTGTGGCCAGGTGTGATCGTTCGCATTCAACCCGGCAGTGACGGAATCACCGATGATCGCCACGCTGGCAGCGTCCGGCGCGACGGGCTTGATTGGCGCATGCCACAGAAGTTCAAATCCACAGAGGCCCGCGATCACAAAGCACAGTACGTAGCGCCACTTTTTCGGATCGCCCAGCGGATTCCGCTGCGGAAAACCAGAACCAACGAGCCAGTAGACAATGACCGCGGCGAACACGTAGGGCTCCCACGTGCCGGGCCAGGCCGCCAGCGTCATCCACGCCAATCCCAGCAGCGCCAACACGGCGACCCGACTGAAACGTCCGCCGCGGGCTTGCACCAGGATGGCGATGAGGATCAATCCCCATGCCGTGAAGAGTGCGTCGCCGCTGCCGAAATGCCAGGTGACGGCACGTAGCAGGAAACTGGGTTCTTCCATCGCCTAGGAACCATCAACGCAGTGTCAGACCGATGTGTCAGGCCATTGTACTACGGGTTGGGATCGGTCGGTTCGGCAGTTTCCGCCTTTCGAGAATCTTTCTCCCCCGGAAAAACCGAACTTGACCCGTTTTTTTGTAACTTCTATAAGCCCGTCGCAAACAGGGTAGGCGCTGGCCCCATGGGGGGGTCGATACCGTCGGGCCCCTGATCCTCAAGGTTCGGAGAGGGATTGACATGGGTGAAGGGAATCACCAGCCGACCGCCAACAAGCCGTCGGCGACGAATCGCATGGGACTCATCATCGGGGGGACCGTCACCGTGTTGCTCGCGGGTCTGGTCTTGATGCAGACCTTCCGCGCACAACCGGGGCAAGCCGCTGCCGAACCGGCCGCCAAGTCCGCGGTTCCTGCCAAGAAGCCGGACTACGTTGCCCGTGTGGGGAAGGAATCAATTGCTTACGATCTGGTGGCGCAGGAAGCCGTAGCCCGTCACGGCAAGGAAATTCTCGAAGACCTCATCAACCGGATGATTATTCAGCAGGCTTGTGAAGCTGCGAATGTCTCGGTGAGCGAAGAAGAAATCACTGCGGAAGTCGGCCGCATCGCCAAGCGGTTCAACCTCGCGCAAGACCAGTGGTACAACATGCTGCAGGCGGAGCGGAACATTTCGCCGCAGCAATACCGTCAAAGTGTGATCTGGCCGATGCTGTCGCTGAAGAAGCTCGCCGGTGAACAAGTCGACATCACCGAAGAGGAGATGGACAAGGCGTTTGTGCGTAACTACGGTCCGCGCGTGAAGGCTCGGTTGATTCTCCTCGAAAACCAACGCCGGGCGCAGGAAGTCTGGGAAAAGTGTAAGCGGAACCCGGACGACTTCGACAAGCTCGCACAGGAATTCTCGGTCGATGCCAGCAGCCGGGCGCTCGGTGGCACGATTCCCCCAATCCCGCGGTACTCGGGGAACGACACATTGGAAGACGCGGCGTTCCGGTTGAAGGACGGCGAAATCTCCGGCCTCATCGAACTGCAAACCGGTCGCTATGCCATTTTGAAGTCGGAAGGCAAGACCGAAGCCGTGGTCAACAGCATCGACGAAGTCCGCGACCAGTTGGTTGATGAATTACGTGAAGCCAAGATTCAGCAGTCGGTTGCCAAAATCTTCGAACAGATTAAGAAAGATGTCCCGGTTGATAATTACCTCACGCAGACGTCCACCGGACCGAAGCGCCCGTTCGCCCAGGCCACCCCTGGAGCGATCCAGCCGACCAGTGGAGTGAAGCCCGCGGGTGCGGCCCGTCTCGGCAGCAACACCAATGGTGCCGGGACGGCGAAGCTGAAATAAGTCCGTCGATTTGACTCGATCCGATGCAAGCGGCTCAGTGCGCCCGAACCCGCACTGAGCCGTTTTTCGTTGGGCGACACTGGGGAGCGTTCGGTACGGGGCGCGAAACCGCGAGCGGGGTCGGTGGCCTGACTGTGATCCGCGGACGGGTTTAGTACGTTCTCCTGATGCACAAAACGAACGACGATCACCACGACGAGGATCTTGGCCATGACTCAGGAACGTTCCTTAACTGTCGCGAACGGTTGGCCAATGCTGGCGGGCGTGCTCGCTGCCCTCGGCGGTTGTGCCTTCGCCTTTATCAGCGGCATCGTTGCCGAGTCCGGCATCTTGATCGCACTGGCGATCATCGGTGTCATCGCCGTCATTATTACCTCCAGCGGTTTCTTCACGCTGCAACCCAACGAAGCCGCGGTGATCAGTTTCTTCGGGCCATACCTGGGCACGGTGCGCGAAGCCGGGTTCTATTGGTACAACCCGTTTGCGACGAAGCGGAAAATCTCGGTCCGCGCCCGCAATTTTGAAGGCAACAAACTGAAGGTCAACGACAAACAGGGCAATCCCATCGAGATCGCCGCTGTCGTGGTCTATAAAGTCGAGGACACGGTCAAAGCCTGCTTCGATGTCGACAATTTCGAGCAGTTCGTGGAAGTGCAAAGCGAAACCGCGCTCCGGCATCTCGCCAACAGTTACGCCTACGATCATGGTGAAGAACACGAGATCACACTTCGCAGCGGCCTCGATGACGTCTCCGTCGCCCTCACAAAAGAGCTGCACGAACGGCTCGCCAAAGCCGGCGTGAACGTCCTCGAAGCGCGGCTCACGCACTTGGCCTACGCCTCAGAAATCGCCGGGGTGATGCTGCGGCGGCAGCAAGCCGAAGCCATCATCGCCGCCCGGCAGAAGATCGTCCACGGAGCCGTGAGCATGGTCGACATGGCCCTGCGCGAGTTGAGCGAAAAGCAGATCGTCAACTTCGACAACGCCCAGAAAGCGGCGCTCGTCAGCAATCTGATGATCGTGCTGTGCAGCGAATCGCACACACAGCCGGTCATAAGCACCGCGGCCAGTACGACGCAAACGACGCATTAATGTAGCCATCACGCTCCGCGTGATGAGCGGATGTATCACCGACGTGGAATTGGGCTCCCTCTCAAACGATTTAAACTTGCAGGCGTGTTGAAACGTGCCGCTCATCACGGCGGAGCGTGATGGCTACTTTCACCCGCCGAGTTGCCGACGCAGATCATCGATCTTGTCGGACATCGTGTCGAACCGTTCGCGCAGTTCACGGACTTCGTCCCGCAGAGCAGCCAGTTCCGCTTCCACATTCGTCGAAGAGGACGGCCGTGTCACCTGCGGCGCGGCACTGACGGACGTTCTCGGTGTCGAAACCGCCACCGGTGTCGGTTCTTCTTCGTATGTGCTCAGTTCCTCGTGATTTTCACCCGTCGGGTACAGCGTGTGGTCCACTTCAATCCCGCGGCGATCGAGCGGGCCGTTGGAACGAACGAGTCCCAATGCGGCCAGTGCTTGCAGGGCATCGCGTAATTCGTCCTGTGATTCAATGGGGACCATACGGCTGGCGCGGGTCCGCAGTTCGCCGAGTTGTTGTTTCCCCCGGAGCATCAGCTCGGTCATGATCGCCAGTTGCGGTTCGGTCAGTTTCGTGCGATGCCGCATGTAGTGGCGATACCGTTCTGTCCGACCAGATTCCGTGTGCAGTTCGCCGACGAAACCGATCTCGCGGAGTTCTTCCAGCGTCTGGTGAACCGCGTCTTCGTCATAGTTGGACGCCGGGTCACGGTTGTTCTTCTGATTGCACCCCGAGGTTGTCGCCTTCAGCGTGAGTGGATATTGCTCGGGGGTGGTGAACGCTTTTTCCAGGAGCACTCCCAGCACGCGGCGTTGCTTGCGGGTAAGTGTCGTAAGCGGAATCTGTTCCATCGACGATTCGGCCATCGCACTGCTTTCACTGATTCTTCGTGACGGTCGGATAAGAGGAGAAGCGGATGGTAACGTCCCATCGGAATCGGTCAAGCACGAAGTGGGCGGCCCGCGATCAACGCTTTGCGGTTTCGCGCCCCGCGCCGAGTCTGTCTCAGTGCTCACCGATAGCACTGAGAAACGATCATCACGGGGCGCGAAACCGCAAAGCGACGTCAGTTGACTGGTGGAAAGATCGAGGGAGTTTCCCCCTCACGGTAGCGGATGGCGCTGAAAGAACTCCCACATCAGATCGTTGGCATGAATGTCATAAGTGACCGCGCCAATCAACGAGAGAATCGAGTTCTGTCCCGGCCAGGTGTGGCCACCGCCTTGGATGCGGTAGTAGATCACTTCCGATCCCTCACGGCCGGGTGCGTAGGTCCAGCGTTGGACGCGCGTGCTGTCGTCAGGGCGGAGGTGAATGAGATCGACAATCTCCGGAGTAGCTGGGCAACCGTTGTGAGTCGTCCAGATCTGGAGCGTGGCTTCGACCGACTTGAAGGTGAGGAACGGCGGCGTTCCCGCACTCGGTCCACCGGGCGGGACCACGTTGTCGTCTGTGCCGTGAAAGTGCATCACGGACACGGCCCGCTCAGGCAACGGAAAATCCTTTGTTTGGGAAGCCGCGACGGGAGCAATCGCCGCAATCCGGTCGGACAGCTCCGCAGCCAGCCGGTAGCACATCATGCCGCCATTCGAGAGACCGGTGGCATACACCCGCTTCACGTCCACGTTCACACGCAAGGCAAGATCATCAAGCAGCGTTCCCAGGAACACTACATCATCCGGCAGACCTTCCCCCTGTTTTCCGAGCACGCCCCCGGCATTCCAGGTGAGAAACGGACCGAACCCCGTCCCATTGGGATAGACCACGATAAAACCCGCCTCGTCGGACTTCTTGTTCAGTCCCGTCATCGGAATCGTCGCCGCGGCATTCACTCCGGCCCCATGCAGCGCCAGAATCACCGGCGTCGGCTTCGATGCGTCATAGCTTTCGGGGATATGAACGAGGTAGGTCCGTAGCCGCCCCTCAGCGAACAATGTCTGCCGATGATCGCCTGGCGGCAACGGCGGCGCGAGAAACACAGTCGACAAGATACAAACAGTAAGCATGGCGTTGGATCCCGAGAGAAACCGGTCTCCCTGTAGTTTAGCTTTGACGGCGACGGGTCAGTAGTCCCGAATGATCTCGACAACCCGCTCCCAACTCTCGCTGTGCGGCTTCGCGCCCCGCGCTGATGGCTTTCTAGTGTCAGGATGGTTCGGAAGTCGGATGACACTCCGTGGGATCAGCGCGGGGCGCGAAGCCGCACAGCGACGTCGGGAGGATTCTCCGTAGACTTCGGACGTGTCTCGGGGGAACATAGCGGCGAACAATCGTATTTCATCCTTTCGGGAGAGAACCGATGAACCGTCGCTGGCTGCTGTTCCTGTCGTTGTCCATGTGGCTCGTGATGGGCGCGCGATCCCTCTCCGCAGCCGAGGCCCCTCCGGATGATGGCAAGTTACGGATCATCGTCTTCGGTGCGCACCCCGATGACGCCGAGTTCAAAGCCGGCGGGACGGCAGCGTTGTGGGCGAAGCAGGGGCATCATGTGAAGCTCTGCTCCGTGACCAACGGCGACATCGGTCATTGGCAAATGGCGGGGGGACCGCTGGCCCAACGCCGCGCGTCGGAATCGGCCGCCGTTGCGAAGAAACTCGGCGTCACGTCCCAAGTCCTCGATATTCACGACGGCGAACTCGAACCGACGCTGGCGAACCGCCGGATCATCACCAAGGTGATTCGGGAATGGAAAGCGGATATCGTCATCGCTCATCGTCCGTGGGATTATCACCCGGATCATCGGTATGTCGGTGTCCTGGTGCAGGATGCCGCGTTCATGGTGACGGTGCCGTTCTTCTGCCCGGACACGCCGTACCTCAAACGGAACCCGGTGTTTCTCTATTCGAGTGACGGTTTCGTGAAGCCGTATCCGTTCCGAGCGGATGTGACCGTCGCGCTGGATGACGTGTTCGATTTGAAAGTCGAAGCGCTGCACGAACTCGAGTCCCAAGTTTACGAAGGGGGCGCGAGTGGCAACCCGGAGTTCGTCAAAACGGTCCCCCCGGCAAATGACGTCACGGGACGCAAAGCCTGGCTGAAACAGCGTTGGCATGATCGCCAGAGTCGCGAAGCCGAGAAGTTTCGGGAATCGTTGATCCAGCTCTACGGCGAAGAACGGGGCAAAGCCGTGAAATATGCCGAAGCGTTTGAACTGTGCGAGTACGGTCGCCGCCCGACGCCAGCCGAACTGAAGCAGTTGTTTCCGTTCTTTGGAAAATCGAAGGGCACGGACTGAACACGGCGCGGGGCGCGAAACCGCCAGCGGATGCGTTACGGAGTTGCTGGAGTCTTATCTGGAAACGGGTACGGATTCGGCCGTTCGTAGTAGTGATGGAACGGCATATTCCAGCGTGTGCCGTTCAGGTATGGAACGTCAAACACCAGTTCTTCATCCAACCATCCCTTGATCGAATACCCCGAGAGCCGCACCGGGTACGCTTCCCAAACCGGCTGCTGGTTGGTGGTCACAGCTTCGATAATCACCGCGGCTTCAGGGTTGGTTCCCTGGGCATAGCCGAAGATCGCGCCGTCGATGATTCCCGCATCGGCGTTGCTGCAGCGATGCAGCGGCGTCGATAACAGCCGCAGTTCCCATTCGCTCCGGTTCTCTTCGCCCCAGAGACTGGTGAAGCGATACCGTCGGGCAATGGCCCGCATCTGCGTCAGGCGCAAGCCGTTGTTCCCGGCGGGTGGCTCCACATCGGTCAACGAGCGACGTTTGACGTCTGTCGTGGCGGGTGACCAAGAGACCGTCGAATCCCGCCGCAAAACCAGCGGCTTCGTCGTGAGGGGGGTCATCGACTCGACATAATGCTGCTTCTGGTCATTCACATGGGTTTTGGAAATCATCGCCGGCCGTCCCTGATGTGTCCACAGGAACACCGCTCCGTTGGCACCGCTCACGGGGTTCTGCCAGCGGAACAAGGGTTTTGACTGCATCTCGCCGACGCTGTCGTCCACTTTCAGAGTCAGGGCTTTGAGTCGCTGGACCAGATATTTGAAATGAGGGTCATTCTCCGGATCGGTGGCCGGGTCGGCAGCCAGGCCGAGTGGGCCTGCCAATGCCGTGAGGACCATTCCCAAGACCAGTCGTGCGGCACAGAATGATGGGCTGCGTGCCATGCCGTGTTCCCGTTCAAAACCGTCGATGCCAAGTGGTTCCTGCCCGATGCGTGTCGTTCGAGCGGCCACTTTCACGCAAGAAAAATCATACCCCGCGGTTGCCAGCTTTAGGAATCGCTCGGAATCGAACGCCCCCCGTCGTGATTCGAACCGTGTGAGTGTTATGATCCTGGCCACGGGTCGCCAGGTGAGTGGGCCGCGAAGTTTGGGAACGTGATGATGCGGTTGGGGGTCTTTTGCGATGACGAGCGGGCGGCGGCGTTTTTGCCGGCGTGGAGCCGTGCCGCGGAGTTGGTGGTCGTCCCGGTGACCAACGCCGTTCCCGCGTGGTTTGCGGAACTGCGAGGAGTGACACGCCGTAGTCAGTGGGAAGATCTGCTGACCGACCAGCGCCTCGACGCGGTGTTTGTCGGCGGATCACATCCCGAGGTGCTGCACGTCGCCCGGCAATTGGCTCAAGCCGGAAAGCCGCTGTGGGTGTTGCCGCATCCGGGGCAGGGGTTGCTGTTCTCGTATGAACTGAATCTGGCGGCGGAAGAAACACAGGCTCCGTTGAAAGCGGTCCTTCCCCATCGCCAAGCCGAGATTTGGCAGCGCGGTTGGAACGGCGGCGATGAGTCGTTCGGAACCAAACCAGACTACGTGGAGTTTGTCCGTCGGCTGCCCACGACCGGGACCACACTGGCGCAGGCCGATGTCGACCAACAACTGCTGATGGACCTCGATCTGCTGGCGTGGCAACTCGGACGGCGATCACGCGTCACGGTGATGCGCACAGGGGGTGAAGGTTCGCAGTTGCGTCGGCAGACCGTGACCCTCGCCGGGGAGAATGTACCCGAGATCATGTGGCTGGCGGAGACAAACGATGTGACGAAGACCACTGCGGAATGCCGCTTCCACACGGGTGGCCGACAGTTGGTCTTCGTCGAAGCGGATGGCATCTGGACACGAATGGAGACCGAGACTGCGGCTTCATCAACTGAGGCGTTTGCTGCGGTGGTCCCGTGGTCGGCCGCGGTCACAGCGTTCGAATTGTTTGATGCTGTTGAGCATTCCTTTGAACGACATCGCACGGTGGAATTGCATCGCGAACCGGTCTCCGAACGGGCGATCTTTAAGACCCGCATGGCGGCGTGGGGCTGCGGGGTGCTCATCGGCACGCTGTTCCTCATGCTCGCGTTCCTGATGGTCGCCAGCATCGTGCCCCTCAACGGCACATTGCTCGCCATCGGCCGGGCCGCCGTCTTCACGCCGCTGTTTGTGTTCCTGTTGGCTCAGGCATTGTTACCGTTGACGCGTGCCGCCCCGCGATCTTGATACTGGGATCAACCGTTGTGACTGAAGCCACTGAATCGTCGACAGAATCGAAGCCACCGTGGTACTCCGCGGGGTTGGCGTTTGAGTGCACGCAGTGCGGGAACTGTTGCACTGGGTCGCCGGGCTTTGTGTGGGTGAACGAGGAAGAGATCCGCGCGATCGCCGAACACCGCCAGACAACGTACGGCGAGATCCTGCTGGAACACACGCGGATCGCGTTGGGGTCACGCACGCTGAAAGACTACGCCAACGGCGACTGCACGTTTTTCGATCCGGCAACCCGCCGGTGCACCATCTATCCGGTGCGGCCGCGGCAGTGCCGCACATGGCCGTTCTGGAACTCGCACCTCGAAAGCCCCGCCGCGTGGGCCGAGGTGAAGGCAATTTGCCCGGGGATCAATCAGGGGGCGTTCGTGCCTCTGGAAGAGATTGAACGCCGGGCCGCGATGATTGATTTGTAAAATCGCCTCCCCCGAAAGTAGCCATCACGCTCCGCCGTGATGAGCGGCGCGCTTCAACACGCTTGCGAGTTCGGTAGAGATGGCCCCAATTCCACGTTGCTGATTCCTCCGCTCATCACGGCGGAGCGTGATGGCTACTTTGGCTGGAAGAACACGAACGTCACGGCGATGAAGATCGGAATCAGGACGCCAATCGAATACGCCATGTAGCCGAAGAAGCTGGGCATACGGACGTTGTTCTCTTCGGCAATCGCTTTCACCATGAAGTTGGGACCGTTGCCGATGTAGGTGTTCGCGCCCATGAAGACGGCTCCGCAGGAGACGGCGGCTAGGGTGGCGGCGGCTTTCGGTCCCAATTGCAGGAATGCCGCGAGATAACGGCCGTCGTCGGGGACTCCCGTGGCACCACAGGCGGCCACGGCGAATGCCAGGTAGGTCGGTGCGTTATCCAGGAAACTCGACAGAATTCCAGTGACCCAGAAGTATTCCCACGTTTCGTCCAAGCCGAGTTCATGACCGCGCACGTTGAGCAGCGCGAGGGCCGGAATCATCGTCGTGAAGATCCCGGCGAACAGGATCGCCACTTCGAGAATCGGCCCGAAACCGAAGCGGTTCTTCTCGTGGACCAGCTTCGTCGTCGAGAAGTAACTGACAATCGCCGCGGTCGCCATCATCACCTCGGCGACACCCCACGGCCACGGTTCACCGTCCTTGCCAAGACCACCCCAGTTTTGTCCGGAGGCGATCACAATCGCGATGATCGCCGCCAAAAACAGGAAGTTGAGGCCGCCCTCGATTCCGAAACGCTCGGATTCGCCGGGCAACGGGGTTTCGTGTTCGCGATGCCGCCGTTCCCATGTCAGTGCGAAGGTGTCCCACACCAGAAACACCGCCAGCAGGATGCCGTTCACCATCAGCCATTGCGGCCAGAGGCGCAGCGTCCAATCGAACGGCACCCCTTTCAGAAAACCGATGAACAACGGGGGATCGCCGAGCGGTGTCAACAACCCGCCGCAGTTCGACACCGTGAAGATGAAGAACACGACGATGTGGGCCACCCGGCTCCGTTTTTCGTTCGCCCGCAACAGGGGCCGGATCAGCAGCATCGACGCACCCGTGGTACCGACGATGCTGGCGATGACGGTGCCGATCAACAGAAAGATGACGTTGACGAAGGGTCCGCCTTGGAACGTCCCCCGGACATAGATGCCCCCGCTGATGACGAACAGCGCCCCGAGCAGCAACAGGAACGACACGTACTCTTTGGCAGCATGCTCTAAGGCATGCACACCCGAACTGCCGAGGTAGCCCAGGTAGGCAGCGGTGGGAATCGCCAGCGCCGCGGCAATCCAACCTTTATTACGGTTATGTTCCCACCAGTGTGGATTCACCAGGGGAAAGACGGCGATACACAACAGCAGCAAGACAAACGGAATCACCGTCCATTCGGCGAGTAGGGTTCCCAGTTTGGGACCGTGTCCGCCAGCGTGAGCTTCCCCCGCGGCATGCTCTTCTTCGGCGTGATGCGGTTCGGCATGCTCCGCCGCGGCAACAGGCGGGGTCTCGGCAAGTGTGGATGTTTCTTGTCCCCACGAATCCGTCGCGACGAACAGCATTCCCCCCACGCATGCACACAGAGCCCATCGGGCTATTCTTCCCACCACGCTTGCCGTCCTTCTGCACAAAAACCGTCACATGCACCGCGAGCGTGGGTGCCCGGTTACTTTACCAGTCGGCCCCGCCACCGCCCAGTGTTCACTGCAGGGTGCTGAAAGAAGAAGCCCAGGGAAGGCATTCCCTGGGCTTCTCTGGTGTCGGTCTGCTGGCAAGATCTCCGGCGTTTCCGAGTCAGTCACGACAGGCTATTTCAGCGGCTTCATGTAATGTCTGGAAGCGAAATTGGCCACCTGTCGTCCCATAATCACTCCCGAGCTTGCATCGAAGAACCAGTGGACGCCCAGGTAAATGCGGCCCATCGCGTTTTCCTGCTCGACCTGCGTGAGATTCTTGAAGTGCCGGGAGATCAGCGGACGAACGTTTCCTTGCGAATCGGTGGTCACGCCGTTGTATTCATCCGACACAAAGTCGAACTCGATGTTGTCGGTCCCGTAAAAATTCCGGAGTGTCTGGCAGAGTGCGGCACCGAATGTGGCATGGCCCGACGGATAGGCCGGAAACGGCGGTGTGAAGTCGGTTCCCCCCTGGTTACTCGCCGGAGCCCCGAGCGGTGTCCAGTCGACATCACCGGTAGTGGCGCTGTTCCCGTCGCCCAGGCCGCTTGGGCCAGTTCCTTCATCGGCTTCACGGATTCCCAGAATCGGCCGCCAGAAGTTGTAGTAATACTTGGTTTCCCAACAGGCAATGCCGGCGTCGGCCATCGCCACATTCACCAGGGCGAACAGCCGCGCATTGGTGTAAACGTCATTCTGTTTCTGCTGGGCGATGGTGCGGACAACCTGGTTATACAGCCGCGGCGGCGGTCCCAGCTTCGGCGGGCCATCGTATCCCCAGTAAATCCCGGTGATGGTTTGTTCGGCAGTCCGTTCGGTGGATGTGATCACGCCATCGCCACCGAACCGTTTGACCTGGTCGTAAGCCCACGCATAGAACGGACTCGTCAATGCTGGTGGGGGTGCTGCGCGAAACTGACGACCATCCAGCAGGGCAAAGGGCTTCACCGCGCCCCAGCCTGGTGTGAGAAAACCCTGGTTCGGATTGAGCGGATCAACACGGTGCTGGCCGGGCAGCGTTCCCGGCGTGTAGGTGGGGTTGTTCGCCGATCCGTCATTCGCGCGGGCATCCAACAATGCTTTGCATACCATCTTGCCGATCACCGCCCCGGTGAAGCGTTGCAGTGGGTTCGAGACGGCGTTCATGTCCTGTGTCAGCGCGGCATCAAAGTTCGCCACTTGATTCGGATACAGCGATGCCAAGGCATCGTGGCCGGCTTGCGCAACCGCGGCATCGACCGAAGCGAATTGGCCGATGGTCGGAACATAGGTGCGATACGGTGTGAACTTCTTCTTGCACGAGTTGGCGGCATCAAACATCGCGAGATGGACAATGGCCAGTGCCCGCGCGGCACGTGTCGGTCCTCCATGGGCCGCCGGACCAAACGTGCCGGTGTGGTCCGCGGCGACAGCATCGAGCGCGAGTTGATTCCAGCGCAAAACCGGATCCGCGGGACCGGTCGCGGCCCAGGCCGAACTCGCGCCGCACAGCCGCAACAGGGCGGCAGTCAACAAACAGAAAATGACACGGCGTTGAATCATAGACGGGCCTTTCAATCGATGTGGTCACTGTGGATGGGCAGCGCGCGAATCATCCGATCCCCCGTGTCCGGCCCGCTGTCTCGTTCGTGGAGAGGTCACACGATGTGCACCAAGCAATCAAACGCAAAGATAGGCTAGATTCAACACGAAAGTGGTGCTTCAGTCGTGGATTCATCGGAATTCAACGGGCGCGCTGCTGAGCAAGCCGATGTGACCGCTGACGCCATCCGGAGATGTCCGCATCGAGGCGTTGCGTTCCGACAACATGCCGATACAACTCGCCGGTGTGTTCTTTCCACCAGAAAAAAACAGGCCCAGCTGGTGGAGCCAGCCGGGCCGTGAGAATCGGTTTGCAACAGTGATGGGTTCAACGTCCTGCTTTGCTGTCCCCGGCACACACAATCGAAGACTTCAACGGATGGTTAGCGAATGCCTGTCGTGGTGACCCGCGATTGACCGATGGTGTGCTGGGCCTGCGGTCCTGTGCCCTGTGTCGGCTTCTGCAAGAACTTGGGCAAGTGTACGCCGTCGAAGAACCCGAGTTGCGGTTTCTCCAACGAACGCAAATGGCTTTCCATGTTCTCGCCCCGCTTAAGAGACACCATGAACGGCACGTTCGTCGAATTGCTTTGCCAGGCCACCTTGCCTTGGTAGACAAATTTCAGCGAGGTGACGTATTCCTGCATTTTGTAGTCGCCTGAAGAGAAGAAACGAATCTCACGTTCCTTCGGGCCTTCCACGGTCGCAACAACATCGATCGTTCCCTCGGGTCCGATCGTGCAGTCCATCTCCTTCAGCTTCTTGGTGAGCGATTGTGTGATCTTCTCGCGGGCAGCCGGATCGGCGATGCCGTTGACATCGAGCTTCACTTTCGTCCCGGCTTTGAAGACGAACAAGCTGGGGTCGGTCAACGCTTTCTTCTGGATGTCCAGTGCCGTCGGATGCGGCAACTGCGCCGCGATCAAGGCTCCGGGCTTCGAGCCATCGGTGGTGGCCATGAACGTCCATCCGCCGGCGGTGTGCACCTGCTCGGCCCCTTCGTATTGCCACAGTTTCAACTGATTGTCGATATCGATGAGAATCTTGCCACCGGCCAGCAGGAAGTTGTCGTGCGGGTAATCAATCTGACCGTGAATGTGCGCACCGTTCGACGGAATCTCGTTGATGAGTTCCCCCGTTTCCGTGTTCCAGCAGAGCACCTTATCAAAGGCGACACACCCGATGCGTTTGCCCGACGGACTGAACGCCACGTACGGCCATTGCAGTTTCGACGGCGTCGGCCGCTGGGCGATCACTTCCCGCTGCACGACATCAAACAGCCCCAGTTGCTCGCCGTTGCAGAAGGCAATCCACTTGCGGTCGGGACTAAGTGAGGGAACCGCTCCACCGACGGTCTCGAAGTAACACAGCGGCGTCATTTCCGGGAACTTCCATAAGGCCACCCGGCCGCCGCGGCTGGATGTCGCCAGCGTGTCTTCATCGGTGAACTCGGCCCACAGGATGTCTTTGTCGCCGCCGTTAGCATCCGCGAACGGAACCACTTCTACCTGCTTGACGACTTTCGAGCCTTTCAGCGTCCAGACTTCGAGGCGGTCGAGATTGCCCATGCCCCATTCTTCCCGCCGCATCACAATCTGTTTGCCATCATCGTGGAGTGCGATCGGGGTCATTTGCCCCGGTGCGGTGGCCACGGTTCCGGCTTTGCCGGTTTCGAGGTCGCAGATCACCACCCGGGTTGTGCCCTGCGGTTTCGGTTCCCCCAGCACATAACCGACGACGGCTTTCTTGGCCGCCGGGTTAATCGCCAGCCCCTTCACCCCCTCGAAGAAGTTGATCTTGGCCGGTAGGGCCACCGTCTTCACGCGGCTTTTGAACAGGAACTCCTCCGCCGCGGGGACTTCGAGTTTCCATTCCTCGCTGGCTCCACCGAGGGAGATCACATCGGCGTCAGTCCAGTCGACCGTCACCACCCGTTTTTCCGCCGCGGATTCTTTCTCGATCTCCTTCTTCGCAGAGGGCTTCGCTGTCCCCGATCCCTTTGGCTTGAACGGGTCACTGCCCTTCGACTTGAACGGGCTGTCGCTCATCTCCTTTTTGAGATCGGCGACCGCTTTCTGATCCGCGGTGCTCAGCTTCTTCAGTTCGATTTCCAGCTCATCACCGGCTTCCGTTTCCAGTGTGACGGTTCCGTCGTCTTCGCTGACGAATTTCGCCTTAATTTTGAACTTCCCGGAGGTATCGGACCAGGTCCGCATTTCCTGAGCAGCGGCCGAAGTCACGAAACACAGGACCACAGCGGTCGTCCAAACTGTTCCAAGCCAAGGGCGTGTGGACACGTTGAAGTTCCTTTCGGAAGAGCGGATCCGGAGAAACCACCGGAAAACGGGCGAACGGACGTTGGGAAAAGGAATCATGGCCTCGCGAATGGAAGCCGTTTTGCTGAACTTATTTCACCGGCTTGGGGATGTGGATGCAAGAGTTTCGACGAATCCGCTCGCCACAGCTCTGAATTCCGGCAGAAAACGGAACTGGCAAAACGGCTTGAATGAGTCGTCAGTGGCGAAACGATCGAGGTTTTAGCCTCCATGCGATCGATCGTAGTCTGTCGACGGAGGTGGTGCGATTCGGCGTCCAAAGCGCCCGGTAGCTATTTTACAGAAGTTCGGCGGATGCACGCTCTTGGCATTTTGCGATACAATTGCGGTACTTCACTGACGGAGCTTGGAGCTCGTGTCATCGGATGGATCTCTTGCGATATCGTTTCGACAGAGAGTCACACCATGGCGTTGCGGAAGGCGTTCGGCTGGGAACGGCGGTGGCTGGCAAAGTTGTGGGAGTGGGTCGGTCGGCCCCCCGTCCAATTGGAGCTATGGGACGGAACACAACTGGGAGCAGAAGCCAATGCGGCGGTCGGACGGGTGGTGTTTCGTGATCCCGGTGTCATGGCTGGGCTGATCTGGGATCCGTCGCTGGCGCTGGGCGATCGGTACACCGACGGCCGGATCGTGATCGAAGGCGACCTGCCCACGGTTCTCACGGCAATCTTTCAGGCGATGCCTCATCAGCGGCAAGGGTCGTGGCGGGATTGGTTCATTGGTCAGCGTGGCCATAGCCTGAATGAATCACGCGACAGTGTGTATCACCACTATGATCTCGGCAACAAGTTTTACCGCCTCTGGCTTGATGAACAGATGGCTTATACCTGTGCTTATTACGAACATCCGGAGATGAGCCTCGAACAGGCGCAGATCGCCAAGTTTGATCACGTCTGTCGAAAGCTGCGGCTGCACAAAGGAGAGCATGTCGCCGAAGCCGGTTGCGGATGGGGCGGTCTGGCCTTGCATATGGCCCGCCACTACGGGGTCACCGTCCGGGCGTATAACCTCTCCCGGGAACAGGTGGCGTTCGCACGCCAGCGCGCCCAGCAGGAAGGCCTTCTGGACCGGGTGGAGTTCATCGAAGACGATTACCGTAACATCACCGGGACGTACGATGCGTTCGTTTCCATTGGCATGCTGGAACATGTCGGTGTCGACCAGTATGCCAACCTCGGGAAAACCATGGACCGTGTGCTGAGTCCATCGGGCCGCGGGTTGATTCATACCATCGGTCGCAATGCCGCCCGACGTCTCGACAGTTGGACCGAACGTCGCATCTTTCCCGGCGCGGAACCACCCAGTCTGCGGCAAATGATGGACATCTTCGAGCCCTTTTGTTTCTCGATTCTCGATGTCGAAAACTTGCGTCTGCACTACGCGCAAACCCTGCGGCATTGGCTTCAGCGTTATGAAGCCGCCGTTCCCCAGGTGCAAGCCCTGTTCGATGAGAAGTTCGTGCGGATGTGGCGGTTTTACCTGGCGGCTTCGATTGCCGCATTCGCGGCGGGACACCTGCAATTATTCCAGGTCCTCTTCACACGGGCTCAAAACAACACACTGCCCTGGACGCGGGCTGACATCTATCGACCGGCGGAACTCCATCGCTTTGCGGATCCGTCGCGGGAGTCGTTTGCGGGGGCCTCGTGATGGATGCCTGTGATGTGCTGATCGTGGGTGGCGGACCGGCGGGGTCAACCTGCGCGCGACGGCTGCGCGATGCCGGTGTCGATGTGATTGTGCTGGATAAGGCGCACTTTCCGCGGGATAAAGTGTGTGCTGGCTGGGTGACTCCGGCGATTATCCGCACGTTGAAACTCGATCCGGCACAGTATGCAGCGTCGCGCGTCTGGCAACCGTTCACACAATTCAAAACGGGGATGATCGGCCGCACACCGACGTTGACCGACTACGGCACTCCGGTGAGCTTTGGGATCCGACGCTGTGAATTCGATGCCTATTTGCTGGAGCGTTGCGGGGCGCGATTACAGTTAGGCGAAGCTTTCGCGTCGATGGAAGCGGATCGTGATGCCTGGGTGATTAACGGACGTTATCGTGCCCCGCTGGTGATCGGCGCGGGGGGGCATTTCTGTCCGGTCGCGCGACATCTGTCTCCACGACCGGAAGTGGGTGATGATCCCGTGGTGCTGGCTCAGGAAGCCGAGTTCTTGATTCCGGAAGACCAGCGCGCCGACTTCCCAGTCTCACCGGTGTGTCCGGAGTTGTATTTTTGCCCGGATCTCGCGGGGTATGGGTGGATCGTTCGCAAGGGCGACTATTTGAACATCGGCTTGGGACGGGAAGGGGAACGGAATCTGTCGACGCATCTGGACGCTTTTCTCAACGACCTGCGACAACGGGGCCGGTTGACCATCGACATTCCTCAGCCGTTCAAAGGGCATGCGTACCGTCTGCGGCGGCATGCTCCATCACTGGCGTTGCCGCCACGGGTGTTGTTGATCGGCGACGCATGGGGGTTGGCCTATCCGCAATCGGGTGAAGGAATTCGTCCGGCGATTGAATCGGGCTGGATGGCCGCCGACATCATTACGGCGGTGTGTGGAGACTATGCGCAACCCTTGGCGCAGCAGTTGGAAGAACGTTGCCGGTTGCGTTTTGGGCAAGGGTCCCGTTCAGCGAGCGGCGGTGGCCGATGGTCGACCGTGCTGCGCCAATGGGCGGCGGCCCGGTTGATGCAGACGCGCTGGTTTCACCGCCGGGTTCTGTTAGACCGCTGGTTCCTGCACACGCAACAACCCGCGCTGTCTTAGCTGTCCGTTGAAGGATTCGATTCTTTGTGCCACGGCCGTGTCGGCCGTGCGATTTTTCAGACCGTTTTGCCACTTTGCACGGCCGAGACGGCCGTGGCACACAGGCAATCCAGAGCCGGTGAAATGGAAGCGTTCGATCTCATTTCAGGAAAGCAAGAGCGTAACCCCTTTTGCGGACGGATTTTAGAACAGACTTGACCAGGATCACTTGACAAATCATAATTAGGTGCTCTTGCCTCGCTCCAGCATCCCCGTACTTGGCCCACCTGCACAAGGCTGCTGTGTCCATGCTCAAGAAACTGGAACTTGAGGAATTTCAACAGATCCTCAAAGCGCTTCGTGCGCGCGTTCGTGGCGATGTCGAGCAGATGACCAACGAGGCGCTCGATCGTAACGGCGACGGGTCCGAGTCGAAATCGCCCACGCATCTCGCCGAGTTGGGGACGGAAAACTACGAGCAGGATTTTGCCCTGCGACGGGTCGAGAACGAGCAGGAGCTCCTCGAAGAAGTCGACGAGGCCATGGAACGGATCAATCGCGGCACGTATGGCGTGTGTGAAGCCTGCCTGGAGGCCGGACTCACCCCTGCCAAAGCGATGATTCCAAAGGCCCGGCTGAAAGTCATCCCTTACGCCAGGAATTGCGTCGAATGCGAACGGAAGCGCGAAGCGCATTGGCGGTGACCCCGGTGGCGGTCCTCCCCGCAACGGCGCTGTCATCGAGCCCGTCAACGTTGCACACTCAGTCGATCCCACTCCCCATGAATCGCTATGCCATTTATGGCTGTCTGGCGATTTTGGGCCTCGCATGGGATTTGTATTCCAAGTCCGTCGTCTTCAGTTGGTTCGGCTGTCCCGGCCGGGCGCCATGGACTTGGAAGGCCGGTCAGTTTGTGGAATTCACGCTGCACACGAACTTCAATGAGGGAGCGCTCTGGGGTGTTGGCCAAGGCGGCGCACCGGTCTTTGCCGGACTGAGCATCGTCGCCGTGATTGGCATCGTCTACTTCCTCTTCTTCGCCGGGTATGCCCGCAGCTTGTGGCTTACGTTCGCGCTGGGATTGGTCACCGCCGGTGCGCTCGGCAATCTGTTCGACCGCCTCGGCATGCACGGCTGGGTGCACGATGGAAAGCCCGTCTACGCCGTGCGCGATTTTCTGTACTTCCGGTTTTTCGGCACATTCGACTGGGCGATTTTCAACTTTGCGGACACATATCTGGTCGTCGGAGCGATCATGCTGGTGATTCAGTCGTTTCAGGCCGATCCGTCGGAAGCCCCTGTGGCACCTGTTACCGCGTCGTCCTCCCCGCCGCCAGCATGAAGGCGTGCTCTCAGATACGCATCTCGAAACCGGACGCTGAAAGAAGCGCCCCGCTCATCACGCGGAGCGTGATGGCCACCATAGTAGCCATCACGCTCCGCGTGATGAGCGGAGCAACGACCAGCGCTCTCCTCTTCCGAGCGAGAATGACATCTTCCGCGCGCATGGTCCCGTGGTTGGTGTCGATCGTTCTCGGGCTGTGTTCTCAAGCAGTTGCCGTTGAACCGGCGCGAATCGTCCGTCCGTTGCGGCAATTGGAACTGGTCACCGGCGAACAACTCCTCGTTGAATTCCTGTGGCTCGATGAAGATGCCTGTGAATTTCGCTGGCATGGTCACACGCGCTGTCGACTTCCGCTTGCCGCCATTCGTTCGGTTTCCAATCCTGCGGGTGCGATCGACCACTGGGACGAATCATTCGAGGATCTCCCGCCGGAGTCAACCGCGCTGTCCGGCCGCGGTGCCTGGCATTCACAACGGGATTCAACCTGGCAGCGCTCCGTCGAGACGCCAATCACCGTTGGCGAATTGACCTTGTGGCGTCGCATGATTGACCCCGGAGCTGGCTCCCCCGCGGCGACACTCCGCTGCCAGTTTCGGGAATCAGAAAACACGGGCAAACTGGTGGTCATCATTCGCGGTGATGGTTCCGTCTCCTGCGAGACGCCCGCTTCGTGGCGGAAAACGTTTACGCAATCGCTCCGAACGTCTCCGGATTGGACACGGATCACCGTCCGCTGGAATGCCAACCGGTGCGAAGTTACGCTGGGTGATGCGGTCCACACGGTCTTCGAGACCGATAATGTGGCCTTCACCGGCGTGGCCATTGAGCCCAGTCGTGACAAAACCACAGCGAGCGCGGCAGTCGATGACCTCCTTCTGCGGGAGTGCAACGCCGACAGCGCTGTACGGTCGATGCCGGTGCGCGCGGTTGAAGACCAGGATGCGGTCACGCTCACCACCGGGGATCAGCTCTTCGGTCAGTTTATGGACGCTTCTCCTGCGGAATCGATCAAACTCCACAGTCCACAGGGCGACTGGTCCGGCAATGGGGTGGACATCATCCGCCTCGATTTTGCCCGACGGCCACTCCCCGCTCACTTCTACTGGCCCGTTCAGGGATGGTGTTTTGATTTCCGGTCGGCCCCGCAAGACGCTGTGCAGGGGATGACCGAAAACCTGCGCGGCGTTCGTCTCCTCGGCAAAACAATCGCTCATCCCTGGCTCGGGGAGATGGCATGGTCGCCCTCGCCGCGGATCATCATTGTGCCATACGGATGGGGTGAATTCCGATGGCTGGAACCAGACCGGCACCATCTGGGTGATGAGATTCGCAGCGATCTGTCCGTGGCTTTGCCTGTGGGAACATCCCTCACGGGTCAAGTTCAACTCGATCAACGTCGGCAAGGCAACGCATGGATGGTGCTCGACGTCGCGGAGTTGGAACCGTCGGGACCCGAGACGTTGCCGACGCAGCCGTTTCTCAAAACCCTGCGCGGCGGTGGATTGCGGACGGAACTCGTCATCAACGACCACATCATCACTGATCTCAACCGGCTTATATCCATTCAGACCGCGGCACAGAATCCCCAGCGCGTCTGGGTTCCGATTCCCCGCAGTGTCTGGCAGGACGGCCCGAATGATTGGAAACTGCGACAACAGCCACTGTCACCGACACAGCTTCAATACGATGACTGTGAAGTCGGCCGCGTGGCGTTGTGGATCCCGTCCTGGCCGTGGTGATGCTTTTAGGTCAGCGCGGGTAAGGCCTTCTTCAGACGGTCGACCATGGTCTGTTGCCGTTGCATTACGAAGGCGCGTGCCTGCTCCACTTTGGCACGTGCTGCCACGGGATCGGTGATCAATGACAACACCTGCGGCGTCAGACCGGCGAGTTCCGCTTCGTTGTCAAAGTTGAACAACCAATCATTGAGACCAATGTCGCGCCACATGAAACCTTTGCTGGTTTGCTCGGAGAACCGGCCGACGAGGGCGGGAATGCCGTTGCCGATGCACATGATCGGCGAGTGCATCTCGAGTCCGAACAGCCCGGCGGAACGCATGTAGACGCTGAGGGCTTCGTCCGTCAGCCAGAATTTCTCGCGCCAGACAATGCGCGCCCGGACGTCCTCCGGGAGCTTGTCGAAGATGTGTTCTTTGCCGACGGCCATCTGCGTCATGTCTTCGGGACAGAGCAGGACTTTGCAATCGGTTTCCTTCACGACGGACGTGATCGCCGCGCGGAGCGGCGCGTGATCGTGTTCGGCCATTTCCGCATTGCGTGCAAGCTTCTTTTCGTCGACCGTTTGCTTTTTGATAAGCCAGTACGGCGTGAACCGTAGCCGCGGAATGCAGCAGACGTACTTGCCGGTCTCCAACTGATTCGCCTGCAAGAAGGCATCTGCCTTGGTGTCATCGCGCAGATCGCAGGCGAACGCGCCGTCGGGACCGAACTCCATCACCGGGGCGGTGACGCCATCGTCCTGTGCTTTCTTCAGCGAGACGGAATCCCGGAAGAACGCGAACCGGGCTTTGCTCAGTAACTCAATTTGTGCGTCATTCCCTCCGCCGTAGGTGATGCCGAACACGCCGAACGGTTTGCCGATGTGCTTGTCCCACGCGGTGACATCTTTCGCCGCAACGAGTGATGGGCCCGAACCATGCAGCAGGAAATCGGCCCAACGCACCGCATCGTCGAGATCGGCATGGGACGCTTTGCCATCGTCTTTGATCGTTCCTTTCACGATCTTGAGTTGCGGAAAGCGCCGGTGCTCCATCGCCGCGACTTCTTCGGACAGATCGCCTGAAGCCCACAACCGCACCTCGGCATCCGGCAGATGCTTTTCGATGAGTGCGAGCACTCCCGGCGTGTGGGCAATGTCGCCGATGTTCACGACCTGCCACGACGACCGCAACAGAATCCGCGGCCGTCGTGCCGGTGCCGCCCAAGCGCGTGGGGCGATGAAGGCCGCCGTGGACATGGCTATCGCTGAGTGCAGAAAATCACGACGTTGCATGGATCTGGTCCTAATAGAACAGCGTTGATACGGTCCCTTCTCCCCCGTCTGCGGGGGAGAAGGTGGCCGAAGGCCGGATGAGGGGGCGGGCGCTTCAATACCTTGACGTCTCATCAACACGCCCCCTCACCCTCACCCTCTCCCCCCGCGGACGGGGGCGAGGGGACCGGAGCTTTGGATCGTTGACGAGCTACAGCGAATGAAACGCCCGGCTCACGCAGCCATCATGCGCCTGGGCCACGGTCGCCGTGAAGTCCGCCAGATAACCCCTGGTGCGCTCGAACACGGGCGGCTTCCACGCCTGTCGACGACGGCCCAGTTCTTCATCACCGACATGCAGCGAGACCGCGCCGGTGGGGAGATCGAAGCTGATTTCGTCGCCATCGTGAACCAATGCAATCGGTCCCCCGACGGCGGCTTCCGGCGAGCAATGGACGCCGATGGCCCCGTGCGAAATGCCGGAGACCCGCGTGTCGGAGATGAGCGCGACCTTGCCGTTCAGTTCAGGCACGGACAACGCGGACGCCGCCAGCACGACTTCGGGCATCGCCGCGGCGACCGGGCCGAGGTACCGCAACACGATGAAGTGACCGGGCCGAATCTTGCGTTGTTCGACAGCGTCCGAAACGTCTTTGCCACTGTTGAAACAGAGTGCGGGACCCCGGAAGCGTGGCTCGGACAGGCTCGACACCTTGAACACGGCCCCTTCCGGAGCGAGGTTGCCAAAGCAGACTTGCATGTCGGCGTAGGTTTTGAACGGCGCGTCAATCGGGGCAAACAGTTCCTGATTCGGAGTGACATCCGCAGCGCCAGCCACATTATCCGCCAGCGAGGCACCCGTCACAGTCAAGCAGCGACCGTCAACCACCCCCGCGCGGATGAGATGTTTCATCAGCACGTTGGTCCCGCCGAGTTTGTGCAGTTCGACCATCGTCTTCGTGCCGCGCGGGGCAAAGCTGCACAGCACCGGCGTGCGACGAAACACGTCCTGGAGATCCCGGAGCGTGAACGGAACATGCGCTTCCCGCGCGAGAGCCAGCAGATGGAGCACACCGTTGGTCGATCCCCCCGCAGCGGCCATCATCGCGGCGGCATTGACGAAGGCCTGCCGAGTGAGAATGTCACGCGGTCGGATCTGTTTTTCGAGCAGACCGCGCACCAGCGTTCCGGCTTGCAGGGCATCGGTTTTCTTGCCGGGATCGAGGGCCGGAATCGAACTGCTTTGCGGAGGCATCAGGCCGATGGCTTCCATGGCCAGACCCCACGTATTGAACGATGCCGCGACACCGCAGCCGCCGGGACCGGGGCACGCCACGCGCAGGATGTCATCCGCTTCCGCTTCGGTCATCGCGCCGACGGCCGCCGCCGCGCGGGAATCGTACACGTCCAGAATGGTGACGTCTTTTCCCCGATGGCAACCGGGCAGAATGCTGCCGCCGCTGAGGAGCAATCCCGGATAGTTCATGCGGGCCAGTGCCATTGCAAAGCCGGGACCGTTCTTATCGCAATGATGCAGACCGATCATCGCATCGTAGCAGTGGGCCGAAACCACGCACTCCGCAGAATTGGCGATCAGGTTTCGTGAGACGAGACTGGCACTCCCCCCTTCCAACCCCTGCGTGAGGTTATCGCTCACCCCCGGCGTGCCGAACGCAAACCCGAGCATCCCCGCGGCCCGACAACCCTCGGCGACACTGCGCCCGAGTTCATACGCATGGACGTTGCACAGATTCCCTTCGAGCAGCGGGATACCGATGCCCACCTGCGGCTTGTCAAAGTCGGCTTCGGACATGCCGAGGCCATAAAAAAATGCGGTCACGCCGCGCTGCCAACCATGCGTGAGTTGGCGGCTGTTCCAATTGAGGCTCGTCATAGACATTTTTCTTGCCAGCCCGGAGCGCGAGTCAGGGCGTTTTGAGTCGTTGGTGAGAACGGTCGATTGCCGGGAGAGAAGGCAGGCATAGCCTGACCTACTCGAGTTGGTTCGACAAGGGATCGCCGCTCCAACTTGTGGCACCCATACCGGGAACTTGTTGTCAGCCAGATTCTGATCCCGATCGCAGGAATTATCTGCGCGTGGGAGGGCGAAGCTCCTGCTGAGCCGCGAGCGCTTCCACCCGCTGGGACAATCCGCGGCTCAGCGGGCGCTTCGCCCTCCCAGAAGACACTCCAGCGGCGCAGATGAATTCTGGGACTGGTCTTACAGAACCTGCAACGACAACGTATCGCCGCTCCAACTCGCGGCTCGAAGAATGGCGGCGAGTGTGACGAGGGCATCGCAGGTCGCGTTGGGATCGGCCCACCAGAAGCGGAGGGCGGCATCGACACCGCAGAGAGCCGTGGGAGAATTGAGCTGGGTCACGAATTCCATCGCTCCCCCCTCAACAACCGTGCGGGCGAGCGCTAATCCCGAAGCTTGTTCGACAGCAGCACGGGAGACTACGGCCTTGCGATCGGAATGTTCGACCAAGGTGCGGGTCATCAACCACGGCAACCACTGCCCGGCTGGGACTACTTCGCCGCGCTCATCCATCAGCGTCAGTGATTGTCCATCTACACCGAATCCGAACGCGAGATCGGCTTGCTGTTCGAGCACCGCTTGTCGCAATGTTGCTGCGGTCAGCGTTGCGGCATCTGCATCGCGCGGTTGCAGCAACCGCAAGCCGTGGTAATGGCAGGGCGTTTTGGGAAAAATCCGCGCGAGGAGACGTTCCATCAACGGCGAAGTCGCACCGCAGACGACACGGAGCGGTCGCAGCGCATGGAAGTGCTGCCACAGGGTGGCTTCGTAGTCGGCCGCGACGGACCATGTCCGCAACGTTCCCGGTGTGCGTGTGGGGCGAGAAACCGGCAAGGTGACCGCTATCGACCACCGGCTCCACAGCCCGGCGTCATCTAGGGGGACACCCTGCGGTCCGAGCAGATCGAAGCCGGTCCATGAGGCATCGTGACCATTCCCCGTGACATACACACCCGCATCGGCCGTAAGTTGACCGGCGGCGAATTGCCAGACGGGCTTGAGGGCCTGGCCGAGATCGACGACCTGGCAACCCATCTGGCGGAGACCGTCCACCACGCCCACCGCGAGGTCGGGTGACGACGGCCGTTCGTCATACCCCACCACAACGGTCGGTCCCGGCGGGAATCGAAAATCCATCTCGGCGGAAATCGGCGCGTCATCACAACGCCCGAGTAACGGCCGACGATCCCACAACCAGGCGGCAATCACCATCGCCCACTGTTGGGCATCACGGCGGGTGAGATCGTTGAGATACCGGCCGCGGAGTCCGTCACCGCTCAGGTGGATCTGGCTGATGCGACCCGCGGCAGCGGTTTCCCAACCGGTCACGATGCTGGGGGGCAACAGTCCGGAGTCACACCGATGTGGGCAGGCCTGGCACGCCGAGTGAAACGCCGCCAGCCGCGCCAGATGGACCGACCGGCTGATGGCGTGACGTTCGCCCGGACAGGTGTAGAACGCCGCCGGTGGCGACAAAGTCTCCCGCATGATTTCCCCCGCGGGAGTTGTAAGTTCCCGCGGCGGAGTGGGTCAATCCCGCTTCCCAGCGCTTGCGGCATGATGACCGATGGCACGGGGAAGCGATCCGCGCGGGGCGCGAAACCGCACAGCGGGGGATGGGAGATTACTCTTTCAATCGGTTATTTGAAGCCGCGGCGGCGGACTTGGCTGTAGCGTTCGAGTGCTTCCAGAATGATCGGGTAGGCGGTTTTGGCGGCCGTCAGTTCATCCACTTCCACGGCCTTGCCTTCCAGCATTTTGTAATCCTGGAAGAACCGGCGGATCATCGCCAGCCGGTGCGGGGGCAGTTCATCCGCTTCGTGGAACGAATTGAATTCCGGATCATGTACGGCGATCGCGAGGATTTTGTGATCCCGCTTGCCGCAGTCGATCATGGTCATGAGACCGATGGCTCGCGCTTCGACCAGCGTGAGGGGATCGACCGGCTCCTGACAGAGCACCAGCACGTCCAGCGGGTCGTCGTCCTCGGCGAGAGTTTGCGGGATGAAGCCGTAATTCGCCGGGTAATAGACGGCGGAGTGGAGCATCCGGTCGAGTCGCAGCAGGCCGGTGGGTTTATCCAGCTCGTATTTGACGCTGGAACCCCGGGGAATCTCGATGACGGTGGTAAACTCCGCCGGCAGGTTTTCACCGGGAATCACGTCGTGCCAAGCATGCGTCATTGCGAATCGTCTCCAAATTGCGAAGTCGTCAGCATGCAGTTTACCCGAGACAGAGCCCTGGGGGAAACCGAGCCGACAGGGACGAAATTTGAAGGTCCGAACGTCAAAATCCGAACAAGCAGTCTTTTCTCAGTTCCAAACGAAGATTGCCGGGTCGCAATGCTGGAGTCTCTTCGTCTGCGTTTGGAATTTATCCTTTGGAGCTGGTTTGGATTTTGACGTTTGGAACTTGGAACTTCGGACACAGGGTTCGTATTCTTGCAAGCGAACGGATTGGATCACATTTGGCAGAGGAAATTATGGTGGCGCACGCGGCTTTGCTCGAACGGTTTCTGCGGTATGTCCGGCTCGATACGCAGTCGGATGAGACCAGCACCACATATCCCAGCACCGCAAAACAACTGGTGCTGAGCCGCATGCTCGCTGACGAATGCCGTGCCTTGGGCTTGGCCGACGTCACCTGTGATGAGTTCGGCATCGTGATGGCCACCGTGCCCGGAACAACGCCCCATTCGGCCCCGGCGATCACCTTCGTCGCCCATGTGGACACGTCGCCGGAGTACACCGCGGTGAATGTCCGCCCGCAGCTCGTCGAGAATTACGCCGGACATGACATTATCCTCCCCGGCGATCCCACCAAGGTGATCCGTGTCGCCGAGAATCCCGAGCTGAAAACCGTCCTCGGTCATACGCTCATCACCACCGATGGAACGACCTTGCTGGGTGGAGACGATAAGGCCGGTGTCGCGGTCATCATGCAGGCCGCCGCGGAATTGATGGCGAATCGTCAGCGTGCCGTGGCTCCGATCCGCGTCTGCTTCACCTGTGATGAAGAAATCGGCCGAGGGACGGATAAGCTCGATTTGAAGAAACTCGGTGCGGTGTGCGGGTACACCCTCGATGGCGGCGGTCAGGGACAGATCGACAGCGAAACGTTTTCCGCGGATCAGGCGGTCATCACCGTTGAGGGTGTCAACACGCATCCGTCGATCGGCAAAGGGACGATGGTGAATGCCGTGCGGATTCTGGGCACGTTTCTCAGCCGGCTACCGACCGCGCGGCTCACGCCGGAAACGACCGACGGCCGCGATGGTTTTCTGCATCCGTACCACATCGAAGGAGGCGTGTCGAAGGCGTCCGCACGGATGATTCTCCGCGACTTTGAAACGGCCGCACTGAGTGAGCAGCACGCGCTGCTGGAATCGATCGCGACCAGCCTGCGGGCCGAACATCCGCGGGCGAAGATCACCATCGAGATCAAACGACAATACCGCAACATGCGAGACGGGCTGGTGAACGAACCACGCGCGCTGTCCAAAGCGGAAGCCGCCGTCAAAGCGGCGGGATTGACCCCCGAACACACGATCATCCGCGGCGGGACCGATGGCTCGCTCCTCACCGAGAAGGGATTGCCCTGCCCGAATCTTTCCTGCGGTCAACACAACCCGCATTCACCGTTGGAATGGGCCAGTCTCGATGAAATGGCATCGGCAGTGAAGGTGCTGACCCACCTCGCCGAGGAATGGGGCCGGGAACGAATGGTGTGATGGTTAATAGTGCAATTGAACGGACGATTCTCTGCGCAGCAGATCGAGATCGACCCGGAAGGGAACCAGTACGGGGGACTTTTGGAAGTGTGGCTCCGTTTCTCGCCACAGCCATGCCGACACCGTAGCGAGGGATTCCGTCCCCAGTTCCACCGCAGCGATGACGTTGCTTTGCGTCAGCAAATACTCGACGAATTGAAGGTGAGTCATCGCCATCAAGACGGTGAAAGGATCGTGCCGGACGAATGATAATCCAGACTCATGGAGGGGGAACGATGCCGGAGCGCGGGATTGTCGGGTCGGCGAGGGATATCGTGCCAGGTAGACATCGCGAAACCAGAGGGCAAATGTTGGATGTTCGGGCAGCCAGCCTGGAAAAGCGCTGTTGTAGAGTACCAGCCAACCTCCAGGCTGTAAGACGCGCTGGACTTCCGAGAGAAATCGTGCTGCGTCAAACCAATGCCACGCTAGTCCGACAGTGATCAGTTCTACGGTTTCAGACTCCAGGGGTATTTGTTCCGCGGTGCCGATTCGATATTCAACATTCTCCAGGGCAGGGGTGTGTGCCAGCATGGCGGCGGACGGATCAATGCCGATGGCCGCCGTGGAGATTTCTGCCAGTGCCACAGTCGATTGGCCTGTGCCACAGCCAACATCCAACACAGCACCAAACCGATCACATCCGATCAGTGTGCACACTCTTTGCAGAATATGCGGGTGGACAAAAGGACGCGCAGCGGCGTACCGCGCGGCCGCGTCGGGATGATCGAAGTACCGCGCAGTATTCGGCATAGAAGATCCATGGGTTGCCGGCTACTTGTTGATCCGTTGCCCGCTGACGAACTTGGTGGGGACGTCGCCGAACGCCTTCACACTGTAATTCGTAAAGTCGTCGTCGAACTCGAAGAGGAATAGCTCATCCCGGCTGCTTTTGGCGTTGCGGTAACTGGCGATGGCGATCTTGTCCGTCGCCATCACCCACAAACCTTTCTGTGGCAAGGTCGTACTCCATTCGCCGCTGCGATGAAACGTCATCCGGTTGGTCTCTTTCAATGACGGACGATTCCAGGTCCATGTCGTTCCCTGGAGTTTCATCCGCACTTTGGCGAGTTTGTCGTGTTCATTGATGGCGGGCGTGGATTCTACGTGCTCTTTCCAGGCCTTGAGGCGGGCGACCTCATTCTTGGATTTCTGGATTTCTGCGAGTTCCGCCGCTTCGTCGAGGTGTCCGAGGTAAATCTTCCGGGCCGCTGCCACTGCGGCCTCATATTCTTGACGCGCTTTCACGGCCCTGGCGCTGGTGGGTGGTCCCAACTCCTCGGCGGCATCAATCGGTGCACTCTCAGCCATGGAAAATGCGACAAGAATGAGCACCAGATTCCGTAACATCACTGAGCCCCTTCTGGACTATTTCACTGGCAGTTGACCGGGCGGCAATGGCACACGGACTTCCTTAATGTAGCCACTCGAGTGGGGACTATTCACGTCAAAGACCGGTGGGTCGGCTTTCCAGATTTCATCCCGCTCATCGAGTTTCACAAACAACCGGGCAATCGAGGTGGCGGTGAGGCCGTACTGCCATACATACTGCTCATTGACACGGCGGGCTTCGATCGAAGCCAGGACTTCGGGATCCGTTTCGACACAGTAAGCAAACAACGCGCCGCTTAGGAATGACTCATCTCCCTTGGAATCGTATTGGTAGAGTGGGGTTCCCAGCAGCCGCAGTTCGTGTTTGTCACCTTGGCTCGTCATCAGCTCCACCGAGAACCGCCGCGCGAGTTGTGTCATTTGAAGTTTGCGACCGACAGCAGTCTTGGCTGGTTCCTCCGCATCAGGGATGATCTTCCATTCCAGGCCCGGTCCGGAGGCGTTCAGGAACACCCGGTCGACATCCTTGGCGCCCGGTCCGCGGGCGGTGAGGGGTGCCGTCGAGAACGAATGCCATTCGTTCAACATCATGCGGTTTTCCTGGAAATTCTTAAAGAAGAAAACATCGCACAATGCCGCAGGGCGACCCGATGGTTCCAGCCACAAAAACGTGTAACCCAGCGAGTTCCCCATGGTGTTCTGCTGTCGGCGGAGAATCGGCTCCTCGCGCAGTTTCCAGGGTTGATCGGGATGTTCCGTGGGAAAGACGCGGCACGCGCCGGCATGACTCCGCGACACGCTGAGGATGGTGGGAGGTCTGGCGTCCTCATCAGCACACAGGCCAGCGACTGGAAGGGATGCCGTCACGATTCCCAGCATGAGCGATGGTAGGAGAGCGTTCGTCATGGGGTTATCCTTGGGGAGAAGGAGTGGTCATGGTGGATGCCATCAACGTGGCCACAGCAAGGTCTTCGGTCCGTGATGATGCCTGCAGCGCGCGCACCACGTTCTCGCGCCGCTCAAGAGGATGGTTCTGGCTGAGCTTCCATTTCCCTTCCCACGCATCGACCTCAATCTCAAAACCGACAATCGCGGTGATAAGACGTTCGAGGAATTCTGGCTCGGGGTCGGTCATCGACCAGGGTTGCGGTCGGGATTGTTCGTACCGGGCCACCGTTTGCTCAAGCACGGAATACAAACGGTCGCGATCCTCGATGAGCCGCAGCGTACCCATGGCATGAACGGCAACGTAATTCCACGTCGGCACGACATTCTGTGCGGCATACCACGCGGGGGAAATGTACGCATGCGGTCCCTGAAAGACGACCAGCACTTTTTGATCGGTGGCCGATTGCCAGTGCAGATTTGCCCGAGCCATGTGCCCCACCAGTCGACCGTGCGGACCGTTGTTGCGGTCGAGCAAGAACGGCAAGTGGCTGGCCGTTGGTGCGTTTTCTCCCTGCGAGAACAGTGTGGCGAAACTGTGCCGCTCAACAAAATCGAACAGCGTGGACGGATCGGTAACTTGAAAACTGGGTGGAATATACATGGAACCCAAGGCACTCAGGCGGATTTCGAAATAGACGGTTCGTCTACTGTAAGTGAGATACAGAATTGAGCCAAGCGCCCCCCCCCCCAGCAGAAAAGCGGACGCACAGCCGAACTCCCTGGCTGGCGCTGCGATTACTTCTGATAGATCGGCAGATAGCCATATTCCACGGTGAGGGCCAGCACCGCGAGGCTCGTCGAATACACGCGGCCGAGGGGGGCCTCGGCGTTGTTGCCCAAGGCCCAGCCGCCGTCGGGTTGCTGGCGACTTAAGAGCTCGCGGAAGAGGTTCGGCTGTGTCTGTTCCCAAGCTTCGCCACCGTGATGGTGGAGCGCCACCGCAGAATAGTATGCTCCGTAGAAATAGTACGTTTCCGCTGGCCGTGGCAACCTGTGGCGCAGAAAATCGACACTGTTGACTGCCAGCGGGTCATCGTGCAGCCCACACACCTGCAATGCGGTGATGCCCGCTGCCGTCATGTTCGGCGATGATGCCTGTCCCGGTTGATAGGCAAACCCGCGGCCGTTGCTCGGACTGCATTGCTTCACATAGCTGACGGCGCGGTCAATCGCATCGGCGGGGATATCGCAGCCGACATTCTTCGCCGCCCGCAACGCCAGCAATTGCCAAGCGGTGACGCTGAGGTCGCTGTCGTTGCTCTGCGGCAGGTACCGCCACCCCCCGGCATGCCGCGACGCCTTGTCGACATCTTGCACATCAAGGATGAGAGTCACACCGCGCTCCAGCGCCTGACGACACGCGGTGGCTTGCTCTCCACGGGTCATGCCGGCAATTTCTGCGAGGAAGAGCGTGCTGATGCCGTGGCAGTACAACGGGCCGTGTCCATGCTTGTCGATCAGCATGCCATCCGGACGCTGATGATGAAGGACGTATTGGAGTCCGCGTTGCAGGGCGGGATCGTAGGGGGTATCGCCGGGGACATGTCCCGCGGCCAGGCAGGCCATCATGACGAGCGATGCCGCCGAGGTCGATTCTCCCTGATATTGATCGATCGACCACCCGCCGTTGGGCCGCTGTTGCTTCAACAGGAAAGTGACGGCCCGGGCGACAGCGGCATCGACTTCGCGGTCCAGTGCCGTCGGCCGCAACAACCGCGAGACCGGTTCGGCTGCGCTGATCGTGGTCACCGTCAGACAAGAGGAAAGAATGAGTAGCGCTGCACCCCGGCTGCTTCTTCGCAGCCGGGGTGCTTTTTCGAGAGCAACGTTCACAAGCGGGCCGATTGCCGAGATTGAGCATCCCGGCTGCGAGGAAGCGGCCGGGATGCAGCGGATCACACGGTTCATGGTGTGCTCTCCGGCGGCGTTAACGATGTCGGCTGGGCGATCCGTTCGAAGTACCGTTGGACTTGCCGGGCGTAGTCACCGTGGGCCGGACGCCGGGTTCCTTGCAGGATTTCGGTCTTGAGTCCCGTCGGCAAACGGCCCCAGTTGCGGTTTGATGTCCCTTTGTTGTTGCGACCGGTGAAGTCCGTGAGCGTCGCCTCGGTGCCAATCTCGCTGGCTTCCCCTGCCTGATTCACCGTCTCGATCCCACGACCGAGGGGAGATTCTTGCGGCAATGGTCCCGCGGTCTTTTCAATCGCGGCGCGAAGTGCCCGCGCGGCGTCCTGAAGCGCTGCGACTGCGGTTAAACCAGTGGTGCTTTCCGCAGGTTCGGGCGATAGCTGCGACTGGGCGTCTCGCAACTGCTGCTGTGCCTTCGACAACTCCGCACCGGCTTCCACCGGGACGGGACCCGAGGGGGCAGGCGACGATTCCTTTGGGGCCGTTGTGGTATTCTCCGGAGCCAGCGCCGACACCGGTTGATCGGCGGCTTGCGCTTCCAACTGTTGTTGGCGCGCTGCCTGCTCGGCCTGCTTCATCGCGGCTTGCCACTCCGGGCGACGTTTCACGACTTGAGACAGCTCCTCGCGAATCTGCTGGACTTCCTGGGATGCGGCGTCGGGCGTGGTTTCATCGGCGGTTTTCTCCACTTCTTCGGCGATGCGGTCACTGCGATTAGCGAGTTGCCGCAGGGTTTGCAGGTCGTCGCCGAGAGCGCTGCGGGCGATCAAGGCGTCGTCAATTTTCTGCAGCGCCTTCTTCGCCGCCGCGAGATCATCGAGGGCTTTGCTCAACGTCGGAATCTGATCGCGCGGTTCCAGCTTCGGCGTGGCTTCGAGACGTTCCGCGGCGGATTCCAACGGACCGTTGACGACAGCTTCCGTTTGCTGCCGGAGCGCTTCCCCTGGTTCGTCATCGGGAAGCATGGCGGCAAAGTCCGACACACGCTGTTGCAAATCCGCATGGGCTGTGGCGATCTCTTTTAATCGTTCGGTTTGTTCGGCCTGCTTCTGGCGCACGGTTGCCGCCGCGGTCTTCTGATGGATGTCGCGCAGGGTGGCCCGTTCTTCTTCGAGTTCCTTGATGAGCGCCCCCAGTTCGTTGCGCGATTGCCGGGTGTTGTCCGCGAGTCGACGTTCGGCATCCGAAATCGCTGACGGACTGATGACAATCACCTGTGGCACCGACCAGCCTTCCTGCGGGCCGGGCTGTTCACGATTATCCAGCACACGAACCCGCAGCAGAACGGACGAACCCGGTGCCAGCTTCAACGGCAACAAATCGATCGTCGTTGCCACGTCCGCTGCGGTCACCCGACCGGCGGGCAACCGCAACGGGATCGGTTCCAACGTACGGTCGGCAATTTCGATGTGCAGCTCAGCGGCAGTCAGACCGTAGTCGTCAACCGCATGGGCCGCGATTTCATGACGCTCATCCGGCCGGAGCGCGAGTGATGTGGGACCATCCAGTTTGACGACGGGCTTTTGATCGGGCCGCACCGAGAGCGACCGTGGCGATTCATCAATGACCAAGCCTTGCGGCGTCGTCAATCGCAGGGAAAACGGCCCGGACTTCGTTGCCACGACGTCCACGGTTCCGCGGGTGCCTCCGTCTTGGAGCGTGATGCTGTGCGAGGAAAGCTCATCAGGACGATGATTGTTCGGCCAGAGGAGTTCGGCCTGTTGCAGCGGTTGATTCCATGCCATCGACAACCGCACACGGCTGTCGGCAAGGACCACGAGATCACCTACCACCGAGGTTTGCCGCGATGGCTGACCGGTGTAACCCGGGGGATCGATTGCCGCCGTGAGCGCGACCACTTCCGGCGGATCGACCACGCGCGTGATCGCACGGGGCGATTCGACTGCCGGGCCGCTGACATACCACTCGATATCCCGCGGGACATGCGGAATGATGCCGTCGTAGTCGCCAGCCGCGCGTGCTAACAGTGGCCGTTCTTCCCAGGTGCGATCCCCCAGTGTTCGCCAATGGACCGTGAGCGGCGGCTGGGTATCGCCTCCGGTTCGGTACAGTTTGTAGGTCGCCGTGATGGTGAAATCGCGATCCCGGACAGCAAAGCCATCGCGCGGGGTGATGGTGATGCCCGCAAAGCGTCCCCAGCCGAGGTTCGCAGTGGGATTCCACCAACGCGCTCCCAGATGGATGTAACCTTCACCCCACCATCCCAACGGAGCGAATCCCACCAACACGATTCCCAACATGATCCCGATGGCGAACAGGGCTTCACGATCGGAGACCACCCGGACTGGGTCAATCGCTCTCAGTTGAGGCAGTGTTTCCCGTTGCAATTGCCCACGGAACCATCTCCCCATGCGCGTGGTGGGAATGGGTTGCTGCAGCAGATCACGACACGTGGAGAATCGTTCCTGCAATTCGGGATACGCCTGGTCAATCGTCCGTGCCAGTCCCGAATCATCCATGCGCTGCTGCATGGCCCGACGGAACATCCGCCCGGCGAGCATCACCACCACGGCCACGGCGACCCATTGTCCCGCCGCACGCACGGTGGCCGGCAAGTTGAAAAACGCATCGGCCCACAGCCACAGGAGAACCGTCAGCAGCGCTCCGGCGACAACGGTGGCGTTACTGATCAGCCAGTTCTGCGTCCAACGCCGCCACCCCACGGTCTGCAAGACCGCGCGCATTTCCAGCGGCAAATCGACGGAACTCATTACCGGCACCCTCGTCCGTTTTCGACCACGGTCCTATCATCCCATGCGGCAGCAACGATTGAAAGCGGATTCTGCTTTCGAGACCGATGAGCAACAGGGGATGGTGAATGACCGCGAGTCCGTATGGGGTGCACTGGTTTCGACGTGATTTGCGCGTGGCGGGCAATCCAGCGTTGCAGTGGAACTGGAAGCAGCACCAGGGCCGTGTGCTCGGGTTGTTCACGTTTGATGCAAAATTCCTGGCCCGCCCGGACTTTTCGCCGAACAGATTCGCATTCTTTCTGAACACGCTGCGATCTCTGCGTGACGAACTGCGGTCGCTTGGTAGCGATCTGCTCGTCCTGGATGTCGGCCCGCGCGACGGTTGGTCGAAGTTGATGGCCGTACTCGACAATGCCGCGTTGCCGAAACCAACGGCGGTTTCGTTCAACCGGGATTACGAACCGTTCGCCCGCCAGCGCGATGCCGATCTCGAACAGTGGATCCCGTTGACGTTCGGCGTCGAGGTCCACCACGAGCGCGATCATCTGTTGATCGAACCGGAAGAGATTCTGCGCGATGGCAAGCCGGGGCAGTTTTATCAGATCTACACGCCGTTCTCGAAACGCTGGTTCGCGCAGTTGCCAACGCCGGAGATTCAGCAACGGATCAAGACACAAGCGAAGGGGTTGGCGTCATTCGATCAGCGCAAGAAAGGTCCTGCCGATGCGGCGCTGTTTCATCAGACGTGGCCACAGTTGTTCACGGAGGGTGTCCCGCTGACCGATCAACTCGAGCACTACGCTGCGGAAAACAACCAGCGTGTGACGGTGCCGATACCCCCCGCGGGAAGCGCCGTCGCGCTGGAACGGCTGCGAACATTTCTGAAATCCGCAGTAAAAGCGTATCACGAACGTCGTGATTTACCGGCGGTCGATGGGACTTCACAGCTTTCGATCTATCTGAAGAATGGCTCGCTGACATCTGGGCAAATTCTCGCCGAAATGCAGGGGGCGGGGGTGGACCTCAGTCGCAAGGATGGACCGACGACGTTCCTCAAGGAGATCGCCTGGCGCGAGTTCTACTATCACATTCTCTATCACCGGGCGGATGTCGAGAACGCCGCATTTCTACCGCGGTATCGGGAACTCGTCTGGGAGAATCGCGAGGACTGGTTCGACGCCTGGAAACGGGGTGAAACGGGTTATCCGATCGTCGACGCCGGCATGCGGCAACTTGCCACCACGGGATGGATGCACAACCGCGTGCGGATGATCGTGGCGTCATTTCTCACGAAAGACTTGCTCATCGACTGGCGGTGGGGGGAACGGTACTTCATGGAACAGTTGCTCGACGGCGACCTCGCTCCCAACAACGGCGGCTGGCAATGGGCCGCGAGCACCGGCTGCGATCCGCAACCCTATTTCCGCATCTTCAATCCGAAACTGCAAAGCGAAAAGTTCGACCCGCAAGGCGAATACATCCGCCGGTATGTGCCGGAGCTACGGACCTGCTCCGCGAAGCAGATTCACGACCCGCACTGCACCGGCGCGAAGGTGTCCTATCCAGAACCAATCGTGAATCACGCCGATCAGAAAGAGCGGGCGCTGGCGTTGTACCGCGGAGTCTCTGAGTAACTCGCAGCCCGGCTGCTTCCCGGCAGCCGGGCTGCTGAATTGGCAAGACGCGCTGCCAAACACAAGCCTCCCGGCTGCGAAGAAGCAGCCGGGAGGCGAACCATCGGCCCAACACACTCGACACTTTTGTCACAAGTGGATGGGAATGAAGCGTTCGACTTCACTCGCCTCCGGTGTCGCGGCGGGATCGGTCCAGGGGATCGGTTCTTTGCGAACGTGATGTTCGTGGACGAAGAATTTGAACCGCGCGACGATCGCCATCAGCGTGTCGCGCTCGGTGGCACCTTCCGCCACGATGTGTGGCGCACGCGCACAACGCGCGCGCCAGCGCTCTCCGGGAGTCACCGGTTTGGTCAGCAGCACGTGACAATCAAACACGGGGACCGAGGATGCCACGGGTAACGGTTCGAGACTCACGAGATGGGCCTGACACTCGGGGACACGATTTGATTGTGGGTCACAACGCGGACACGATACCATCTGAAGTTGAAGAGACCCAGGGATCGGAATCCCTGAACTTCAGGGGAGGGTGCGACACAGCGCTTCCGCAATCAGTCTCCCGGCGATGGCGTGGCCTTGTTCGTTCCAATGACCGCTACCGGGGGAAGTGTTCGCGAAACCGTGGAAGTAGATTTTCTCACGTTGAGCCGTGGACCGCATCGGCTCCGTGAGGGACACGAAGTCGAAGCCACGGACTTCGGACAATCGTCGCAACCGCCGATCGGGTTCTTCGACATCGTTGCCGCCGAGTTCTTTCGCGGCGTTCGCAATGAACGCCGGATTGGGATGAACCTGCACGGCGTTGTTGAGTTCCACGACAACGAATTTTGCCTTGTGCGCACGGACTTCCTCGTGCATCAGGGCGATGATCCCTTCCGTGATTGTCCAGGCGCGTTGCCAGATTTCATCACGCGGCGGAACAAAGACGAAGTGATCCAGTCCCGCTTCTCCTGAGGAAATCGCTGTCGGTTGCCAACGGGCTCTCAGATTTTCTTTCGCGCGATACACCGCCGATAAAACGCGCACATTCCGCAGCAGAAAGTCCTTGATCCGAATGGACGTCGATTCCCGAAAGCGCACCGCCTCCGGGGCATCGCGGAACGATTCATCCAGGACAAGTTGTCCGTCGACGAGATCAAAAAACGGACGTCCGCGGTCAGTTTCGAGTTCGCGCGAATTGTTGCGGACATCGTTACCGGGCAGAAACGCCAGCAGCACGATGTCGGGTTCATACTGCCAGACATTGTGCCGCAGCATCTGCAATTCCTGCGCGGTCCCATAACCGGAGATGCCGAAGTTCAGCACTTCGACAACGCGGTTCTGAAAGCGATCACACTTCGATAACTCGCGCTCCATGACCGACCAGAATGCGTCTTCCCGTTTCACTTGCGCTGCTTCGGAAAAGGAATCCCCCAGCACGGCGATGCGGAATGTCCCCGCCGGTTTTTTGACGGTGTGCTCCCGGTCCCGAAACCCCGCGCTGTTCGTCGTCACATACACTCGCCCTTCAGACAGGTTCCAGAACCCGGCATGGGGGGTGAGCCGCGATCCGCAATGGATGTCCGGACGATACGGTGAAGCGAAATCGAGGCCGATGATCCGCATCGTTCCCTCCGCCAGCAGGAACGCCATGACAATCGACAGCAGCACGGCGAGACCACGAATCCGCCAAGAGGATCGCCGACGCAAAACCGGGGGTTTCGGAGAACCGGGGGGATTCATGGAAGGTCGGTCTTCACTCAATTCGCGGCGTCCGCTACTCTGTCGGTGACAGGGACGTCACTTGGGGTCAACGGACGAACATGACGGCGATTCTCGGCATTTCCGCATTCTATCATGACTCCGCCGCCGCTCTGGTGGTGGACGGGGAGATTGTCGCCGCTGCGCAGGAAGAACGCTTCACGCGGATCAAGCACGACGCCGCGTTCCCGTCCAAGGCGATTGAATACTGTCTGGCCGAGGCGAAACTCACGCCCGCCGACTTGGATTTCGTCTGCTTCTACGAAAAACCGCTGCTGAAATTCGAGCGGCTGCTGGAGACGTATCTGTCGTACGCGCCCGCCGGGCTGCAATCGTTCATGGCGGCGTTGCCCATCTGGTTGAAGCAGAAACTGTTCCTCAAACGGGAACTCAACCGCGGGCTGAATCATCAGTACAAACGCCGGTATGTGTACCTCGAACATCACGAATCCCATGCAGCGAGCGCGTTCTTCCCGTCGCCGTATGAATCGGCCGCGGTGTTGACGGTGGACGGTGTTGGTGAGTGGGCGACGGCGACGTACGGCGTCGGTGAGGGAAACCGGCTCAAACTCACGCATGAGTTGCGCTTCCCGCATTCGCCGGGGATGTTGTACACGGCCTTTACGTATTTCACCGGGTTCAAAGTCAACTCGGGCGAATACAAGCTGATGGGCCTCGCGCCGTATGGCGACCCGAAATATGTCGATCTGATCCGTGACAAGCTGATCGACATCAAGCCGGATGGTTCGTTTCGACTCAACATGGATTATTTCAATTACTGCCAGGGTCTGACAATGACGTCCCGGCGGTTTGATGAATTGTTCGGCGGTCCGCCCCGGCAGCCGGAATCGCCGTTGACCCAGCGTGAGATGGATCTCGCCGCCTCGGTGCAGGTGGTGACCGAAGAAATCCTGCTCAAAATGACCCGGCACATTCACGCGGAAACCGGTCAGAAGAATCTCTGCCTCGCCGGGGGTGTCGCGCTGAACTGTGTGGCGAACGGCAAGATCCTGCGGGAAGGTCCATTCGATTCGATCTGGATTCAACCCGCCGCCGGTGACGCCGGGGGTGCGCTTGGAGCCGCGTTGTTCTGCTGGTATCAACTTCTCGACAAACCCCGCGGGGCGTCGAACAACGGCACGGACTTCCAGCACGGATCGTTGCTCGGCCCGGCTCCGGTGGAAAGCGAAGTCAAAGCGTACCTCGATCGCGTCGGGGCGAAATATCAGCACTTCACCGATGACGACACGTTGTGCGATCACGTCGCGCAGATGATCGCCAGTGAAAAGGTCATCGGCTGGGTGCAAGGCCGGATGGAGTTCGGTCCCCGCGCGCTCGGCGGTCGCAGCATCATCGGCGATGCCCGCAGCGCCGCGATGCAATCGACGATGAACCTCAAAACCAAATTCCGCGAATCGTTCCGCCCGTTCGCCCCGTCGGTGCTGGCGGAACGGACCCACGAACACTTCGACATGGCGGAAGGGATTCCGAGTCCGTACATGTTGCTCGTCGCGCCGGTGCGGTCCGAAAAACGCCGGGAAATGACGACTGACGAACGAAAGCTCTTCGGCATCGAGAAACTGAAAACCGTGCGGTCGCACCTGCCGGCGATCACGCATGTGGACTACTCCGCCCGCGTGCAATCGGTTGATGCCCAGCGTAACCCGCGATACTACAAGCTGATCAAAGCGTTCGAGCAGCAGACCGGTTCGCCGGTGGTCATCAACACCAGCTTCAACGTCCGTGGCGAACCAATCGTCTGCACGCCGGAAGACGCCTACCGCTGCTTCCTCGCGTGTAACATGGACATTCTTGTCCTCGACCGATTCGTGATGAAAAAAGAAGATCAACCCGCAATGTCACCCGATGAAGTGGCGAAGTATTTGGCGAAGTTTAAGCTCGATTGAGAGGGAGTAGCGAGTAGGGAATAGCGAATCGCCAGACAAGACAACATCTGGTCAGACGCTGTCACACTCCCGCATTTCCTCTGGCTATTCCCTACTCCCTATTCGCTAGTCCCTACTCATGTCACTCGTCTCCATCCCCTGGAACCCGTCCCGCAAAGACCTGCGAATTTTCGCGGCGTTGCAGGTGTTGTTTTTCGCGTTCATCGCCTGGAGTGTGTGGCGAAGGACGGGATCGACCACGATTGCCGGTTGGATCGTCGCGATTTCGGTGGTTGTCGGCATCGTCGGCGTCATCGCCCCGGCCGCGATCCGTTGGATTTACGTTGGCTGGATGATCGCCGTCTTTCCGATCGGCTGGGTGGTGTCGCACACGATCATCGCCGCGGTCTATTATCTGGTGATCACGCCCATCGGGTTGATTATGCGGATGTCTGGTCGCGATCCGATGGACCGGCGCTTCGATCCCGCCGCAAAAACGTACTGGCAGGTCCGCCCGCCGACACCGGACAACGCCCGGTATTTCCGCCAGTTCTAAAGTAGGGTGGGCTTGTGCCCACCATGTGAAATTGGTGGGCACAGCCCACCCTACAGTTGAGACTTGGTTATGAACAAGCCCAGCGACAATTCGTTCTCGCAGCAAGCCGAAGAACAATCCCCCGGCCTCATCGCCGAGTTGTGGGACTTTCTCAAGTACAACAAAAAGTGGTGGCTGCTGCCGATTATTGTTGTGCTCGGCCTCGTCGGCGTGCTGGTGCTCCTGAGCAGTTCCGCGATCGCCCCATTCATTTATCCGCTCTTTTAAGAGCGGAGTTTTCGCCGCGAAACGGCTCTAGAGAACGCAAAAGAAGAGAGAAGAGTTTTTCGCCACAAGAAGCACAAAGGTCACAAAAGGGAATGAAGACCAAGAAGCCCATCCATTGCCATGGCTGGGTTGTTTCCTCCCTCCCCTTTTGTGTCTTCTGTGCCTCTTGTGGCAAAATCTCTTTCCCTTCCTCGCCTTTCCTTTTGCGTTCCTTTGCGCCTTTTCGTGGCAAACCGTATCTCACTGCGCGTACCAGACACACAACCGGGTGAGATCGCCGCTGGTGGTGAGATACCGCATCCGGCGGCGCGATGCGGATTGGCCGAACGCCGGGGAGAACCCGTGGTGATGATCGGAGACGGTCAGCGCGAATTGCAGATCGTCCAGCGTCCACGCCGTGCGCTGCTGTGATCGAGCCCGCCACCGCGCGAGCCACAACGTCACCGGGATGATGAGCGCGAGGCTCGCAAACCCCTCGGCAAACGGCACGTCATAAAACGCCCGGCCGCAGAAATGCAGCCCCTGCACTTTCACCCGTAGATAGCGTGTGAGCAACTCATCGGCCTCCGGTGACAACGGCCCGCACGGTGCTTCGAGGTCCGCAAACGGCACCGGTTCAAACCCGGATTGCAATGGCGGCACCAGCCCCTGTCCCTTGGAAAACCGCAGGACGGCCCGCAGCAATTTCCACCGGGCTGACCACCCGCCTTTCAAATCGGCGACCGTGTCCTTCCGGGCATACTGCGCCGCGGCGAGACGAAAATAGAGTCGCCCCACGCGCGACGGTTCCGCCATCGGTTCCGGCAACTTCGCGAACTCCACATGCACCGCCGCGGTCACGAGTTGCAGAAACTCGTGCAGCTTCTGATCGGACAATCCATCAAACCGCGCCTGCTGAACGAGGTTCGTCCACGCCAGCGCCTGAATCAGCCGGACCACGAATGGCGTCTGCGTCTCGGCGAGAATCTGATCGAGATTGAGCACGAACCGCCGAAACACCGGCCAGTCCACCCGCGATCCCGGCGACAACGCCGGCGGGGCGATGCGCTCCACCCCCTCTGGCACCACCAGGTTTTCGATGATCCGTAAGTCCGACATCTGCTGCGGCAGCGGTCGCCCCAGATTCTTCACCACCGACGGGCAACTGTACCGCAGGCTCACGGTGACCGCTTTGCCCTGGGGATGAAACGCATACGGATAGATCCGGCACGCCAACGGTTTCGCCGCCTCGCCGAACTTCGCATGAATCCGGCAGAGTTTGTTGTCATCGAGAAAGACGCACGCCCCGTTCGCACGGTGCGCCAGCCGATACCGCTTCTTCCACGGCGGCCCGGCATGCCATTCCAGCACGGGTTGCCCCGCCGGGATGCCGTCGGCCGGGGTCCACTTCTGGCCGAGGATGCGCTGCCGTTCCTCTTCCGTGACTTCAATCAGATGCTGCGTGCAACACCCGCCGCAGTTGTGACAACTCCAGTTCTGAATCGTGGGCAATTGCAGAGGCAACATCGCGTTGGTCGGCTTTATGGGAAGGGGAGGAGATTGGCAATTAGAAATTAGGAAATGAAAATTGCAAAGTGACGGAGGGTGGGTGCGTCAATTACGTCAGCGGTTTCATGTGTGCCACGGCCGTGTCGGCCGTGTGACTTGGCAACACGCTCTGCTCCATCGCACGGCCGACACGGCCGTGGCACACTCTTCCTCAATTTGCAATTTTCATTTCCTAATTTCTAATTGCCAATCGCCCTTCACCCGCCGAGATACCGGGCATAAATCGTCCGTGCCACCGCCGGGTCTTCGGTGCCCTGCACAATCGCCCGGCCGTCACGGAAGACGGTGAGTTGCAGCGCGGGTTCGTGCAACTGGACGCGCAGCAGAAACGGATTCCGGGTCACGCTGCCGACGGTTTGCAGTGATTCCGCCAGCCGTGTGAGATCGAGCGCGGCACTTGTCGCCGGGGACACCTGCACCGAATTGCGGCCGCACAAAACCGTCGTCGTGGAGACATCGCTCCCCGTCAACCAGCGCCGTTCACCGTGGCCGCAGGCGGGACAATCACCCCGTTCGTGCAGGCCCGCGAGTTTCATGGTGCGATGCGTTCCCTCCCACACATCGACGATGGTGAGCACCGGGGCAATGAGCTGCTTCTGTCCTGACAACAGCTTCAGCGCGGCGACCGATTGCAGCGATGCCACGACTTGAATCGCCGGGCCGATGACTCCCGCGGTATCACACGTTTCGGTGGCCCCGGCGGGAGGTGGGGCGTCCATGATGCACCGCAGGCACGCGCTTTCGCCGGGCAGAATCGTCATCGATTGCCCGTGGCTGCCGGTGCACCCGCCGTAAATCCACGGCACCCCGGTTTCGAGCGACTCATCATTCAGCAAAAACCGCGTCTCGAAGTTATCGGTCCCGTCGAGAATCACATCGACATCGGTCAGCCATTCGCGCAGATTGCGGTGATTCACATCGGCGACGATCGGCTCGATGGTCACCGTGCTGTTGATCAGCCGCAGCTTCCGTGCGGCGGCTTCCGCTTTGGGCAACTGCTCGGCGACATCGCGCTCATCGAACAACACCTGTCGTTGCAGGTTCGAGGTTTCGACGAAATCGCGATCAATGATCCGCAGGAACCCCACTCCAGCGCGGACCAGCGTTTCCGCAATGACGGTCCCCAAAGCGCCGCAGCCACACAGGAGTGCGCGACTCTGTCCCAGCGCGGCTTGGCCTTTCGGTCCGATCCCGGCGAAACGAACCTGGCGCGAATAACGATCCAACGGCGCAACGGCGTCAGTCATGTTTGAAAACAAAATCGGTGAAACGGACGGAATCTCTCTTCGCGCGGTGATTGTACCAGAGTCAGAGTGGGCGTCGCCGCTGTCACAGAGGAAGAGGGTGGCCGCGAAAAGGCGCATGGAGACGCAAAGAGGATGAGTTTTTGCCACAGGAGGCACAGAAGACACAAAAAAGAGGGGAAGAGAACAACCCAGCCATGGCGATGGCTGGGCTTCTTGGTTTTCTTCCCCTTTTGTGGCCTTTGTGCCTTCTGTGGCAGAAACGTCTTCTCTTCTTTTCCGTCCTTCTGCGACTTTTCGCGGCGAACTCTCTTCGCATTACGAGGAGTGCTATCGATGTCGATCATCAATCAAAGAGGTTCAGACCGCATCGTGCTACCGCGGGTGAATGGGGATGCGTTCTGGGAGACCGTGCGGGAGCATTATGCCCAGGAAGACCCGCGGTGCTGGAAGTTTCTGGCGATGTTCGCGCTGCACACCACGGCGGGGATGTCGGTCGAAAAGATCGGGCATGCATTCGGTCACCCGCCGGGGCATGTGTCGCGCTGTTTGCAGATTGTGAAACGCGAGTTGCGGTCGCGATTTCAGCCGCCAAGTCATAATTCACCGGTCGATGAGAACGACGCGCTGACGGAAGATAGTCACGCGGCATTGCAGGATGTCGTGGTTTGAGGGGTGGATTCACGGCAGCGAAGACACTCCGGTCCCCTCTCCCCCGTCTGCGGGGGAGAGGGTTAGGGGGAGGGGGCGTATTGAAAAGAAGCGAGCGTTTTGAAGCGCTCGGCCCCCTCATCCGGCCTTCGGCCACCTTCTCCCCCCGCGGACGGGGGAGAAGGAACCGCATCCGCGCGTGCTCCTCTCCAGTGGTCTGCGCTGCGCTTCGACCACCGGCTACCGTCTGCGATCCCTCCGGGATCAACACCGAGCGATCAATCCTCTTCACAACTGACAACGGACCATTCACAACGGACCAACCCCATGCATATCAAAACTCTCCCCCTCACCGATCTCAAACCTGCCCCGTACAACCCGCGTGTTTCTTTGCGACCGGGGATGCCGGCGTATGAACGGCTGGCGCGGTCACTCGCAGAATTTGATCTCGTGCAGCCGATCGTGTGGAACCGCACGACGGGTCACATTGTCGGCGGACACCAACGCCTCGAAATTCTCAAGGCGCGTGGCGTGACGAGTATCGAATGCGTTGTCGTCGAGTTGCCGCTGGAGCGGGAAAAGGCGCTGAATGTCGCGCTCAACAATGAGAACCTTGCGGGAGACTGGGACACCGAGAAGTTGCAGGACCTGTTGAGCGAACTCGACAGCCTGCCCGAGTTCGATGTCACGCTGACCGGGTTCGATGAAAGCGATCTGCGCGAACTATTGATGTCACCCGTTGATGATCCCAACGATGTGGACGAACCGGAAACGACGCCGATGGTCCGCGTGATCCTCGAAATCGATCCCGCCCAGTGGGACACCATCCGCCCCGACATCGACGACCTGCTGCACCAGCATCCCACCATCCGCCCGCATATTCGTTTGCCACAGGAATGAAAATGTTTCGCCGCGAAAAGGCGCAAGAGGACGCAAAAGGGAAAGGCGGGGAGAAAAGAAAGATTTTAGCCACAAGAGGCACAGAAGACACAAAAGGGGAAATGCGATGAGAGCAGAAATATCATCAGAGAAGATCACATCGAGAATGGCAACTTGTTCCCACGCTCTGCGTGGGAACATACGGCCGAGACGCTCCGCGTCGTCTTCAGAGACTTGATGAAGCGCTCGTGCGACGCAGAGCGTCGTGGTCAGGCATTCCCACGCAGAGCGTGGGAACGAGTTTCTAAAAAGCTTCCCAGCCATGGCAATGGCTGGGCTTCCTGATCTTCCTTTCTCCCTCTTTTGTGTCTTCTGTGCCTCTTGTGGCTAAAACTCTTCTCTTCTTTTGCGTTCTCTTGCGCCTTTTCGCGGCTCACCTCTTCTGGAGTTTTTTCATGATCATCAATGTGAACTACGAGTTTCTTCCCAAGACCCCGTCGGCGAATGCGTCGGTCGTGATGGACCACTTCGGTGTGGGCTTCGAGGTCGGCCGCAAGGTGCTGGCGGACCATCTCGAACTGCCGATGCAACCGGGTGATCTCGTGTTGTTCAACGGCGCATCGGGATCGGGCAAATCGAGCCTGATGCGCGCGGCGGCTTCACAACTGGACGGCGTGCTCAACATCGACGCGCTCGAACTCGGTACCACGATTCTCGTCGATGCACTGCCGACGTCGACGAGTGAATCGCTGTCGCTCCTCGCGGCATGCGGTCTCGGTGAAGCACAGCTTCTGTTGCGGACACCCGCGGAATTGAGCGACGGGCAGCGCTATCGCTTCCGGTTGGCGCTCGCACTGTCGCAGAAACCGCGGTGGATTGTCGCCGATGAATTCACTGCGGCCCTGGACCGTCCCCTGGCGAAAGTGATTGCGTTCAATCTGCGGAAGGTGACGAAACGCCTCGGCATCGGGTGCCTGCTGGCGACGACGCATGCGGACATTCGTGAGGACCTGCAACCGGACGTGTTCGTCGAGTGCCGGTTGGACGGCCCGGCGGAGATCACCCGGCCGGACGTAAAAAAAAACGAATCAGCTTCGCCGAGCGGTTGTGGATCTCGACGGGTTCCGCAGCCGACTGGCCGTACTTTGCTCGCTGGCACTACCGCAGTCATCACCTCGGGTTCGTGCGCTTCGTGACAGTGCTGTGGCATGACGAACAACCCGCCGGCATCTGCGTCTTCACCTCGCCACCCATGGCGTTGTCGCAACGATCGAAATACTTCGGGCTGAGTGGCCAACGATCGCGGGTGAAGATGCAGGCCCTCAATCGCCAGTTGGTGTCGTTGTCCCGCGTGGTGTTGCATCCGACATATCGCGGTGCAGGACTGGCGGCGTGGTTTGTGAATGAAAGTTGCCGGGCGTGTCCCTGGCCGTGGATCGAAGCACTCGCGGAGATGGGACATCTCAACCCGTTCTTTGAGCGGGCGGGGTTTGTCCGTGTCGGCGTGACGAAAACGAAAGAGCAACGTTCGCGCCGGGGGCACTCGGCGATTTATGGAGGTCGCCGTGACCAGCAAGGACGCCGCCGGCTCGTCTCGGCGGAAACCCACGAAAAAAGCCGTTACGCGGAGCCGGTCTACTACGTCTTCGACAACCGCGCGGGCCGCATCAACCCCGCCGGTTGATCCCGACATCAGCGGCGTGCCGGACTTGCGTTTGATGTCCGAAGACGAACAGCAACAGGTCTGGTCGTATCTGGTGAAAGGGGCGAGTCCGCAACTGGCGTGTCGCGAACTGGGCCTGTCACTGCGGCGATTCTGGACCACGCTTGATCGTGACCCGCAGTTTGCGATCGCGATGGAGCACCTCTTCCGCACGCTGAGTCACAACGTCCTCGCGGCGTTGTACCAACGGGCGATGAAGGGGGACAAGACGGCTCAGCAATACTGGCTGCGAACCATGCCGCCATTTACCGGATCGAACACGACGCCGACGGAGAAGGATGATGATCTTACCGAACTCTCCGACGCCGAGTTGGTTGACCGGGCCCGCGCGACAGGCGTTGCTCTCCCGGATGCGATTGCAGCGTGCCTGCTATCAACGAGCAGCAGCGCGACATCCGGCGGCATACCGGGCGGCCTTGCGGATGACGACCGCTGACGGTACCGCATCACCACTGCAACCGTGGCAGATCGCGGACTTCACGGCCCTTGATGATGCTTGGCTCACGTTGGCCGGCCGTCTTCCGTGTGCCACTGGCTCTGCCAGTGCTCTTCCATTGGTTCATGCCGCTCGTCAATCCGAAGAGAAGACACTGGCAGAGCCAGTGGCACACAAGGCCGGATCAACAAGAACTGGGGCGATCATCCGTCGTGCGTACATCGAACGGCCACGGGGGCATTCCAAGACGACCGACATGGCGATTCAGTGTGCGTGGATTCTGCAACATGCGCGGGACACCGTGCGGGGACTTGCGGCCGCGGCGGATCAGGACCAGGCCCAGTTGCTGCACGCGGCGCTCGCCGATCATGTCCGCCGACATCCGGAGCTGCATCCCGATCTCATCGTGCAGCAACACCTCATTCGGAACTCCCGAACCGACAGCCGATTGACCGTCATTTCCTCGGACGTCAACAGTTCCTGGGGACAACTGCCGGACTTTGTCATTTGCGATGAACTGTGTCATTGGTCGAAGCCCGATTTGTGGTACTCGCTCTGTTCCTCCGCGGCGAAGAAGCCGTTGTGTGTGCTCGCCGTGCTGACGAACGCCGGGGTGGGGACCGGCTGGCAATGGAATGTGCGGGAAGCGGCACGGTCCTCCTCGGCGTGGCATTTCTCGTCACTGGTGGGACCGCAAGCGCCGTGGATTACGCCGGAATCGCTGGAAGAGCAACGTCGGTTGTTGCCGCCGGGGGTGTATGCCCGGTTGTGGGAGAACGTCTGGCAACACTCGGACGGCGAGTTCGTCACACTGACCGAAGCCGAAGCGTGTTGTGATCCACAGCGGGTCGAACAGACACGCGGAACGTGGGGAAGAAATTACTTCGCCGCAGTGGATTACGCGGAGAAACATGACCGTACGGTGGGCGTGGTGGTGCATGCGGAAGGGGACGTGATCGTCGTCGATCGCATGGATGTCGCCGTGCCGCGGCCGGGGCAACCGGTCCTCGTCGCCTGGGTCGAAGAGTGGATCACCCGCATCGCCCGCGATTTTCCCGGCGTGCAGTTCGTGCTCGATGAGTATCAATTGCTGAGCGTGTTGCAGCGTTATTCCGCACGCTTTCCGCTGCGAAGGTTCGACTTCGCCGGTGGTCGCGGCAATCACGCCTTGGCGATGACGCTGCGGAATCTGCTGCTGCATCAGCGCGTGCGGTGGTATCCGGGTTGCGGGCAATTGCCAGAGGTCGCCGAGCGCGATGATTTGGAAACCGAACTGGCCGCGCTCATTCTGCGTAGCATCTCCGGCGGCCGGGTGCGGATCGATCATCGTCCCGAACCCGGCGCGCATGATGACCGTGCGTTCGCCCTCGGAGCCGCGTGTCTCGAAGCGCTGCAGGTGCAACCGGAAGACACGTCGTTGTTGATGACGCCGCCGGGGGATGATGGCACGTTCGCGTGGTGAATCGAAAAGCCGCACCCCGGCTGCTTCCTGGCAGCCGGGGTGCTCGCTTTGGCAGAACGCGCTGACGCATTCGAGCGGCGTGGCGCTAGCCACCGGTTCTTCGGACGACACCGGC
>JBGSUN010000236.1:0-6751 GCA_041753475.1 Planctomycetaceae bacterium | reverse complement strand
AGCGCCGGGTTTCTTCGATGAAAGAGACCCGGCGCTCGCGCTTCGGGCTGGTTGATCTTATGCGAGCAATTCCGTCGCCACACGGCCGTGGATGTCCGTCAGACGGTATTGGCGTCCCTGAGACGTGAACGTCAACCGCAGGTGATCGAGGCCGAGCGTGTGCAGAATCGTCGCCTGCACGTCATGCACATGCACCAGCCCGTCGACGATATTGAACCCGAGTTCATCGGTCTGGCCGTGGGCGTAACCGGCTTTGAAACCGCCGCCGGCGAACCACATCGTGTAGGCTTGCGGGTGGTGGTCGCGGCCCAGACTGCGGCCGAGCGCGACGTTCGTTTCCACCATCGGCGTGCGGCCGAATTCGCCCCCCCACACGACCAGCGTTTCATCGAGCAACCCGCGGCGTTTGAGATCCATCACCAGCGCCGCGGAGGCTTTGTCGGTGAGACCGCAGTTGCGCGTGAGATTCCCCTTTACATCGGAATGGGCGTCCCAGCCTTCGTTGTAAATGTTGATGAACCGCACCCCGCGCTCCACCATCCGCCGGGCGAGCAAGCACGCCCGTGCGAACGATGGTTTGTCGGGATCGGCTCCATAGAGTTCGAGCGTTTCCTTCGTTTCGCTTTTCAGGTCCATCAACTCCGGAGCCGATGTCTGCAACCGGTAGGCCATTTCATACGACGCAATCCGCGTGGCGATTTCCGGGTCGCCCTGCACATCCAGATGGCGACGATTAAGTGCCCCGACGAGGTCCAGCGATTCGCGCTGCAGCGCGGCATCCACGCCGGGCGGGCTGCTGACGTTGAGAATCGCGTCCCCCTGATTGCGAAAGCGGACACCGGTGTGCGTCGTCGGCAGGAATCCACTCGACCAGTTCGCCGCGCCGCCGGAAATCCCCGCTCCGGTCGACATCACCACGAACGCCGGCAGATTGTTGGTCTCCGCCCCGAGGCCGTAGGTCACCCATGACCCGATGCTCGGCCGACCCGGTTGCGAGAAGCCGGTGTTGAAAAAGATCTGTGCCGGGGCGTGGTTGAACTGATCGGTTTTGATCGACCGCACCAGGCAGACGTCATCGACAATCTTCGCCAGTTCCGGCAGCACGGAGGCCAGTTCCGTGCCGCATTGACCGTGCTTGGCGAACGGAAACACCGGCCCGAGTGCCGCGGCGTCAGAACGGATGAAGGCGTAACGCTGCCCGCCGATGATTTCCGGGGGAATCGACCGCCCGGCGTATTCCACCAGCTTCGGTTTGTAATCGAACAAGTCGAGCTGGCTCGGCGCTCCGGCCATGAAGAGATGAATGACCGCCTTGGCTTTGGGTGGGAAGTGGGACGGCTGCGACACCAGCGATGCGGTTGCTTCCTCGGCGTGCGCGGTGGGTGTCATCGCCCGATTGGCCAGCAGCGAGGCCAGCGCCATCTTGCCGACACCGACGCCGCAATCCTGAAAAAAATGCCGCCGGGTGATGTGGAGGGGAGTGGTCAACATATTGTGGCCTCAAACGTAACTTCGGCAAGCATTCTGTGAGGATTCAAACTGCCGATGGGGGGCATGATTCGTATTCCGGCCCAACGGGCCATTCGTTCCCATAGCCAGGGCCAACGGCCCTGGAATCGTCGTCGATATGGATTGTCAGGGCCAACGGCCCGGCCCTTCGTTCGTCATCATGAATTAAGAAAACGGTCGGCCCTACAGGCCTCTGTGTCGTCTGCGCTCTTTTACCAGGGCCGTTGGCCCTGGCTATTAGAACGGATGGCCCGTTGGGCCGCAGGAGCGTGGGGTTCTCATCGGACTGTGCGTTTTCATCGTTATTCCTTGCCGATCATTTCGTCGAGGTTCAATAACACCCGCGCGGTGGCAGTCCAGGCGGCACGGCTGGCGACATTGCTGTCACCCGCACCGGCGAGTTGTTTCGCTGCGGGTTCGTTGGCCGCGAACTTTTTTTGTTGCTGCTCGAAGAACGAGACCAGCGCGGTGATTTCCTCCGCTCGCGGCGGGCGCGTCAGACACTGGCGGAACAGCGCCGAGACTTGTTCTTCCGTCGACCCGGAGCGCAGCGACCATTCGCGCCCCAATTGCTGCGCGGCTTCCACAAACACGGCATCGTTGAGCAACGTCAGCGCTTGCAGCGGTGTGTTCGACACTTCACGACGCGGCAGACACGCTTCTCCGCTGGGGGCATCGAACGTTGTGAACATCGCATAGGGAGCCGTCCGCTTGGCAAAGGTGTAGAGTCCGCGGCGGTAACGGTCTTCGCCGGGACTGGCATTCCAGGCGAGTTGTCCGTACGCCCCCTCGGTGCTGATGTTCGCCGGTTGCGGCGGGAAGACGCTCGGTCCGCCCATCTTCGTCGACATCAACCCGCAGGTGGACAGCACCACGTCCCGCACCAGTTCGGCTTCCAAACGGCTGCGGGGTCCCCGGGCCAGCCAACGGTTCTGGGCATCGCGGGCCAGCAATTCCGGTGTCACTGCGGACGATTGCCGATACGTGGCACTGGTCACGATGAGCCGATGGAGTTCCTTGATCGACCATTGCTGACGGGAGAGTTCGAGCGCCAGCCAATCGAGCAATTCCGGATGCGTGGGCAATTCCCCTTGATAGCCGAAGTCTTCCATCGTGCGGACCAGACCGCGGCCGAAGAACGCCTGCCAGTGACGATTGACCGTCACCCGTCCCACCAGCGGGTTGCGGGAATCCATCAACCATTGCGCGAACGTGAGTCGATTCGCCGCTGCCCCGGGAGGGAGATCATGCAGAAAACTCGGCACGCCCGCTGTCACGGTTTGCTGCGGTTGCAGGAACTCGCCGCGCTTGTAGAGCCGTTGGGGACGCGGGTTGTCCGCCGGGCGTTCCTGGAAGACCAGCGACGTCGGCGGCGACGGTAACTTCTTGCGCAGCTCATCGATCGCCGCCCGTTCGCCCGCCAGTTCCGGTGCCACGCGGCAGAACGCCATCAACAGCGCGGCGTTCTCGGCGTCGGTCCGCTGCTCCTTCGGTTTAACAAGCAGGGCTTCGACATCCACCAGCATCGCGGTCGGCGTCCTGGCTTTCGGGTCGGTGGTCATCGAGATGCGAAACCGGCCCAACCCCGCGGCATAGTACCGCTCAAAGATCATCCGCAGCGTGTACTCGGTGGCCTGGGGAGCGGCTTCACCCAAGGTAAACACCGCAACGTGCGGCTTCCCTTGACCGCCGTTGATCGCCCAGCCGGTCAGCGGGTTCTTGTCCAACGCCATCGCGGCGGTGGAAGCCCCGCTGGCAAATGTCTGCGCTGTGTTGGCAAACGACAAGGGCCTCGCATCGGCGTCGAGTTCCAATTCACTCAGGAAGAAGTCGCCGAACGGACCCTCGTAATACACCCGGCCCGGCCCCTGTTTCGGCAGGCGGTCATCGGGGAGGGCTTCAATCCGGATCGCGGTCGCCGTGGCGAGTTCCGGGCCGAACGTTAACTCATAGACATCGCGCTTCGACAGATCACCCGAGGACAACAATGAGCCGTCGTCCAACAGTTCGAGTTTGGGCAGCGTCGTCTGCCAGCGCGTCGGTCGCACTGGTGTCCAGACGACGGCTTTCGCCGATTGCTCCTGCTGCCACGCTGCGAATTTCTGCTGGCGATGTTCGATCCGCCGCGCTTCGACCGGCAACGGGCTGCTCGGTTGGCCCAGTGACAGCCGGAATTTTCCCAGCGTGTGATGGGAACCAAATTGCTGGTCGAGCGTGATGATCCACTGCGTGCCGGCCGGGACTGACTGGGCTTCCGCAAACGAAATGATCATCGTGCGGTTGACGTTCCATTCCCCCGGACCGTGGATCGCCCAGCCCGATTTGAGTTGGCCGTCGAGGACATTCGCCGCGGGGAATTGATCTTGTGCGAAGTCCGCGGTGGCAGTGGCCAACTTCACGGAAACAGCCGGGGCGTTCGGCGCGACCATCGTCACTTTAACTTCGGTAAGCACAAAGTTCCCATGCGCTGTCCGGCCCGGTCCCTTCATCCCCAACGACGGATCAGTCAGCGCTTCGATGCGGAGTGCGCCAATCGACGAACCATCACTGGTCACCTTGATAATATAGGTGTCAGTCTCCGACGGGTTGCCACTGACGAGGAGGGCTCCGTCGGATTGCGGTTTCAACTCCGCGCGATGCGTCGATTCCGCAGAGACCAACGTCGGCGAGACCCACTTCCATTCATCGCTGGGTGGAAAGCGTTCGGGAAGCGTGGCCTCCCGTGCCGCGATCTCGGCTTCCTTCTGTTTCCGTTCGGCCCGCAGTGCGTCAGTCCAGACGTCCATCTCCGGTTCATCGGCGTTGTTGAGGAACGCCATCAGGCTGTAATAATCCGTGTGGCGGAGGGGATCGTACTTGTGGGTGTGACACTGGGCACAACCGACAGTCAGGCCCAGCCAGACCGCTCCCGTCGTGGCGACGCGGTCGGTCATCGCATGAAAACGGAACTCCAGCGGGTCAATGCCCCCTTCTTCGTTAATCATCGTGTTGCGATGAAACCCCGTCGCCACGCGCTGGTCTGTGGTCGCGTTCGGTAACAGATCCCCCGCCAATTGTTCGACGGTGAACCGATCAAACGGCATGTCCGCATTCAGGGCATTGATCACCCAATTGCGATACGGCCACATCGAACGGACACGGTCCTTTTCATAGCCGTTGGTATCCGCGTACCGGGCCAGATCGAGCCACCGTCGAGCCCAGCGTTCACCGTACTGGGGGGAAGCGAGCAGCCGGTCGACCAGTCGTTCATAGGCCGCCGGATCGGTGTCCAGCGCGAAGGCATCGGCTTCTTCCACCGTGGGCGGCACACCGAGCAGGTCGAGACTTAACCGACGGATCAGCGTGAAACGATCGGCTTCCGGCGAGGGCTTCAGGCCTTCTTTTTCAAGCCGTGACAAAACGAACAGATCGATTTCGTTCCTCGGCCACGAGGAGTGCTTCACCGTTGGCAACGGCGCGGGTTTGGGAGCGACATAGGCCCAGTGTGGGGCGTAGTCGGCTCCGGCGGCGATCCACTCCCGCAATGTCTTCTTCTGGGCTGCAGTGAGCGTCATGTTCGAGGCGGGCGGCGGCATGACGATGTCGGTCTCGGACGATTCAATCCGGCGCAGCAGTTCACTCTGATCCGGCTTTCCGGGGGTGATGGCGGTCGCGCCACTTTCGGTCGCGCGGAGTACGGCTTCCCGCACATCGAGCCGCAGACCGGCTTCTCGCTTCCCGTCGTCCGGGCCGTGGCATTTGAAGCAGTACTGCGACAGAATCGGCCGGACATCGCGATTGAAGTCGGGACCGGTGTCCTGCGCGGAGGCGATCGAACCGAGGATCACGCACAGTCCGAGAGTGAATCCGAGCGCGCGCGACATCACGTGGTTCCTCATGCATTTCTTCTCATCGATGTTCTCACAGTATACCAAAAAAGAAGCCCAGGGATCGCAATCCCTGGGCTTCCTAAGTCATCGGTCACAAAGTGTGTTTCGTGATCGACTACTTCTTCACGATCTTGAACGCCTTGTCGAAGGCGGTGTCGCTGAAGACGAGCTCTTTCTGCTTGGCGGCGTCCTTTTCACCAGCGACTTTGCCCTGGCATTTTTCGCAGCAGAAAGTGACCTTCACGCCGCCGACTTCCACCGTCTTCTCAGCATTGAGCGGGCCGCCCGACAGCGGGCACTTTTCCTGCTTGACCTGTTCGGTCTGCACCAGTTGATGGTTGGCCGCCACAGCGTACTTCTTCGGATCGGCAGCGAACTTGGCCTTGCAGTTGTCGCAGCAGAACTGAACTTTGCCTTCTTTGTAGTCGGCGGTCTTGTCAGCCTTCGCCGGGGTTCCCGCGACGACGCACTTCAGTTCGGGAGCCTTCTTGGCTTCTTCGGCAACAGCGAACACACCGACCATCAACGCAGCAGCAGAGAGACACAACACGCGAAACATCATGAGAGAGACCTTTCGAGGAGAATCATCAGGGAACGGCATCGTCAAAAACCAAGCGACCACATTGGTCGTATCGTGGCGATGCTGTAGCGGAACGAACCAGAGATTGCGTTGACACGAGAGAGGCAACGCGGGGTAAGCAAGATCACACAGTGCAAGAATGCCTGTGGATCAAGTCAACCAGCGACACAAGAGTGCCTGGCGGGATCCCGACCACGGCGGCGGGGACGTCGTGGTGATCGTGTCACACGATCGCGCCGCACTCACCATTTCCATGGAGACCGGACTGGTCCACACAACGGGTTGCGATTCTTCCGTCATTGCCACTCGGCGGGCGGAATTCGTCGCTGGAGTGGACGACTTGGTGAGCAAGCAGAGACAGGTGTGTCCCGAAGCCACACTCGTCGGAGCGGTCACTGACACGGCGATTTTTGCCCGAGCCGCACAGCACTTCCGGAGCGCTGGAGCGGGTGTCGCGTTCCGCTTGATGCAGCAAGATGCGGTTGGAGCCGAAGCGGCCTTCCCGGCACAGCAGCAATCGCGCATTGCCCAACCGGGGATGGTCATCCCCAAGGTCAGCAACACAGCGATCACGCGCGATACCCACACCATCTGAGCGCATACCTGCCGGGAACCCATCAGCCGAAATTCATTCGTGATGATAGTCCAGAAGGGGGATTTATTGACTCTCAGGATGATATAGACGTCGACGCGGGGAAGCGTTAGATGTTCTGCCATGCGACGACAGGGAAGTCCTCAGGAGTTAGAGCGGGTGCGACGCGAGGCGGTCGCGCTGGCCGCTCAGGGTGTGGGC